>NZ_CDOI01000001.1 GCF_000827555.1 Capnocytophaga canis
GTTGCGGCTTCCGTGGCGAACACATAGTCCATAGCAGCCACAAGCCCGACTCCTCCGCCAACGGTTTTTCCTTGCACCCGACCTATAATCAATTTTTTACATCGGCGTATGGCTAAAAATACGTTTGCGAATCCGTTGAAAAATCGAGTGCCTTCGGTTTCATTATCAATGGTCAAAAGTTCGTCAAAAGAAGCTCCAGCACAAAAAGCTTTGTCACCTTCGCTTTTGACTACAATCAGACTGACATCTTTGTTTTCAGATAATAAATCAAATTCTTTAGCCAAGCGTTCTAATAACTCAAGCGGAAAAGAATTCGCATGAGGATGTCCAAATTCGATGGTTGCTACGCGATTTTCTATTTTAGTGTATAACGAACCGTTTATTCTATTAGTTCCCATAATTTTAATTTTCCCCAAAAGTAAAAAAAAATATCGAAAATAGATTATTTATCCAAAAAAAATTTTACCTTTGCGCCAAAGGGGATGTAGCTCAGTTGGCTAGAGCGTTTGGCTGGCAGCCAAAAGGTCGTGGGTTCGAGCCCCATCTTCTCCACAACAAGTGTTGAAAATCAAGAAAATGTACTAATTAAGGACTAATGCTGGGACTACTCGGTTTTAGTCTTTGTTTTTTTGTAAAATAAGCAATTAACCTGAATAGGAAAGCGAGAATATCTTAGGCTATTCTCGGATAGTAAAAATATTCAATTATAATCATGAGTAAACTGAAAAAACTATTCAAACATACGTTCGTCTATGGACTGGCTACCGTACTGCCACGTGTTTTAACTCTTCTGTTGACAAATTTTTATACACATAAACTTGAAAAACAAGATTTTGGTATTTATTCGGGGTTGTTCGTATATTTGATTTTAGGGAATGTGTTGCTTTCTTATGGGATGGAAACCGCTTTTTTCCGTTTTGTGAATAAGGAAACCGATAAAAAGAAAGTACAATCTACGGCGCTTACCTCAGTAACAGTTAGTTCTTTTCTGTTTTTAGTGGGAGCTATCCTTTTGCAAAATCATATTGCCGAGTGGTTGAATTACAAGGTAGAGTATATCCGATTGGCGATCTACATATTGGTATTGGATGCGTTGGTTGTAATTCCGTTTGCGTGGCTTCGCAATGAGGGGAAATCGGTGATTTATGCTTTGATTAAGATTGGAAATGTAGTGGTAAATTTACTACTTAATCTGTATTTTTTCTTGGTGTTAAGCAATCATATTGATAAGACAGATGAAGGGGTTGTTTTTATTTTTATGTCTAATTTCATAGCGAGTTTACTTACTTTTTTGGTGCTTCTTCCTCTTTATTTCCGAATTAAATTCAGTTTTTCTGTTGCTTTATGGAAACAAATGATGCGTTATGGCTTCCCTGTACTCATTGCGGGAATCGCTTTTGCTGTAAATGAAGGTTTTGACCGTGTTTTTTTGCGGATGCTTCTTCCCGTTGATACTGCTGATGCTACTATCGGAGTTTATTCCGCGTGTTACAAGATGGGGATGTTTATGACACTTTTTGTAACAGCGTACAAATTAGGTGTTGAACCTTTCTTTTTCAGTAACGCACAAGACAAAAATGCACCAAAGACCTACGCTTTGGTAACGGAATATTTTATTCTCTTTGGAGCTTTCATATTGTTATTTATTACTGTTTTTATAGATGTATTAAAGTATATAATTGTATCAAATTCAGAGTATTGGGAGGCTTTGTGGATAGTTCCTGTCATTTTGTTGGCAAATCTTTGTTTGGGGATTTATCACAGTCTTTCGGTGTGGTACAAGGTCACTGATAGAACCAATTTCGGAGCATATGTATCTGTTTTAGGGATGTTTATTACCGTGATTGTTAATTTCCTGTTGATTCCTTTAATAAGTTACAAAGGTTCGGCATTAGCTACCCTTGCTACCTATTTTGTTATGATGTCGGTATCTTTTTGGGTTGGACAAAAAAAATATCCAATACCCTATAATATTAAAAAAATAGGAATATATTTGGGATTTAGCATAATATCTTCATTTATAGTATTCTATGTTTTTGATAAAAACATGTATATAGGGACTGTCTTTTTATTGCTTTATGTTCTATTAGTTGTAAAACAGGAAAAACAGCTAATTAGGCATTTAAAGCGTTGATTTTGTTTTTTAGGTTAGAAAGATGTACATTTGTGACTAAAATATGTTAAAGTAAATATAGGCACCTTTTTATGGAAACACATCCGTTGCGAGCAGCTATTCATTCGGTTGAATCTTTTGGAAATATTGATGGGCCAGGCATACGCTATGTTGTTTTTTTTCAGGGGTGTATGTTGCGTTGTAAGTATTGTCACAATCCTGACACTTGGGAATTGCATAATGACGATGCAAAGATGATGACCACGGATGAATTGGTTAGCGACATTGTTAAGTATAAAACTTTCTTTCAAGCTAGTGGAGGAGGAGTGACTCTCAGTGGTGGTGAGCCTTTATTGCAGTTAGATTTTGTTTTAGAACTTTTTACAAAATTAAAGTCGTTAGGAATAAGTACTTGCGTAGATACCTGTGGTGGGTTTTATGCTAATACCCCGATTATCAATGAAAAAATTCTTAAGTTAATATCTCTTACCGATTTGTTTTTGGTGGACATCAAACATATTGATGATACACAACACCAACGTCTTACCAAACGACATAATAAAAATATTATCACTTTCATTGATTTTTTAAGCCAGAATGGAGCTAAAATGTGGGTTCGCCATGTGTTGGTACCTCAATGGACCGATGATGATGTATACTTACAAAAACTTCGCGATTATATCGACACTTTACAAGGAGTAGAGCGTGTTGAGGTTCTTCCCTACCACGATATGGCTAAATTCAAATACGATGAATTGGGAATTGATTATCCGTTGAAGGATATTGAGCGTCCGTCGAAAGAGCGCATTGAAAATGCGATTAAAATTTTAGGCGCCAGGTATGATTTGGATTAATTTTCTGCCCACAACTCATCATTCCCACATATCGGATATTTTTCTTCATAGCTAATAAACGTTTTCCTCTAAATTTATATTGAAATCCCAAACAATCTGTTAACTAAAATTTACATATATTTTTATACTAGGTTGATCAATTTTATATAGGGTTCAAGAATTTTTACGGAGGAAAAACATTTGTATTTTTTAAAAGTGCTGATTTTCAGATAAATGTAATGTTTAAAAAAATCACATTAAAATCTTTTTGTTATATTTATGTAGAAAAATAGTTAAAAAAGTTTTTTGTTAACATAAATTTCTTTATTTTTGTAGGGAAGATATTTTAATTACTTAACCCAAAACATGTACAATATGAAAAGAAAGTTTTTAGTAACATTTGTGCTAACGATGGTTTTTTGTTTCCATTGGTTGTATGCACAAAATCGTACGGTTAGTGGTGTAGTTACCGATGAATCAGGGATTCCACTTTCAGGGGTGAGCGTTTTAGTTAAAGGAACAACCCGAGGAGTGTCCACCGATTTTGATGGTAAGTACAACATTCAAGCTCAAGCAGAAGAAATCCTTATTTTCAGTTCCATGGGATTTGTTACGCAAGAGAAAAAAGCTAACGTGACCAAACTCAATGTTATGTTGAAAGAAGACGCTGAAGAGTTGGAAGAGGTTGTTGTAACGGCATTAGGTATCAAACGAAGTGAAAAAGCTCTTGGGTATGCTTTACAGGAAATTGACGGAACAAAGTTACTTGAGGCTCGTGATGCTAACGTAACAAATGCTCTTTCAGGGAAAGTATCTGGTTTGCAGATTGTTAAAGGAGCGGGAGGTATGGCTGGTTCTTCAAAAATTGTGTTGAGAGGGCAAAATTCACTCACAGGAGATAATCAGCCACTGATTGTTGTAGATGGTGTGCCAATAGACAATAAAGCCAGTGGAGCTGCCGATATTTGGGGAAATTCCGGAATGGATATGGGGAACGGACTTTCCGATATCAATCCGGAAGACATAGAAAGCCTTACTGTTTTGAAAGGAGCTTCGGCAGCAGCACTTTACGGTTCTCGTGCTGGAAATGGAGTTATTCTGATTACCACCAAATCGGGAAAGGAAAAGAAAGGACTTGGAATTACATTTTCAACGACTCTTGCCACTGAAGATATTTTTGTTAAACCAGCATTGCAAAATACTTATGCACAAGGGGTTGATAATTTATACGATCCTAAAACAGCTCGAAACTGGGGGCCAAGAATTGAAGGACAGACGGTAACTAATTGGAATAACAAGCAAGTGAAATTGGAGGCGTATGACAATATGAATAATTTCTTTCGTACAGGAATTACAGCCACACAAGCTCTTTCTTTCCAGCAACAAATAAATAAAACTTCGGTATACGGTTCTGTTAACTATATGGATAATACCAGTATGGTGCCTGAAACGGATATGAATCGTACATCAATGGCATTGCGAACTACAACTAATTTAGGAGCAAGTGATCGTTGGAAAGTAGATTTTAAGATCAATTATGTGAACACTCAGGCTCATAATCGTCCAATTCAAGGTTTGAACCAGTCAAATGTATTTAAAACCTTGACCATATTCCCTCGTACATTGGATATTCGTGAATTCAATCCACCGATAGTTAACGGACAACAAGTGTGGTATGATACGCAAACATTGCCCGACGACAACCCTTGGTGGACTCTTAAGTACAATACAAACAACGACGTGCGTAATCGTTATATCAGTTTTGGAGCGGTAACTTACGAATTTACAAATTGGTTACGAGGAGAAGTAAAAGGAGGATTGGACTACTACAACACAAAAATGTATCAACGCAAACATTCGGGAAGTTTATCAGTGCCAAAAAACGGACAATATGCAGAGGCTTCCAAAGAATTTTCTGAAAAGAACCTTAGCTTTCTGTTGATTGCTGAAAAAAGTGATTTACTGAAAGATCTTAACGGAACGTTGACCTTTGGAGGAAATCTAATGTCACAGCATATTTCAGAGATGAATGCTAAATCAGGAGATTTATTGATTCCTAACATATTCTCATTGAACAATGGTAAAGAAAAACCAACTGTAACCTCATTGATTACACAGCGAAAAATGAATTCATTATACGGTTCAGCACAAATCGGATGGAAAAATAGTTTGTATTTGGACGCAACTTTTCGTAACGATTGGTCTTCAACCATGAGTAAAGTAAATCGTTCCTATTTTTATCCATCTTTGAGTTTTTCTGGGGTGATTTCAGAATTGATAGAGTTACCTGAATGGGTAACATTTGCCAAAGTAAGAGCTTCCTATGCTGAGGTGGGGAACGATTTAGAGCCTTATATGTTGTATAACAGTTACTCAGTTGCGAAAGACTATTGGGGTGTGCCAACAATTTCAACTAATGAAATTTTGTATGACCATTCAGTGCGTAGTGAGTTAGTAAAATCATATGAAGCTGGGCTCGATTTAAGACTTTTTAATAACCGAGTGCGATTAGATGCAGCTGTATATAAGACCAATGCTATGCGTCAATTATTGCGTTTGCCGATGGATGAAACTAGTGGATATAAATTCAAGATAATCAACGCAGGAAATATTGAAAATAAAGGAGTTGAACTTTCGTTAGGAGTAGGTATTTTACAAAATCCTGAAGGATTAAATTGGGATACAACGGTAAACTTTTCTAAGAATGAAAATCAAATTATCGACCTTTACCCAGGGGTAGCTTCCTATGAATTGCTTACAGTTGATGAGATTATGGTACTTGCTGAAGTAGGTAAAGAATATGGAGCAATTTATGGCTCGGCTATCCGTAGGGTCAATGATGCGAACAGTCCTCACAACGGAAAGATGATTCTTACTGCGGAAGGATTGCCTCAGCGAGATGCTGTAGCATTACATTATCTTGGAAATCAGCAACCTGATTACTTGTTAGGTTTTAGCAATAGTTTCTCATGGAAAGGAATTAATTTAGACTTTCTTGTAGATGCTCGTGTAGGAGGAAAAATGTTCTCTATGACACGTAATTTGCTTACAGGCTATGGAATGGCAGCAGAAACAGCTGTTGATGGTAAGCGAGATTCATTTGTTGTAGAAGGTGTAATAGCCAATAGCTCAGGAGGATATGATGTAAACACAAAACAAGTAACACCTCAACGTTATTGGGGAGCATTGGCCCAAAACAACATCGGAATCACTGAAGCTAACATGTATGATGCTACATCGGTACGTTTAAGAACCCTGTCATTAGGGTATACGTTTGGTAAAAAACACTTGGAAAGCATTGGAATCCAAAATCTCAAGTGTTCCTTCACAGCGAATAATCTTTGGTTGATTCACACCAACATTCCAGGAATTGATCCAGAATCAGTTTCAGGAACAGGCACAAACGTAACAGCATTGGAGTTTGGAGCGCCACCTACAAGCCGTACGTTTACGTTTAATATTACTATCGGACTTTAAAACAATGTGTGTTATGAGAAAATATATATTAAAATTCGCTATTATATCTATAGTTGCATTTTCATCGTACGCTTGTTCGGACTTTGAGGAAATCAACAAAGATCCCAATGCAGCTGATCGCAATTCGGTACTGGTTGAAGGGTTGTTTAATGCTTCGGTCGCTGATGCACAGCTTAGCTGGTGGAATCGGGATATTCTTTTTCACCGTACTTGGCTTTGGGGAGCTCGGTACACGTATCGCCCTATTCACGGGCCACAGGTGTTGCAAGATCAAAATAATTACATGTCAGACTATTGGAATTCTGCTGCAAAATGGATTACCAATGTTAGCCAAGCCATTGAAATAGGAGAGGAACGCATCAGAACAGGAAAGGCAGATGCCAAAACCAATAATTATGTGCAAATGGCAAGAGTTTATCGAGCGTATTTGCTTTCAGAGATTACAGATATGTTTGGCCCCTATCCAGCTCGAAAAGGATTCAAAGGGGAAGTAGCTGAGTATGATAGTGTTGAAGATATTTACGCCTATATAGAAGAGGAACTAAAATTGGCAGTGAGCAAATTTGATGAAAGTACTGAGGCTTCAAATGATGCTTTTGATGCATTTTACGCAGGGAAAATTGGTGCTTGGAAAAAATATGCCAATTCGTTACGGTTGCGTTGTGCAATGCGTTTTTCAAATGTAGGTACAGTGGGTAAAACTCGTTTTGAAAACATCTTACAAGAAGTAGGAGATATTTCGGGATTCATTATCAATAATGTAGATAATGCTTCCGTTGCACAATCAAGTATTGCTGACTTAGAGGATCCTGCAGGTTCTATCTTTGCCCTTAGCTATATTGGAATGGAAATTACTTCCACATTGACTAACATTTCTTTTGGATTGGGAGGAATTTCAGTTGCAGAAATGGCACAATATCCTGGAACATCTGCCTATGGTTTGCCACAAGAAGCACTAACCAATCATTTACGTTCACCTAATGAATACTTAGGAGTTTATATGCCGGATTATTTGCCAACAAAAACAAATATTCAGTCAGCAGGATATCTGTATGATTATATTCCTAAAGAAATAGATCCTCGTATTTTAGTAAATTATCATATACCTGGGCATCATGATGGATTGGTAAATTTTTATGTACAGCGCGATTTAAATGCTGAAAAGAATAATACTAATTATCAAGAAATTGAACTTCCTGCAGATTCTGGGCAAAAATTCAGTACGAAATATACCTTTTCATCATTCACTTGCGGAGAAAATGCAGGGAAAAATGATTTGATTCTGAGAGGTTTCCGTAGGAATTTAGGTCGTTTGCCGGCTATCGGTAAGCAATATCGTGGAGGAGATTTACGGCGCGTCTATTTCGGATGTTGGGAAACCTACTTTTTATTGGCAGAGGCAGCTCACTACGGATGGGAAACAGGACGTACAGCTAAGGAGTGGTATGAATTAGGTGTAAAAGCTAGTTTTGATTACCACAAAATAGGTCGCTATGCAGATGCTTATTTGGAAAGTGAAAGTTATAATCGTATCGGAACTTCGGTAAAGTTTGACCATACAACCGAGATTACTTCAAAACAGCTGACGCGAAAAATTTACCCATCAGGAACGGAAGAAACCGTGACCTATAATTATCCGAAGGGAGTACATCCAACTAATAATGATGTACTATCTAAGATTATGACACAGAAGTATATCGCTCAGAATCCTTGGCAACCGTTCGAGGCAACCAATGATTACCGCCGAACGGGATTGCCGTTTTTTGAAAATCCGTATTTGGAAGGATTATTGCCATTTATGCCATTTTACACTGATCATTCGGCTGCAGACATTAAAAATGTGTATCGCAGAGTTCGTTATCCAATCAGTTTGAAAACAAAAAACCAAGCTGGTTATGACCGAGCTTTACAATTGTTAGGAGGAGAGGATAAACCCGAAACTCCACTGATTTGGCATAAACGATAGGTATAGCGTTTCATAAGTTGGAAATCACCCCAAGTCGAAAGACATAAGGGTGATTTCTTTTTAAATACGCATAAATATCTAAAATAGAGAAACTAATAGCTAAATCATTAATTATTAATCAAATTCATAAAAAAAGACTTTTATAGATGAGAATTTACTAATTTTTTTGTTTATATGTAAAAGAAAAATAGTACTTTTGCGTTCGGAAAATTTTAAAATATTTTACGATATGGATTGGATAGTAAATCTATTTTCAAATCACGAAAGTGTGGCATATACAGTCATTGTTTACAGTTTTGTGATAGCCTTAGGGGTAGCCTTAGGGAAGGTTCGTATTTGGGGAATTTCATTCGGAATTGCTTGTGTGCTTTTCGCAGGAATTGGAGTGGCTCATTTTGGTTTTACTGTTGATGGACACATCCAGCACTTTATCAAGGAGTTTGGTCTGATTTTGTTCGTTTACACCATTGGGTTGCAGGTTGGTCCTGGTTTTTTTGCTTCTTTTCAACAAGGAGGTTTAAAACTTAATAGTTTAGCAATACTCTCAGTTCTCACATGTGTGCTGACAGTGATAGTGTTGTTTTATGCTACTGATACTAGCATGGCTGATCTTGTGGGGATTATGTCAGGAGCAGTGACTAACACACCAGGTCTGGGAGCCGCTCAACAAGCTATTGTAGACATTTTCAGAGCAGAAGGTCAATCACAAGAGACTATCAACGGAGCATTATCCAACGTTTCTAACGGATACGCAGTGGCATATCCATTTGGAGTATTAGGTATTATTTTAGTGATGATGATTCTCAAGTCAGCCCTGAAAGTGAATTTAGATGCCGAGAAACGACTGAATCAATGGAAAGTTAATAAAAACAACTCAAGTGTTGATAAAGTAGCTGTTCGTGTCGAAAATCCAGTGTTATTTGAAAAACACGTAGCAATTATAAAAGAAACTTTAGGAATGGACTTCGTTATTTCACGCGTTTATCATACAGGTAAAATACATATGGTGGATAAGGATACCATCTTAAAGCAGGGAGATATATTACTTTTGGTGGCGAATCCAAAAGATTTTGATAAATTGTCAACTCTTATAGGAAAGAAAGAAAGTATAGCTCTGTTTGAAGGAGAGGCAAATGACATTGTTTCACGCCGAATGAATGTTACTAACAAACTGGCATATTCGAAAAAATTAGGAGAGATTAACGTACGTGAACAGTATGGCGTAACCGTAAGTCGTGTATATCGTGCGGGGATTGAATTTGTTCCTACCAAAGACACTAAATTACAATTTGGGGATGCTATCACTGTGGTTGGAGATGAAGAGCATATCAAATTGGTTGAAAAAGTATTCGGAAATTCTAAAAAACGTATGCAACATCCACACATAGCGGAGCTTTTTTTTGGTATTGTTCTTGGGGTTATTTTAGGGTCTATTCCGATTGCTATTCCAGGAATGTCGTCGCCTGTGAAGCTTGGTTTGGCAGGAGGGCCACTTATTGTTGCCATTTTAATAAGCCGTTACGGAGGTCGCTTCTCGGTTACACACTATGTGTCGCATAGTGCTAATTTGATGGTTAGAGAGATTGGAATAGTATTGTTTTTAGCCAGTGTAGGCTTAGGAGCAGGGCAAAATTTCATTAAAACCCTATCAGAAGGGGCAGGTTTGCAATGGATGTTGATGGGAGTTGCTATCACTTTGGTGCCACTTATTGTGGTAGCGTTGGTAGCTCGTTTTTACTATAAATTGAACTTTTTAGAAATCTGTGGACTACTATCTGGGTCGCAAACCGATCCTCCTGCTTTGGCATTTGCCCATGACGTAACAGGATCCGATGCTCCAGCGGTTACGTATGCTGCTGTTTATCCACTCACAACCTTTATGCGAATTATGGTAGCACAGCTACTCATAGTGATGTTTTTGTAGTTAATAAATTTTTATAAATTAGACTGTCCTAAGATGTCATTTCCAATCCCCAATAACTTTGAATGAGGGGTTCCTCCTCTTCAGGGATTTGGAATAAAAGTTTTCAAAAAGAAACATACATCTTAGGGCAGTCTCTTTTATTTCCTGAAAAAATATTACTTTTGTACCATAATTTATTTAAAATGGGTATTGTATTTCGCCAATCGTTAAAGAATATTTTAACTACTTATCTGGGTTTCGGATTTGGAGCAGTAAATACCTTATTTTTATTTGTTTACTTCCTTTCGAAAGAAGAATATGGATTGGTTAGCTATATAACTTCCACAGCTACAATACTTTCTCCACTGATTGCTTTTGGAGTACACAACACTTTCATTCGATATTATTTTTCCTATGCCGATTCTAAAGAATTATCGAAGTTCAATACAATGTTGTTCGTTTTACCACTTTTGATAATTTTTCCGTTGGGTTTGATAGGTGTTTTTACTTATGAGCATATGGTACAATGGCTTTCAGGTGAAAATGAGGTTGTGAGGGATTACGTCTTTTTGATTTTCATTACAGCCATTGCTATGGGCTATTTCGAGATTTTCTATTCGTGGGCAAGAGTACAACTCAAAACTGTCTTTGGAAATTTTTTGAAAGAGGTTTTTCATCGTATTTGCATTACTTTATTGTTGTTAGGTGTTTATTATAAAGTTTTTGATTTTCACGAATTTGTGTGGGGAGTGTTTGTTGCATATGCACTTCGTACTTTGCTCATGCTAATATCTTCCTTTTCCATAAAGCTACCCACATTTAGCTGGGGGCTTCCGAAAAATAAGCGAGAAATTTTTTATTACAGTCTGTTTATAGTTGTTTCGGGATCGGTAGCAAACCTACTGATGGATATTGATAAGTTTATGATTAATCAATATTTACCCATTTCTGAGATAGCAATTTACAACGTAGCTATATTTACAGCTACAGTTATTGCTATTCCTTATAGATCAATGTATCAGGTGGTTAGTCCTCTTGTAGCTAAGTTTATCAGCACTAATCAGACAGTTGGGTTGCATGAACTTTATAAAAAAAGTACTATTAACATTTATTTGGTAAGCATAATCGTTTTTGTCTTAATTATCGTCAACGCAAACCAATTTTACAATCTACTACCCGATAAAGAATACGCATTAGGAATTAAGGTTTTGGTTTTTATTTCATTAGTAAAACTTTCGGATTCTTTGGTAGGGGTTAACAATGCTATCTTATTCAATTCTAAATATTATAGGATAGTCCTTTATCTTGGTATATTGTTGATTATATGTACAATAGTATTAAATATGTGGCTCATTCCATTATATGGGATTGATGGAGCTGGATTATCAACCTTATGTGCTTTTTTGATTTATAATGCTCTGAAAATCAGTTTTGTTTATCGAAAATTTCACTTGTCTCCTTTTTTTAAAGAAACTCAAAGAATAACCATATTCGGAGTTGTATCAACTTTAATTTTCTACTTTTGGGATTTTTCCATTTCACCCTTATCGAATATCGTTTTAAAATCCATAATACTTCTGATTTTCAGTTGTTTTGTTTTGATAAGATACAAACTTTCAGAAGAAGCCATAATATTGATTAAGCAAATAGGCAGTATGAAAAATCGAAAGAGATGACAAAGCTATTTTTGAATTTCTCGCAGAATATTAATGACCTTATCGACCTCATCTTTGGTGTTATATACTGAAAAAGAGAATCGTAGTGAAGGCATTTTTAGTTGTTCTTCCGATAGAAAAGCCGATAAAACATGAGAGTTTTGTACGCTACCACTTTGACAGGCACTGCCTTTGGAACAGGCTACACCCTTCAAATCCAAAGTAAAAAGTAGGGTTACACCTTTGTCTGCTGAAAAAGGAAAGGCTACGTTTAAGATAGTGTACGAGCTACTTTCCATATTTCCCGAATTACCATTGAACTTCGCTTCGGGGAAATACTTACGAACCGATTCTATAAAGTGTTTTTTGATACTTTTAATATGTTCAGTAGAGGTTGTTAAGTTTTTATATGACTCATTTAAAGCGGTTTCCATAGCTACAATGTTATGTAAATTTTCTGTACCACTTCGCATTCCTTTTTCTTGCTCACCACCGAAAATTAATCCTCGTAACGGGATGCCTTTTCGGACGTAAGCAAAACCAATTCCTTTGGTTCCGTGGAATTTATGAGCCGAAGCGGTGATAAAATCTATAGGAAAAGCCTTTAAGTCTAACGGAAAATGTCCAATCGATTGTACTGTATCAGAATGAAAATAAGCGTTGTAAGTTTTGCAGAGTTCTCCCACTTTGGTAATTGGCAACATATTCCCAATCTCATTATTCACATGCATTAAACTTACTAAAACTTTTTGATTTTCAGTTCTTTGTAGTAAATATTCTAAATCGTGTAAATCTACATCTCCTACTTCGGACAACTGAACGTACAGAATGTCGATACCGTATTCTCTTTGTAAATGCTCAACGCAATGTAATACAGCGTGGTGTTCAATTTTTGAAGTAATGATGGTTTTTACCCCCAAATCACGTACTGCACTTCTGAGAATCATGTTGTTAGCTTCTGTGCCTCCAGAAGTGAAAATCAACTCAGAAGCATTTACGTTTAACCATTTAGCGATGTTTTTCCGTGCGTTTTCAATGAGTGATTTTGCTGAACGTCCCAGACTGTGGGTCGATGACGGATTTCCGTAGTGTGAAGTGAGTGTTTGTTGAATCTTTTCAACTACTTCGGGAAAAGGACGGGTTGTAGAAGCGTTGTCGAAGTAAATCATTTCGGTTGATGTTTCATTCGGAAATAGAATATTTAAAAAGAGACTGTTCCAAAATTCAAGTATTCGTTTAACTAAGGATTATTATTTAACTCAAAGTTATGTGATAAAGTAGTTAAATACAAAAAAACTGACTATAAATAGATGTTTTTTATTAGTTTGATTTATTCCTTTAATCTTAACAATAAAATTCAATTCTGCAACAGTCTCATTTTATAGATTTTTTTTTAAAAACTAAATAGAGAAATATTTGTGAAAAATTATTTTTTACGACTGTATTTCATGTTGTATGCCAACATTTTATAGTATAATTTTGCTGCTAAAAACGCCGTTGGTTTTGCCATAGGGCTATCCATAAGTTCTACAATGTCGAAAGCAACAACGTTACATTTCTTGAAAACTTTACGGAGTAATTTTAAGGTTGGATACCATTGTAATCCACCTGGTTCTGGGGTTCCAGTTGAAGGTGCTATGGCAGGGTCAAAAGCGTCCAAGTCAATTGTAATGTATACATTTCCAGATACTTTATCTAGTACATCATCAATCCATTTTTTGTTTTTAGCGATTTCGTGAGCAAAGAAAACACGCCCTTTTGGGAGGTATTTTTTTTCTTCAGCGTCCATAGAGCGGATACCCACCTGTACGAGTTTATGTTTTTCGTTTGCTTCAAATACAGCACAAGCATGGTTCGATGTAGACCCGTGAAATTCAGGGCGTAGGTCGGTGTGAGCATCTAACTGTAAAACAGTTAATTTCTCGTACTTCTCACCTACAGCACGAATCGCCCCAATAGATACTGAATGCTCTCCCCCGAAAAGCGTAAACAATTTATCGTCGTGTTTCAGCAATTCTTTAGTCTTTTGATATACGGCTTCGGTCATTGCCTCAGGTGAACTGTTTTCTGATACTTCACCTGCCAGATATACTCCTTGCAGGAAGGGCTCAGAGTCGGTTTCAATGTCATAAAGTTCCATGTTTTCGGAAGCATTCAAGAAAAGCTCAGGCCCTTTATCGGCACCTTTTCCCCACGTGGATGTTCCATCATAAGGAACGGTTACTAACATTACCTTTGAGTTTTCAAAAGTAGCATTTTCATCTGGAATTCCAGCGTATGTTCTACACATAATATATTCTTTTTTAGATGTTTATCGTTGTTATCATATTTTGAGCAACAACTCATACAATATGTTATTGTCTAATGAAAGTTGATATGTCAAAATTTTTGGCAAACTTACGTATTTTTTTTGTTTTATATTTATCTATATGATATTTTTTATATCTTTACAAATTTAATATTAGAAACATCAAGTTATGGATAAAGAAGTACTACAAAAAATATGGAGTGAATTGCCTGAAAATGAGCTTATTTCTTATTTAGGCATAGAGCCTGTTGAATTTGGGAAGGATTTTATTACTTTGAAAATGCCCGTAACTTCCAGAGTTACACAAATTGATGGTATTTTACACGGAGGAATCACCTTTGCATTAGCCGAAACCGTTGGCAGTGTGGGAGCTTACGTACTTTATCGAAAGCAAGGAGAAAGTATTCGAGGGATTGAACTAAGTGGTAATCATCTGCGGGCAGGTAAAGTAGGAGATACTATTTTTGCCAAAGCTACCTGCATTCATAATGGAGGAACTTTGCAATTATGGGATATAAAAGCCACCAATCAACATGATAAACTAATTTCTTCATTTAAATTTACTACAATAAAAATATGATTTCCTATTCAGAAATACTAAAAAAAGCTATTTTACTACAAGAATCGGAAGTTCCTTTTGTGATATTTAGACGTCCGAATGAAAAGCAAATAAATTTATACAATCAAATAGATAATCAAGTATATATATTTGAAGATTCATTCGCAAATGAAGGATTTGTCTTGGCTCCTTTTCAGAATATAACACATAAAAAAATACTTTTAAAATCCGAAGAAAAATATGTAGCAAATGTAGAGGATTTTCATTTTCAGTTTTCCGACCGAAAACTTCCCTTTGACGAAGGACAGAAGCAAAATCATATCAAATTAATCAAAAAAGCTGTCCAAACCATGCAAAACAGTGAGCTTCATAAGGTAGTTTTATCACGAAAAATAGCTGCACCTTATCATAAAAATCCTGTGGAAATATTCCAGAAAATGATAGAAAACTATCCTACGGCATTTTGCTACTTATTTTCACATCCAAAAGTGGGGGTGTGGTTGGCAGCAACACCTGAAACCTTGTTGAAATTTTCAGAAAATCAGCTGTATACCATGGCTTTAGCAGGTACACAACCTTTTAAAGAAGGAATAATTACTTGGCAACAGAAAGAACGTGAAGAACAGCAAATTGTTACGGATGACATTCTTGATAAAATAAAATTCTATACAGAAAATAAAAAAGTTAGTGAACCAAAAACAGTCAGAGCGGGAGGAGTGGTTCATTTATGTACGCACATTACAGCCGACTTACAAGCCGATAAAAACCCGTTTGATGTGGTTACTCAATTACATCCTACGCCTGCTGTTTGTGGGTTTCCGTTTGAGGCAGCACAACGGTTTATATTAGAAAATGAATCGTATGATCGCATTTTTTACACTGGTTATTGCGGAGTAGTTGAGCAGCAGAAATTTGATTTCTACGTAAATCTACGTTGTATGCAACTTGAAGAAAATCAGGCGTATATTTATGTAGGAGGAGGCGTTTTGAAAGAATCTATTCCCGATTCAGAATGGGACGAGACCCAAAATAAAGCACAGACAATGTTCAGGATTTTATAGAACTGTACGAAAAATCGAATTTTTATGATAGCTTCGTAGGTTTGATATTAGGCGTTTACGCCTTATTTTAGAAAGTAGCTATCCGAAATTCGATTTTTCGAACAAATGTGCGACCAGCTTAAGTTTATAGCTGGTCGCTTGTTGTTAAATCTTCATATTTCTGTTTTTGATTTAAATTTCAGAAAGGATCTTCACGAAATCATCAATGATATTGTTTCCTTTGTCTTGGTTGTACCATTTTTGTAGGTTTTCCTTAAACTCAGCATCCAATGCTCCATGTTTTGCCTTGTAATCTTCTACCATTTTTGTAGCCTCAGAAGGTCTGGATCCCCAGTGTGTTAATACGTTGTTTTCTAAATCCAGGACTACCGCTATTGGAATTGCTTTTCCTCCATTGGTTAAAAATAGATTCATCAACTCTTCATTATCATCCCTAAAAACGAGTTTTAGCATGATTTTAGGATTCAATTCTGAAATTTTGTTGATAACAGGAATGATTTGAGCCGCATCGCCACACCAAAATTCAGTTATTACTAACAAGGTTATTTGTTTGTCGTAGTTTTTGAAAAACGTAGCCTTTTCTTCTGGGATTACAATTGTTTTGTCCAATCGTTTGTAGCGACTTTCGTTCACTGTGCTGTGTTTTATATACTCTTCGCTCTGGTTGGCACCACTGGTTCGCTTTTCATTGACGTATTGTTGATGTAGGCTTCGATATGTCGGATACGTAATACTGTTTAGTAAACTTTGTTCGATAATTTGTTTTGTATTCATATATACTTATTTTTTTAGAGATTCGTATTTATCAAAAACCGAATGAGTTATTTTGTCAGTTAAGAACTATGCTTTTTACTTTTGTAAGTTTTATTTATAGAATAGATAAACATACCCATAACTCGTTTGTGAAATTATTGATTTTTAGTTTTACAACTTACTGATTTCTACAAAAATTGCGTAATAGCATAAATCAACACTCCTGCTAATCCACCAACAACTGTGCCATTAATTCTGATAAACTGTAAATCCTTGCCAACCTCTAATTCTAGCTTTCGACTGAGTTCTTTACCCTGCCAATTTCCTACAGTTCGGCTTATAAGTATCCCAACCTCATGGCGGTTTTTGAGTATGAATTGATATGCTGTTTTTTGTATTTGTCGGTTGATTTTTTGCTGTAATTCTACGTCGGTATGTAGCTGTAAACTAAGTTTTTGAATATATTTATAGAAGTATTGCTTTAATGTAGAGTCGGTAGTAGGTTTTGCTAAGTCGTTATTGATATAATCTTTTAGGTATTTCCACATTTGTAAAGCGTATTTATCGATAGATTTAGAGTTAATTATTTGGCTTTTAATGTTTTCTATCTTTGTTGACCATGCGGAAGATGTTTGAATATCTTTGCTAAATGCGTTTAGTTGGCTGTCAACTTCTTTACGTACGGAATGTTCAGGATCTTTGATGATTTCAGCTACGTAATTTGCCAGTCCTTCGGTTATTTTATCTGCCAAAATGTCATCAACGAATTTGGGGATAAAAAAAGCACTTTTTGAGGAGACTTTTTCTTGGACTAAGGATTTATTTTCCCAAATATAGGTCTCAATTTTTTGTAATATAAAACTCAATAATTTTTGATGCTCTTTCTCCTCCATAATATAATCTAAAGATTTGCTTATCAATGTTTTTAGCTCTATTTCATGGAGTAGTTCCTTGCTTTTTTGAGTGATAAAATCGGTAGCGTTTTCTTCATCAATCCCATTGACTAACTGTACTATTTTTTCAGATATTTCATTAGTTAATGTATTGATATTTTTTTCTTTACTTAGCCACTCGGCAAGGAAAGGAGTGATTTTCACTTCCTCAACATACGGACGTATACCTTCGGGCTTCAAAAAATTGTCTACTACAAATCCACCCAAGTTGTCACCTATGCTTTTTTTGCGATTTTCAATCAAATTTGTATGCGGGATAGGCAAACCTAATGGTTTGTGAAAAAGTGCTGTAACAGCAAACCAATCAGCCAATGCTCCCACCATCGCAGCTTCGGAAAAGGCTTTTATATATCCGATCAGGGAGGTCTCGGGATATCTTTTCTGTAGGAAGACCATCGTTACATAAAGTACTACCATTATCAAAAATAAGGTAGTTGCCATTCTTTTATGATACCGTAATTTACGTTCTTTATCTTTCATATTTTTTTGAATAGTAATTGGTAAATAATGGCTATTAGCTATAAAATTAAAATAGCGATATCTCTAATTTAAATTTACAGTTATTCTTCGGGTTCGTGTAATTTTCCAACTGATTTTCCGACAATCATTGTTACACAGGCATCACCCGTTACATTGGCAACGGTTCTGAGCATATCCAAAGGGCGATCAACAGCTAAAATCAATGCTAAACCACTTTCTGGGATACCAGCCTGTTCTAAAATGATCACCAACATTGCAATACTGGCTCCTGGCACTCCCGCAGTTCCAATACTCGCCAAAGTGGCAGTGGCAACAATCCCTAACTGAGCCGAGAAACTCAAATCCATTCCAAAAGCCTGAGCGATGAATAATGCCGCAATACCTAAATAAAGACTTGTTCCGTCCATATTCACAGTTGCTCCTAACGGAATAACAAAACTTGCGACCTCTTCATCAACTCCTAATTTCTTTTCAACAGTTTCCATTGTCAGGGGTAATGTAGCGGAACTTGAACTTGTCGAAAATGCTAATAGTTGTACTGGAGCTAAATTTTTAAAGAAAAATTTTGGCGTTTTTTTTGTGAAAGTCCATACCAAAAGGCCGTACACACCCATCATAATGGTCAATCCGATTACTACAGCCAAGGCATAAACTAAGAGAGCGGAAAGCATTTCCGCATTTGGCACCTCTACAATAAGGGACGCAATCAAAGCAAACACCCCGAAAGGAGCTACTTTCATTATTAAATCTATGATTTTGAGTATGATGTCATTCAAGCTGTCGAAAAAAGCCTTGACAGGTTTGGTCTTCTCTTCCGGAATCATTATCATGGCAAATCCAAAAAGCATAGCACAGAAAATGATTTGCAACATGTTGCTATTGTTGGTCGCTGATAGAAAAAGATTGTCAGGTATTAGGTTCTCAATAGGATCCAAGGGACGGGCTTCGCGTTGTTTGTTGTGTGCGACTTCAATACTTGTATTCGCCTGAGTTTGGTACTCTCTTGTGAGTTCAGTGCGAGTTTCTTCAGTTAGCATATCTCCAGGCTTGATGATATTTGCAACCATCAACCCGATGGAAACCGCTAAAACAGTGGTTGATAGGTATAAAATAATAGTTCTCATCCCTATAGAGGAAATTTTTGAAATGTCTTTCAAATCAGCAATACCTTTGATCAGAGAAGCTAATATTAATGGTAAAGCTATAATTTTCAATGATTTGATAAACATATTCCCGAAAGGTTTTACAAAATCTAAAACGGCATCTTTTCCCCATGAAAATTGCAACATGAGTAGCCCGAGTAATCCTCCTGCAACCATTCCGATGAAAATTTGCCAATGTAACGCGAGTTTCTTTTTATCTTTCATATACGTATGTTGTTGAAAATAAAGTGATTTGATGTTGTTTTCATTGATATACAAATAAGGCTAAGAAAACCTCAATATATAACAAATATTAATAATCGTGCAAGATATGAATTTTTTACAAAACTCAAGTGATTCTGATGAAAAATATAAAATTATTTTCTGTTGTGAGGCAACTTGATTTATCAAAGTAATTTACAAATTTGAAATCTATGTCAGGTAATATAATTTTAACATAAAAAAGAGACTGTCTGGCTATCAGACAGCCTCTTTTTCGCTTAATTTAAAACTTGTAACATTATTTTAAACTTTCACCTGAAACTTTGGACCAACCTGGGTTTTGGTAAACCACAGAAGTTTCTAAATTTCCTTCCGTTAAAGAAGTTAATCGAAAAGCATCCATAGGTAAAGGATTCAAGTAATGAGCATCATTCCATTTGTATCCCTCGAAATATAAGTTATTTACCTTGTTTCTTTGATACGGACGCAAATATACGCTACTAGATTCAGAGTTCACATTTCCACTGTCTGTATCACTAACCACTAAAGCAGATGTTCCATCTTTTTTCTTATACCATTCCTTCATTGGTCCCCATATTTTGAATCCTTCAACGATGTATGGAGTTGCTTTTAGTTGATCCATCGCTCTCCAACGTTTTAAATCCATCCAACGAAGTCCTTCTGCTATAAACTCATTTCTACGTTCTCTACGGATGTTGTAAAGTGTTTTATCTACAAGATTTCCAGCTGAATGAGCTCCAAAATCACCTAATTTCTCTTTTTCCATATCTGTAGCTGCTATGGTTTTATTAAAGTCAGTATCTACATTTGCTCTTTCCCTAAGAGCTTTCCAGTATTTTTGAGAAAATCCATCTAATGAACCATCTAGCTCATAGTTAGCTTCCATGTAGTTAAGAAGAGCCTCTGCTCCGCGGAAAACCAGAGAACCTGTAACACCTACATGGTGCGTTATTGCATCTCTTTCGATATAGTTCATACCTTTTTTTACACGATAACCAGTAGAAGCTCTGGTTTCAGCAGGATTAAGTATTTCTGGAAGTTTAGCCTCAACAGCTTTTCCTTCGTGGTAATACACAACATCTTTATCTATTTTCATAAAAAGACCTAATCGGTCGTCACGATCTTTGATAACATCTTTTAAATAATCGTCTCCTGCATACTCTGAACCAGCAGCGTAGATAGGAAGCCCGTTTTTCATTAAGAAAGATTCTACCAAACCTTTAGTGTATCCAGAACCTCCACCATTTCGAGCAAGTTCCATTTGAATGTTGTGACGTATTCCTTCTCCTTCCGAGTATTTTCTCCAAAATATAACTTCATTGTAAGCCTCCATATTGCTGTCTGCAAACATCATGTAATAGTCATTTTTAGATGCCAAATCCTTATCTCGAGCTACTCTTTCTCCTGAATTTTTGGTTAAGTTGTTAACCATTTTTTCTGCTACAACCTGAGCTGCATCTTTTGCTTGTTTCAAAAAGAATTTGATTTCACTATCTATGTCTATAGAGAATCCTTTTAAATAATCAGCAGAAGCTCCTGGCCAACCATTTCCCCCTGGTACCTGAGCTGTTCCCTTATGATACTTCAACCAAGTTCCTTCGTACAAGGCAACCCGTGATTTAAGTAAATAAGCGGCGTTAATGTTCAAACGATTTTTTCCGTTAGGGGTGCTTTCTCCAAGAAAAGAAATTGCTTTGTCTAAATCTGAAAGAATAAAACGAGCTACTTCATTACGAGGTCTTCTTTTACTTTTTTCTATAAGGACATCTTTTTTATCAGGAAGAACTTCTGTAATGATAGGAAAATCTCCAAAGGACTGTAATTTAGAGAAATAAATGTTTGCACGTAGTACATACATCTCACCAATATATTGCTTAATATTAGCTTGGTTCCCTTGAATTTTTCCTGCTTCGTACTTAGGTAATACGTTTTCAAAGAAATAATTACATTGGCGTATTGTGCCAAAATCCCAACCTCCGCCAGAGGAACCTACTCGCCATTCACCAGGAAGCCATCGAGTACTTCCTTCAGAAGCAGCTTGGTTATCTGTAGCATTATCTGATTTGAAAACTGAAAGTCCATACTGACCGGGGCTAATTGTAGAAAAATCGGCTTCTGGATATAACTTAATAGAGTAAGACGCTAAATCAGCTTCATTATTGAAATACACTTCGGGAGTGATTTTATCCAAAGGTTCTCTGTCTAAAAAATCATTACAAGAAGCTATTAACAAAGCTCCTGAAACTATCGTAATATGTTTGAAATATTTTTTCATCATTATCAAAATTATAAGGTTAAACTTAAACCAAGTGACCAGGTTTTGGAAAGCGGATAAGTTTTCATTCCCTCTCCTCCATAACCAATTCCAAGCATTTCAGGATCGTATAATTTACTCAATTTAGTAAAAGTCATAATATTTTCTCCTGACACATAAATTCTTAGGTTTGAAATTCCAGTGTTGGAAAGATACTCTTGAGGAATAGTATAACCAAACTGCAAGTTTTTAACTCGTAAATAAGCTGCGTTTTGCAAGTATCTAGTTTGTGTGTGTTTATTTCTATTTGAGCCCCAATCAGCACGTGGGTAGTAAGAATCCATATTCAAACCGAACGGATGACTTGCATCGTCACGGAAGTAATCCAAATGCTCTTCGAATACAACAGTTTGCCATTTACCTCCATTAGCTCCCCAGAAGTAAGAACCTCCCGCAGAGAAATCTCTTTTTCCTACACCTTGCAAGAATAGTTTGACATCGAAGCCTTTGTAAGAAGCATCTAAGTTGACACCGAAATTATATCGAGGAGAACTATTACCGATGATTCTTCGGTCGCCAGAGTTTTTAACAGTATTTTCTCCTCCTGAAATTTTTCCGTCACCATCTAAATCAGCATACATAATATCTCCAGCACTCCAATTGCTACCCAATTGATTTTGTTTTACTTTTTCTAAATGAGCATCCATTTCTGCTTGGCTTTTTGCAATACCGATGGTGGTATAACCCCAAATATCACCTACAATTTCTCCTTCATACCAATTGTTTAAAGCGAAAGAAGGATTTGGATATTTCAACACTTTTTGACGTGAATCAGACAATAAAACACCTACTCCATAATTGAAATCTTCGCCAATTTTATCTCTCCAACTTAGGCTCAATTCGAAACCTGAAGATAGCATATCCGCGTTATTTGTTCGAGGAACAGCAGTCCCTAAGGTTTGAGGAAGTTCAGGTGCAGGCCCTACCATATTAAGAGTTTCTCTGTTGAAATAGTCAAATGAGAAGTTGAATCTGTTATTAAAAGCAGTCACATCCAAACCAATGTTCCAAGAACGAACGGTTTCCCAAGTTAAGTCTGTACTAATTAATCCGGGCATCGATGATGTTGTAGGTCTTTTGTCTCCTAAAATCCAAGCTCCTGCATTAGGGTGATATCCCATTGCTGAATAGAAAGGATACCAGTTTTGTGTATTTTGGTTCCCTAATTCTCCCCAAGAACCTCTAAGTTTTAATGTACTTACTTTTTCTTGTAATGGTTCCCAGAAACTTTCTTGAGCAATATTCCATCCTACAGATACTGATGGGAAGAAGTTCCAACGTTGATCTCTCAAGAATCGGCTTGTTCCGTCGTATCTTCCATTTACTTCCAACAAGTATCTTCCTTTGTAGTCGTAATTTATACGACCGAAGAATCCAGTAGTTGACCAATGTCCATACCCTCCATTGGTTACCTTATCACTAGAAGCACTTGTATTTAAAGTAGGGTTGAGAGGAGTAATTATATTTTGTTTTTCAGCTCCCAAATTTCTGTCTTTAAGAATTTCTGACTGAAAACCTACCATAAATTTAAAATTATGCCCATTATCCAAATCAAGGTGGTAGTTACTATAGATATTTGGGTTAAAAAAGTTATGCTTATAGGCATATTCTTTTACTGAAGACGTTTGATTATGGATAGGATATTGAATCCCATCTGCATCATGAGCATATGCTGTCAAGTAATCAGTGTGTGCAAATTCACTATGAGTTCTGTAATTGAATTCAACTTTTAAATCCCAATTGTCTAATATTTTATAAGAAGCGTTTAACTGTGTGTATAACCAATCTTTTTGAGATTTTTGACGTCCACCATCTTGTAGGTACGCTACTTTACTTTCACGTGCATAAAACCCATTAGGATCTTTTAAAGGAATGATAGGCCAATAGCGGATAATATCATGAAAGAATACACCGTTATTACTTAAATAAGAAGGAGCTTCATAATCCTGACGTACAAATCGGGTGCTATATCCTAGTTTCAATTTATCGTTAATTTGCGCATTAATTTTCCCTGTTAGTGTATAACGATCGAACGTTTCTGGAGCATAGCGGAAAAGACCATCTCTGTTGAGAAAATTAGCTGATAGGTAGTATTGTACTTTTTCTGATCCTCCATTTACACTTAGGTTATGCTCCGTTGAGAAGGAAGCTCTTTTGTAATGCTCGTCAATCCAGTTAGTATTTGCAACGGGTAACAAGTCATGTACATCCCAAGTTTCCCATTTGTTAGAGCTGTTTCGGAACATATATTCCGTTCTTTTACCTTCTTGAAAATCCTTGATCTGTTGTAGTTTTTCTTCTCTAAATTGTGTACCCCCTACATCGGCATCGTTGAAATATAATGCCCAAGTGTAAGAATCTACCATTTTAGGACGAATAATGGGAGAATCCGCTCTAAGACTAGAACTGTAATTAACAGAAACCTTTCCTGCTTTTCCTTTTTTGGTAGTGATTAGTATAACTCCGAAAGGAGCTCTTGAACCGTAAATTGACGCTGCTGCTGCATCTTTTAGGATGGAGATATTTTCAATATCGTTAGGATTCAAAGCATTCATGTTTCCTTCCATCCCGTCTATTAAAACTAAGGGTCCGGATGTAGAGCCCGTACCTATTGTACCAGCTCCCCTGATGTTTATTCCCTTAGTGGTATTTAATTGCCCTCCTGAGTTTGATGTAGAAATGTTTAATCCAGGAGCTACGCCTTGTAAGGCTTCTGTAACTGTAGTTACAGGGCGAGATTCTAATGTTTTAGCATCCACAGAAGTAACCGCACCTGTCAGATTTACTTTTTTCTGAGTCCCAAATCCAACAACCACAACTTCTTCAAGTTGTTCAGTTTCTTCTTTTAGTAAAACATTGATTATTAGTGATTTACCCCCCCCTGTCACGGTTTTTTCTTGAGAGGTGAAGCCCAAAGAGCTAAAAACCAAAACATCACCTGGATTAGCCTTGATTTCATAGTTTCCATCAAAATCAGTAGAAACCCCACGCGAGGTGTTTTTGATAGAAATACTTACTCCTGCTAACGGAATTTTGCTTTCATCAGTAACAACTCCTTTTACTGATACTGTCTGTGCTAATAGCGGACTGAAGCACCATCCTAACACAAACATAAACAAGGTTAAAATTTTTACTTTCATAAATTTATGTGTTTGTTAATAATGGCACAAAGATATGTATATATTTACTAAAAGCAAAGAAAAGGTTGTTTTTTTTTAACATATTATTAAATAAAAAAATGTTTGTTTTTAAAGTATTCAGAAGTAAAGAGTTAACTTTTTCTGTTAGAATAAAAATAAAACGATTTTAAATTTTGAAAATATCATTATAGATTTTCTATATATGCAGACAGAGATGATTTGGTATAAATATGGAATCTTCACTTATATCACCTCAAAAAGTTTACCAGGAAACGGACGAACCATTCCTTTCATTTCTAATTGAAATAATAAGGAAGATACTTTGTAAATAGGAAGTTGACAGTCTATAGCTATCGAATCCAATAATTGCTTTCCGTTGTTTTTCAGGTGATTATGTATTTTTTCTTCCTCGGGAGTTAAAGAAACGAATAATTCTTGTTGAATGGTTTTGGCTTTAGGTTTATCCCAATTTAGGTGATATAATAAATCTTGAGCAGAGAGTAAAATTCGAGCTTTTTCATTGCGTATCAGCATATTGCATCCCAAGCTATAAGGGTCGGAAGCTCTTCCAGGAACGGCAAAGACCTCGCGGTTATATGAAAAAGCAATGTCTGCAGTAACTAAACTTCCACCTTTGATTCCCGATTCAATTACGATAGTAGCCTCTGATAAACCAGCAATAATCCGATTACGGCTTAGAAAATTCTTTCGATCGAATTTACTATCAATACCAAAATCAGTAATGAATCCGCCATTAGCTTCCATTTCTGCCATATATTTAGCATGTTGATTAGGGTAGATAGTATTCAATCCATGAGCTAAGCAAGCGATTGTCTGTAAATTGTGCTTCATAGCCGTTTTATGAGCCAGAATGTCTACGCCATAGGCGTATCCACTAACAATAACTATGTCTAAATCAGATAGTTCTTCAATTATTTTTTCACAAAAAGCAATTCCATACGGAGTTATATTTCGAGTTCCAACAATGCTTAAAATACGTTTGTTAGCCAAATTTATGTTTCCACGTTGGTAGAATATAATCGGGCTATCAACGCATTGTTTCAATAGAGTAGGGTAGTCAGTGTCGTTGTAGTGACAAACTTTGATGTTATTTTTCAGGATAAATTCAAGCTCAGTTTCTGCCTGACGTAGATAGTCAGCAGAGGAGGAAAAATTTTGTAAGAGTTTTTCTCCAATACCGCTAACACGCTCCAAATGATGTTTTTTGATTGAAAATATAGCTTTGGCACTTCCAAAGTGAGCAAGTAGTTTTTTAGCTGTAATGTCGCCTACCATCGGAATTTTTTTCAAAGCTATCGTGTATAATAATTCTTCTTCCTGCATGTTTTTGTTTTTTTAAGCTGTAAGCTATACGCTATATGCTAACCCCTGATATTATTAACGACTGACCTAAACATACGTTAAATTCAATTTAAATCGCAGTTTTATCAATTCTTGAGCGTTGGAAATCGTTTTGAAACAGCGTTTTAGTTTTGTCTTTTCTTCTTTATTTAAATTTTTGATATTCAGGTATCTACCGCTGTCATCATTTTTTAATCCACTTTTTATACGGAATTTAAGTAAGGCTTTGGCAGCATAGGCACAGGCTAGGAATATTTCTTTATTTTGAGGTTCAAGTTCGGCTAATTTTTCAAATCGCTCAGCAGTGTTAGTTATATTTTTGATTTTGTGTGACAAAGCTAACAATCGTGCAATATCGCTAATGGTAGTTAAAGCTCTGGCCTTCAGATCGAATTGATCCTTGTATTTTCCATCGTGTTCTACGATAAAATTTCTAAAAAATCCTAATGGAGAAGGGTTTTCCAAAGCACTTTTTGCTAACAATGCCATAAATCGTTCATTGGTTTGTGTAAATTCGAACACTTTATCACTTAATTTATTCACTAATGTAGCCTCTCCAAAGCTAAACGACATATCATAAAAAATTGAAAACATTAGTAAATCAGCATCGTTCGCATTTGATACCCATGATTTGAATTGTTCTTCCCATTTTGATAAACTCAAACACCAGTTCGGATTTTTTGCCATCATATTTGCAGGACAATAGTCATAACCAATCTTGTTTAACATAGTATTTATCTTATTTGCTAATTGCAAAAAATAGGTTTGAGTCTGTTCATAGTGTTCCTCAGTAACATCTTCAAAGACAATGGCATTGTCCTGATCGGTGATGAGAAACTGCTCTTTTCGTGCTAAACTCCCTAAACTAACCCATGCAAAACGTACGGGTGGAGGTGTCGGCATACGTTTGATACACAATTCAATAGCTTTTGAAGTAATTGCCTCGAACAACTGATGAAACAAATCGGTGATCAATCCCAAAGGTATGTTTTGGATTACGTATCCCTTTAATAAATTAATGGATTGTTGGCGGATACTTTTCAGGTGCTTTGACTTTTTGGAGCGTTTCACCGCTTTCATCAACTCAGGGATGCTATCTCCTTTAACAGTTTCGATGTCGTGCTGAGTCATGATACCAATCGTAGGAGTGTTATTTGTACCGTCTTCAGTGATAATCAGATGATTAATGTTATTTTTTATCATCTCGAATTGAGCTTTTGCGATAGTCATCTGTTTGGGATAGGTACGCACTGGACTGCTCATTACCTGTGAAACTTGCATGTCCAATGAAAAATAACTGGTAGCAATTTGCTTTCGCAAATCTTTATCCGTAACAATTCCCAAGGGTTTTTTGTCAGCATCCACAATTACGATGCTACTCACCCTTTTTTCGGTCATCAAGGTTGCTATTTGTTGTATAGATTCTTCGGGACTGGCTTTGACCACTTTTTTGACGTAAACAGCTGGTTGAAGTTCAAAAAAATCCTTTTGAAGCATGTTTCTATCAAAATTCTGATATAAATACTTCGTATGATCTATTGAATATGGGTTCCGAGTTTTTGAAGCGAATATTTCGATCAGATACAATCCGATTTTGGTATCTTTTTCAATCAGAGGTCTGAAATCCTTGGATGGGATGCCATAAATAATAGATTCTTCTTGAGCAATAGCACTCATTTGATAAGGTGTGTTCGTAATTATGGGACGTACCCCAAAAACATCACCTTCATCACAGATATCGACCATCTCAAAATTGTCATTCACTGTTTGTCGCATTTCAATGGCACCTTCTTTTACGATATAAAAATAATCGTGTGGATGGTCTTGCTCATTGAATACTATTTTCCCTTTTTCCAAATAAATAATGGTAACCTCTTTGGATAAATTAAGTAAGTTTTCTTGATCAATAATATCAAAGGGAGGGAATTTTTTTAGAAAATCATTAACTCTATTGGCGATTGTATTTTTCATTCGGAGAGATCATGTCAGGTTTTCGCTGAGTTTTTTTATTTCAAAACTTTGTCAAAATATAGGCTATTTGACAAAGTTTTGATTTTTTTATTCTAATCTTGTAGCCAAACATTCAAAGTGTAACTGTCTTGTTTTCATTTAGAAAGAATCCATTACGGTTTCATGCTTCGTGTATGTGTGAGATTAAAAACTATTTTATCTTTACTCGTAAGATGAAGGAATCAGACTTTTAAGATTTCAGATTCTTTAACGGCTAAAACTTCATCTACTTTTTTGATGTATTTATCCGTTAGTTTTTGTACCCTTTCCTCAGCATCTTTTTTGATATCTTCTGAAGTCTCTACTTTTTTGATTTCTTTGTTAGCTTCCTGACGGGCGTTGCGTACACTAATTTTAGCATCTTCGCTTTCTCCTTTAGCTTGTTTTACCAAATCTTTACGGCGTTCCTCGGTTAAAGGAGGTACGCTAATGATTACATAATCACCGTTATTCATAGGGTTAAAACCTAAGTTAGCAACCAAAATTGCCTTTTCAATAGGCTGAATCATACTTTTTTCCCACGGTTGGATAGTAATCGTACGAGAATCGGGTGTGCTTACGTTAGCTACTTGGCTTAGAGGAGTTTGTGAACCGTAGTAATCTACAAAAACGCTCCCTAACATTTGTGGACTTGCTTTTCCTGCACGAATATTTACTAAAGCTTTTTCTAAATGAGCTAAGGCATTTTGCATTGCTTCTTCAGTACTTTCTAGAATAATGTTAATTTCTTCGTTCATATTTATAATATAAAAAATTGTTTGTTTTTTTAAGTGTTTTATTTTCTATCAATTCCGATTTTTATGGCTCTGACAAAGAGAAGTTACTTCACATCAACTGTGGTACCCACATTTTCGCCAGTTACAACCTTCATCAAATTTCCTTTTTTGTTCATGTCGAAAACAATAATCGGTAGATTGTTTTCTTGGCTCAGTGTGAAAGCAGTCATATCCATCACTTTCAGACCTTTATCCATCACATCATCGAATGTAATACGTTCAAATTTGGTTGCGGTTGAATCTTTCTCTGGGTCGGCAGTGTAAATTCCGTCCACCCGAGTACCTTTCAAAATCACATCAGCATTGATTTCAATAGCACGAAGTACTGCTGCTGAGTCGGTTGTGAAATAAGGATTTCCTGTACCCGCACCAAAAATTACGACACGTCCTTTTTCCAAGTGGCGAACCGCACGGCGTTTGATAAAAGGTTCCGCAATAGCTTCCATTTTAATAGCCGTTTGCAAACGCGTATAAATACCCTCATCTTCCAAAGCACTCTGCAATGCCAACGAATTGATTACTGTTGCAAGCATTCCCATATAATCTCCTTGAACTCTGTCCATTCCATTACTTGCTCCAGCAACACCTCTAAAAATGTTTCCGCCACCTATCACAATAGCAACTTCAACGCCTTCTTTCACAACTTGCTTGATTTCAGAAGCATACTCTTTTAAACGGGCAGGGTCAATGCCATACTGACGGCTTCCCATCAGAGCTTCGCCACTTAATTTCAATAATATTCTTTTGTATTTCATAAAATATATATTTTTCAAAATAATAGTGATTAATTTGCTCCCAGTTTTCAATTGCCCATTGAATAACGCAAAACAAACCTGCAGGAAACAAATAAAACGATTTTTATTCACTTACGTTGCTTACCGTTGTTGGAAAATTTGGTGTATACAACTGTATTTTAAATGTTTATGTAGGTCGAAAATCGAAAATAATCTTGTAAGAACTACTCCCTATATCGACCATACATTAAATAATCCACAAATATATACATTTTATAAATAAAATAAAAAAACCTGTTTTATTTTTTTGTATCAATTTTTTATATTACTTTTGAAACCTGAATCATGCAGTAAATGTTTATTTATGAAATATAGCTTTTGGTTTTTATATCTATCGCTTACGTTGGTAACAGCCTGTGGAGGTGGTGGAGCTAATTTAACAGAAGAGGAAAAAGAAAAAATAAAACAAGCTAAGTTGGATTCCATTGCCGATCTTAGACTTGCTGAGATTGATATGAATGAGGTTGATACATATCCTATTTTTAAAGGATTATGCTCAGAATCAGCGTCTAAGGAGGAGCAAAAACAGTGCTTTGTACAACATTTTTCTAAGTTTTTGCAAGAACGATTGGAAAACGAAAAAATAGAGGTTACCGAACCTATTTTGGATACTATATTTGTAAATATTAAAATTGATAACAACGGAAAGGCTGTGCTGGAAAATACTGAAGCCAAGGCGAAAACGAAAGAGTTATTGCCTACTCTTGATGAAGATTTAGCAGATAACTTAGATGAGATTGCAACTATAAATCCTATTCAACCCGCTACAAAACACGGAGTTAGTATTAGTGTACAGTTTCGAGTTCCAATTGTGATGAATGTAAAGTAGGAGATGATTCTTTACATAAGAATTCTAAATCTTACAGGGATTTTTTGAACCAGTTCTTTTTTCTTTTGAACAATTGCACTTTGATAATTTCTTCTTCAAGTAATAAAAGGTGCAGTTTAAAGTCTGTGTGAAATAAACAATAGAAATTTGTGGAAAAAATCATTTTAGGAATAGATCCTGGCACAACCATTATGGGTTTTGGTATTATCAAAGTTGAAAATCAGCAGATGGAATTGTTGCAGGTCAATGAGTTACATCTTCAAAAATATGATAATCACTATATCAAACTTCGTGTAATTTTCGACAGAACTATAGAACTTATCGACACGTATCATCCTGATGAATTAGCAATTGAAGCTCCTTTCTTTGGTAAAAATGTCCAATCAATGCTCAAATTAGGTCGAGCTCAAGGAGTAGCAATGGCAGCTGGGCTTTCTCGGCAACTTCCTATAACCGAGTATGAACCTAAAAAAGTTAAAATGGCAATCACAGGAAACGGAAATGCTTCTAAGGAACAAGTTGCAAAAATGTTGCAACAGCTACTGAAAATAAAAGAATTACCTAAATATTTTGATGCTACTGACGGACTCGCTGTCGCCGTATGTCACTTTTTTAATAACGGTAAAGTAACTACCCAAAAATCATACAATAGTTGGGCAGCTTTTGTAAAACAAAATGAAAACCGCATCCGATAAAAATAGCAATTTTGCATAGCATTTACATACATATTCCCTTTTGCAAACAGGCATGCCATTACTGTGATTTTCATTTTTCCACGACTCTGAAACGCAGAAGTGAGATGGTAGACTCTTTGTGTAAGGAGTTGATAATTAGAAAAAAAGAAGCTGAAAATTCCGTTATTCAGACCATTTACTTTGGTGGTGGAACTCCCAGTATTCTCTCCGATCAGGAGTTGGAGCGTATTCTACAAACCGTTTTTGAAAATTATTGTGTTAGTGATGATGCAGAGATTACCATAGAAGCGAATCCCGACGATTTTTTCAAAGATGGAAAGACTCCCGAACAGCGTTTATGTGTATTTAAATCTCTTAAAATTAATCGATTGAGCGTTGGTGTGCAGTCGTTTTTTGAGGAAGATCTACGCATGATGAACCGAGCTCACTCTACAGAGCAAGTTCACAGATTGCTTTCGGAAGCACCGAATTTTTTTGATAATATTACTCTTGATTTGATTTATGGAATTCCTAATATGAGTGATGAGCGTTGGCTACAAAATCTCGAAAAGGCTTTGTCTTACAATGTTCCACACATATCAGCCTACGCACTGACAGTAGAACCACAAACGGCATTGCATAAATTTATCGCAATAGGGAAAATAACCCAAGTTGATGATAATCAGTCGTTATCCCATTTTCAAAAGATGATTGAAGTTTTGATAAAAGCAGGTTTTGTACACTACGAATTTTCAAATTTTGGCAAAGAAGGATATTTTAGTAGAAACAATACGGCTTATTGGTTTGGGAAAAAATATATGGGAATTGGGCCATCGGCACATAGTTTTAATGGAAGTGAACGCAGTTGGAACATCGCTCACAATATTAAATACATACAGGCGATTGCAAAGGGTGAACTTCCTGCTGAAAAAGAGGTGCTTTCGCAAAACGATCGATATAATGAATTGATAATCACTCGCATACGTACAATGATTGGTATTTCAATCACTGAAGTGAAGCAAGAGTTTGGGGAAAAATATTATACCTATTTATTGCAACAAGCCCAAAGACATTTTGCTGAGGCTACCTTACGTTTAGAAGGTTATTATCTTCGGGTCACTCCAAAAGGAAAATTTCTATCCGATGGTATAGCATCTGATTTATTTATGGTAGAGTAGTTTTGGCTTTTAAACGATGTGTAAAAATTAAATGTAAGCAGGGATAAGGTTGTTTTACTCGCGTACAAATGGTTGATTTTTAATCTTTTTCTTCAGTAAAAAATATAAGTGTTAAGATGTTTTACTACTTTTGGTGAAGTTGCAAATTTTCTCGTTGTTTATTTTCGGAAGCAATTACCCTTATTTTTTGTTTAAGCAAGATAATCAATTAGTTATAAGTTAAAAATAAAACGTATTTTTTTTGGATTTGGTCTAAAATTTTGTTTGTTCATTGAGTAGGAAAAACAATTCGAAATAATAGGAAAATCAAAAAAAAAGAACGAAATTTGTAGCAACTAACAAATCTAACAACAAGTATGCGTAAAATTTATTTTTTATTGTCACTGGGAGTGCTTGTAAGTTGCAACAACGCTCCTAAAAAACAGGTTGTCAATGAAGTACATCCTGAAGAAACAAAATCTGAATTATTAAAAACAGCTGAAACGTTCTTCAAATCCGTTAGCTCTGTTCCTAAACCAGAAATTTCGGAAGAAAAAATCGCTTTAGGTAAGAAGCTGTATTTCGATACACGCTTATCAAAGGATGGGAACATCAGTTGTAATTCTTGCCACAATTTAGAAACTTTTGGTGTGGATAACTTGGCATTTTCACCAGGGGATACCAAAGAGCTTGGAGGTAGAAACTCGCCTACAGTATTTCACGCCAGTCTACACGCGATGCAGTTTTGGGATGGAAGGGCAAAAGATGTCGAGGAACAAGCTGAAGGGCCTATTCTAAACCCTGTGGAACACAATATCCCTAATGCAGAATTTTTAGAAAATAGATTGCGAAAGGTAGCCGAATACCAGACGTTGTTTAAAAAAGTGTATCCTGACCAAGAACAACCAATCACGTTTAAAAATATAGCTAATGCTATTGGGGCATTTGAGCGTACGCTAAATCCTGTATCACGATTCGATAAGTTCTTGGATGGCGACGAACATGCTTTAACTCAGCAAGAGAAAGACGGGCTTCAAGCTTTTGTAGATAATAGTTGTATTACGTGTCATTCAGGGGTAGCCATTGGAGGACAAATGTTCCAAAAATTCGGATTGTTTGGGGATTACTGGGAGCATACCAAAAGTAAAAAAGTTGATGCGGGATTGTTTGACTTGAATAAAAATGAAGGAGAAAAATACTTCTTTAAAGTTCCAGGATTGCGAAACATAGAAAAAACAGCTCCGTATTTCCACGATGGATCTGTAGAAAAATTAGAAGATGCTGTAAGGATAATGGCAAAACTGCAATCAGATAAAGAGCTGACAGATAAGCAAGTGAATGATATAGTAGCTTTTTTGAAAACTCTTACTGCCGATATTGACGATACGCAGAAAAGATTGTAACAAATAAGGAAATCCGATAGACTTCAGTTAACAAATAGTAGAATCGTTTAACCCCCATTTGAATTATTTTGAGATGATTTTGAAAGGTTTGGTGATAACAGACCGATAATCAATAAAATAATTCAAGTGGGGGTTAGGTTATTACTATGCTTCTATTCGTACAAAGATTTAATTTATAAAGTTTTAGCCTGTTTTTTTAGCTCTACATACTCTAGGAGTAGTGTTAATAACTATTCAAATAAATCCTTTTCTAAAAAAGTTGTATCGAAAAACCAGCCGTACACATAATCGCCGTCTTCATAAGTTTCCTCAATGATATACAAGTCGATGTAGCCTTGCATTCGAGCTTTCATTTGAACAACGGTGTAGTCATAATCTACAATTTTGTAGAGCAAACGTTCTTTTCCAAGCAATTCAGCATAGCACGAAATGCGAGTTTTATTGCTTTCAATAAAAACCTCGTCTCGGTACTTGCTTCCTGGTCGTGTCATGTAGTCCCTAAAATCTTTAGCTTCCACGTCTAAAACATCTTCTTTTACCTTTTCTTGTATGATGAAACATTCATCAAAAGCTTTCCTAAAATGTTTACCTTCTCGTTTGTAAAAGGATAATTCATCGATTTCCTCTTGTTTTTTAAGCTTATTGTCCGCTTTGTGTGAGGCTTTGTGTAGTTTGTAGAAAATAAAAGTCGAGAAAAGTACAATGGCTATAACAATAAGCTGTTCCATGATTGTAGAGTTTTTGAATTTATCTCACACCAAGAAAGGGGATCCAGAGCGGGATGTAAAATATTCCGTAACTTCGTATCCCCTTCTTTTTCTTGAAAAAATGAATATCTTGACTACCTAACCAATTTTTTATACTTAATACGTGTTGGAGTAACTTCTTTTCCAAGGCGTTTACGTTTGTTTTCCTCATATTCAGAGAAACTTCCTTCAAAGAAATATACCTGTGAATCGCCTTCGAAAGCTAAGATATGCGTACAAATTCTATCTAAGAACCAACGGTCGTGCGAGATGACTACTGCACAACCTGCGAAGTTTTCCAAACCTTCCTCCAAAGCACGTAATGTATTAACATCTAAGTCATTAGTAGGCTCATCAAGTAAAAGTACGTTTCCTTCTTCTTTTAAGGTCATTGCCAAATGCAAACGGTTGCGTTCTCCACCTGAAAGCGTAGCTACTTTTTTGTTTTGCTCACTTCCACTGAAATTAAATCGACTGAGGTAGGCACGGGAGTTAACTTGCCGTCCGCCCATCATAATAAGGTCTTGCCCATCAGAAAAATTTTCCCAAATGGATTTTTCAGGGTCAATATTCTTATGGGATTGGTCAACATAAGCAATTTTTACTGTATCACCCACTATAAATTCTCCTGAATCAGGAGTTTCTTCACCCATAATCATTCTGAAAATTGTGGATTTTCCTGCTCCGTTAGGACCAATTACTCCAACAATCCCAGCTTGTGGAAGCACAAAATTAAGGTTATCATACAAAAGTTTATCCCCGAAGGCTTTAGCAACTCCTTTTGCTTCAATGACATTAGTGCCTAAACGAGGTCCGTTCGGAATGTAGATTTCGAGTTTTTCTTCTAGTTGCTTTTGGTCCTCGTTGAGTAATCGGTCATAATTTTGCAAACGGGCTTTCTGCTTGGCTTGTCGTCCTTTAGCTCCTTGTCGTACCCATTCCAACTCACGTTCCAATACTTTTTGGCGTTTGGATTCTGTTTTTTGCTCTTGTGCCAAACGTTTTGCTTTTTGGTCAAGCCATGATGAATAGTTTCCTTTCCACGGAATGCCTTCACCTCGGTCAAGTTCCAAGATCCAACCTGCTACATTGTCCAAGAAATAACGGTCGTGCGTTACGGCGATGACCGTTCCTGCATATTGTTGTAGGTGTTGTTCTAGCCAAAGTACCGATTCGGCATCAAGGTGGTTAGTAGGCTCGTCAAGTAACAGAACATCAGGTTGTTGTAACAATAAACGACATAACGCCACACGACGACGTTCTCCTCCCGAAAGCACTTTTATAGGAGTGTCAGGGTCAGGCGTACGAAGGGCATCCATTGCCACTTCTAATTTGTTATCGATTTCCCAACCACCACAAGCGTCGATTTTATCTTGTAATTCAGCTTGTTTGTCCATCAATTTTTGCATTTTGTCAGGGTCGGAGTAAACCTCTTCCAAGCCAAACATATCATTGATTTTGTTAAACTCGTCCAAAATGGCAATTACATCGGCAGCTCCCTCGCGAACCACTTCAATCACGGTTTTGTTTTCATCTAATTGTGGCTCTTGTTCCAAATATCCAACTGTGTAACCTGGGGCAAACACTACTTCGCCTTGATGGTTTTTATCAACACCTGCTATAATCTTTAAAAGAGATGATTTTCCCGAACCATTCAATCCTAAAATACCGATTTTAGCTCCGTAAAAAAAACTTAAATAGATGTCTTTAAGCACCTGTTTATTAGTCGAAGCGTACGTTTTGCTTACCTTCGACATTGAAAAAATTACTTTCTTATCGTCTGACATTTTATGTTATTTTAAACTTATAATATGACACTATATTAAGATTATTTGTTGCAAAGGTAGTATATTTTTTCGTTGAAGCAAATAGAACTACTCAGGTAGAATATTATTCTCAAAAAAATTTGAATATTACCGATGAGAATCGTATTTTTGTCATCTATATTTTAAAAATTTATGTATCTATGAAATGGGAAGGCAGACGGCAAAGTGGGAATGTTGAAGACCGTAGAGGCTCAGGAGCAGGTAAAAAGGTCATCGCAGGAGGAGGTATTTTAGGTATCATTATTCTGCTTCTGCAGGTTTTTGGAGGCGAAACAGGACAAACAATAGCCCCTATGTTAGAACAATTTAACCAAAGCCAACAAGTGCAACAAGCAGATGCAAATGTGGAACTTACGCCAGAACAAAAACAAATTGGAGCTTTTGCGGCAACGGTTTTGGCAGATACGGAAGATGTTTGGGATAAGATATTTAAAGAAAATAGTTTAGGTGAATATCAAAAACCAACTTTGGTGTTGTTTACCGATGTTGTTGAGTCTGCTTGTGGAAGAGCAACGGCTTCTGTAGGGCCTTTTTACTGTCCTGCGGATTACAAGATTTATATGGATATGAGTTTTTTTGAGGAGTTACGTACACGATTTGGAGCGAAAGGAGGCGATTTTGCTATCGCCTACGTAATGGCTCATGAGGTAGGGCACCATATACAAACTTTGCTTGGTACGTCTAAAAAAGTACGACAAGCACAGCAAGGGAAAAGCCAAGCTTATGCTAATAAACTGTCTGTAGCTCAAGAACTTCAAGCTGATTTTTACGCAGGAGTATGGGCTCATCACAATCGGAAATATTTAGAGGAAGGCGATATTGAAGAGGCGATGAGTGCTGCCCATGCCGTAGGAGATGATGCTATTCAGAAACGTGTTCGTGGGCATGTGGAGCCTGATTCTTTTACACATGGCACCTCTGAACAGCGTGTGAAATGGTTTATGAAGGGATACAATACGGGAGATATCCGTCAAGGAAACACGTTTGATGAAATAAATTAGTTTTTTGTATTTACTTACCAAAAGGATTTTGTTTTGTCAAAATTAGGTGAGTAATCTTTAAAACATAATCGAAAAGAAGTAAAGTAAGACATAATAAATAAATTTTCAAAAAAAGTAACTTATGGGAAAAGGATTTTTTAATGTACCAAAGGCTGTAAATGAGCCTGTAAAGTCATATGCAAAAGGAACGCCTGAACGTGATGCTGTTTTAAAAGCATACAAAGAGCTTTGGAACAGTCAGGCAGATGTTCCACTATACATCGGTTCGGAGGAAATAAGAACTGGAAACACTAAAAACATGACCGCTCCTCACGATCATCAACATGTGGTAGGAAAGTATCATTTAGCTGAAAAACAACATGTTGAAAAAGCGATCAAAACAGCTTTGGAGGCTCGTAAAAAATGGGCTGCCATGCCGTGGGAAGAACGTGCGGCTATTTTCTTAAAAGCGGCAGAACTCATTGCAGGGCCTTACAGAGCAAAAATGAATGCCGCTACCATGATTGCCCAGTCTAAAACCATTCATCAAGCGGAAATTGACTCGGCTTGTGAATTGATTGACTTTTTGCGTTTCAATGTAGAGTTTATGGCAAATATCTACAATGACCAACCAATTTCTTCTGAAGGTATTTGGAATCGTGTGGAATACAGACCTTTGGAAGGGTTTATTTATGCTGTAACTCCGTTTAATTTCACTGCAATTTCAGGAAATTTACCAGCGAGTGCCGCTCTGATGGGCAACGTAGTAGTATGGAAACCGAGTAATGCACAGGTGTTTTCAGCTAACGTAATTATGGAAGTTTTCAAAGAAGCGGGGCTTCCTGACGGAGTTATCAATTTCATCAACGGAGATGCAGCGATGATTACAGAAACTTTATTGGCAAGTCCTGATTTTGCGGGAATTCACTTCACAGGTTCTACAGGTGTTTTCCAAGATATCTGGAGAAAAATAGGTACGAATATTCACAATTACAAAACTTACCCGAAAATTGTAGGAGAAACAGGAGGTAAAGATTTTATCGTAGCTCATCCTTCAGCTATCTCAAAACAAGTGGCAACGGCAATCACTCGTGGAGCTTTTGAATACCAAGGACAAAAATGTAGTGCTGCTTCACGTGTATATCTGCCAAAATCAAAAGCTACTGAAATCCTTAATTTTGTAAAAGAAGATGTACTTTCGTTCAAAATGGGTTCACCCGAAAATATGGAAAACTTTATTACAGCTGTTATCCACGAAAGTTCTTTTAATAAATTAGCAAAATATATCGATCAAGCTAAGCAAGATTCTGATGCAGAGGTGTTTGTAGGTGGGAATTATGATAAATCGAAGGGGTATTTCATTGAGCCAACAGTAATCGTAACTACCAATCCTAAATATACAACTATGGAAACTGAACTTTTCGGTCCTGTGGTTACGGTATATGTTTATGAGGATGAAAAATGGACAGAAACCCTCAAATTGGTAGATGAAACATCCGAGTACGCATTAACAGGAGCTGTGTTTTCACAAGATAGATACGCTTTAAATGAGGCAATTAAAGCTTTAGAAGATGCGGCAGGAAACTTCTACATTAACGACAAGCCAACGGGAGCTGTGGTAGGGCAACAGCCTTTTGGTGGAGCAAGAGCTTCTGGAACAAACGATAAAGCTGGTTCAGCTCAAAATCTATTGCGTTGGGTATCACCGCGATTGATTAAAGAAACATTTGTTCCGCCAGTGGATTACAGATATCCTTTTTTAGGATAGCGTTTTAGTTTACCACATAAATACGCGATTTTGGTAGAATTATTAAGAATGGTTACGCTCGTGCTTAATCAAAGCATGGAAACGATTTTTTTTAGACCTTTTTAAATAACTATTTCTGTCGTAATTGTGTATTTATGTGGTTAAAGTATAAATGTGTTTTTTCGTTAATATTTAATGTGTTACTTACTCAAAAATAATATATCACAATGAAAAAAAATCATCTGTTGACAACAGCTTTGGTACTTGCCTTAGTAAGTTGTGATGACTCCAAAAAACAGACAATTCCTATGGAAGAAAATCCTTTGTTGGTGGAGAGTAAATTAGAATATTTTGCTCCCGACTTTTCGAAAATTAAAGATGAACACTTTCGTCCTGCCTTGTTAAAAGGTATGGAATTGCAGGTGGAACGTGTTGAAAAAATCGCTAATAGTACCGAAGCACCTACTTTTGAAAACACCATTATCGCTTTGGAGCAAAGTGGTCAGGAACTCAGTAGAGCTCGACGTGTGTTTTCCGCATTAGCATCGGCTCACACCAACGATACCATTAAAGCTATTCAAAAAGATTTATCAGCAAAATTCGCAGCACATTCCGATGCTATATTCCTGAATGATAATTTATTCCAGCGTATTAAGGAGTTGCATGGAAAACGTGAATCACTAAATTTGGATGCTGAATCTAAGAAGTTACTTGAGTATTACTATGAAAATTTTGAAATTTCAGGGGCTAATTTGTCAAAAGAAAGCAAAGAAATTTTGAAACAATACAATGCCGAGTTGGCTTCGCTACAAACTGAATTCAATCAAACTTTGTTAGAAGGAAATTTAGCATCAGCTCAAACCTTTGACAACAAAGATGCTTTGGATGGATTAAGTAATGAAACTTTAGAAAGCATTGCAAACGACGGGAAATGGAAAGTACCTACTTTTAACACTACCCAACAGCCGTCCCTTGTTGATTTGAAAAACCGAGCAACTCGCAGACAAATCTTTGAAGCTGCTTGGAGCAGAACCGATGGAGGAAAGCATAATACTAATGAAATTGTTAAAAAAATAGCCGTTTTACGAGCTAAAAAAGCAAATTTGTTAGGGTTCAAAAACTACGCAGAATGGTCGTTACAGCAAACCATGGTCAAAACTCCTGAAAACATATATCAGTTTTTCAAAGATTTAGTACCAGCTTCGGTAGGTAAAGTGAAAGACGAAGCTAAAGAGATTCAAGCTCAGATTAAGGCTACTGGCGGAGATTTTGTTTTAACACCCTACGACTGGAATTTTTATGCTGAGCAAGTCCGTAAAGCAAAATATGATTTGGATGAAAATGAACTAAAACCCTATTTTGAATTAAAAAATGCGTTAGAAAAAGGAGTTTTCTATGCTGCTGAGCGTCTGTATGGGATTAAATTCAAAGAGCGTAAGGACATCCCCGTATATCATCCAGATGTACTTGTTTATGAGCTATTTGAGGAAGATGGCTCCAAATTGGGATTGTTCTATGGTGATTTCTTTGCACGAGAGAGCAAACGAGGCGGTGCATGGATGGGCAACTTTGTAGAACAGTCGAAATTATTGGGTAAAAAACCTGTGATTTACAATGTTTGTAACTATCCGAAACCTGCTGACGGACTTCCTGCATTGCTTACTTTCGATGAATTGACGACTCTGTACCATGAATTTGGACATGCTCTCCACGGATTTTTTGCTAATCAGCAATATGCATCGCTTTCAGGGACTGCTGTAGCTCGTGATTTTGTAGAGCTACCTTCGCAATTCCATGAGAACTGGGCTTTGCATCCTGAAATTTTAAGTAACTATGCAGTTCATTATGAAACTAAACAGCCAATTCCACAAGCATTAGTTGATAAGATAATGAAAGCCAGTACTTTCAATCAAGGATATTCTTTTACTGAAGTGTTGGCAGCCGCTAATTTAGATTTGCAATGGCATACCATTTCAGCGGATACTCATATTGAAGATGTAACTGCTTTTGAAATAGAAGCATTGAAAAAAACAGGTTTATTTCTCAATGAAGTACCTCCTCGCTATCGTTCATCTTATTTTGCTCATATTTTTGGTGGAGGATATGGAGCTGGTTACTATTCATATCAATGGACAGAGATGTTACACCATGATGCGTACATGTGGTTTCTCGAAAATGGAGGCTTAACCCGTTCTAACGGGCAACGTTTTAGAGATATGATTCTTTCTCGAGGGAATACCTTAGACTACGAAAAAATGTATTTAGATTTTAGAGGAAAACAACCTTCTATTGAGCCTATGTTAAAGGCAAGAGGATTCAAGAAATAGGTTGTAGTTTTAAATAATTAAGTAATGAGTATCAAAATCCAAGTTTCAAGTATAGATTTAATCCTTACTTGTAGCTTGGGTTTTGTTCCCTTTATTATGACCACATAAATTATTTTTTAAATTTAATCACATAACTTTATAAACAATGTTAATTCGTTATTGTGCAATTATTTTTGGCTGTTTGGCGTTGGGTGAGTTGGTAGTCTATTTTACCGACATTCCCTTTCCTTCGAGCATTATCGGAATGCTTCTGCTCACGCTTTTCTTGCATTTGGGATGGGTAAAAATTCATTGGGTTAAAGCTATTTCAGACCTTTTATTAGCAAACTTAGGATTGTTTTTTGTACCTCCCAGTGTCGCTATTTTGGTTTATTTCGATCTTATCCGCAATAGTTTTTGGCCAATCACTATTGCAGTTGTTGTTAGTACATTGATTGTTATTGTCGGCACAGGACATGTATATCAATTTTTGAGAAAAAAAATTAAGCAACAATGAAAAACTTCTTAGAAAATCCATTATGGTTGTTAGCCCTCACTTTTGCTATCTATTACGGTGGGCAAATGTTACAAAGGAAATATAGAAGTCCACTGTTGAGTCCAGTAGTCATTACGGTTTCGGTGTTGATAGGTTATTTGTTGGTCTTTAATATTTCGTATGAAACTTATTCAGCATCGGGCGGTTTTATCGAATTTTGGTTAAAACCTTCCATTGTAGCTTTGGGCGTTCCTTTGTACTTACAAACTTCAAAAATCAAAAAGCAATTAGTGCCATTACTGATTTCTCAATTGGTAGGCAGTGTGTTGGGTTTGCTTTCTGTTTGTTTTTTTGCTAAAATTTTAGGAGCTGATAAAGAGGTTATTTTATCATTAGCTCCAAAATCAGTAACGACCCCTATTGCCATAGAGGTATCACATACGCTCGGAGGAATTCCAGCTTTGACCGTAGCTTCTGTAATCATTACAGGGATTTTAGGCAGTCTTTTTGGATTTAAAATTTTGCAGTGGTTTGGTGTTAAAAGTCCAATGGGGCGAGGCATAGCCTTAGGGACGGCTTCCCATGGACTGGGAGTTATGGCAGCTTTTGATGTTAGTGAAAAACACGCTACGTATGCCAGTTTGGGTATGATTTTCAACGGGATTTTTACAGCAATATTGGCATATCCTATTATTTTACTTATTGAACCTTGGTTATAGTTTTGATATTCAATATTTTAATTCTTTTTTTTCAAGACTCTTCTCTTTAATTCCTGTTTTACATTCAGTTTATTTGGAATTTTATTATTTTATTTCGTTAAATATTTGTTTTTGTTTAACTTTTCGTTTTTTTATTTCTTTTTGTTTTCGGATTTAAAAGGTTATATACTATTGTGTTATAGCATGTTAAAATTTGATGATGTGTTTTTTTAAGCCTGTTTTGTTAATGATATATTAAAAAAACAGCATGAAAATTTTTATATTCTCAAAAAAAGATGTAATTTTGTGCTATTATTAACAAACAGAGTGATTTTATGAAAGTAAAAATTTTAACATTGTTTATCTTTGTGTTAGGCTGGTGTTCCAGTTCGTTATTAGCACAAACTGTATCAGTAAAAGGAGTCGTTACTGATGAAAATAAAATTCCGTTAGCGGGAGTGAGTGTTTCAGTCAAAAATACTTCTCGTGGAGTTTCCACAGACTTCGATGGAAACTATGAAATCAAAGTCAATTCGGGTGATGTTTTGGTTTTTAGTTCCTTAGGTTTTACCTCTCAAGAGAAGATTGTGACAGGGGGGGGTAAAGATTTGATAATCAACGTTTTACTAAAAGAAGAGGCAGAGCAATTGGAAGAAGTGGTGGTTACGGCCTTGGGTATCAAGCGACAAGAAAAAAGTTTGTCGTATGCTACACAAACTGTTTCAGGTAAGGAATTGACGGATGTCCCTTCGAGCAACGTTTTGAACACTTTGGCAGGAAAAACGGCAGGTATGTCTGTTTCAGGTTCAGGTTCAGGAGTAGGTAGCTCTGTAAAAATAGTGTTGCGTGGTAATCGTTCTATTCAAGGGAACAACCAACCTCTTTACGTAGTGGATGGAACGCCTATTAGCAGTGGAGCTTTTTCAGGTTCTTCTATTGGTGATGGCTACGGCGGAGGTATTGATGCCGGAGATGGTATGGCAGGTATTAACCCAGAAGATATTGAGAGTATCAACGTTTTAAAAGGTGCTACGGCTGCGGCCTTGTACGGTAGCCAAGCAGCTAACGGTGTAATTTTGATTACCACTAAAAGAGGTAATTCTGAAAAGATAGCAGTGTCAGTTACTTCTTCTGTTCAAGCAGATATTCCTTATTTGACTTATAAATTCCAAGATCGTTATACAATGGGAGTTGATGGTGTGAGTCAATCATCAATGGATGCTTGGGGAGCGCCACGTACCAATCAAGATTTGAGCAATGATTTTGTGAAAAATTTCTTCAACACAGGATTCATGTCACAAAATGGGGTTTCTGTTAGCGGAGGGAATAAAGTGACTAAAAATTTTCTTTCCTATCAAAATACTACCGCAACAGGTATTATGCCTAATAATACGTTCGATAAACATAATTTGAGTTTGCGTTCTACGACTTCTCTTTTTGATGATTTTATTGAAGTAGACGGAAGTGTTGCACTTACGCATCAAGATACAGGAAATGCACCTGCTGCTCCAGGACAGTATTTTAACCCTATCTTAGGATTATATCTTTTCCCTGCAGGAACAACAGCATTTAATTCATACAGAGATGTTTATGAAGTGCCTGATCCTTCACGGAATGGATTAATGACCATGAACTGGGCAAACCAAACCGATGTTTATAAAAACCCATACTGGTTAATCAATCGTCATAATTATTCATACAACGTAGAGAAAGCGATTGTAAAATTAAATACTAAATTTAATTTTACAAGTTGGTTAAATCTTCAATTGCGAGGAAGTTATGATAAAACAGCTACTTTAGGAGAACGAAAAGTACATGCAGGAATGACTACCCTAACAGGAAAAGGAGGTCGTTATGATCATAAAACCCAAAATTATGCTTTGATGTACGCGGACGCTCTTTTGACTGCAAACAAATCATATGAAAAATTCTCAATAAGTGCCACATTGGGGACAAGTATTTCTGATACAAAAGAGACTACTAATGAAATCCAAATTCACAACTTGGCAATAGCAAATCTTTTTGACTTGAGAAACTACATTGGAATAGAAGGAGGTTCCGATAATAAGAGAACACATAGACAATTGCAATCTGTATTCGGAACCGTGTCATTAGGTTATAATGAAATGCTTTATTTAGATGTGACAGGACGTAATGACTGGTCTTCTACTTTACCTGCCAATAATAGAAGCTATTTCTATCCATCAGTAGGTACATCTTTCGTTTTTACAGAAATGTTGGACCAAAATGAAGCAAAACCAGAGTGGCTTGATTTCGGTAAACTTCGTTTCTCTTGGACACAAGTAGGTAACGATATGCCATGGGGATTAACAGAGCCTTATGACAAATTGCAAAAAGGAGGGGTTATCGAAGCTAATACCGTGAAACCTTTCGATGATTTAAAACCAGAACGCTCTAGTTCTCTTGAGGCAGGGGTCAATCTAAGATTTTTGGGTGGACGCTTTACTTTTGATGCAGCTGTATATAAAACAGTTACTGAAAATCAGTACTTTAAAGTGGATAACACCTCTGGTTCGGGGTATTCACAATACTACATCAATGCTGGAGAAGTTGAAAATAAAGGATTTGAACTTACTTTAGGTTTCACTCCAATCAAAACAAATGATTTCCAATGGAATGGGTATTTAAACTATTCAACCAACAAAAATACTGTACTTTCATTGCCATCTCAATATTTGGATAAAGGATTTGAAATATCATCTGTTGGGTATAAATTCCGTCTTAAAGAAGGAGAGGAATGGGGACGTATGTACGAAAAACGTCTTAAACGAGACAATCAAGGAAATATTCTTCTTACGCAGACTATCGAAAATGGTGTAGATAAAGGAATTCAATTGCAACAAAGCGATGATTTTGAGTATATCGGAAACGTTAATCCAAAATTCTTGATAGGATTTAAAAATGAGTTTTCATACAAAAACTTTTCATTAGGATTGTTAATTGATGGACGTTTTGGAGGAAATGTCATTTCATCAACACAAAACATCCTTGACCGTTTCGGACGTAGCCAACGTTCAGCAGAAGCTCGCGATAACGGAGGTATTCCTTTAACAGGAACACTTGTAACTACAACAAAAGTAACAGGAAGCCCAGACGTAGTAACACAAACAGCTTTCAATCAAAAAATAGACGCTCAAACTTACTACAAAGTAGCACCTGCGGGAGAAACTTCAGTTTATTCAGCAACTAATGTTCGTTTAAGAGAGCTTTCACTGTCTTACACTCTTCCAAAATCACTTGTAGAGCGTGTGAAATACGTAGAAAGTGTTAGATTGTCTCTTATAGGACGTAATTTAGGTTTCTTCTACAATGAGGCTCCTTACGACCCTGAAATTACACTATCAACAAGTAGTAACGGATTGTCTAATGCAGACTTATTCACTATGCCAGCTTCACGAAGTGTAGGATTTAGTATTAATATTAACTTTTAATTAGAAACACTATGAAAAAACATATAATATCCGTAAAATCATTGGCGTTTTTAGCTTTAGCAACTGCATTAGGAGGTTGTACAGATAAATTTGAAGACTACAATCGTGATACGTTCGCGCTCACTGAGGAGTTAAAAAAAGCCGATTGGATGCACTTAAAGGCTTTCTTCCCACAAATGGAACAGTCTATTTACTATAATAACAGTAAGGGAAACTGGGAATTCCAAATAGCACAAAACTTAAATGCTGATATGTTCGGCGGTTATTTAACCCCTCCAACACCTTTTAATGGAGATAAGAATAATATCAACTACCATATGATGGAGGGATGGAATCAGTTTGCTTTTGGTATGTATAATAATAACATCATGAAGCCTTGGTTCAATGTGAAGGCTGAGACCTTGGATAAGAAAGAGTCGTTGAACGTATATGCCATCTCATTGATTCTCAAAGTGGCAGGTATGCATAAGTCAACAGACCTTTACGGGCCGATTCCATATTCAAAATATGGTTTGGGAGGAACTACGACTCCTTATGATTCACAAGAGGCAATCTACGACCAATTTTTCACTGAATTGGATGAAGCCGTTTCTTATTTGGAAGCCCACTTAGCAGGGCCAAATAAAGATGTGAATAGTTTGGGTGATTCGGATTTGATTTACGGAGGTGTACACACAAAATGGCTCAAATGGGCGAACTCTTTGCGTTTGCGTCTTGCAATGAGGGTGTCAAAAGTTAATCCTTCATTAGCACAAAAGGAGGCTGAAAAAGCAATCAACAATGCGTATGGAGTTTTTACAACGAATGCAGATAACGTTTTAGTTCCTACAATCAATATAGGACATCCACTTATCGTTGTTGCTAATGATTATAATGATTCACGTATGAGTGCTGATATGGAATCTATTTTAACAGGATTGAAAGACCCTCGTTTGTCCGAATATTTTTCAAAAGCTACTGATAAAGACGAAAACGTGAATGGAAAATATAAAGGTATTCGTCAAGGTATCAATATGAAAGCTAAAGATTTACGTTCAGGTTATTCCACTTTGGGAGCTCGTTTCGATATGTCAAAAAGAAACATCACTCCTATTACCTTAATGACCGCTGCGGAAGTGTATTTTTTACGTGCAGAAGGAGTTCTAAGAGGTTGGAACATGGGAGATACGGCTGAAAATCTTTATAAGAAAGGTATTGAACTTTCCATTGAACAATGGGGCGTTTCTGGAGCAAATGCTTATATTGAAAACGATACAAACAAACCAGCGGATTATACAGATCCTAAAGAAAAATTGTATGATAAACCTGCTGTTTCAACTGTAACTGTAAAATGGGATGAGGGTGCTTCCAACGAAGAAAAATTGGAGAAAATTATCACTCAAAAATGGATTGCTATGTTCCCTGACGGAGCAGAAGCTTGGGCTGAATTCCGTAGAACGGGTTATCCAAAACTTTTCCCTATTGAGGTGAATAATAGTGGTGGTGAAATTGACTCTAACGTTATGATTCGTCGTTTGCGTTTTCCTGAAAATGAACGCACAGGAACTAATAAAGAAGAAGTGGCCAAAGCAGTTCAGTTCTTGAAAGGAAAAGACTCTCCTGGTACACGTTTGTGGTGGGATACAGGAACTCCTAATTTTTAAGTGATGTAATTATAATTCAATAATTGGCTGTCTGAGAAATTAGGCAGCCTTTTTATTTCTAAAACCTTTGTTTTTGTTGGAAAATAGTGTATTTTTGTTCGTTTCCAAAATGATTTTTTATGATAAACAAGTTTCAATTATGCTTAGTGCTACTCTTTTTGCATTGCAGTAGTGCCATTTTTTCGCAAGAAAATAAGAAAACAGCCACACAATTTCATCAAACTACTATTTTTGATACACAAAGTTTAGAAAAACTACCACAACTTCATGAAGGCTTAGCAGGAACCTATTTTGGTAAACATGCCTCATACTTCATTTTAGCTGGAGGGTCTCACTTTCCTACTGAAAAACCTTGGCAAGGAGGGAAAAAGCAATTTTCAAAAACAGTTTTTGTGTTTCAGGTTGAATCAGATGGTAATTTAACCTCTATTTATCAAGCCGAAGACCTCCCCGAAGCCATTGCAGAAGGAGCATATGTCACTATTTCAGATGGTTTGCTTTGTCTTGGAGGACAAACTTCCGAAGGATTGTCGTCCAAAGTTTTTTCTATTTCATATAACAACGGGAAAATAATCCTAAAACATTATGCCGATTTGCCAATCCCTGTAAAAAGTGCTGTAGCTGAGGTTGTTGGAAATAGTGTTTATCTTTTAGGAGGGCAAACTGCTGATAACGGTTCGTTAAACCAATTCTTGAGATTAGATTTACAAAAAACAGACGCAACATGGGAAACTTTACCTGCTTATCCTCAAAAAGTATCAGGAGCAGCTATGGTAGCACAACAGAATGGTACAGAAATCGCTTTATTTGCTTTTGGAGGAAGAAATCAAAATGGGAGAAATCTTACAGAATTTTACCATCAGGCATATACTTTTAAACCTTCTTTAAACGAGTGGTTTCCAATTAAAGATATTCAAAAAAATAAAGAAGTTTTACCATTGGCCGTTGCGAATGCTTCAAAAATTGGAGCATCGAGTATTTTACTTTTTGGAGGTGACACAGGAGTTATTTTTAATCAAGTGGAACAAGCTATTTATGATGAAAATATAGAACTTCGTAATCAACTTTGGCAAACCCACAAAGGTTTTGAAACTGACGTTTTGGTCTATAACACCATTACCGATGAGTGGTTTAATTTAGGTAGTACAGATAAAGCGGTTGCTGTAGCTTCTGTTTTTTATGATGCTCAAAAACAGGAAGTTTATGTTGCGGGAGGAGAGCAGAAACCAGGAATTCGTTCACCTTATATTACCAAACTATCGTTTTCCAAGGATAGTGAATTTGGCTGGTTAAACTATGCCGTTTTAGCATTGTATTTGATCGGCATGTTAATGTTAGGATTTTTCTTCATGAAAAATAATAAAAATACGGATGATTACTTCAAAGGTGGAGGACGCATTCCGTGGTGGGCTGCTGGGATTAGTATTTTTGCTACGATGCTCAGTGCCATTACTTTCATCTCGATTCCTGCGAAAACCTATGCTACTGACTGGCGTATGTTAATGTTTAATATGACCATTATTTTGGCAGTACCTTTCATTATTCGCTTTTTTTTACCTTTCTTTTTGAGATTTAAATTGGATACAGCTTATGAATATTTGGAAAAGCGTTTCAATCGACCAGTTCGCTGGGTGGCTTCAGCACTGTTTAGTTTTTTCATGATCAGTCGTATTGCTATTGTATTGTTTTTACCATCTTTAGCTCTTAATGCAGTAACAGGGTTCAATATTTATTATGCTATTTTGATAATGAGTATTGTAACAATTATCTATTCCACCAGTGGCGGTATGGAGGCTGTGGTTTGGGGCGATGTGATCCAAGGGTTTATATTGGTAGGAGGAGCTATAGTTGCTTTTATTGTGATGGTAGTAGGTATTGATGGTGGGTTTGGTGAATTTTGGAATACAACTGTTACTTTCAATAAATTAGATACGTTTGATTTTCGATTTGATTTCTCACAGCCTGTATTTTGGGTAGTTGTTTTCGGAGGCCTTGCAAACACTTTAATATCTTATACCAGTGACCAATCGGTGGTACAGCGTTACATGTCTACTGTTAATGAAAAGGCGACGGCAAAAAGCATATGGCTTAATGGAATTGTGAGTGTTCCCGTGAGTATATTATTTTTCTTGCTTGGAACAGGTTTGTTTGCATTCTACAAATCGAACCCCGAGCAGATGTCGATTACTGACCCAAATATTGACTCTATTTTTCCTCAGTTTATTGTTTCTCAGATGCCTGTTGGAATGTCGGGATTGTTAATAGCTTCGATTTTTGCAGCAGCGATGAGTACGCTTTCTTCCAATATAAATTCGGTTTCAGCTGTCATTACGTCTGATTTTTACAAAACAATTTTTAAAAATACTTCATTTAAAGGGCAGATGAATGTAGCTCGTTGGTCAGGAGTCGTTATTGGTTTGTTAGGGACAGCAATGGCAATTGTGTTAGCTACTTGGAATATTGCTTCGTTGTGGGATCAGTTCAATACCTTTTTAGGGTTGTTGACCAGTGGTTTGGGAGCGTTGTTTATTTTAGGAATTTTCTTTCCAAGAGTTAATGGTACCGTAGCTCTCATTGGACTCATCTCTGGAGTTTTGATTCTCTACGGAGTCAAATCATACACCAGTCTTTCGTTTCTTCTTTATGGGCTTATAGGAATGGTATCGTCTATCATTGTAGCGTTCATTATCAGTATGTTAATTCCGAATAAGAAAGAAGTAAATGGTATTACATGGAAATACAGAAATAAGTAGTACGAAATTTGTTGCTGTTTTTGTTAAAACCAATATAGACTGACCTAAATTTAGGTTAGCCTATATTGGTTTCTTCCATTCTTTGTTATTATCTCCTTAAAGAACGTCTATTCGTTAAAAAGTCAGAAAATTCATTAGCCGTTCTTCGGAATTGAAACATATCATACAATTGGTAGTAAAGTTCTCTGTCAATTACACAATCATATGCCTCTTTGGCCAAAATTAGCCGATTCTCATCAAAACTTAATCTCTTCATCAATTCTCCAACTTGAGCTGTTGTAAATGACGAATTTCCGTTTTCCATACGGAAGAATTTTAATTTATCTTTATCAAACATTTGTTGTTCAAACATTCTTAAAAAGTCGTTGAAATCCAAGATGTTATTTCGTCTTCCGTAAGAATGATTCCAAACATCGTTCCATCGTCTGCCATAATGTATTTCCCTTACATTGTTTAAGTTAACTTCTTCCAAAAGGAATAAACCTCGACGAGAGAAAAAGTCTAAGACCATGCGCGTATTGTCGCGAGGAGTGATGGTTACACGATATACCAACCGTCTGCCGTAGTATATGCTAAGTTCTTGATTAATAGCAGGTACATCAAAAAAACGGAACATACCATTACTGTTAGTGATTTCTTGTTCACCCAACTGCAGAGTGAAACGCCCCGATTCTGGGATGCGTATAAAAACTTCCGCATACCCTAAATCGTATGTCATTTCCCATCGATAACTCAGGTTTGAGGGTATGTATCTATCAGTAGCTTCACTTCTTCGGTTTTCATTCTGTAACCAGCGACCAGCTGAACCGATTTCCTGTGCTTTTACCACAAAAGGAAGAAGGATTATAGTGGCATAAAAAATCTTTCTCATGATGATTCTTTTTTTATACGCCATCTAAATTCGTGCCAAAATGAGCCTAAAGTTTTTTCATTCCCTCAATCGTTTGCATTGGATTCGATGAGTTAAAAACAAAACTACCTGCTACTAAAGCATCTGCACCAGCGTCCATTAATTGACGAGCATTTTTGTTGGTTACGCCACCGTCCACTTCAATCAGCGCTTCTGATTTGTTTCTGAGTATGAGTTCTTTTAATTGATAAATCTTTTTATAGGTGTTTTCAATGAATGATTGTCCGCCAAATCCAGGGTTTACACTCATAATTAGTACTAAATCAACTTCTTGGATAATGTCTTCCAGAACATTGACAGGTGTGTGTGGATTCAACGCCACTCCCGCTTTCATTCCTTCATTCTTAATAGCTTGGACACTGCGGTGTAAATGTGTACATGCTTCGTAATGAACTGTTAAAATATGACTTCCTAACTTCTTAAATGTTGAGATGTATCTGTCAGGATCAACAATCATCAAATGCACGTCTAAAGGTTTGGTAGCGTGTTTATTAATAGCTTCAAGTACAGGCATTCCGTAAGAAATATTTGGAACAAAAACGCCGTCCATAATGTCGATATGGAACCAATCCGCTAAACTTTGATTGACCATTTCAACATCTCGTTGTAAATTGCCAAAATCGGCTGCTAAAATTGAAGGTGCTAAAATCATTTTTGGTAACTAAATTAATTTTGGGGCTAAAATACAATATAAAAACATATCGACATCTCTTTTTTAAAATTTTTAGCATTTTATTCGCTTGATTTCTTTACGAATTGTGGGAGTAAAGTTTTTTTGTTTCATGTAATAGATACTTGTGAAAATGCCAAAAATCTTAGATTCAAAAAATGTTAATATGTAATAAAACTAAAAATAAACGTTCTAAATTACAATGTAATTCTATATGTATGAAAATCAAAACTTTAAATGATTATTGACGCGTTGTTTTTTTATATATTATCAAAAGTGAAATAGTTAAATAAAAATTATATCGAAAAAAAAGGGTAGATTTTCTATAAAACTCATATATTTGCACTTTGTCATTAATGTATGTATAAGTATCTATGTAGTTTGTTAGCTTTCTTAGGGATTCAGTTAATGAATGCTCAGGGACACGAAATAGGTGTTTTTTTAGGAGGCAGTAACCCTATTAGCGATGTAGGTAGGACTTACTATGTGTTTCCCAATAAGTTGGCTTATGGAGGTATATATAAATGGAATTTTCATGACCGAGTATCGTTGCGTTTTCAAGTAACCAAAACAAATTTGAGAGCCAATGATATACAGTCTGATATTGCAGCGAAGGTTAAAAGACAGTTTGCTTTTTCCAATAATTTGACGGAGACTATGTTAGGATTGGAATATAACTTCTTCAAATTCAATATGGATAATTTGTTGGAGATGCCAATGACTCCTTATTTTTTTACAGGTGCATCTTATGTTGATGGAGATGAATTATATTTTCAGAATCTAACCACACGTCCGTTAGAAGCACAAAAAATGCCTAATAGGCATCGTGCTTGGGCGATTCCTGTGGTAATGGGCTTTAAAATGAAAATAGCAATTCGATGGATTTTAGCCGCTGAAATTGGCACTCGCTTTACGTTTACCAATAATTTGGATGGAAGTCTTCCATCAGGAGGCAATTTGTCATTTGGAAATAAAACAAGCAACGACTGGTATACTTTTTCTGGGTTTACACTAACGTACACATTCGGTAGAAAACCTTGCTATTGCAGAGAATAACAAAATGGAAAATAAGCAAATCATAAATTATCCAAAACACTTAGCCATTATTATGGATGGCAATGGGCGTTGGGCGAAAAAGAAAGGTATGATGCGTATTTTTGGTCATCAAAATGCGGTCGATGCCGTTCGTGATTCAGTGGAATATTGTGTTGAACATCGAATAGAATTTCTGACGCTATATGCATTTTCAACTGAAAACTGGAATCGTCCGAAAGAAGAGATCAATGGTTTGATGGAGTTGTTAGTCAAGTTTTTGAAAAAAGAATTTGAAAAATTGAATAAAAATAATGTCCGTCTGAACGCCATTGGGAATTTAGACCGTTTTCCCACCAAAGTCAAAGAAGAATTATTAACCGCTATTGCTAAATTGGAACATAACACAGGTTTGACACTCACTTTAGCTTTAGGCTATGGTTCGCGCGAGGAGTTGCAGACTGCCATAAAAAACATAGCAAGAGATGTGAAAAAAGGTGCCATTTTGATTGAAAATATTGATGAGAAAACAATTCAGAAATATCTCTACACACATGATTTGCCTGATGTAGATTTACTTATAAGAACCAGTGGAGAATGTCGTATAAGTAACTTTTTGCTATGGCAAATTGCGTATGCAGAACTGTATTTTACCGATGTCCTTTGGCCAGATTTTTCAAAAAAACATCTGAATGAGGCCGTTTTAAATTATCAACAGAGAGAGAGAAGATTTGGAAAAACAAGTGAACAACTTTAATATGTCGTTAAAAAAATATATATTCATAGCACTGTCAGCTATCGTTGGGTTAGTAAACGCACAAGAAGAAGAGCGTTTGACGTTGAAAGAAGGGAAAAAATATATTATCGGAGGTGTCGAAGTGATTGGTTCACAGCGGTATAATCCTCAGACTATTTTAGTGTCCTCGGGGTTGAAAGTAGGGGAGGAAATAGTTATCCCTAGCGAGAAATTCAGTGCAATTATCCATAAATTATGGGGATATAAATTATTTAGTGATATTGATATCTATATCCAACGTGTGGAAGGTGATAAAGCTTTTTTAGAGTTGGTAATCAAGGAAATACCATCTTTAGTTACAGCTAAGGTTACGGGAGTACGAACCAAAAAAGGCGAAACTTTGTTGGAAGATGCTAAAATCAAACCAGGAGTTAAAGTGACCGAAAGTTTAATTGCTGATACTAAAAACTACATTATTACCAAGTATAGAAAGGAGGGATATTTTGATACTAAGGTGACTATTGATACCAAGGTTGATACCACTGATGCTAACGGAGTGAATATGCTCATCCATGTTGACAGAGGGAACAAGGTGAAAATAGCAAACGTTAATTTTGAAGGAAATGAAAAATTCTCGGATGCAACTCTCCGAAGAAAAATGAAAAAAACAAAACAACGCTTATTTGGACGCTTTTGGAAACGCTCTAAATACGTAGCTAAGGAATACGATCAAGATTTGGTGTCGCTTATTGATTTCTATAAAGAAAACGGATATCGTGATGCACGAATCACCAAGGATACCGTTGGATATGATGCTGATGGAAAACTTCAAGTAAATATTGCATTGGAAGAAGGTCGTAGATATTATTTTGGAGATATTCGTTTTCTCGGAAACTCAATTTATAGTGATCACGCTTTACATCAGGTTTTAGGTGTAAAAAAAGGAGATGTTTATAATGGAGTGGTGCTAAAAAAACGGGTTAGAGATAATTCAAAACCTGATTCTGATGATATTTACAATTTATATCAAAACAGCGGTTATCTGTTTGCTGATGTTTTTCCAGTCGAAACTTCTGTAGTAAATGACACTATTGATTTTGAGCTAAGAATTAAAGAGGGTAAACCCGCTTATTTTGACAAGGTAACCATCAAAGGTAACTTAAGAACCAACGATCACGTAGTTTATCGAGAACTTCGTACGCGTCCGGGCTACTTATATAACAAAGATGCTGTTATCCGAACTGTAAGAGAATTAGGTCAATTGGGTATCTTTGATGCTCAAAATATTTCGCCAAACATCAAAAATCCCGATGAAATTCAAGGGACTGTTGATTTAGAGTATGACCTAACAGAATCAGGTGGAAGTCAAGTACAATTACAAGGAGGTTATGGAGGAGGTTCTTTCATCGGGACTTTGATACTTTCATTCAATAACTTTTCCATTAGAAAATTGTTTGATAAAGAGGCGTATATGCAAAAAGTTCCGCTTCCGATGGGAGATGGGCAGTCTTTATCAATTAATTTACAAGCAAGTAGATTCTACAGAACTTATGGATTTTCTTTTATGGAACCGTGGTTAGGAGGTAAACAACCAGTTCAATTTTCACTGTCGTTTAACAGAACTGAGCAGTTCGGGTACGACTATCGAACCTACGATGTGGATAAAAGTAGACGAGTTTATATTACAGGGATTAATTTAGGAATAGCAAAGCGTTTGCGAGTACCGGATGATTATTTTCAAATTTCACATTTGTTCAGTTTCAACAACTATGATTTGAAGAATTACTCATTAGGATTGTTCTCTTTCCAAGAAGGAAACTCGAATGCGTTTTCGTACACTATCTCCCTTTCAAGAAACTCAAGTGGCCCTAATCCAATCTACCCAATGACGGGAAGCAATTTCTCAGTGAGTGCCAAAATAACACCTCCTTATTCAATCTTCAATGGAGTTGATTATGCAGCCTTGGCATCTCAAAGAGTTAATGCGTTCGCAAATGGTGATATGGCAGCCGTTGCAGCTATCGACCAAGAGCGTTTTCGTTGGTTGGAGTACTACAAATTGAAAGCCTCAGGAACTTGGTATACCAATATTGTCGATAAATTTGTCGTAAAATTGGGTGCAGATTTTGGATACTTAGGAGCATACGACAAAAACAGAGGTATTGTTCCCTTTGAAAGATTTTTTATGGGAGGAGATGGTTTAGGTTATTATACGATGGACGGGCGTGAAAATATCCAGATGCGAGGATATACTAATTACTCGCTTTCATCCGATGGAGGAGATAATATATACAATAAGTTTTCATTAGAATTGCGTTATCCAATCACGTTAAAACCAATGGCGTCTATTTATGGACTGGCATTCGCTGAGGGAGGAAATACCTACACAGGTTTTTCTAATTTTAACCCATTCCAGTTGAAGCGTTCGGCAGGATTAGGATTACGTTTGTTTATGCCGATGTTCGGTATGCTGGGTATTGATTTTGGATATGGATTTGACAAACCATTAGGGTCAAATACCGTGGGGGGATGGCAAACGCATTTTATTTTTGGACAGCAATTCTAATTTGGCATGATATTTTCTGTAGTAGAAAAAGTTATGCGTAATAAATGTATAATCCAAAACTATTAGCTTGATTATCACATTCCTATTTTGTAAGTGATGAATAAAATTGTAAAAAATATAATCAGTTTAGGTTTGCTCATCGCAACAACGATGCTTTATGCACAAAAAAGTTCACGTATAGGGTATGTCGATATGGATTATGTGCTGTCCAACTTGGAAGAATACCAAGTAGCAAGTGAGCAATTTGCACTTCAAGTAGCTCAGTGGCAGGTTGAAATTGAAAAGCGGGAAGCCGATATTCAGAAAGAGAAACAGAAACTTGACGCTGAAAAATCGTTGTTGACGCCTGAACTCATTAAGGATAAAGAGCAAGAAATCGCCTTATTAGAATATCAGTTAAATGCCTACAAGGAACAGAAGTTTGGAAAGGAAGGAGAGTACTTTACTCAAAAGTTTATGTTAGCTAAACCAATTCAAGATCAGGTGTTTAATATAGTTCAAGAGATAGGAAAGTTCAGAAATTACGACATGGTTTTTGAAAAAAGTGAAGTGTCGATGCTCTACTCTGCCAATCAACACAATTTGAGTAACGTAGTGTTGCGGGTCTTAAAACGTAAAGATAATGCAGAGGATAGGAATCGGGATTTTACGGAGTTATTAAAAGAAAGTTACGATTTTGAGTTTGTCGATGAACGAACCAAACGCCAACGTGAAATAGAAAAAGAACGTGCAAAGCTACAGGCTGAACGGCAAAAGGCGTACGAACAAGAACGAAAACGTAAGGCAGAAGAAAAAGCACAGCGAGATCGTGAACGAGAAGCCAAGGTGAAGCAACAACAGCAAGAACGGGAGGAGCGAATCAAAAAGCAACAAGAGGAACGAGAAGCCAGAAGGAAACAGCAAGTAACGAAATAAATAATAAAAACGATTTAAAATAAACAAGACTAATTATTAATTTAACAATTATTAAGGATGATGAGAAACATTAGAACAATTATGGTAGTATTAGCTCTTATTTTTGGAGCAACATCAATGGCAACTGCGCAAGTGAAAGTAGCACACATTGACGTACAAAAACTTCTTGAAGAAATGCCTGAGAGAAAAGCAGCAGAGGCTCAATTGAAAAAATTGGAGCAAAATTATACCGCTGATATTCAAGCGTCTATCAAAGAACTTCAAACCAAAGCTCAGACCTACCAAAATGAGGCAGCTTCTCTATCTGAAGCTCAGTTAAAAGCAAGACAAGCTGAGTTTGAGAAAAAAGGAGAAGAAATCCAAACGATGGAAAACAATATTCGTCAAGCTGAGCAAAACGCAAGACAAACGTTATTGAAAAAACGACAAGAATTAGTAGAGCCAATTTTGAAAAAAGTGAAAGCTGCTATTGAAAAAGTTGCTAAAGCACAAGGTATCCACTATGTACTTGACTCGAGTGCTGGTTCAGGGGTAATCGTAGCTTCTGGAACAGATTTGTACGAATCAGTGAAAAAGGAGTTGAAATTCTAATACTTAAAAATAATCTAATATGGGGTTGTCTGAAACATTCAGGCAACCTTTTTTTGTATGTATATATTTATTACTATATTTGCCTCAAAAAATAAGTCTAAATAAAAGATAAGTTATGGAAAATATTTCCACAGCACATAGAACGACAATTTCAGACCTAAAAAAAGGGGAACGAGGTATTATTAAACATATTGATATTGAGAATGTTCCTTTAAAATTGATTGAATTGGGGTGCTTTGTTGGAAGTGAAGTTATGGTTATTGAGAAATCGTTGTTTGGAAATCCTATCTACGTAAACATGAATAACTCCTATCTTTCTATCCGTAAAGAAATGGCTTCATTAATTGAAATTGAAAAAATATGACAAAAGACAGCATACGAGTAGCTCTTATTGGGAATCCTAATACGGGAAAGACCTCTATTTTTAATGCTCTGACAGGGTTAAATCAGAAAGTGGGGAACTATCCGGGTATTACAGTGGAGAAAAAAATTGGATATTGTAAGCTTTCGGATGGAACAAAAGCAGAAATTATAGATTTACCTGGAACCTATAGTTTGAATGCTAACTCAATGGACGAACGCGTTGCTGTGAATATTCTGTTGAATAAAAAAGGGGAATTGTATCCTGATGTGGTAGCTGTTGTCACCGATGTTGAAAATCTGAAACAAAATATGTTGATTTTCACACAGATAAAGGATCTGAATTTGCCTACGATTTTGATTGTTAATATGGCCGACCGGATGGAAAAACGTGGCATCAGTATTGACATTCAAGCCTTGGAGAAGGAGTTACGAACAAAAGTAGTTTTAGTGAGTACGCGAACAAAAAAAGGATTGAATGAACTAAAAGATGTTATTACTAATTATGCTGAACTTTCAACCGATAAGTTTTTTAATATCAATAGCTTAGATGAAGGGTATTTCACAAGGATAGCAGATTTATTTCCCAAAGAAAATCCATATAAATTGTGGCTAATAATTTCTCACAACGTAGATATTATCGACCAATACAAAGAAATTGATCTCAGTGGTGTAAAAAGTTCAAAATCAGAGAGCGAAATTAAGCGATTGAAACAACGTGAGACCATTTTGCGTTACAAACATATTAATGAAATCTTAAAAAAGACTTATTCCGTTAATCTGGCTGATGCCCGAGGACTTCGTGCTTCACTTGATAAAATTTTGATTCATAAAGTATTTGGATATCTAATTTTTGCACTTATCTTACTGCTTGTTTTTCAGGCCGTTTACGATTGGAGTTCTTACCCAATGGATTGGATTGAAAAGGGATTCGATTGGCTTTCAAGAAAGGCTGAGCAAATCTTGCCTGAGGGAGCTTTGACAAATCTGCTGACTCAAGGAATCCTTCCTGGAATTTCAGGGATAGTTGTGTTTGTACCTCAGATTTCTATTTTGTTTTTCTTTATCTCTTTATTGGAAGAAAGTGGCTATATGAGTAGGGTAGTGTTCTTAATGGATAACCTGATGAAACGCTTCGGACTTAACGGGAAAAGTGTTGTACCTCTCATTTCAGGGGTTGCTTGTGCTATTCCTGCCGTAATGGTTGCCAGAAATATCGAGAGTTGGAAGGAGCGACTTATAACTGTGTTAGTTACTCCTTTTATGACTTGTTCCGCTCGTTTGCCTGTCTATCTGATAATCATAGCATTAGTAATTCCTGATGGTAGTGTTGGCTTTATCAGTTATAAAGCTCTTACTTTATTAGCTCTCTATGTTTTGGGATTTGTGGTGGCGTTGTTATCAGCTTTTATTTTGGATAAGATACTGAAAATTAATAAAAATAAAAGTTTTTTCATTGTAGAAATGCCTGATTATAAGATGCCTTTACTACGGAATGTGGGGACTACGGTTTATGAAAAAACCAAAAGTTTTGTGTTGGGAGCAGGAAAAATTATTTTGGCAATCTCTATAATTCTTTGGTTTTTAGGCTCTCACGGTGTTGGCGAAAAATATGAGAATATTGAGGCAGAAGCCGAAGTGCTAGCACAGCAAAATCAATGGGACAAAACAGAAAAGGCTCATTTTGTAGAATCTATGCAGTTGGAATATTCTTATTTGGGATATATCGGGAAAGCCATAGAACCTGTTTTCAAACCTTTGGGATATGATTGGAAGATTAGTATTGGGGTTTTGTCATCATTTGCTGCACGTGAGGTGTTTGTTAGTACCTTGTCATCGATTTACAGTTTAGGAGCCGATTTAGATACGGAAGAGGAGGAGGGAGAACGCACTATTTTGAATAAATTACGAAGCGAAGTTCGTCCCGATGGAACGCCTGTCTACACCTTCGCCACTGGTATTTCCTTATTATTATTCTATGCCTTTGCCATGCAATGTCTCAGTACTATGGCCATTGTTAAACGAGAAACCAACAGTTGGAAATGGACAGTAATACAGTGGTCTTTTATGACAGGCATAGCCTATTTGAGTGCGATGATTGCATTTGTATGGTTGAGTTAGAGAGTGCTACGGTAATTAGCTGTTTTTTTTCACATACAGTTATTTCGAGAAAAATATACAATGATTGATTCTAAATCCTTGTAATCTTTCTTTTTTATTCGTAAGTTTGTGGTTCTAATACAAAAAATAAAGAAAATATATGAAAAAATATGATGTTGTAGTCATCGGTTCAGGGCCTGGAGGATACGTAGCTGCGATTCGTTCGGCTCAGTTGGGATTTAAAACTGCAATTGTTGAAAAATACAACACCTTAGGAGGTACGTGTTTGAATGTAGGATGTATCCCTTCAAAAGCTTTGTTAGATTCATCACATCACTACGAAGATGCCCTAAAACATTTTGCGGCTCACGGAATTGAAATCACTGGTGAGGTAAAAATCAGTTTAGAAAAAATGATTGATCGTAAAAAGACCGTAGTAGAGCAAACGTGTGCAGGTATCAATTTTTTGATGGATAAAAATAAAATTGATGTATTCCATGGAGTAGGGAGTTTCGTGAATAATACCCAACTTAAGATTACGAATGAGAACCAAGTTGAGGAAATTGAGGCAAAATATTCCATCATTGCTACAGGTTCAAAACCTTCGACCTTACCATTCATAACCGTTGATAAAGAGAGAATCATAACTTCAACAGAAGCTTTAAAACTTAAAGAAATCCCTAAACATTTGATAGTTATAGGAGGAGGAGTTATTGGATTAGAATTAGGTCAAGTGTATAGACGTTTGGGCGCAGAAGTTTCCGTAGTGGAATATATGGATAGTATTATCCCTACGATGGATAAAGGTTTAGGAAAAGAACTCACAAAGGTACTTAAAAAACAAGGTTTTAAGTTTTACACAAGTCACCAAGTTAAAGAAGTTTCACGTTCAGGTGAGGTAGTAAATGTTAAGGCTACTAATAGCAAAGGCGAAGAAGTTAGTTTGCAAGGGGATTACTGTTTAGTAGCTGTTGGTCGTCGTCCCTATACCGAAGGATTAAATCTTGAAGCGGTAGGAGTGAAAAAAGATGAGCGAGGTAGGGTAGAGGTAAATAGTCATTTGCAAACCTCGGTACCTAATATTTATGCCATAGGAGATGTGGTTCGAGGGGCGATGCTTGCCCACAAAGCAGAAGAAGAAGGGGTTTTGGTGGCTGAGCAATTGGCAGGACAAAAACCACACATTGACTATAATCTCATTCCAGGAGTGGTTTATACATGGCCAGAGGTAGCAGCTGTCGGAAAAACGGAAGAACAGTTGAAAGCTGAAGGAGTTGCCTTTAAAGTGGGTCAATTCCCAATGCGTGCCTTGGGACGTGCCCGAGCGAGTATGGATATTGATGGCTTCGTCAAAATTTTAGCTGATGCAACAACGGATGAAATTTTGGGAGTGCATATGATTGGAGCTCGTGCTGCCGATATGATTGCAGAAGCCGTGACCGCAATGGAATTCAAAGCAAGTGCCGAGGATATCTCTCGTATCAGTCATGCTCACCCAACTTTTACAGAAGCCATTAAAGAAGCTGCTTTAGCAGCAACCGATAATAGAGCGTTACACGTTTGATAAGGGTTCATAAAGTTTATAATCCAAAAAGAGATTGTTCCAAAAGACAATCTCTTTTTGGATTTGTAAAATAAGCTTGTTTTCCGGTTTTTAATACAATATCAGTTGGTTGCTTTCCAATTCAAGTAAAAACTTCTTACGCCAGAGCCCTCCTGCATAGCCTATGAGGGAGCCATTTTGACCAATTACTCGATGGCATGGAACAATAATCGCAACTGGATTCATTCCGTTGGCGGAGGCAACTGCCCGAATCCCCTTGATGTTACCTAAAGTGATAGCTTGTTCTTTATATGAAATCGTTTTTCCGTAAGGAATGTTGAGAAGTGATTCCCACACTCGTTGTTGAAAATCCGTACCGCGAAGATCTAAAGGTAAATTAAACTCGGTGATTTCCTTTGAAAAGTAGGCTTTTATTTGCTTTTCTAACTCTAAAAATAGAGGTGTTTTTTCTTCAACAATAGAGGCTTGAAAGCATTTTTTTAACTTATCTAATTCTATTTCGGTTTGTTCATTGTCATAAAAATCTAACATACAAACTCCATGGGAAGAAACACATGCTAACAATTCCCCGATGGGTGTGGTTATGTAGCTCTTATAAATGGTGTTTTCTATCATCAGAAATGAAAATTAAATTGAATGTAGCCTATTTTTGCTAACCGACTTTCAAACCATTCTGAAGTTTTTTTCAAGTCGAAAGTATTGTTATCCTTTGTAACACTGTATTTTATAAAGAATCCAGGTTCCGTACATATAGAAAAGTGTTTACTAATTCTATATAAAATTCCAAAAAAAGGATTGATTGCTAGTATTTTAGTTCGCTGCTTTCGCGAAGTATAATCAATATGTCTTCCCCATAGGTCGATTCCATAGTAGAACGACCAATTTCCACTTTGTTTTAATATTGTTTCTACCCCAATTTTTAGACCAATATCGTAAATGGCATCATCTGTAGTTTCTATTCGATAATCTCCAGCCAAGCGATAACCGAGTTTTTCCTTAGGAGAGTATTTGTATTCAAACAAAAAAGCATTAGCGTCACTCGGAAAGGCCATATTCACGAATTTAGATATACCAATTCCAACCTGATGCTTTTGTGTTGTAACAAAAGAAACATTGCTCTCCTGTTGAGCGAGAGCAATGTTTGCTATAAATAATATTGTAAAAAAAATGATTATTTTATTCATTATTTTCTTCCTTCAAAAAATCTTTTGAAAATCTTTTCTACTCTTTCAGGAAAGTCTGAAACGAAATTCTCAGCTTTCTCTTTTGAACCATCTTCAAAAATCAAATAAGGAATTAATTTTTCAGTATTGTCTTTTTCAAGTTTTAAATCAGCTATCTTTTTTGAGTTTTTGAACACCTCTGATTTGATGAATGAGTTAATTTCTTCAGCTGACATATCATCGATGTCCTTTTTGGAACCATAAAGTCCTTTTAAATCAGCTAAATTTCTGATTATTAATTCATTATGAGTTATTTCTAAAGTGATTTTTTCTATATCTGATTCTGGATTGATATTTTCAATGTCGGTGTGAGTTAGCTTTACTTCTCCTTTCAATGATGTAGAACACGCGTTTGGAGAACTGAAAACAAAGTCTAATCTGAATATATTTTCACTGGTTTTATTCCATTTTAGATTTGCAGTAAATGGGTTTGCATATGCTTCAATATCTGCTTTTTCAATCATGATTGATTCCCCTGTCTGCATGTATGCGACATCATTTACCTTTATGCTGAAAATTTTAGAAGAATCAACGGTAACTGAAATATTCCCCCTTTTAGGCAACTTAACTTCTTTGCCTTCAATTGTGAATGTTTGGTCTGTATAGCCATCTAAAATCAGTGTGGCGTTGTTAGTAGTTGCGTCTTTTTTTGAAGGAAAATGCAAAGTTATGTTATTTCCGTTGCTTTTCTTCCATTTTTTAGATGTATTATCCCAAGTGTAGACTCCTTTCATTAATTGATAATTAAAAGAGTCTTCAAACACATCGCCATACTGATCTTCAAAAGCATCAGATAAGATACTCATCCAAGAGTGATTTTCTACTTGAGTATAAACATATTCATAAGGAGGATTTCCGTATGTATGAGTTGTTGTTACTGTTTCGGCAATGGTAAAAAAACTCTCGTAGAAGAAATTAGAAAAGCCTCCATCGTTTAAATCTTTAAGACAATTGTAAAAATTATCAGTTGTTTGCTCAATGAATTGTTTTGCTTCTTCTCGAGATAGCGGAGTTGTGTCATCTTCTTTTCCGTCTTTAGAACAACTCACAAACGTGATTGCAACTAAAAAAGCAATCGTAATTTTTTGTGTCAATCTTGTAAAATTCATAATATATTTTTGTCTGCAAAAGTAATTTTTTTTCTGTAGGGCATGATTTTTTTTGTACTTTTTTTAACAGTTTTTATCTGTTATTATGGTGCTAATCGTTCTATTCTCCAATCATAATCGTCCGTTAGTGTATATCGTATTCGGTCGTGTAAACGATTAGGACGACCCTGCCAAAACTCAATGGATTGTGGACGAACTAAATATCCCCCCCAGTATGATGGACGTAGCACTTCTTTGTTGATGTATTCTTTTTCAAGATTTTCTAGTGTTTCTTCCAAATAGTCACGACTTGAAATCACCTCACTTTGAGGCGAAACTAAAGCGCCTAATTTACTTCCGAGAGGTCGCGATTCAAAATAACCATCAGATAAATTTTCAGGTAATTTTTCAGCTATTCCCTTGATAATTACTTGTCGTTCCATATTAGCCCAAAAAAATGAAAGACATACATTTGGGTGAACTTCAATGGCTTTGCCTTTTTCACTTGAGTAGTTGGTAAAGAAAATAAATCCTTCGTGAGTGTATTTTTTTAGCAATACCACTCGGGCTTTGGGAAAACCGTCCAAGCCTATGGTTGAAACCGTCATTGCATTAGGTTCGTCCACTCCGCCACTTTCTTCTACTTCGTAAAACCACGTTTGAAACAATTGCAATGGATTTTCAGGGATATCATTTTCAACAAGAACCTTTTTATCATAAATTTTTCGGTAATTTCCTAAATCTTTCTCCATAGAATAGTTGTTTTGAGATCACAAAAGTACGTAAAAACCATGAGAGGTAACAAATATTTTTCTATATTTGTACCTTATTTTTAAAATATAAAGCACAATGTCATTACAAGCTATATCTCCTATTGACGGTCGTTATGCCGATAAAACAACTTCCTTGATTCCTTATTTTTCGGAAGAAGCTCTTATTAGATATCGAGTTTTGGTTGAAATTGAATATTTCATTGCTCTTTGTGAGTTGCCATTGCCACAGTTGGAAGGATTCCCTACTGAATTATTTCCTGAATTGAGAAATTTGTATATAAATTTTGATCAAGAGGCAGCAAAGGAGGTTAAAAATATTGAAAAAACTACTAATCACGATGTTAAAGCGGTTGAATATTTTATCAAAGCCGCATTTGACAGATTGAATATTTCCCAGTTTAAAGAATTTATTCACTTTGGTTTAACTTCACAAGATATTAATAATACAGCTGTTCCGCTTTCGCTAAAAGAAGCTACTTCAAATGTTTATTATGTTGAATTACAAGGTGTGATAGATAAATTGGCTCAGTTGATTGATGAATGGAAAGATATTCCTCTATTGGCACGCACTCACGGACAACCTGCATCACCCACTCGTTTAGGGAAAGAATTTGAGGTTTTTAAAAAACGTATTGAAGAACAAATAAAACAATTAAAGGCTGTTCCGTTTGCTGCAAAATTCGGAGGTGCCACAGGGAATTATAACGCTCATAAGGTTGCATATTCAGCTATTGATTGGAAGGCTTTTGGAACTCAATTTGTAGAACAAAAATTAGGGCTACACCATTCATTTCCAACCACGCAAATTGAGCATTATGATCATTTAGCAGCAATGTTTGATGCTTTCAAACGTATTAATACCATACTGATAGACTTCAACCGTGATGTATGGACGTATATTTCAATGGATTATTTTAAACAGAAAATCAAAGCAGGTGAAGTAGGATCATCAGCCATGCCACATAAAGTCAATCCTATCGATTTCGAAAATTCAGAAGGAAATTTAGGAATTGCAAATGCCATTTTTGAACATTTGTCTGCAAAATTACCCATTTCTCGCTTACAGCGTGATTTGACCGATAGTACCGTACTCAGAAATATAGGAGTTCCTTTTGGACACACGCTCATTGGACTTAAAGCAACCCTCAAAGGGCTGAACAAATTGCTATTGAATGAAGAAAAAATTCGTTGGGATTTGGAGCAAAATTGGTCAGTAGTGGCAGAAGCTATTCAAACGATCCTGCGTCGTGAAGGTTATCCAAATCCGTATGAATCCCTCAAAGGATTAACACGTACGAACGAAAAAATTAATCAACAAACCATTGCAGCGTTCATCGAAACCCTGGAAGTTTCTGACGTTATAAAAGCCGAGTTAAAAGCCATCAAGCCAGAAAATTATACTGGAATTTAGATAAATAATTCAAAAAGAGCTATTTGAGGAATCTAAAACTTTTTTTGATTCCTCGAATAGCATTTTTATTCCTCATTCCATTCATCTGTAGGCAAAGCTCTTTTTAAAATAGCTTCGGGTAAGGATTTTTTAGATTTTACCCCCATAGCTCTTAGCCGTTCAACGCTACGTACCAGATTTCCTTTTCCTTCTACAAGTTTATTCATAGCGTTGCTATATTCCCCTTTCGCTTCATCCATTTTTTTACCGATTTTAATCAAATCAGAGACGAAGCCTTCAAATTTGTCATACAAAGCCCCTGCCTGACGCGAAATTTCATAGGCGTTTTCTTGTTGTTTTTGATTTGTCCACATGGAGTCAATGGTGCGAAGAGTAGCCAATAAGGTCGTTGGAGTCACGATTACAATGTTTTGAGCAAAGGCTTTGGTGTAGAGCGATTCATCTTCTTGTAGAGCTACCGCAAAAGCAGGTTCAATGGGAATAAACATCAACACAAAATCAGGGCTTTGAGTATATAAGTCCTCGTATTTTTTACTAGAAAGTTGTTCAATATGCCTACGTATGGAATTAGTATGTTGCTTTAAAAATATAGGTCTTTCTTCCTCTGAAGCATTTACAAAACGTTCATAATCAGTAAGTGAAACTTTTGAATCCACAATTATTTTCTTTCCATCTGGTAAGTGAATAACCACATCGGGAATTGCTCGAGTGCCATCTTCACGTACAAATGACTCCTGAACAGTATATTCCCGCCCCTTTTCCAAATTGGATTTTTCGAGTACTTTTTCCAGCACCAACTCACCCCAGTTCCCTTGAATTTTACTGTCACCCTTCAGTGCTTTCGTCAGATTTTCAGCCTCTTTCGTAATTCGTAGATTTTGGCTTTGCAGGTCAATAAGTTGCTGTTTCAAAGCCGAGTGAATACTGATATTTTCTTTTTGGCTGTGTTCTACTTTTTGCTCGAAATCTTTGATTTTTTCTTGCAGTGGATTCAGAATATTCTTTAAATTTTCACGGTTTTGTTCTGTGAATTTGGATGATTTTTCTTCCAAAATTCGGTTAGCTAAATTTTCAAATTCTTTGGTAAACCTTTCTTGAAGCTGTTCAGATTCTTTATCTTTTTCTCTGAGTTTAGTTATCAAGTGATCTTTTTCAACATCCGATTTTGCCAAATAAAGACTTAACTCTTCTTTTTCTTTTCGGATTTCTTCCTTTTCACTTTTTTCGATTGCTAAACGATTTTCCAACTCTTGAATTGTTCGTTGTTGCAACTCCTCTCGTTCCAAAGTTGTGGAAAGTAAAGAGTTTGTTTTTAATTTATTGATGTAATTTCCGATGAAAAATCCGACAAGTAAACAGAAGAAAATCAGTAATATATATATGATTGCATCCATAAAGAGTGATGTTTTTGTTAAAATTATTTCTACGAAGAGCAAATATACTTTAATCTTTATATAAAACAAAAAGAAAAGGGATAGATTTCACAACCATCCCTTCTCAAATCACTAACTAAAAAACTCAATCACTATGATTACTTTATAACATTCAACGAAGTTTCTTAAAAAGAAGCTAACATTTTTATTTATATCTGTTATACAGTCATACTAAAAATTTTTGTATTCGGTATATTCCGCTGTAAACGTAGATCAAACGCCATACACAAATTCCTCACAAAAGGTCTTCCCTCATTGGTTACTCGTATGCTTTTCTCCCTCAGCTCAATAAGACCGTCACTGACCATTTCATTTAATTTTGACTTAATAGACTCTATTTCAGAGGTGTACATTTTATCTTCTTCCCATGAAGTATTGAAATGACACATCAAATTTAGGATATGCTGACGGATAATTAGATCCTCTTCATTTAAGATATGTCCCCTAAAAACAGGGATCTCATTCCGCTGGATCCGTGCGTAATAATCCTCCAAATCTTTCTCATTTTGAGCAAATCCGTACCAGCTATCACTGATGGAGGACATTCCTAAACCAATCATTACCTGGGTTTTTGAGGCTGTGTACCCCATAAAATTTCGGTGTAAGCTGTTGGTTTCAAATGATTTGTACATTGAATCAGTTGGTAAAGCAAAATGATCCATACCTATTTCAACATATCCTGCATCTATCAAATGTTTCTTGCCAGTTTCGTAGAGTAACCGCTTTTCCTCCCCCGAAGGCAGGTTGCTCTCATCAAATCCTCGTTGTCCACTACCTTTAATCCAAGGAACATGGGCATAGCTATAAAACGCAATCCTATCAGGGTGCAAACTATTCGTTTTATCAATAGTAAACAGCACGTCGTCAAGAGTCTGGAAAGGCAATCCGAATACTAAATCATGGCTCACGGACTTATATCCTATTTTTCTTGCCCATTCTGTAACTTTTTTTACGTTTTCGAACGGTTGTATGCGATGAATTGCCTTTTGAACCTTTAAAGAATAGTCTTGAACTCCAAAACTTACTCGTTCGAATCCTAAACTGTACAAAACTTTTAAATGAGTCTCTGTAGAGTTGTTAGGATGTCCTTCAAAGCTAAATTCTTTATCCTTAGCAATGTCAGCATATTCAAAAATGCCCTCAAGCAAACGTTTTAACTCTTCTGGTTTAAAGAACGTTGGTGTGCCTCCTCCCAAATGAATCTCTTTAATGAGAGGTTTTTCTTGCAACACATCTAAATATAATTTCCATTCTTTCAAAACAGCATCAATATAAGGACTCTCCATTTCGTGTCGTTTGGTGATGCGTTTGTGACATCCGCAGAAAGTACATAAACTTTCGCAAAATGGCAAATGGATATAAAGGCTGATTCCCTCTGTTTTGTTGCTTTCGTGAAATGATCTTTTTAGACTATTTAGCCATTTATCATTCGAAAAAGATTCATTATCCCAATATGGAACCGTTGGATAACTCGTGTAACGCGGCCCCGCAACGTTGTATTTTTGTATAAGTGAAACAGTCATACTTATCAAGTACCCCGCAAAAATAGGGGAGTTTATGTTAATAAAAAATGATATATATCAGTTAGTTATAAAAAAAGATTTTTTGTACTCTTTTTTGGTTGATAATTTTGATTTTTATCACATCCAATGATGGAATTTTATGATTTTTTAAAAAAATGATGAAATTGTATTCGTAATATTTTGATTTTCAATTGTTAATTTATGACCTAATATTATACTCTAACTTACGTATTAAAAAATAACAATATTATTTTATCAATCTAGCAATGTTTTAAATTTATTGAGTTCAGTACTTAATTGGATATATTTTTTAATGGTTCAACACTGATTTTTCAGTATTTTGACCGCTTTTCATCGGCATTGGAGATTTGGCGTTAAGAAAATCAGTGAATAAAGCGTGAAAATTTTCCACTATTCGAAGCTACCGTAGGAAGCAAGTTTGGAAAATTTGTCGGAATCCGACTACTTATTTTTTAACGCCCGTGAGGCTCGCACTTTTGGTTCTTTTCGTCTAAGCAAAAGAACAATGTATGAAAATAAATAATGAACTCAATAAATTTATATTTTTTACTTAATACGAATTTTAGTTGATTTTTGTGTTGATTACAAAGGTAAATAAAAATATTGAATAAAAAAATCGACCACACGCCTGAGTTAAAGTTTTTTATCAGAGGTGTAGCCGAAGTTTTATTTGAGCGATATCTAATTAACAACCTTATTCTCTTGGAGTTTTCATCTTGAAAGTTTCCATAAATTTGGTAGTGTAATTACCTGCGATATAATCAGGGTCGTCCATCAATTGTAAGTGGAATGGAATGGTTGTTTTAACGCCCTCTACTACAAATTCATCCAATGCGCGTTTCATTTTAGCAATGGCCTCTTCACGCGTTTGTGCCGTAGTGATTAATTTAGCAATCATTGAATCATAATTTGAAGGAATCACATATCCGCTGTAAACGTGTGTGTCCAAGCGGACTCCATGTCCGCCTGGAGCATGTAAGGTAGTGATTTTTCCAGGGGAAGGACGGAAATCGTTATATGGATCTTCAGCATTAATACGACATTCAATAGAGTGTAATTTAGGTAGATAATTTTTACCCGAAATAGGTACACCTGCGGCAACTAATATTTGTTCTCGAATCAAGTCGTAGTCGATAACTTGCTCAGTAATAGGGTGTTCTACTTGAATACGAGTATTCATCTCCATGAAGTAGAAATTACGATGTTTGTCTACGAGAAATTCTACAGTACCTGCTCCTTCATATTTGATATATTCAGCAGCTTTTACGGCAGCTTCCCCCATTCGTTTACGTAGGTCGTCTGTCATAAAAGGCGATGGGGTTTCTTCGGTTAGTTTTTGGTGACGACGTTGCACCGAGCAATCTCTTTCAGAAAGGTGACAAGCTTTGCCATATTGATCTCCAACAATTTGAATTTCAATATGACGAGGTTCTTCGATGAGTTTTTCCATGTACATACCATCATTTCCGAAAGCTGCTCCTGCCTCTTGTTTAGCGCTGTCGAGGGCTTTTTCCAAATCTTCTTCTTTCCAAACTGCACGCATTCCACGTCCACCACCTCCAGCAGTAGCTTTTAACATTACAGGATATCCCATTTCCTTAGCTACTTTTTTAGCATGGTCGAGCGATTCAATGAGCCCATCAGAGCCTGGAACCGTAGGTACACCTGCTGCTTTCATGGTTGCTTTTGCAGTAGCCTTATCACCCATTTTTTCAATCATCTCAGGGGAGGCACCAATGAATTTAATTCCGTGTTCTGCACAAATTTTTGAAAATTTTGCATTTTCCGATAAAAATCCATACCCTGGGTGAATAGCATCAGCATTTGTAATTTCTGCAGCAGCGATTATATTAGGTATTTTTAAGTAAGAATCTTTGCTGGCGGGAGGTCCGATACAAACGGCTTCGTCAGCAAAACGAACATGCAAACTATCAGCATCAGCAGTGGAATAGACAGCCACCGATTTGATACCCATTTCACGACACGTACGAATGATACGCAAAGCGATTTCTCCTCGGTTTGCAATTAATATTTTTTTAAACATAGTATTCAAATTTACGAGTTATTTAAACTATAATCATTTAAGTTGTTACTAATTAAATTGTTATAGTTCAAAAAGGTGAAATGCTTATCTTAATTAAGAAGGATCTACTAAGAACAATGGTTGGTCAAATTCAACAGGTGATGAATCATCTACTAAGATTTTCACTACTTTTCCAGAAACTTCTGATTCGATTTCGTTGAATAATTTCATAGCCTCAATGATACAAAGTACATCACCCTTGGCTATAGTGGAACCTACCTCAACGAATAATGGTTTGTCTGGACCTGGTCGTCTGTAAAAAGTTCCAATCATTGGTGATTTTACAACGATATATTTGTCATTATCAGTATTTGCAGCTGGTTTTGATTCAGCAGGATCAGCAGAGGTTGTAGGTGTTACTACAGCTTGTTGTAGAGGTATCTGAGGCACTGCAGATATAGGCATTTGTTGAACAAATACTTGCTCTCTAGCACTTTCATCAGGGTTGGTTTTGATAGTGATTTTAATATCCTCCATTTCAAGTTTCACTTCACTTGCCCCCGATTTGGCAACAAATTTGATTAGGTTTTGAATGTCTCTTAAATCCATAAGTATTCGTTATTAGATTATTGTCGTAATTATTTATGTTCTTAAATCATTTAGTAAGCCCATTTGAGGTAAACAGCTCCCCAAGTGAATCCTCCACCAAAAGCTGCTAACACAATGTTATCCCCTTTTTTGAGTTGTTTTTCGTAGTCATTTAGCACTAATGGGAGTGTTCCAGAGGTTGTGTTTCCATATTTATGGATGTTTATCATCACTTTATTTTCCTCCAAACCAATGCGTTGTGCAGTAGCGTCAATGATACGTTTGTTTGCTTGATGAGGAGCTAACCATTGTACGTCGTCTTTTGTCAGGTTGTTGCGTTTCAGAATTTCCTCTGCCACTCCTGACATCCCAGAAACGGCATACTTGAAAACTGTTTTTCCGTCTTGGAAAACAAAATGTTCTTTGTTTTTTAGTCGTTCCTCGGTTATGGGATAAAGTGAACCACCTGCTTTAGTGTACAGGTAATTTCGCCCGATGCCATCACTTTTTAGAATTTCATCTTGTACACCGAATCCTTCAAAATTAGGCTCAAAAAGAGCTGCTCCAGCTCCATCTCCAAAGATGATACACGTGGCACGGTCTGTATAGTCAATTATAGACGACATTTTGTCGGCTCCAATTAGTAATACTTTTTTGTATCTTCCTGATTCAATGTATCTTGCAGCTACTGATGTTCCGTACAAAAAACTTGAACAAGCAGCTTGTAAATCAAAAGCAAAAGCGTTAGTAGCTCCAATTTCAGTAGCTACATAAGGCGCCGTTAACGCTACAGGCATATCTGGCGTTGCAGTAGCTAAAATAACTAAGTCAATCTCTCTAGGGTCTACACCTTTTTTATTGATTAAATCTTCTGCAGCTTTTATGGCCAAATAGGATGTTCCTTTATCAGGGTCTTTTAAAATGCGCCTTTCCTTAATTCCTGTTCGAGTAAAAATCCATTCATCGTTGGTTTCAACCATTTGTTCTAACATTTCGTTAGACAACACATAATCAGGAACATATCCTCCAATAGCTGTGATAGCAGCATTTATCTTTGTCATAGTAATTACAATACGTTTGAAATATTTTTACTTGAGATTGTTATGAAAACATTCGCAAAGATACATATTTTCTTAGATAATACGGTAAAAAAGATAGTTTTTTTCGAGTACTTAGATTAAACCTCAGCTGTATACTATCGAAATATACCATGCCAATCAAGCATAAAGATTTGCTTATAGAAAGGGGGCATTTAAAACAATCCGTACAATACTGCGTCTATTTTATTTATAATCACACCCAAATCTTCGGGATTATCTACAAAATCAACATTATCCACATCAATTATAAGTAATTTGCCCTTGTCGTATCCTTTTATCCATTGCTCGTAGCGTTCGTTCAGTCGGTTTAAATAGTCGATTGAAATAGAGCTTTCATAGTCTCGTCCTCGCTTGTGAATTTGTTTCACTAAGTTAGAAATGGAACTTCTTAGATAGATTAATAAATCAGGAGCAGATACCAGTTTTTCCATCAGTTGAAAAAGAGAACTGTAATTGTCAAAATCACGTCCGCTCATTAATCCCATTTCGTGTAAATTGGGAGCAAAGATGTGGGCATCTTCGTAGATAGTGCGATCCTGAATAATGTCGTTGCCTTTCTCACGAAAATCTAAGATTTGCCGAAAGCGACTATTCAAAAAATAAATTTGCAGATTGAAACTCCATCGCTCCATTTGATGATAAAAATCGTCTAAATATGGATTGTCAACAACGTCTTCATAATGAGCTTCCCAATGGTAATGCTTTGCTAAAAGAGTTGTTAAGGTAGTTTTCCCTGCACCGATATTTCCTGCAATAGCGATATGCATCTTTATTGATTTTTTAGATTAAACTCCGATTCATCACGCAAACACTTAATCATTGATGTGTTTTTAATTTCCTTAATTACAAAGGAACTTTGGATGTTTGAAATGATTTCTAATTTTGATATTTTATGTACGACAAACCGCTGATATTCTTCCATGTCATTTAATACTAATTTTAACAAGAAATCGTAGCCTCCCGCCATATAGGAAGCCTCCAACACTTCGTCAAGGGTACTGATGTATCGTTCAAACTCTTCAAAAAGTTCGCCTTGATGTCTAAGTAATTTCACCTGACAATAGGCTATTAGTTTCTTACCTAACAGCTTTCCATTAACAACAGCAACGTAGTTGGAAATGTAGCCCAGTGATTCTAATTTTTTGATTCGTTCATGGACTGGTGTGATGGAAAGTCCTACTTTTTCAGCTAACTTCTTGATGGATTGCTTACTGTCCTGTTGCAATTCATCTAAAAGCATTAAGTCGGTATAATCTAATGTGTACATAATGTAAAGTTTTTTTAATTAGGTTTCGTGAAAAAAAATAAAACATCAAATGAGAGAAAATGTCTTGTAATACAACATAAATTGAGTATAATTACCCCCAATGTTCTCCAAAATTATTTTTTACTTTTGCTACGATTTCTTTGATATTTTGTTCTTTTTCTTTTGGATATATTAAAAGAATGTCTTTTTTGTCTACAATTATGTAATCGTCAAGCCCTTCAATGATAACCATTTTATCAGTTTCAGTACGGACAATATTTTTTTCTGAATTAGAAAACAATACTTGAGCATTGACTGCCACGTTCTGTTGATTATCCTTAGGGAGCTTTTCATAGAGTGATCCCCATGTCCCCAAATCATTCCAATCAAAACGGGCAGGTAATACGAAAATATTCGTTGAAGGCTCCAAAATAGCATAATCTACCGAAATATTGGTTGCTTTTGGATAGTTTACCTTAATAAAATCAAATTCTTTTTCTGTATTGTAGAATTTTTCCCCCTCTTTAAATAGCTCGTAAAGTGTGGGTTGGTAGGTTTCAAAAGCTTTTAAAACACTGCCTACATTCCATATGAAAATTCCTGCATTCCAAAGAAAATTGCCTTGAGTCAAAAAATCTTTAGCTGTTTCGTAATTAGGTTTTTCTCTGAATTTACAAACTTTTTTGATGTTGTTATTATCACTTTTGTCATACTGTATGTAGCCATAACCCGTATTCGGAAAGGTAGGAACAATTCCTAGAGTCATGAGTATATCTTGACTTTGTGAATTTCCAAAACATTCCAGAACATTTTCTGTAAATTCAGCCTCATCTTCAATCCAGTGGTCACTCGGAGCTACAATCATTACTGCATTAGGATTCCTTGTTTTTATTTTCATAGCCGCATAGAGTATGCAAGGAGCAGTATTTCGCATAGCTGGTTCTAAAACAATGTTTTGTGTGGCGATATCTGGAATTTGGTCTTTTATCAACTCTTCGTATCGTTCGTTAGTTAAGATGAGAATATTTTCTTTGGGAATAAACTTGCTCAATCGAGAAAATGTTCTCTGTAGTAAGGTTTCTCCTGTTCCCAGCATATCGTGGAATTGTTTTGGATAATTTTCTGTACTCACAGGCCAAAAACGAGAACCTACTCCCCCTGCCATAATAACCCCATAACGATTCTGTTGCATAGCTAATATTCTTGATATAGTTAATTAAATTACTCAGCAAAGATATATATTTTTTTTCTAACGAAAGTAGATTCATTAGAAAAATATTAATAAAAAATCCAAAAAAGAAAAGTTTATTTCTTTCTTGGATTTAGTATGTTGGTGTAAAAACAGGACTTATAAAAGTTTAAATCCAGCTCCTATTTGAATAACATTGCTACGTCCTCCTGCTATGGTTATATCGGAAAGCCCCATCACATAACGTGCGTAAAATACGAACGCAGGAATGTTAATCTCAATTCCCAAAGCTAAATCAATAGGAGATTTTTTCAAGAGATCTTGGTATTTTTCGTTTGAGTTTGCAAGGAAACTAAATTGAGGTCCCGCTTGAATGTAAAGTGTTTTTAAAGGAGTTACCTCAAATAGGACAGGAACACTGATATAGTCCAAATTCGATTTTTTAAATGATAATCGGTTGTAGAGTACCTCTCCTTGTACCTGTAATTGATCCAGAATGCCTATTCCTAAGAAGGCTCCTGCGTGGAATCCAGTATTTAAATCGTTTTTGATATCTTTTACATCTGAAATTTTCTGCAGATTGAGCCCTGCTTTCACTCCTAAATCAATGCTCTGAGCATACATCTGTACTGTGCTAAGTGTTCCGAAAAACACTGAAGCGATAATAATAAATCTTTTCATAGTATTCTTTTTTATTTTGAATTATATTTTGAGCAAAATTAAAAAATAAAATAATAAAATCAAAATAATAGTTAAAGAAAAAGTTTTAAATTTTAGTTGTAAAGCATTGAACTTTCTTCTCATCTATATGCTATTATGGATACATATCAAGAGAATTTCTATGAAAAAGATTATTTTCAAGTGTTTACACTGTCAAATGATGTTTTTTTTAATGGGAGAGAAAATAATTTTGAGTATAATATGCTTAAATTCAAAATAATATACTCGGTCACGCTAATGTTTTTAATTGAAAAGTTTGGTTTTTCTTGAAGGTGAGTGTCGTTGACGTAATTTATAGATGTTTAAAAATCAGTTTAATTTATTCACACTCCGACTCTGAAACTATGGTATAGTCATTCGAGTCGAAGTGTTATTTGTGTCTTGATTTCCTACGATTTTGATTTACTATCTTGATTCTTCATTTTTTCGGCTATTTGATTTGATGCCGTGAATGAAGTAATCATATTGTTCAGCATATCGCTTCCTGCTTGTGGAGAATTTGGCAATAAAATCAGATTGCTATTTGTTTGTTGTCCAACGGCTTGAAGTGTGTCATAGTGCTGTGTGACAACAATCAAAGCTGAAGCTTCCTGTGAACTAATTCCAACTTTGTTTAGTACGTCCACACTTTCCACCAAACCACGAGCAATTTCGCGTCGCTGATCAGCGATTCCTTGTCCTTGCAAACGTTTACTTTCCGCTTCGGCTTTTGCTTTTTCTACAATTAGAATCCGTTGAGCATCTCCCTCATATTGAGCAGCAACTTTCTCACGTTCGGCAGCATTGATTCGGTTCATTGCCGATTTTACCTGTGCATCAGGGTCAATGTCTGTGACTAAAGTTTTGATGATGTCATAACCATAGGTTTCCATCGCTTCTTGTACCTCTCGTTTTACAGCAATAGCAATGTCATCTTTTTTAACAAAAACATCGTCCAAACGCATTTTTGGTACTTCAGCACGAACCACGTCAAACACATAACTCGTAATTTGGTCGTGAGGATATTCTAATTTGTAAATCGCATCATACACTTTATCTTTAATAACCACATACTGTACCGAAACTTTTATTTTAACGAATACATCATCTAAAGTTTTAGTTTCAACAATGACATCTAATTGTTGTATTTTTAGACTAATACGAGCTGATATTTTGTCGATAATTGGAATTTTGATTTGCAAACCCGAATGACGAATACTTTGGAATTTGCCAAAACGTTCAATCGCAACTGCAGTTTGTTGTCTTACTGTAAAGAACATTCCAAAAAAAACGATTAGTATCCCTATGATTAAGGGAAGCGAAGAGAATAGATTTTCCATAAAAAATAAATTGTTTAATAAAATTGTCGGCTAATATACAACTTTTTTCGAGAGTTACAATAGTCTACAAAATATTTTACGCTTGTATTTTTGTCTTTTTTAGGTTGTTTCGTATTCTTTATTAAGGCGTAGCTACAACAGAGATAAGACTGAAATTAGACGGTGAAAAGTTCAAAAACTTTATTCTATTCCTGTTAACATTGTAAGTTAGGCTTTTTACCAAAGCCAAATTCATCTTATAGAAAGGATTTCTCTTGAAAAAAGATGTCAAAACTTCATTTAATAAAAAAATATTCGTAATTTTGCCGATTGAAAATACTTTTCTTTAATTGTAACAATTTTAAATATCACAAAATGAGATTATTAGAAGGAAAAACTGCGATTATCACAGGAGCAAGTCGAGGTATAGGAAAAGGCATTGCAGAAGTGTTTGCATCACAAGGGGCGAATGTTGTGTTTACTTACAGTGCATCGGTTGAGGCAGCACAACAACTAGAAGAAGAATTGAAAGCCAAAGGAGTGAAAGCCAAAGGCTTTCAAAGTAATGCTGCCGATTTTGAAAGTGCTCAGCAATTGGCAGATGCCGTACTTGCCGAATTTGGAAGTATAGACATTTTAGTGAATAACGCAGGAATTACAAAAGACAATCTTTTGTTGCGTATGCCAGAAGAGGACTTCGACAAAGTCATTGAAGTGAATTTAAAATCAGTCTTTAACATGACCAAGGCGGTACAACGAGCAATGTTAAAACAACGCAGAGGGTCAATCATCAATATCAGTAGTGTTGTTGGAGTTAAAGGAAACGCAGGACAAGCCAATTATGCAGCTTCCAAAGCAGGAATGTTAGGGTTTACCAAGTCGGTTGCCTTGGAGTTGGGTTCAAGAAACATCCGTTGTAATGCAATTGCTCCCGGCTTTATTGAGACAGAAATGACTGCTGTTTTGGATCCAAAAGTAGTGGAAGGATGGCGTGATGCTATTCCGTTAAAACGAGGCGGAACAACAGTAGATGTAGCAAACGCTTGTCTTTTCTTAGCATCAGATATGTCTGCTTACGTCACAGGACAAGTCCTGAATGTAGACGGAGGAATGCTAACGTAATTAAAACCAATGTATTATATCTATCAAAATGCAATTTAAAAAATATATTATCATAGGATTATTGGGTGTTGGATTTAGCTCATGTGGTGAATATCACAAGGTGTTGAAATCCGATGATTCAGCACGTAAATATGCTATGGCGGAAGAATTGTATAAGACAGGGAAATACCGCAGAGCCACAGAATTGTTTAAGCAGATTGCCAATGAATATGCCGGACGACCACAGGGGGAACGTATTTTCTATATGTATGGAGATGCTTACTATAAATTGAAGCAGTACACCTTAGCAGCATATCCTTTTCAGCGTTTCCAAAATCTATATCCTCGTAGTGAAAAAGTGGCAGAAGTGGCATTTTTGGAAGCTAAAATGTTTTATATCGATACTCCTGAATACAGTGTTGATCAGCAACCAACAAATGAGGCATTGGAGAAATTGCAATTATTTTTAGACAAATATCCGAATTCTGAATATGCTAAGGAAGCGAGTGATATGGTTGTTGACCTATTGACACGTCTTCAAAAAAAAGAGTTTGAAATTGCGAAACAGTATAATACCATTCGTGACTATCAGGCATCTATGACCTCGCTGGACAATTTTCTAGCAAATAATCCAGGGAGTGTTTTCCGTGAAGAAGCTTTGTATGTGCGATTGAACTCAGCATATGAATGGGCCATCAACAGTGTTGAACACAAGAAAAAAGAACGATTGAACACAGCCAAAGAAGCGTATGAAATCTTGTTGAGATCATTTCCTGAAACAAAGTACAGAAAAGAGGCGGATAAAATGCTCGAAAAAATTGAATCAACGTTAAAAAATTTTTCATAAAAACATCAATAAAACACTGAATACTATGGATTTAAAAAAAATAGACGCTCCTATTTCAACGATTACTTATAGTCGTGCCGATATTGAGGCTGAAACAGGAAATATTTATGAAGCTATATCAATCATTGCAAAAAGAGCCGTGCAAATTAACGCGGAAATTAAGAAAGAATTGATTGATAAATTAGAGGAATTTGCAACTAATAATGATAATTTGGAAGAAATATTTGAAAATAAAGAACAAATAGAGGTTTCTAAATTTTATGAAAGATTACCAAAACCACAAGCAATTGCTGTGAAAGAATGGTTAGACAAAAAGGTATATCACAGAGAAACTACTTAAAAATTTTCGTTTTCATAGTAAAGGGGAAAGCAATTGAAATAAGAAGTTGCTGTCCCTTTTTTTGTCTACATATATTTATTCATGCTTAATTCTTTAACTCCGTTATTTATGCAATCACAGGTAATTTGCTAAATATTAGCAGATTGAGCAAATTCGTTTCTGTAGCTAATTTTGTTTTATATTTAGAAATTGCTTTAACTAAAGAAAAATATCGGTACATGTATCGTCAAAGTTCTTACATTTTCTAAAAATTAGGGTAAAGGCACACCAGAAGAATTTGTATGTATTTGTGATGAACATCTATATGAGACAAGCGATAAGAAAATCAAAAGATATGTCACTACAAGGGAAAAATATCGTTTTAGGAATTACGGGGGGCATTGCCGCTTACAAAACAGCTCATTTGGTACGCCTTTTTGTAAAAAAAGGAGCAAATGTTAAGGTAATTTTGACTCAAAGTGCTACAGAATTTATAACTCCACTGACTCTTTCTACCTTGTCGAAAAATGAGGTATATACTTCATTTTCAACGACAGATGCACGCTGGAATAACCACGTAGAATTAGCCTCTTGGGCTGATTTCATGATCATAGCTCCTGCTACAGCTAACACTTTAGCAAAGATGGCTACGGGGTTATGCGATAATTTTTTACTAGCAACTTACTTATCAGCTAACGTTCCAGTGTTCGTAGCTCCTGCTATGGATTTAGATATGTATGCTCATCCTACACTCAGTAAAAATTTATCTCAAATTGCAGAGCATGGAAATCATGTTATTCCTGCTACTTTTGGTGAATTAGCAAGTGGGTTGGTTGGACAAGGTCGCATGGCAGAACCTGAGAATATTGTTTCTTTCATCGAAAATACGTTTGATAATAATTTACCGATGAAAGGCAAACGATTACTCATAACTGCAGGGCCAACTTACGAAGCTATTGATCCTGTGAGATTTATAGGCAATTTTTCGACAGGAAAAATGGGCATAGCTTTAGCAAATGAGGCTTTACAACAAGGAGCTATCGTTGATTTGGTATTAGGGCCTTCTGCGGAGAAAAATATACATAAAAACATACGGCTACATCGAGTAATAACTGCTGATGAAATGTATGAAAAGGTAGCCTCATTATTTGAAAACACGGACATGGCTATTCTTTCGGCAGCTGTTGCAGATTATAAACCTAAGAATCCTGCTTCTGAAAAAATTAAGAAAAATGACAATGAACTTCATTTAGAATTGGTTAAGAATAGAGATATACTTGCTTCATTAGGTGCTAACAAAAAACATCAGTTGCTTATAGGATTCGCTTTAGAAACAGAAAATGAACTTGCCAACGCCAAGTCAAAGTTGAAGCGTAAAAATTTAGACGCTATTGTACTTAACTCACTCAAAGACAAGGGTGCAGGATTTGGCACGGAAACCAATAAAGTTGCTTTTATCACTCATGATGCAGAAGTTTCTTTTCCCTTGAAAGATAAGAATGAGGTAGCCAAAGACATTCTCCGCGAAATCTCGGATCGATTCTACAAATAATAGTGTTGATTTAAAGTACAAACACACAGATAAGAACTTAACTTCTTGTCTGTGTGTTTATAAACTTAAAAATTGTATTACTACATTATCCTAAAACTTCTTTCACTTTATCAGCAGCTTCTTGGAACATAATAGCAGAATGTACTGCCAATCCTGAATTGTCAATGATTTCTTTTGCTAATTCAGCATTTGTGCCTTGTAAACGTACAATGATTGGAACTGCTATATCTCCTCCCATATTTTTGTAAGCATCAACGATTCCCTGTGCTACGCGATCACAACGTACTATTCCACCGAAAATATTTACTAAAATAGCTTTCACTTGTGGGTCTTTTAAGATAATACGGAAAGCCGTTTCCACACGTTTAGCGTCAGCTGTTCCTCCAACATCCAAAAAGTTTGCAGGTGAACCTCCTGCTTGTTTTATCAAGTCCATCGTTGCCATTGCAAGTCCTGCCCCGTTTACCATACACCCCACATTTCCATCCAAAGCTACGTAGTTCAGTCCTACAGCTTTAGCTTCAACTTCAATTGGGTTTTCTTCACGTAAGTCACGTAAATCAACATAGTTTTTATGACGGTATAAAGCGTTGTCATCAAGAACAACTTTGGCGTCTACTGCAAGAATTTTATTGTCTGAAGTTTTTAATACGGGGTTGATTTCAAACAGACTTGCATCGGATGATACATAGCAATTGTACAAAGCGGTAACGAATTTGACCATTTCTTTGAAAGCATCGCCTGTAACTCCTAAATTAAACGCCACTTGACGAGCTTGGAAAGGTAATAAACCAACAGCAGGATCGATTTCTTCTGTAAAAATCAAATGAGGGGTTTTTTCAGCTACCGTTTCAATGTCCATTCCTCCTTCAGTCGAGTACATAATCATATTTTTCCCTTTTGAACGATCTAGTAGTACAGACATATAGAACTCTTCAGGTTGGCTTTCTCCTGGATAGTATACATCCTCCGCGATAAGGACTTGATGAACCTTTTTACCTTCAGGAGGGGTTTGTGGAGTCACCAAATTCATTCCTATGATTTGTTCAGCAAGAGGCTCAACATCTTGCAGTCCTTTAGCTAATTTTACTCCTCCACCTTTGCCACGACCACCCGCGTGAATTTGTGCTTTTACTACATACCACTGGGTTCCTGTTTCTGCGGTTAGTTGTTTAGCAGCATCTACTGCTTCTTTTGGACTTTGAGCCACAATACCACGTTGTACGCGTACGCCAAAACTCGAAAGTATTTCTTTTCCTTGATATTCGTGTAAATTCATTTTTTAGATTTATTTATAATTCACAAAGATAGAAAACAATTTTTATAAAAAAAAATATTCTGTTTTTTTTGATTAATTATTTTTGTGAAACTTGTACAAAAAACAAATGATATTTTGTGCTAATTCTTCCTTTTTTGTAGTAATGAAATGAATACATAGGCAACAATGATCAAAGGAATTGCTACAAATTGCAGAATAACCAATGAAAGGACGCATATTCCTAAGAAGATATATTTAATTTTATTGTTCTTGAAACTAAAATCTTTGAATTTCAAGGCGAAAAGAGGAATTTCAGCATTGAGCATATACGAACTTAATAGCGTAATACATACTAAAAACCAAGTGTTTTGAAGGATGATTTCAAAAAAATCCGCTGGTTGGAATTGTAAAATAACAGGCAATGATAGAATAAATAGAGCGTTTGCAGGAGTTGGTAATCCAATGAATCCCGTTGCCTGTCGAGTATCTATATTAAATTTAGCCAATCGATAAGCGGAAGCTAAAGTTATTAATAGTCCGAAGTAGGGCAAAATATCAGTTAGTAGAGTTTTATTTTCGTTTACAAAATCACTTTTAGCGATGAGTTGAAACATTACAATTCCTGGGACTACACCTGCTGTAACCATATCTGCTAAGGAATCCAGTTGTAGACCTAATTCAGATTTTACGTTCAACAAACGAGCAAAAAAACCATCAAAAAAGTCAAAGAATATCCCTAATGAAACAAAAAGTCCTGTCATGGCAAAATTGCCTTTTACGGCATAGATCACCGCAATACTTCCGCATAATAAATTCAGTAGAGTTATCAGATTTGGGATGTGCTTTTTCATAAAAATTGTGCTTTGTTTTCGACAAAAAAAGGCTGTCCGATAGTTTTGGAAAGCCTTTATTTTGAGTTTGTTAAATTTTGTGTTGTGTCAAGTGATTAATTTATAATTATTTACAAGTGTCTGCATCCAAGTAGTCGGGATGGGAGTCGTTATCACAATTGGTATATGTAATTATTCCATAGTCATCTACTTGAATTTCTTCCAATGAAGGTTTGCCATCTCTGTCGTGGTCAGCCCGTTTGGTTTTTATCAAATGTATTGTAAACATCAAAGGGGAGTAGGCAGGAATACTTTGTTTTGATGTGTTGAAATATGCTAAACGTGAGGGCATAAAAAATACACCAACCCCGCCATCAGTTGGAGTTTGAATAGTTCCATCAACATTGACCGTGATTTCAGAAGCTGAATCTTTCAACTCAGCGATGCTGTGTCTGAATCCTCGAATTACATTTATGGCATTTGGATTTGTCACATCACCCAGCAAATCAAACCAATTCGACTGTGTGTATCCTACTGACCTGTCAAATTCTATTCCTTTTAATAACTGTCCTCTGTAAGCTATGTAAACCGAATCGGCTATACTTGATTTCATTCCTGTTCCCTCTTGTACAGGCAGGTAGTAGAGTTTATGACGTACTTTTTTGTTATTAGCATCATAAGCATCAATTTCTATGGTTTTTACCAAATCCATGAGAGATGTTTGGTTTGCATTTGCCCCAGCAATGGTGTCTAAAACTACCTCGTTATTTTTAAAAGTATGGAAGTGTGTTTTTAAGTAGTTGGTAATAGCTGCGTCGTTCTCATCACGTACTTCAGTTACATCACGAGGAGGCGTTATAGGCTTTGATTCTTCCTCTTTTTTACAGGAAATAATCGATAAAATAGCTAATAGGCTGATACTTAGTGTTATTTTTCGCAACATATATTTTTTTTGTTTTTTCAAGGGTGCAAGATACGAAATTATATTATTTTTGCGATATACTTTCATTGTTAATATTCAGATTTTATGAGAATTGATAAATTTCTTTGGTGTGTACGCTACTACAAAACTCGGAATATGGCTACGGAGGCCTGTAAAAAAGGACATGTACGGATTAATGGTGACATTGCCAAGCCTTCACGAGAGGTTTTTAATGCCGATAAAATAGCTCTTCGCAAAAACCAAATTACCTACGAATTGAAAGTGCTGGATATTCCTCCATCACGCGTAGGAGCTAAGTTACTGGATTTATATCGACAAGATCTGACGCCTCCTGAAGCTTTTGAACATGCTGAATTGATGAAATTATCACAAGAGTACTACCGAAAAAAAGGTGAGGGTCGTCCTACTAAAAAAGATCGACGTGCCATAGATAGCTTACTCAACGATGCCGATGACGACGATTGGGATATTTAATTAAATCCTAAACTATTTATTAAAAATTGAAAGCATTTTCAAAAGGTGTTTTTTACAAAATCTTGTTTTTAAGGTCTTTGTAAAGAAACAAGCTATGCTTAAAAAAGAAACGTGGCATCACGAACGAATATTTCAGAGTAATCTTCTATGCTATTTCCCTCTCAAAATCGGATTCAGTTCCTCGTCGTTGTACATTTTCATCTGTTTGTAAACTTTCATGTACTTCCTACCAGCTTCAATATCAGCTAATAATTGATCAAGAGCATCAGAAAGATCTTTGCGTTGTTCAATTAGTACGTTGAGTTTTTCTTGACATTTGGCTCTATGTTTGTCTGAAGCATCAGGTCGATTTACTTCCTCTTGCATGTGATAAATTTTCAATGCCAAAATCGACAGTCTGTCCACTGCCCATGCTGGGCTTTCGGTGTTAATTGTTGCATTTTCAATAGGTTTTACATTTTTATAGGTGTGTAAAAAGTAACTGTCTATATACTCTACCGTATCGGTACGGTCTTGATTTGAAGCGTCAATTTTCCGTTTTAAATCTAAGGCTTCGACAGGGTCGATATTCGGATCACGAATAATGTCCTCGTAGTGCCATTGTACAGTGTCTATCCAATTTTTACGATAGAGTAAATGCTCCATCGAAGATGAAGGATATGGATTGCTAAATGGCTGATACACATCATCTAAGATATGATATTTTTGAATGCTTTCTTCAAAAATCGCTAAGGCTTTTTCACTAAACATATGTATATATTTTAGAGGTGTTTAAAATTCTAATGGTATATAATTATAATTTAAAACTTTGATTGTTAAATGCTTACGTTATTTGAGTGTGTTGGAATGTTCATCCAAATAAGCTCTTCGTACTTTTTTAAATAGTTCCGAGGAGTATACAAAATCCGTAACAGCTTCATTGTCAGTTATAAAAATTGTATCTTTTGAACCTTCCCATTCTTTATATCCATTTTTGAGGAATATGATTTTTGCTCCAATTTCCATTACGGAGTTCATATCATGGGTGTTAATAATAGTGGTAATATTAAATTCTTCGGTGATTTCCTGAATCAAATTGTCGATAACGATAGCCGTTTTTGGATCAAGACCTGAGTTAGGTTCATCACAAAATAAAAAATTCGGACGATTGACGATTGCACGGGCGATGGCAACTCTTTTTTGCATACCTCCAGAAATTTCTGAAGGCAATTTATGCTCAGCATTCACCAATTTCACACGATTGAGTACCATATCAGCTCTTTCGCGAATTTCTTCTGGAGTTTTTGAAGAAAACATCTGTAATGGAAATGTTACATTTTCAAGTACAGTCATAGAATCAAATAAAGCACTTCCTTGAAAAACCATTCCCATTTTTTGGCGTAGCTTTGTGCGTTCGTTGCGCTTCATTTCAGCATAGCTAACCCCGTCATAGATAATATCACCCTCATCGGGTGTGAATAATCCTAATAAAGATTTTAAAAAAACAGTTTTTCCAGAACCACTTTGACCGATGATTAGGTTAGTTTTTCCTTTTTCAAAAGTTGTTGATATACCTTTCAGTACAGGTACTCCGTTAAATGATTTATGTAGGTTTTTAACTTGAATCATAGTTTTGTTTGTTCCTTTTTTAAATGAGTGAAGTAATTTTAGGCGTAGAACAACTGTGTCAATACCGAATTAACTATAATAATCACAATACTCGTCCATACGAACGATGTTGTACTTGCCTTTCCAACATCTAAAGCTCCACCTTTCATGTAGTAACCGTGATATGCAGGGACTGTAGCTAAGAAAAAGGAAAATACCAATGTTTTGGTAAAGGCATAAACTAAATCGTATGTTTTGAACTGCATTTGTACCCCTTCTATAAACTCGCCTGAAAAAGCAGCTCCACTTGCCACAGTTGAGACCCAACCTCCTACAATACCTACGAACATGCCAATCGCAACCAGAAAAGGAAAGAAAAGCAGTGCAATGATTTTCGGAAAAACCAAATAGTTTAGTGAATTTACTCCCATAACATCTAAAGCGTCAATCTGTTCTGTAACTCGCATTGTTCCGATGCTTGAAGTTATGAATGATCCTACCTTTCCTGCTAAAATTACTGATGTAAATGTCGGTGCAAATTCCAAAATGATGGATTGACGTGTAGCAAAACCTATTAGTGATTTCATTACCAAAGGAGAGTCTAAGTTCAATGCTGTTTGAATAGCAACGACTCCCCCTATGAAAAATGAAACGAATAGGATGATTCCTAATGAGTTGACTATCAGATCATCAATTTCTTTGATGATTAGCTTTTTTGTGATTGACCATCGCGTCCTTTTTCTGAATATATCGTAGAGCATTATAAAGTAACGCCCAATAGCTTCAATGTGTTTCATAGTGAAAAATAAGAGCAAAAATACAAAAAAATATTGGTTTACAAAAAAGTAAGGCTATCCTTTTTACGAATAGCCTATCCTTATTTATTAAATAACAAATTGTATAGATTTTTAGAATAATTTTATTGACATTGTCAATAGAATGTTACTTCTTGTCGATGTCATTTTTGCAGGTGTAGTTAAGACCGATTCATAGATACGATGGTAATTATCTTGCTTTGCAACGTCATACGACAAATCGAAACGCACACCACCAAGAGCATATCCTAAGCCTAATGAATATCCCGTCAAATCACCTATGTATTTAATTCCTGTTTTGTAAGGACTTTGTTCATGACGGATTCCTGCTCGTAAACTCAATGCTTTGATTCGGTATTCTCCACCTAAACGAATAGCCGAGGTGTCTCCTAATTCATTTTGAATGACTGTGTTTTCCGATTTTAAATTTTCTGTTCTGAAATATGTTTTCCCATATCCTTTGTAGATATAATCAAAGCTAATTAAGCCGTTTTTTCCAAATATATAAGCAGCACTTGCAGTCCATGAACCTGGCGTGCGGAATTTGTATTTTCGTTCGAACCAAATTTCATCACCATACTTATTTAGTAACTCTACATCCCTACCTTCTACTCTGTTTGTGGCGTTGATAAAAATGTCTGAAAACAATACTTCCCTCCTCATATCCACCAATGAATACCATGTAGGTGAATGATAACTTGTCCCGATACGAATATTTTTATTGAGTTTTGCTATAGCTCCTAACTGAAAAGAAAAACCATATCCTTCCGTATTAACAGTCATTTGGTGATTTGCATACTTTATTAGAGAAGCTTCATTAAATTTGTCTTCTCTAAGACTAAATAAAGAATTTGTGTTAAGATTATGAATGTTGATATTAGCTCCTAATGAAATATTATCATTGAATTGAGCTGCAAAATTCATATTATATTTATTAATCTTTCCAAATCGCTCATTTTCATATTTTTGAAAACGAGAACTTCCATTAGAATTTAATTCATAATCCGTTTCGTAAAAATCGTTAGATTTTGGAACAATCAATTCTGTCATCAACCCCAAGTAGGTTGCACGAGCATTGGCATTCTTTAAGTTTATATAAAAATCCCCTATTTTTTTTTGTCCCTCTATATCAGAAACATCATAAGCTAAACCTTGTTCGAAAACTCCCAAATTAAAAGGTGTATTTCTCGCATTGCCTTGTGTAGCAAAATAGTGATAATAATTATCTAATCCAATGTTATTCTGTCCAAAATAAGTGAAATTTGCATTATTAAAATTTACAGAACGTTGATAATTAAAACCAAACGTTATTTTTTTCCATTGTTCAGAATTTGTTGGAATGACTAAAGCCACTCCCACTTGGTTTACATTAAAATCTGATTTTTCATTATTGGTAGTCTGACTTTTAAATGTTACGTTCTTTTTGTAAGCGTCATTTCCCAAAGAAATTGAAAATTCCGAACTTGAAAAAATTGCACTTCCTGCAGGGTTTACTGTAATAGCTGATAAATCCCCTCCCAAAGCTCCAAAAGCTCCACTCATAGCTCGGTACCGCGCTGTTCCATCTAAATCTTCTACTGAATAACGTAAAGCGTCATTTATATTTTGTGCAGACACAATACCTCCACTTAATAACATTATTGATAGTAGTCTTTTTTTCATATATTTATTCAATTAAATATTAATGATAGTATCCGCTATCTACGGCTGGAACTTCTATGTCCACCTCCACCACTGCTTCCTGAGGAAGAGTTATTATCTCTTGAATATCCTGAATTATTGTAATTTCGGTTTGTACTCGGAGAGGAATTATTATAGTTCCTATTTTCATATCCTCTTGAGTAAATAGTTCTTGAATTACCGTTTTGTTGTGATGTTACTTGTCTATCAGTTTGATTATTATGACCATTGTTATATCCACGTGAAGGAACTGTACTTCGGTTATTGTAGTTGCCTTGTGTATTTCGTGAATTCTCATAGTTATAGTAACGATTTGAATCGCCATAACGTGAGTTTTCCCTCACAATAGCACGCCCTCTTCCATAATAACCGTTATTATTTCTTCTATTTGAATCGTTGGGATTGTAATAATAATCTCTGGATTGATAGTACTTCCTTCCGTAGTAAGGATAGTTATAATAGCCTCCATAGTAAGGATAATATCCATAATGATAAGGGTGGTAATAGCGTTCATAATATCCCCAACCCCAGCCTATTGAAAATCCCCAGGTTCCTCTGTTTCTGTAATATGGGTAGTAACCTCCATAATAAGGTGTCGGATACCAAGCTCCATATCCCCAATAAGAATTGTAGCGATAATAAGGATCGTACCAATAGCTATTATAATCATAAATATTTACAGTCACTTGTGAAGGATTGTCTCCCCAACCAGCGTACGCTTGTCTTCCATTTTCTGTATAAGTGTTTGATGAATAGTTATCTACATCAGTAAACACGGTATAATTGTCATCAGGGGTAAACTGTTGAGCCTTATCTCGGAAGTAATTACTGTATTTATTCTCGCGTACAACTATTGTTTGCTGTGCAGGACGATGCTCCACAACTTCTACATATCGTACCGATGGACGCTCTCCATAGATTCCGTCATCGTAATATGTGTAATAAGAACCACAGGAAGCCAAAAGCAACGGTAACATCACTAAAAAACTTCTCACCGCAAGAACTCTGATTTTGTTATACTTTTTCATAATACTGAATTTAAAAATTTCACTTCATGTTGAAATCATAGACTTCACTAATAAATCAACAATATCTGTGCCAAAATTTGAACAAAAGTAATCCATAGTTTTTTGGAATAAAGAATAGGCTTCCTGAAAAGTTAATACGACGTACCCCGGAGCAGTAAGCAATATCCTAAGCTGTTGATATTTAAACGCTCTTAAATAGTGGTACAATAAGAAAAACTTTTCGGAAAGCCTTTATAATTAATATGTTGGAAATTAGCTGTTTTACTTTTTAGCTACTAATTTTGCAATATTTACAATTACTTGTGTAGCTTTTTCCAAACTTTCTACAGGAACATATTCAAATTTCCCGTGGAAATTATGTCCTCCGGCAAAAATATTCGGACAAGGTAACCCCATAAAGCTCAGTTGCGAACCATCTGTTCCGCCACGAATAGGCTTGATAATAGGGGTGATTCCCAGTTCTTTCATCGCTTTTTCGGCTACTTCTACAATATGAAAAACAGGTTCAATTTTTTCACGCATGTTGAAATATTGGTCTTTGATTTCTACCGTAACAGCATCTTTATGAGTTTTGTTTAATTCCTCAACAATTTGTTTTATAGTTTCTTTTCGTTTTTCGAATAACTGACGGTCGTGGTCACGGATGATAAGTTGCACAGTTGTGTTTTCAATGTCGCCTGTTATATCCATTACGTGAAAAAATCCTTCTCTGCCTGAAGTTTCTTGTGGGATTTCATTTTCAGGCAACATTGATATAAACTTGTTGGCAATCAACAAGGAATTGACCATTTTGTTTTTCGCATAACCAGGATGTACGCTTTTCCCTTTGAAATACACTTTTGCCATCGCAGCATTAAAGCTTTCGTATTCCAATTCTCCGATTTGACTTCCATCCATGGTGTAAGCCCAGTCGGCGCCAAATTTTTCCACATCAAACTTGTGGGCTCCACGTCCAATTTCTTCGTCAGGGGTGAATCCAACACGGATTTTACCATGCTTAATTTCAGGATGTTGTATCAAATATTCCATAGCGGTAACAATTTCTGCAATTCCTGCTTTGTCGTCAGCCCCTAATAAGGTAGTTCCATCTGTAGTGATAATTGTTTGTCCTTTGTAAAGCAATAGGTCTTCAAAATATGAAGGGGAAAGTACTATGTTTTTTTCTTTGTTCAGTACGATGTCGCTTCCATCATAATTTTCAATAAATTGAGGATTTACGTTTTCTCCCGAGAAGTCAGGCGAAGTGTCGAAATGAGCAATAAATCCAATGGTTGGTACTTCATAATCAACGTTTGATGGTAAAGTTGCCATTACATATGAATTTTCATCAATGGTAACCTCTTCCATGCCAATTTGTTGTAGTTCTTCGGCTAAGAATCGAGCCAAGTTCCATTGTTTTTCTGTACTTGGAGTAGTTTGACTTTCAGGGTCAGATTGTGTGTCTGTTTTTATGTACGTAATGAAACGTTCTACTAATTTTTGCATATGGATTAACTATTTTATTATATAAATCTGATTTTTCTTAGTTTTAAAACCTATTTTTTTGTTTGTTTTAGAAGATTTAACGACTCTTTTAAGTTTATTATTCGTTTTTAGATATATACTTTTACCAGCAGGAAGCATCACATAGCATGTACTTCCGCTTAAGGAGATGATTTCCGCCTCTTTAAGATTGTGATCTTCCCAAGAAAAGCTAACTTCAAAGTTATTTCTTGCCTTCATTCCTTTCATTTCTCCATTTTTCCAGTCAGGATGGCTTGGCAGAGCAGGTAAAATTCGGATAACATTGTCTTTTCCGTGACTTTGTAAAAGCATTTCTGAAATTCCAGCCGTTCCTCCAAAGTTTCCATCAATTTGAAACGGAGGATGAGCACAAAATAGATTAGCGTACGTTCCACCATCTCTCCAGTTATTTGAACTAATTTCAGTAGGTTTTAATAGCTGCCGAATCAGTGTAAGGGCATGATCACCATCTTGTAATCTTGCCCAGAAATTTATTTTCCAAGCCTTGGACCAACCTGTTCCAGCATCACCACGTATGTTTAAAGTTTTGCGAGAAGCTTCGGCGAGTTCAGGCGTGTCCCAAGGGGTTATTTCATCATACGGATATAGCCCGTAGAGATGTGATACATGACGGTGTTTAGGGTCAGAGTCCTCCCAATCGTCCAACCATTCGTTCAAATCACCATCTTTTCCGATAGTGTTTGGTGCTGTGTTTTTAATTATATCTCGCCATTGAGAGTGTTTTTCTTTGTCGACACCCAATAATTGGGACGCTTTTAAGGTGTTGGAAAATAATTCTCTAAGAATTTGCATGTCCATTGTAGGCCCCATGCAAGTGAATCCAACTTGTTTTTTTCCATCTTTTAATTCTGGAAGTACATATCCGTGTTCAGGAGAATTTGAAGGAGAAGTAACCCAAAAATTTGTTTGAGGATCTTTCACTAAAATATCTTCAAAAAAATGAGCTGATTCTTTTAAAGTTGGATAGTATTCTCGTAAGAAGTTAATATCCTGAGTGAATTTGTAATGCTCCCAGATATGTTCACAAAGCCAAGCTCCTCCCGTAAGTGTCGAACCCCAACTTGCTCCTTCGCCTGGAGAGGTGAAAAACCAAGGATTGCTAATCACGTGAGCTACCCATCCGTTAGCATTGTAATAAGCCTTAGCCGTTTTTTTCCCATTCTCCATTAGGTTTTTAGTGAAACGATGCAAAGGCTCAGCTAAATCGGATAAATTAGTTTGCTCAGCTAACCAATAATTCATCTGTACGTTGATATTTAAATGATAATCACCATTCCAAGGCGTTTGATACTCCTCAGCCCACAACCCTTGCAGATTCGCTGGTAACAATCCAGGTCGTGACGAGCAAATCAGTAGATAACGCCCAAAATTGTAGTACAAAACAGGTAATAAAGGATCATTTTCGCCTTTATAAAAGCGGTGTAATCGTTCATGTGTAGTGAAATTTTCAGTAAGAATGCTACTTGGCATATACCAACGATTGCGATTGAAAACTTCCTGATATTTTTTTTGACTATCAGATAAGGCAGCCTCAAATGATGCACTTTTATGTAGGTATGAATGTGCTTTTTCTACCACGTTTTCTGAAGATAATTTCCCTGTATTATGATCGTAATTTGTTGAAGCACTTATTTTTAAAATAATGTTTTTTGAATTGTTGACAACTAAACAATCATTATTTTGTTCTAAAACTCCATCTGCTTCCACCTCTACGACTGAAGCAAACCTCATTCCCTTTTCAGTTTCATTAGGCAACGTTCCACTCATGATGATTTGGTTCCCTTGATATGAAACGGAAGCATTTTCCTTACGCGAAAGAGCTACGTTAAGTTGTAAGGGATTCGATGCAGAAATTTTAATCCATAAAATGTCGTTTTTAAAATCAGCGAAAGCAATTTGTTGAATTTGGTTATTATCACGTTCAAAGGAGGTGGTGGCAATAGCTTTCTCAAGATCTAAAATTCGTTTATAATTTTTTACCGGAGAAGAGTTTTGCCAATCCAAGGTAAGATCTGCTAATATTTGATAACAACCGTAGTGACATTTCATGCCATTCCCATGACAAGACCCACGTCCTTCAGATACAAAATGCTTTTGAAGTAATTCTTGTGCCTGGAGATTTTTTCCTTCAAAAAGTAATTGTTGGATTTCTTTCAGATAGGCATTGGCATTTGGGTTATCAGACTCCTGATGTCCTCCTGACCAAAGTGAGATTTCGTTTAAAACGATGCGTTCCACATCAGTTTTTCCGAAAATCATTGCTCCTAAGCGTCCGTTTCCGATAGGAAGGCTTTCCGTGAAATGCTTGGCCGATTCGTTGAATACCACCGAAACGTCTTGTTTTTGAGCGTTTACCACATAACAGATGAAAAACGCTAAACATACAAATGATTTTTTCATTGTTACTTAATTAGAAAATTAGCACCCAAATTTATGACTTTTTACCACAAATAGCAAAAAAACCGATTAGAAATTTCTAATCGGTTTTTCAATTTATTCTTTCATATGAACTATTTCAATTCGAAAGTGGCTTTGCGAACAATTTGACGTGCCTGAGCAGAGTTTTTGTTAACACTTTTATCTTCCCCTCTTCCTTCAGAGGTAATTCTTGAAGCATTAATTCCAGAGTCAATCAACAATTGTTTAACAGTGTCAGCTCTTTTCTTAGATAAACTTTGGTTGTAATTTGTTCCTCCTAACTCATCTGCAAAACCTACAACATTTACCCTTGAACTTGGGTTTTCTTTCAAGAATTTAGCAACAAAATCAGCAGCCCAAATTGAATAAGACTGAGGTTTGCTTGAGTTGAAATCAAAGTAAACGTTAATATATCCTTTTCGTATTAAATCACTAGCTGTGTCGCTATTGATTTCACCCGAGTGAGATACACTGTTCTTTGTAGCGTAGTTTTCATTCAAGTAGTTTTCGATTTCATCAGGAATATTATTTCCGTTAGCATCGTTCATTTTATTTTCTTTTTTAGCCACTTCTTTCTGTAAACCAGCTACATCTTTCTCTAACGCTGCTATACGGTCATTCAAATTTGATTTTTCAGTTGCAATACTATGCCAATCAGCGTGTTTTCCATGTTTTCCGATAGCAAACTGTAGGCCGACAGTAGTTACAAAGTTAATTCCCTGAATTGCTTTATTTTGAGTTGCTGTAAAGCCATCAAACGTTCTGTCTTGTTTTCCGTTAAAGTAAAAAGAACCGTCAACAACTAACGTAATTCTGTTAGAAATACGCAACTGAGGGGTTAAACCAACAACGCCGAAAGCTACTTGATCCTTACCTGAGAAAGCATCTGCCTTTAGCTGACCGTATCCAACACCTGCATGAGCCAACAATCCTAAATCACTCGTCCATTCTTCAAAGCCTAAAACACGACCTATGTTCGCAATTCCTTGTAAATTAACATTCCATAGGTTTGATTCAAACTTTGGTGTATTGTCCTTATTCTTGAAAGAATCGTATCCTCCACCTAAGCGAAGACCAAACTTATTGTTGAACATATAGCGAACACCACCGCTCACGTTCCATGGGCTAAGTGTTGAAGTTGAATAGCCTTCAGACATTTCAACCAAAGGGCTGTTAACACCCCCTTGTAAGTCAATTGACCATTTGTTGTAATCTTCTTGAGCTTTTACAGAAACTATTGCTAAGGCAAATATTCCTAAAGTAAAAATCTTTTTTTTCATTTTTCTCGTTTTTTATATAAATTAATACTGCTTTTTGTTGTGGGGTAGCAAAAATAATACTAATTTGAAAATTAGAGAAAAAATTTTGTCATATTTAACGTTTTTCTTTGTATTTTAACAACATTCGCTCCAAGGGAACTACAGATGCATCTACTCCTTCCTCAAAAGACTTAAATTGTTTCTTTACGACGAAACTTTCACCCGGAACATGAACCTTAATTTCTACAATTTTATTTTCTTTAGCGCTTGTGTTTTCTAATTTTAGATGGACATCTGCTTCGATTATTTTATCATAGAAGAGGTCTAACTTATCTAACTTTTTTTGGATAAAATCAACCAATTTTTGGTCAATAGTAAAATCTACTGGATGTACGTGTACTTTCATAACTTTAATTTTATAAAAGGTTAAACAACTTTTTTATTTATTCATTTTTTATTGCTCGAGGATGAGCTCCGTTGTACTGCTTTTTCAATTCTGCTAAACTACTATTAGTATAAACTTGGGTACTCGCCAAACTGGAATGTCCTAACAGCTCTTTAACAGTGTTCAAATCTGCTCCTCCGTCCAATAAATGACTTGCAAATGAGTGCCTCAATACATGAGGGCTTACGTTTTTCTTTGTTGTTATTGTGCTAAAGTACGAATTAATTATGCGATAAACAAGTGTTTCGTAAATTTTTTTTCCATTTTTCAGTAAAAATAAATAATTTTCACTTTCTGAATTTGCAACTTCTTGTCGTACAAATAGATATTCTTTCAATGATTTTTCTAACTCAGGAAGCATTGGTATGAGGCGCTCTTTGTTGCGTTTTCCTAATACTTTTAGTTGATGCGAACCAAAATCAATGTCTTTCAATTGTAAATTGATTAATTCGAAACGACGTATACCCGTGCTGTAAAGCGTTTCTATAATGGCATGATTTCGAATAGCCTCAAAACAATTTTTGTCTTCACATAGCGACAGTACTTTTTTTACTTCATCTTCAGAAAAGGGAAGTTTTATGTTTTTTTCTGTCTTCAACGAGGGAATTCCTTTTTCAAAAGGGCTTACTTCAATTTGACTTGATTTTTTCAGAAAAGAAAAGTAAGTTCTCAAGGCTGCCAATTTCCGATTGACGGTTTTAAAAGTGATGTTTTGCTCAGTTAAATGTATAATCCATTTTTTTAAGTCTTCTTGTTGGGCATTTTCGATATTTTGGTTTTCTTTAGGATTTAGTTCGTTTAGAAATTTTTCAAATGATATCAGGTCATGTTTGTACGCTTCCACAGTGTTTGTGGAATAATTTCGCTCTATGGTAAGATAGTTTATGAAAGCACTGACAGACATTGTTTTATAGTTATGTAGTGATATATATATTATTATAGAAAGAGTGAATACATTGTTGATTTTTAGGTTAGAAACCGATTGCCGTATCATCCCCTCTAGGATCAGCTCCGCCCTCTAATTCTCCGTTCGGATGTACTAAAATGGCATCTACTTTACCTATTATAATGTTATCTTCTTCCTTGATAAGATACCCTTTACCCATAAGTTCTTCGACTGTTTTTCGATCAAATCCTTTAGGTTCTAACTTTACTTCATCGGGTAACCATTGGTGATGAAAACGTGGTTGATTTACAGCTTCTTGCATCGTCATTCCAAATTCAATTACGTTCAGAATATTCTGTAGGACAGAGGTAATAATAGTTGATCCACCTGGAGTACCGATGACCATTTTGAGTTTTCCGTTATGTTCCACAATGGTAGGGGTCATAGAACTTAGCATACGTTTGTTAGGAGCTATTGCATTAGCTTCTGAACCGACTAATCCGTAAACATTAGGGACGCCTGGTTTGATACTGAAATCATCCATTTCATTGTTAAGGAAAAAACCTGCTCCCTTAACATATACTTTGGAGCCGTAATTCGTGTTTAGTGTTGTTGTTACAGCTACGGCATTTCCATAAGAATCTACAATGGAATAATGAGTGGTTTCTTCACTTTCGTAAGATGATAATTTTCCATGACTTATTTCCGATGAACGACTGGCTTTATCCCATGAAAAATCTGACATTCTGTATGTTAGGTAATTTGGATTGAGTAGGCTATCTAATGAAACTCGTACGAAATCTATATCTCCCAGATAGTGGGCTCTATCGGCATAAGCACGGCGTTCGGCTTCGGTTAAAAGTTGGATGTATTCTGTTTGATTGTGAGGATAATTACCAATATCATAAGGTTCTATCATTTTCAATATTTGAGCTAAACAGATTCCTCCGCTCGAAGGTAAGGTCATGGAGATGATGTTAAAATCTTTGTATTGAAACGAAATTGGGGTTCGCCACTGAGCTTTGTAGTTTGCCAAATCATCATGGGTGATAATGCCCCCCAATTCCTGTACGTAATCCACTATCCGTTTGGCAGTTTCTCCTTTGTAAAACTCATCTCGTCCATTGTCACGAATCCGTTCTAAAGTCTTTGCCAAATCTTCGTATTTGACTACTTGACCTGCCGTCCATCCATTGTCAAAAGGGGTAGGGTAGTTGTTAGCTTTTTTGATTAGTTCTATATTTTTGTTCATGTATCCATTGGCTTGTAATTCGGTAATAACTACTCCATTACGAGCTAAATCAATAGCAGGTTGTACTAATTCAGCAAAAGGTAATGAACCTAATTTTTGATGAACTTCAAAAAGTCCGTCAATAGTTCCAGGGATGCCTATTGCCAACGCACCAAGTGTGCTTTTGTGTTCAATAACCTCTCCTTTGCTATCCAAATACATATCTTTAGTTGCACCCGAAGGAGCTTTTTCACGATAATCCAGCGCTCCTGTTTTCCCATCAGCTAAGCGGTAAACCATAAATCCGCCTCCGCCAATGTTTCCTGCATTGGGATATGCCACAGCCAAAGCTAGTTCTACAGCTATCATTGCATCGAACGCATTGCCTCCTTTTTGCATTATGGCTACTCCTATTTTTGAAGCCTCTTCCTTGGCGCTTACGACCATTGCATTTTTAGCCAGTAAACCATAGACTTTCTCTTTTTCAGTGATTTGAGGTGAATTGCATTGCAAAAAAAGAAGTAATAAACTTAAAAGAAAGACCGATTTTTTCATCTTTGTCAATATTTATCGTTGGCTAATTTCCACATTATCAAATAAGAAGCACGTGTAATTTCTATGATTTTATCCCAATTTAAGCGATCGGCATGGTCAGTAGGTTTGTGATAATCTGGATGTCCATCGGTATGAAACCATACAATTGGGATTTTATACTTAGCAAATGAACCATTATCACTTCCACCGACAGGATTATCCCAAGCTCGGTAATCAGGTTCTAAATCAAGTTTGTAGCTTTTTAAATCTTGTTTCAACCATGTTTCAAAAATAGGGAATGAAGCCGTATAGAAATACACCACATGTTTTGGTTCGGCAGGACGATTATTACGCCCAATCATGTCATAATTCAAATAGGACTTTATATTATCTCTAAAAGAGCATTTGTCGATGAAATATTGTGAACCAAGAAGCCCTCGCTCCTCTCCATCCCAAAAAGCGAAAATAATGGTTCGCTCAGGTTTTTCTCCCGATTCTTTGAAAGCCTTTGCCAATTGCAGTACGGCTGACACTCCCGAAGCATTGTCGTCTGCACCGTTGTATATATTGTCACCAAATAAATTTGCATCCATTCCCAAATGGTCGTAATGCGCACCCACGATAACGTACTCATTTTCCTTTTTACCTCGAATCATTCCTAAAACATTAGCCATTTCCAAACGAACGTGGAAAGTTTTCTGTAAACGTGTGATTATCGAGTCAGTAACCGTGTATCGTTTCGGTTCACGAGCCGAGTTTTCAGGTCGGTAAGCAGTAAAGTGTTGTAGGTAGTTATTTGAAGATAATAAGGGTTCTATGCCGTATTGTTTGAGTTGAGCGACGATGTATTCTCGAGCAATTCGTCCCCCTCGAAACCCTGATTCGCGACCTTCTAAAAGGTCATTTGCTAAAAACTCAATATGAGCTTCAGCTTTTTTGCGGTCAATGGCTTGAAATCCTTTTTGTATTGGTTTTTGGGCATTGACATTCAATGCGATAATCAATGTAAAAAATAAAGCAATGTATTTCATAGTTTTTGGTAATTAAGATTTGTCATTATTTATATCTGAAAACTTATTGCGATTCATTGTGTATATTTTATGTTTTAGAAAGTGTGGTATATTTATATAAGTCAATATAAATCAATGAAATATAGCCTCTTCGTTAAAAGAAAATCCGTTAAGTAAATCAGAGGCTTTCATTCGTTTTTTTCCGGGGATTTGGAGTTCAAGCACATTAATATATCCTTTTTTTACGGCTATATGAATTTCTTTCTTCTCGGAGGTAACTTTTCCAAACGGAAGGTCGTGAGCCTTTTCCATAAAAATGGCATCATAGATTTTGATGTTCATTTCTATTTCGTTTTGACGCAAGAGCGTCCAAGCTGTTGGATACGGGCTCATCCCTCGGATGAGTCTTTCTATGGCGATTCCTTCGGTTTGCCAGTTAATTTTACAAGTTTCTTTGAAAATTTTTGGAGCTTCAGTAAAAGTTTCATTCATAGGTTGTTGCTTCGGGAGGCAGTTTCCTTTTTGTATAGTATCGACCGTTTTTAATACCAAAGCAGCTCCCTGTACCATCAGTTTATCGTGTAATGAACCTGCGGTTTCTCGGTCTGATATGGGAGTTTCTGTTTGCATGATTATAGCCCCTGTATCAATCTTTTCATCAATAAAAAAGGTAGTCACCCCCGTTTTTTGTTCTCCGTTGATGATTGCCCAGTTGATAGGAGCTGAACCTCTGTAATGAGGTAATAATGAAGCATGTAAATTAAACGTTCCGCATTTTGGAAGTTGCCAAACTACCTTCGGAAGCATCCGAAAAGCGACCACTATTTGCAAATCGGGCTCCAAATCTTTGAGTGATTTTATGAAATTCTCATCTTTCAAATTTGTCGGTTGCAAAACCGGAATTTGTTGACTTTCTGCATATATTTTTACGGGAGATGAGTGTAATTTTTGTCCACGACCAGCAGGTTTGTCAGCAATGGTGACAACACCTACGATATTGTATTGATTTTCAACTAACTGCTTTAAAGTCTCCAGAGCAAAGTCTGGCGTACCCATAAATACGATTCTTAAATTTTTCATGTTTTGATATTAAAAGAAGAACTATTAGGAGGTTGTTTCAAAAAACTGTTTTCATCTCCCTATAAGTTCATAATGAGAGCATTATGAAAGTTTTTCTCTCGGATAAGTTTATCAGTTATGGCAAATGTAACTTATTGTTTGTTAAGTAGATATTAATGTATAAAATTACTGTAAAGAAGCCTGAATTTCAGCCTTTAAACTATCAGAAGCCTCAACTAAAGGTAAGCGAACATGAGGTTTACACAATCCCTTAGATGCTAAATAGGCCTTTATACCTGCAGGATTTCCTTCTTTGAATGTTAAATGTATTTTTTCAATTAGTTTGTACTGCAACTCATTGGCTTTTTGAATGTTACCCGTTCTTCCGAAGCGAACCATATCTGAAAATTCCTTTGGAAATGCAATAGCTACCACCGAAATTACTCCGCTTCCTCCCATGTACACCGATGGTAACGTAGTCATGTCATCTCCGGATAGGAAAGTAAAATTGGTAAGTTTTTCGCGTAATATTTTCATACATAGCACTAAATCGCCTGAGGCTTCTTTCACAGCTACGATATTTTTAAACTCTTTTGCTAGACGAACAGTAACCTCCGCCGACATTGAAACACCTGTGCGCCCTGGAACATTATAGAGAATCAATGGCAGTGGAGCATTTTTTGCAATTTCAGCAAAGTGAGCGTACAGTCCATTCTGTGAGGGTTTGTTGTAATATGGCGTAACAGACAAAATAGCTACAAAATCGGAGAGGTCAGTTTCCTTTATTTGTTGTATAACCTCTTGGGTGTTATTTCCTCCGATACCAATTACCAAAGGAACTCGTTTTTTATTTGCCTCAATGATTGTTTTGCATACCAATTTTTTCTCTTCTTTGGTTAAAGTAGGAGCTTCACTGGTAGTTCCTAATGCCACGATGAACTCTACACCTCCATCAATTACATAGTCCACAATCTTAGCTAATGCTTCAGTATCTACTTTATTATCGGCTGTAAATGGAGTAATTAGAGCCACTCCTGTTCCTTTTAGTTGTTCCATGTCTGTTTTATTTTAATATCGTTTCCAAAACTTTTTTAGTCTCTTCAATGAAGATATTTTCCTCTTCAAGTTTACAATTGATGATGATGTCATTGTAAGTCATATCAATACCTTGAAAACCAATTCGTAATTTTGCTTTGATAGATGACGAAAGCAATAACAGTGCGAGTTTAGGTTCATTGAAATAGTTTATCAGTACATCATACTCCTGCTCAGCAAGTCTGTCAGCATGATAGTTACGTATTTTCCCTTGCCAATTAATTTCTCTGTCCGTTAAAAAAGGAACTCCATTAGCATGGGTTTCGTCCGATTTTCGTTTATATCCTAAAAAAATATAATTTTCAGGGCGTACTCCATAGAATTTTGTCAATTGTAAAAGAGGATCGATGTCCTTAATCACATCCATATCAATGAGGCATCCTATTTTCACGATTCCATTGTCAAACCTTGAAGAAAAGGATTTTAGCTCTTCTATGTTTCGTTGGATGCGTTTTTTTACGTAATATGTTTTTAGAAATTCCAAAATTATTTTATCTTTACGGTCTGAATGCAAATATAAAAAATAAAATATTATGAAAATATCATTTATGAAAAACTTATTCCAATATCAACGACTTTTTTTTGTTGGTTTTGCAACATTTTGTTTTTTATCGTCATGTGGTGATAAAAAACAGCAACTCACACACATTGAAGCAAAAAGCATTGAAATTGATAACCAAATTTCAGAAGATACTGAAATAGATAGTTTTATAAGTCCTTTTCGTAAACATATCCAAAAGGAAATGGCTGTTAAATTGGCTTATAACTTAGTTGCATTGGAGAAAGGAAAGGAAGAAAACGAAGCTAATGCGGCGATTGCTAATTTTATGGCAGATGTTTCGTATGAAATGTTAAATCCAACCTATTTTAAAAGAACAGGCAAAAATATTGATTTTGTTCTTTTGAACTGGGGAGGTATTCGCTCCGATTTGCCTCAAGGGGAAGTTACTATTGGAACAGCTTATAGGTTGATGCCTTTTGAAAATAAGTTCGTGTGTTTGGAAATTAAAGGTAATAAGGTGCTTGAAATTGCAGAATATCTCCATAAAGGCAAACGACCACATCCTATTTCAAAGCAAGTGAATTTAAAAATGACTCATAAAGGCGATGTTAAGTTGTTTACTATCAATGGAAAACCTCTTGATTTGAACGCTACTTACATTGTTGCTACATCAGACTATCTGATGCATATGGGTGATGGGATGCTTTTTTTTCAAGATCCGGTGAGCGTTTACGAAACGGATTATGCAATCCGTAACGTACTTATTGACTATTTCACCAAAGTAGATACGCTTCATTTCACAAAAGACAATCGAGTAGAGCGAATTAAAGAATAGGGAAGAAGAGGAGATAAGAAATGTTGAATTTTAAAATCATTTTCTTTCATTTTCAATAACTTGAACGCCATAAATGCTTTCAAAAATTGCTTTAATGTGATCCCATTCGCTGTCGCGTACTTCTATGAAAAGTCTGCAATCTAATCCAAGTTTTTGGTCAATTACTTCCAGATTTTTTTCTTTGACCACACGCATCACTTTGTTCATGTCTTTGTAATCAAAGACAATTTGAAGGGTTTGGGTCACGATTTTTTCGATGATTTCAGCTTCTTGTAAGGTCAATTGGGCTGATGTTTTGTAAGCCTGTACCAAGCCACCAACTCCCAATTTAATACCACCAAAGTAGCGTACCACAATGATGAGTACGTTGGTAAGGTCAAAGGATTGTATTTGTCCATAGATAGGAATCCCAGCTGAGTTGTTGGGTTCACCGTCATCATTCGCTCGGTAGTGCTGTTGCGCTCCGTGTCCCAATTGCCATGCGTAGCACCAGTGTCGAGCAGAATGGTGTAGTTTCTTTACGGCTTCCAAATGACGCTTGACATCTTCTTCCGTTTGTATGGGAAAGGCATACCCCAAAAATTTACTACTTTTTTCCTTAAAAATTACTTCTTCTACAGGAGAAGCAATAGTTTTAAACACATCATTCATTGTTGTGAATTTTTGTAAATAAACAAGTGATCTTCTCCAAAGAGCATTGTTTTTTGCAGTGAAGCATCTTTCAACGCAGGAGCTTTGATACCATTTTTGAAAGTCGATTTTCCAATAAAAACAAAGGCTTCATCCCATAGTTTTGCATCTATAAACTGCTGCAGAACATTTCTACCACCCTCTACGATAAGACTTTGTATGCCTTTTTTGTAAAGTATTCTGCAAATTTGTTCAGCAATATTCTCCGAAAAACAGATATTTTCAAAAAACGTATTCTTAAATTTAGCGTTTTCTCTTTTTTCTGTAATGAAAATGGTGTCGGTTGATTCGTCCCAAACAGAAAATTTTTTGGGTGTTTTTAGTTCTCGGTCAATAATCACTCTAAGCGGATTTTTACCTTGCCAATGGCGAGTGTCTAGTTTTGGATTGTCGTGAAGAACAGTATTTGTTCCTACTAAAATAGCTTCCTCTTTACTGCGAATTTTGTGTGTGTATTGTCTTGAAAATAAGTTAGTTATCCAATGAGGGTTTACTTCCTTTTTTTGCTCAGGTGCAATGAACTTGTTAGAAGTTTCGGCCCATTTTAAAAAGATGTATGGGCGTTTTTTCTGATGGAAAGTGAAAAAACGTTTGTTAAGTTCTTGACATTCATCTTCTAAAACCCCTACAATAACTTCACAACCGGCTTCTTTCAGTTTTTTTATGCCATTACCACACACTTTAGCGAAGGGGTCAGTTGTTCCGATGACTACTTTGGGAATCCCGTGTTTAATAATAAGATCAGCACACGGAGGGGTTTTTCCAAAATGGCTACAAGGTTCCAAACTTACAAAAATGGTACTTTTTGAAAGTAGGTTCTTATTTTTGACTGAATCAATAGCATTTACTTCAGCGTGTGGTTTACCAGCTTTTTGATGCCATCCTTCACCTAGGATGCTATCTTCAAAAACAACGACACTCCCTACCATTGGATTGGGGTAGGTAGCTCCTAATCCATTGTTAGCTAGTTGGATACAGCGTTTCATGTACTTTTCGTAGTAGGTCATTTTTATTCTATGATTTTTATCCGAATAATTCTTGGATTGCATCTTCTATTTTGGCTACTTTTACGATGTTGATAGCCGTATTTTTCAAAGCCACTTTGCTATATTTTGATACAAAAATGGTGGTGAAACCCAATTTTTCCGCTTCGGTAATGCGTTGCTCCACACGCTGTACAGGTCGTATTTCCCCACCTAAGCCTACCTCTCCAGCAAAACAAATGTTTTTTTCAATAGCAATGTCTTCGTTGGAGGATAGAATCGCCATGGCTACTCCCAAGTCAGTAGCAGGGTCGTCAATATTAATCCCTCCAGTGATATTTAAAAACACGTCCTTAGCTCCCAATCGGAAACCAGCTCGTTTTTCTAGTACAGCCAGTAACATATTGAGGCGTTTAGCATTGAATCCTGTAGCACTTCGCTGTGGTGTTCCATAAACAGCAGTACTTACAAGTGCTTGAATTTCAATCATCAATGGACGCATTCCTTCCAAAGTAGCCGCAATTGCTGTTCCGCTAATGGTTTCCTCAGTTTTTGAAATCAAAATTTCTGAGGGATTGCTAACTTCTCGCAATCCGTTGCTCAACATTTCGTAAATTCCAAGTTCAGAGGTAGAACCAAAGCGGTTTTTCAGTGATCGCAGTATGCGATAAACATGATTTCGGTCGCCTTCGAATTGTAATACGGTGTCGACCATGTGTTCCAAAATTTTAGGACCTGCAATTTGCCCATCTTTGGTGATATGCCCGATAAGGATAACAGGTGTATGTGTAGTTTTTGCAAATTTTATCAACTCGGAAGCACATTCTCTGACTTGTGAGACACTCCCTGCCGAAGCCTCAATATAATCCGATTGCAAGGTTTGTATGGAGTCAATAATAACAATTTCAGGTTGTAACTCTTTGATTTGTTGGAATATATTCTGTGTTTTTGTTTCTGTGAGTATAAAACAATTATCCAATTTATGTACAATGCGATCGGCTCGCATTTTGATCTGTCTTTCGCTTTCTTCTCCCGAAACATAAAGCGTTTTGTAAGGCAGATTTAAGGCGGTTTGCAGTAGAAGTGTACTTTTTCCGATGCCAGGTTCGCCGCCCAATAAAGTTACGGATCCGGGAACAATGCCACCGCCCAGTACGTTGTTCAGTTCGTTATTATTGCTGTTGAGCCGAGTTTCTTCTTGCGTACTTATTTCAGAAATGGGAACATATTTAGGTGTTTTTTTGGATTTCGGAGTATCGTCCTGCCATGCTTTTTTTGCTTCTTTTTGGATGATTTCTTCAACAATAGTGTTCCACTGTTTACAAGCATAACACTGCCCCCGCCATTTGCTGTACTGAGTACCACAATTCTGACAAAAGTATGATGTTTTTATTTTCATTTTCTTAGCTTTACGATACGTTGGTCGATAATGTCCTTTTTTATGAAATCAATAGGAAGTTCAGTATATGCTTTTTGATAGGCACGTAATGCTCTCTTGTTATCTCCAGTATGCTCGTAGTATTCTCCTAAGAAGAAATTTGGCATAGCTGTTTTCTCATATCCATTATCTTTCACATAATCAGATAGTTTTATTAATGAATCCCAGTCTTCTTTTTCTATAATTACATCATAAGTTGCCATAATATCATTCAAAACAGGTGTTTTTTTGAACCCTAATTCCGATTCTATTTTTTTGTATTTATCCTCTAAATAGTAAAAAATATCTTCAGATAAAGGTTGTAAGTTTTCCTTGAACTCTTTAGCATCAATTGGTTTATAGGAGCTGAAAATCAGGTCAAAAGCTCTTGGTATTCCTGATAAAGCTACCGAGTGTAATGAAGTTTTTGGAAAATCGTCGAAAAATAATTTTACATCTTTAGTTGTTAGGTTATTAACAATTTGGCTATTCAAACTTTTTGTGTTAGTGTAGGCTGTTTCATGATCGTAGTTTGTTGTAGCAATGTAGTAGAAAACAGTTCTTTTAACAGCGTTGAGTTTATCCGAAATGGTTTCCGAAATAGCCGGTAATGTCTTGGGATTTAGACTGATAACGACGTTAAATAAAGGTTCTTTTCCTAAAAAGAAATAATTACTTACATAAGCACCTTCATCCTTGGCAATAATTCCTTTGAAGTTATTTACGCTATATTTTCCATGAATATAAGGAATGAGTTCTCCGCCCATAAAATCCAAAAAATTAGCTGATTGGCGAGTCAGTTCCCCGTTTTTTCCAGTTTTTACGTCCTCAAGAGTGTTGTAAACTCCAACGATGATGCATTTAGGCATATTTTCAAAATACTCATAGTAACGAGCGTTTGCAAGTACAGGCTCCATCAAAGAACTGGCGTTTAGCACTACTAATAGTGGATAAGCCTCTTTATCAGAATATTTTTCAGGTAGATAAATGGCTAATTTTCGTTTTTCACCCAATTTTCGTGACGAAAATTCTTCTGAAATAATTTGAGCATAGGCAGTTCCTAAAAAGAGAAATAGAAAGCCAAGAGAGAAGATTTTTTTCATATGTATTTACGTGTGTATAATATCATTTTGTTTGTTCAAAAATACGAACTACTTCGCTGTGTGTAACGGTTTTATCTTTGAAGTATTCGGTGATTTGTTCTTTTTGTCTGTCACTTGCTCCTAATTGGTTTAAAATGTTCATTAGATGCATCTTCATATGTCCTTTCTGAATTCCCAAAGTAATCAAAGAACTTACAGCTGCAAAATTTTGAGCCAAGCCAACGGTGGCTACAATTTGCATTAGTTCAGAGGCAGAGGGTTTTTCTAAAATTTGTAAGGCTGTTTTTACCAAAGGATGTAAGTTTGTTAGTCCACCTACTGTGCCCAAAGCCAACGGTACTTCGATTTCGAAATGAAAAATATCATCTTTGATATGCGCCTTTGTCAAACTTTGGTATTTTCCTGAACGAGCGGCATAGGCATGAACTCCTGCCTCCACAGCCCTGAAATCATTCCCTGTGGCTAAAATGACAGCATCCATTCCGTTCATGATACCCTTGTTATGCGTAGTTGCTCGTCGTACTTCGGAATTAGCTATCGCGATGGCTCGTACAAATTTCTCAGCAAATTCCTTACCGCTCAATCCTGCAACAGCCAAATCCTCCACAGGCGAGGATGTACTTACTTTTACCAAACATTCGGGTACATAATTCGATAAAATTGACATTACGATTTCGTATTTCCCATCAATTTCAGGATGTTTTAAAGCTTCTTGACGAAATGTTTCTGCAAATTGTTCTAAGCACGAATTGATGAAATTTGCACCCATAGCATCCAGCGTTTCAAAGGAAGCAAACAATTGGTAGTAATTGGCTAATTCTGAGGTTTTATCCACCAAGCGAAGTGTTGAAATGCCTCCTCCTCTTTTTTCCATATTAGAGGTAATGTGTTTTGCATCAGTAAGCATTTTTGAGTGTATTTTCTCAAAAAAACACTCTAAATCAGCTTTTTTACCATAAAACATGAGATGTACTTGTCCATTTTTTTCTGTGGAAATGACTTCGGCTTTAAATCCTCCACGTGTTTCCCAGTATTTTGCAGCTCTACTTGCAGCCGCTACAATAGAGCTTTCTTCAATTGCCATTGGAACGGTGTAAGTTTTTCCATTGATAACAAAATTTGGAGCTACGGCAAACGGTAGGTAGAAATTCGTTACCGTATTCTCAATAAATTCATCGTGTAATTTTTGGAGAGTTTCATCGGCGTTGTGGTATTTTTTAAAATTAGAGAAAGCATCCTTATCATCAGGGAAATAAGTGTCGCAAAGCCATTGTATTTTTTGCTGTTTAGTCAGTTTGGAAAATCCTGAAATGTTTTTCATCGTTGTTTTAATTGTTAAATAAGCATAGGGTACAAAGATATGAATTTTTTTGTGTTTAAAATCAACATCTCACCAACATATTTTGGATGTTATTCAGATACAGTCTGTATAAGAAAATCATGTTTTTATTTTGGTAATAAATGTGTACTTTTGCTTCCGTTATACTATGTTTATGAAAGAACAAATAGATTTATATCTGAAAGAAATTGCTGATAAAAGCGAGATAGAAACCCTGCGTTATTTTGCTGGACAATTTCCTAATCAGGTCGTTTTCTCGACGAGTTTTGGTATGGAAGATCAAGTCATTACCCATTTGATATTCAAAAACCGCATACCTATCAATATTTTTACTCTTGACACAGGGCGTATGTTTGCAGAAACGTATGCCACTTGGGACAAAACAGCGATGGCTTACGACACAAAGATAACTCCTTATTATCCAAAAGCAGAATTTATTGAGAACTATGTAAAAACAAATGGTATAAACGCTTTTTATGAATCTGTTGAACTTCGAAAAGAATGCTGTTACATTCGCAAGGTGGAACCCTTAAAACGAGCATTAACAGGAAATAAAGTATGGATTACAGGGTTGAGAGCCGAACAATCTTCAAATCGAGAGCAAATGCCTATGGTTGAATGGGATGAAGGCAACCAGATTATCAAATTCCACCCAATTTTGCATTGGAAAACTACCGAAGTTTTGGATTTTTTAAGAGCTAACGGAGTGCCATACAATCCATTACACGATAGAGGTTTTATAAGCATAGGTTGCCAGCCTTGTACACGAGCTGTTAAGGATGGAGAAGACTTTCGTGCAGGTAGATGGTGGTGGGAGGACAAAAGTAAAAAAGAGTGTGGGTTGCATTCTACAAAGTAAAAGGATGGCATCACAATACCTTTTTTTACAACCTTTTGTTTCTATGAAAAATGTAATGAAAAATGTATATTTGCAAAATATTTCAATTTGAAGTATGCGAATATGCTAACTAATCTCGAAATAGGTATTTTGATTTTTTTTGCTCGTATTCACCTGATGGAAGCATAGAAATTAATAATATATTTGTTTCCTGAGTTTGGTAAATTAAGAAAATAACAAATAATATTGAACATTTAGATATGGATTATTTAGAACAATTGGAGGCAGAAGCCATACATATATTCCGCGAGGTTGGTGGTCAGTTCGAAAAACCGGCATTGCTTTTCAGTGGTGGGAAGGACTCCATCGTGTTAGTGCATTTGGCATTGAAGGCGTTTCGTCCGTGTAAGTTTCCGTTTCCGCTTGTGCATATCGATACGGGGCATAATTTCCAAGAAGCGTTGGACTTTCGCGATAATTTAGTGAAGAAACTCGGTGAGCGACTCATCGTCCGCAAGGTAGAAGACACCATTAAAGCAAAGGGCTTGACCGAACCCAAAGGAAAATTTGCAAGTCGTAATGCCTTACAGTCTTACACTTTGTTGGATACCATCGAAGAATTTGAGTTTGATGCTTGTATCGGTGGAGCAAGACGCGATGAGGAGAAAGCTCGTGCTAAGGAACGAATTTTTTCCGTGCGTGACGACTTCGGCGGTTGGGACCCGAAATTACAACGCCCCGAGCTTTGGCATACCTATAACGGAAAAATACATAAAGGCGAAAACGTGCGTGTGTTTCCTATTAGCAATTGGACGGAGTTGGACGTTTGGAACTACATTCGTCGTGAAAAAATAGAGCTACCGAGTGTGTATTTCTCGCACGAACGCGAAGTAATTGACCACAACGGACAACTGATTGCCGTTTCGCCATATATTCAGATTGACGAAAATGACGTGATAGTAAAACGCAAAGTACGTTACCGAACCGTTGGGGATATGACCTGTACGGCAGCGGTAGAGTCCGAAGCCTATCAGATTGATGATATTATCAACGAAATTACCGCCACCCGAACCAGTGAGCGAGGAGAAACCCGAATTGACGACCGCATCTCCGAAGCTGCAATGGAAGACAGAAAAAAAAGCGGATATTTTTAAGATAAAATCAGAAAGTTGTATTCTTAAAAAAATATATCGCAGAGATAAAAGAATTATTCTTTTTACAAAAATTAAAACATTTCATTCAAAAAGGAAAAATTAAGTATTAAGAAAAAAAGCGTGTATATTTTAAAAATATTAAATTCTTTTACTTTTATAGAGTAAATGTAATAAAAATGTCCGAAAAGGAATGTTAAAACCACTTTATGAAAAATAAAATAGATAGTTTTGTTGTTTTAGGGCAGTTTTTGGAGCAGTTTTCGGTTTTTCCGTATGTAAAAAACGTTTCTTTGCCTCAGAATGAAGTCTTTTTTGATGGTTTTGTTGAGGTTTTAGGATTGGCTGAGCAACAAAACGGTTGGTTTACTTCTGAAAATTTGCGTTTTGCTTGTAAATCTTGGGCGGAAGCGTTGCAACGGAACAATATAGAACGTTGGCTATCAAACTACACCTTTGATGGAATTACTCCTAAAGATATAGCCATCATTATGGCGGGAAACATTCCTTTGGTGGGGTTTCATGATTTTTTATGTGTACTAATTTCAGGACATCGTGCTGTGGTCAAACTATCTTCGGATGACCAAGTGCTACTTCCTTTTTTAGCGAATTACCTTCAACATATAGAACCGAGTTGGCGTGGAAAATTTGAGTTCACAAACGAACGAATGACCCACTTTGATGCTGTCATTGCTACAGGAAGTGATAATTCTGCTCGATATTTTGAGTATTATTTCGGAAATAAGCCTCATATTATTCGAAAAAATAGAAATTCGATAGCTGTTTTAACAGGAAAAGAGACTCAGGAGCAGCTTTTTCAGTTAGGAAAGGATATTTTTACGTATTTTGGATTGGGGTGTAGAAGTGTTTCTAAGATTTTTATTCCTGAAAATTATGATTTAGATATCTTTTTCAAGGCAATTTTCCCTTATAGTGACATCATCAATGGGCAGAAATATGCTAACAATTATGACTATAACAAGGCTGTTTATTTGATGAGTTTGTACAAACTTCGTGAAAACGGCTTTTTGATTTTGAAAGAAGATGAGCGATATGCTTCTCCTATAGCAACGCTTTTTTACGAATACTATACCGATATTAACAATTTGAAAAATAAATTGCTAACCGACCTTCATAAAATTCAATGTGTTGTCTCAGATGGATTTTCGCACAATGAAATTCATTTTGGAGAAACCCAACAACCAGCATTGTGGGATTATGCTGATGGAGTGGACACGGTTGCATTTTTAACGAATATACCATAGAAACGAATGAAAAAACATAATTTTAGTGCAGGGCCTTCTATCTTGCCTCAAACTGTTTTTGAAAAGGCTTCACAAGCAGTAATTGATTTCGAAAATACGGGACTCTCTATCTTAGAGATTTCCCACCGAAGTTCTGAATTTCTGAATGTTATTGAACGAGCCAGAGCTTTGGCTTTGGAATTGGCCGGATTGGATGATTCGTATGAAGCGTTGTTTTTGCACGGAGGAGCGAGTACTCAATTTTTGTCAGTTCCGTATAATTTGTTAGAAAATAAAGCTGCTTATATTGACACAGGAACGTGGGCAAATAAAGCTTTAAAAGAAGCTCAAATGTTTGGAAAGGTAGAGGTTATTGCTTCCTCTAAAGATACTGGTTATCGGCATATTCCAAAGGAGTATTCAATTCCTAAAGATATTGATTATTTACATATTACAACCAATAATACCATTTACGGGACGCAGTACCACAGTTTGCCTACAACGAAAGTCCCCTTAGTGGCAGACGCAAGTTCGGATATTTTTTCAAGAACAATGGATTACTCAAAGTTCAGTGTCATTTACGCTGGTTCTCAGAAAAATATAGGTCCATCAGGTAGTACACTTGTGTTAATCAAGAAAGACGTTTTAGGCAAAGTATCTCGAAAAATTCCGTCAATTTTGAGTTATGAAAATCAAATTGGAAATGAGAGTATGTTCAATACCCCAACTACGTTCTCAATATACGTGAATTTGTTGGTTTTAGAGTGGATTCAGGCAAAGGGTGGACTACAAGGAATGGAAAAATTGAATCAAGTTAAGGCTGAATTGATTTATAATGAGATAGATAGAAATCCTTTGGTGTTAGGGTACGCTAATACAGAGGATCGTTCTTTGATGAATGTTGTGTTTAATTTGAAAGATACATCTGCAGAAATATTATTTGATGCACTTTGTGAAGAAGCAGGAATTAGCGGGATTAAAGGACACCGAAGTGTAGGAGGTTATCGAGCATCTATCTACAACGCAATGCCTTTAGAGAGTGTACAACTGTTAGTGGAAGTCCTCCAGTTACTTGAAAGAAAAAGCTGAAGGTAAAGGATTACATTAACTTTATCATCTCTCTCTATATAGTATCATTAATCCTTAGTCCTATCAGCTTTTCGAGGGTGCAAAAATAAATATTTTTTTGGAATGCCCAAAAATGTTTTTATATTTGTATGTTTAAAACGTATAATAATATGCAAAATATGTATAAAATAGGGGTAAACATTCGTAAAGTAAGAGAACTACGGGGGTATTCACAAGAATATGTGGCAAATAAACTAAATATCAGTCAAGCGTCCTATGCACGAATGGAAAGTGAAGATACTAAGATTACAGTGGATAGGTTATTTCAGATAGCCAAAATTTTAGAAACAAATGTGAGTGATTTCTTTGATAACAGCGGAATAAACATTCATTCACAGGTCTATAACGGTGAAGCCTACTGCAATGGATATATACAAAATTTGGTTGTAGAAAATAAAGATACGGTTAATAAATTAATTGAACTATATAAAGCACAGCTACAGGATAAAGATAATCAAATTCAGTATTTAAAAAGTCTTTTGGCTCAATTTACCCCCTGAAATATTGCTATTTTTTTGACAGTTTTCGAGCCAAAAGAAGTCAAAAAATATATCAACCGACCTAAAAAAATATAAATCTATGAAAATCAGACTTTTATTTTTGTTATCTTCTTTTTTTCTCTATGGATGTCACCACCAAGAGAAACCTATTTTGGAGGAGCAGACTCCACTGATTGACTATGTGAATCCTTTGATGGGAACAGATTCAAAGTTCGAGCTTTCCAATGGAAATACGTATCCAGCCATAGCTTTACCTTGGGGAATGAATTTTTGGACACCTCAAACCAATAAAATGGGCGATGGATGGACGTATCAGTATCAAGCCAACAAAATTCGAGGATTTAAACAAACCCATCAACCCAGTCCATGGATCAACGATTATGGAGCTTTTGCTTTGATGCCTGTGGTGGGCGATTTGAAAATTGAAGAAAGTGAACGAGCATCTTGGTTTTCGCATAAAGCAGAGATAGTTAAACCGCATTACTATAAGGTATATCTGGCTGATTATGATACTACTGTTGAAATAGCTCCAACCGAAAGAGCAGCTCAATTTAAGTTTACATTTCCAGAATCGCAGAAGGCTTACATACTTTTGGATGCTTATTTCAAAGGGTCGATGGTAAAAATTATTCCTGAAAAACGGAAAATTATAGGTTATGCTCGGAATCATAACGGAGGTGTTCCTGATAATTTCCATAATTATTTTGTAGCAGAGTTTGATACTGATTTTGAGAATGTTATTACTTGGGGCGATCAATGGAGATTGTTGGAAAACAATACTGAAAGTGAAGGAAATCACGTTGGAGCAATTGTGAAATTTGCTACCAAACGGGGGCAAGAAGTGCGAGTGAAAGTAGCGTCATCGTTTATCAGTTGGGAACAAGCTGAGCGTAATTTGAACGCTGAAATAGGCAACGATTCGTTCGAACAAACCAAAAATAAGGCTCTGAACCGTTGGGAAGAAGAACTTGCTAAGATACGTGTCAAAGATAGCAATATTGATAATATACGAACATTCTATTCATGCCTCTATCGTGTGTTACTTTTTCCCCGAACGTTCTATGAATTGGACGAAAAAGGCGAAATTGTACATTACAGTCCCTACAACGGAAAGATCGAGAAAGGTTATATGTTCACTGACAATGGTTTTTGGGATACATTTCGAGCTGTTTTTCCGTTCTTTAATCTGATGTATCCAGAGATGAATCAGAAATTTATGAAGGGATTGGTAAATACCTATTTAGAGTCAGGTTGGTTACCCGAATGGGCGAGTCCGGGGCATCGTGATTGCATGATTGGGTCAAATTCAGCTCCTATCATAGCTGATGCTTTTCTAAAAGGAAATATTTCCAATGAAGATGCCGAAATTTTGCTTGAAGCCATGTTGAAAAACGCTACTCAAAACGAAGGACGACCTGTCAAATCCGTGGGGCGTGAGGGTGTTGATTTCTATAATGAATTAGGATATGTTCCTTACAATGTGGGTATTAATGAAAATGTAGCTCGTACTTTGGAGTATGCCTATGCTGATTTTACCATTTACCAAATGGCTAAAGCGATGGGTAAAAACGACATTGCTCAGACTTACAAACAAAAATCGTTGAATTATCACCATATGTTTGACAAAGAAAGTGGTTGGATGCGAGGTAAAAACGAAGATGGGACATTTCAATCACCTTTCAATCCACTGAAATGGGGTGATGCTTTCACCGAGGGTAATAGTTTGCACTACACTTGGTCAGTTTTCCATGACATTCAAGGATTAGCAAATTTGATGGGAGGAGGTGCTGCCTTTGAGAAAAAATTAGATGAGGTTTTTGAAATGCCACCTCTGTTCGATCACTCGTATTATGGATTTACTATTCACGAAATCAGAGAGATGCAGATTATGGATATGGGCAATTATGCACATGGTAACCAACCGATTCAACATATGATTTATTTGTACAACTACGTTGGTAAGCCTCATAAAACCCAAGAGAAAATTCGTGAGGTAATGACCAAACTTTATGCTCCTACCCCCGATGGATATTGCGGAGATGAGGATAATGGACAAACATCGGCTTGGTATGTGTTCAGTGCGTTAGGATTCTATCCTGTGACTCCTGCCACTGATGAGTATATTATCGGAAGTCCAGTTTTTGAGAAAGTAACAGTACAACTTCCAAATGGTAAAAAGCTCATCATCAATGGTGTTAAAAACTCTTTGGAAAACAAATATATTGACCATGTCGTATTAAATGGAAAACCTTGGGATAAACCTTACATTCCTTTTGAGTTTTTCAAATCCAATGGACGTATTGATTTCCATATGACCCATATGCCGTCAGATAGTGGTATTGCAGGAGAAAAACCGTATTCAATTAGCAAGTGAAAATTGATAATTATTTTGAAAATTAGGTACTTTTATGATGAGATATCTATTTTAAAAATCATGTGAATATCTAAAAAGAAAGGAATCGCAAAAAAAAAATGAAATTATGAACCGAAATCTATTATCTCTGTTGTTTTTTATCATAAGTCTTTCCGCTTTTTCTCAGAATTACCAAGTGATTTATAAAACGGAAGTCAATATCGATAATCTCAAAAACATCAAAGATCCTATAATCAAAAATAATGTTGAGAGCAAATTAAAAGCAAAACAAAGCCACAGATTTCAGCTGTTAGTTGCAGGGGACAAAGCGGTGTATTCATTTTATGAGCAAATGCTCCCTGAAGGAATACAACTTCCTAAGGTCGAAAGATTCTATTACAAAGGAAATCAGGTTGTTGCAGAAAGAGAAGGCGTGTTTGTGAAATATGATTTGAATCATCATCAATGGACAATTACCGATGATTCGGTTACTATAAATGGTTATGTGTGTTATCGTGCTTTTACCAAACGACCTCACCTGATAGAAGCCTTGGGAGATGAGGAACAGGAAATGGAAGCGTGGTTTTGTCCTGATTTTCCTGTCAAATACGGCCCTGAAGATTTTTTTGGACTTCCTGGGTTGGTACTTGTTGCGAGAACGAAGGGAGCGACAAGCAGTTTGGTAGTCGAGAAAATCATACCCCTAAAATCTGCTCCCCAATTGAAATTCCCAAAAATAGATAAAACTTTTACTCCTGAAGAATATAAAGTCTTTGTAAATAAAGAAGTTAATGAGTTTCTTGAAAAATTGAAATAAACTTCCCTTTTTGAATGCGTTTATTTTTCTTTCTGCTTATATTGTGTTATTTTTCAGGTTATTCCCAAGAAAGCTTGTTTGAAGGAACGGTCAGAGATAGCCTTGCTCCGTTGGAAAATGCAAACTTATTGGCACGTCCTGCCCAAAAAGGAGGTCGAATATTGTTTGCTACGACCGACAAACAGGGGAGGTACAAATTCAACTTGCTTCGTGATGTCGAATATGTGATTTCAGTGTCCTATTTGGGATATAATCCTCAAAATATTACGATTACGGCAACGAGCGAACGTTCGGAACATCATTTTGTACTCAAAAGTACAGGAATTGAACTTACCGAAGTAGTCATTTCTGCTGAGAGGCTTCCTATCACTGTTAAAAAAGATACGACCGTTTATAAAGTTGATGCTTTTGTGTTGGGTAACGAACGCAAAATGAAGGAAGTACTGGAAAAACTCCCAGGTGTGGAGGTGGACGATGTTGGCATAATCAAGGTACAGGGCAAACAAGTAACTCAAATGTTAGTAGAGGGACGTTCCTTTTTCGGAGGGAGTTCAAAATTGGCTGTTGAAAATATTCCTGCCGATGCGTTGGACAAAATTGAAGTAATTGACAATTTTAACGAGGTCAGTTTTTTGAAAAATGTATCAAGTTCTAATGAGTTGGCAATGAATGTTTTACTGAAAGAAGACAAAAAGAAATTCGTTTTTGGTGACCTCGAAGCTGGGGCGGGAAATGATAGTCACCACTTAGCACATACCGCCTTGTTCTATTACCATCCCGAATTGAATTTGAACCTCATAGGCGATGTTAACGATTTTGGAAAATCGGCGTTTTCTTTCCAAGATTTGATGCGTTTTCAAGGAGGACGCAGTCGTTTCACTAAGCAACGAGGGGTATCAGTAAATCTTTCTACGTACAGTAAAAATAACCAAAATATGTACCGCCATAACGCTCAGTTTTTAGCGTTCAATTTTGGGTATATGTCTACCTCCAAACTCTATTTGTCTGGGTTTAGTATATTTTCAAAATTGCTAACTGATTACAAAAAAGATACTTCTATTGAGTATCTTACCAATCAGACACCTCTTTTGGAATGGCAACAGCTTACTAACGAGCAACAGAATCTGTTGGGAATGGGGAACATCAAGGTGGATTATTCTCCTTCGTCTGATGAAAAATGGTTTTATAATGCTCAGTTTGATGCTAATAATAATCACATTTCTAATGATTTAGTTTCCAAATCGCCTCTCAGAACCCGAAATGTAAATTCATTGACCGATACTGATAATGTTTCGTTTAAGCAATATGTGGAATGGCATAAGGTTTATAACCGTAAGGAAACGACTACCTTTGTCATAAATCATAGTTATGACAAAATTTCTCCTAATAATCAGTGGATTACGAATCAGTTAACTTCTTTACCGTCTTTGTTGCCATTGCTAACCGATACAGAATATCATTTGGTACAAACCAAACAGACCAAGAAACATCAAATAGATGCTATTTTTAAACACTATTGGACGATTAATGATTTGAATCATTTATATACCAATGTAGGTAGCAATCTGGAAATGAGTTTGTTAAATGGAAATGAGAAACAATTACTTACTGATGGAAGTTCTAATAACTTTGTTTCGGTAGGTTTTGGAAATATGTATGATTACACCTTGTCAGATGCTTTTTTAGGGTTGGAATATCGTTTTAAAATTAATAAATTGGTTTCAAAAATTTCTACATTTTTACGATATTATAGGCTTAAAAACAATCAATTAGTCAATAAAAGAACGTCTGATTTGTTGGCTTTTGAACCTGCTTTTGAAACTACCTATGAGTTTAGTAATTCAGAAGAAATTAAATTTCATTATGCCAAACGAAATATATTTCCTAAAGAAGAAATGTTATCAGAAAAATTTTCGTTACTGTCCTATAATGCCATTACGAAAGGAAATCCAATGTTGGATAATGAATTATTTCATTCATTTTCATTGAATTATAGGCGAAACAGTTTTTTCAAACGAATGATATTATCAGCTCATTTGTCATTTAGTAGAAAAACGAAAACCATAGGTAGTGAGTATATTTTTGAAGATATTAATCGTTTTTCGACTTGGTTTTTGACTCATAAACCTGAAACTTCGTGGAGTTTTATGACTACGCTGGAAAGAAAAATTTTAGGTATGCAGTGGGGACTGACTTACGCTGGTTCATGGAACGATTATGTACAGAAAATGAATCGTATTATCACAGAAAATCGTCGAGAGAATCATAGTGTAAAGGCTTATACAAGAGTTGTTTACAAGAAAATGAACCTGAATGTTTCTTATACAAAAAATTGGAATGCACATCGGGGAGTTTCTTCAACAAAACTCGTATCCGATTATTGGCTTACTACTGGAAGTTACCGATTTACAAATGATTTTTCGACGGAATTCCAGTATGCTTATTTTAGAAATGAGCAACTTAATTCAAATCAATTAGCCGATTTTCAGTATTTAAATATATCGTTGGACTATCAGAGATCCAAAAGTCCGTGGGGGTTTCATTTAGCAGGAAATAACGTTTTGGGTACAAAGACTAAAATAAATAGCAGTATATCAAATTATTATGTGGTGATGCAAACTACCCACGTGATGCCTCGAACGATTGTTTTTTCAATTCGGTATAAACTCTAATCTACATCGAAAACTTGAGTTCTCTTAGGTTAAACACATATTACAAATTGAATTATAGAAATATAGAGTTCATTTTATATTTCTACTTGTTTTAAAACAAATTGCGTAAACTTTATGTTTTTTCAACTTTGAAGGTTAAAAATACTTTAAATAAATAAATCAAAAGTTGATAATTTTTTGTGTTAAACCTAAAATTCCTATAAAACTGATATGAAAATTAAATAAAAAATGTACCTTTGTCCAAATATTCATATTTTAGCATGACAAGGAATTTTTTTTTGTTATTTTTTTTAGGCATATTCTTAACTACTTCGGTATATGCTCAGAAAAAATATACTTTTAGTGGGCATTTTGTTGATGCCTCAAATGGAGAGTTGTTGTTGGGAGTTAATTGTATTATCAAAGAATTAGGTACCGGAACAACTTCCAACGAGTATGGTTTTTTTTCCATTACACTTCCCGAAGGAAAATATACCATATCTATTGAGTCTATGGGATTTATGACCATTACGGAGGAATTGGTATTGGATAAAAATATCCGTAAGGATTACAAATTATCTGCCGAAGCAATTGAATTGGATGGAGTAGAGGTATTTGCCAACACTTCCTCAAAGGTGGATATCCGAAAACCTGAGATGAGTACAGTTTCCATCCCTATTTCGACTATTAAAAAGCTACCCGTACTCATCGGTGAAGTAGATATTATAAAAACTTTGTTACAGATGCCTGGAGTGAGTAACGCAGGAGAGGTGTCATCAGGCTTCAATGTGCGGGGTGGTGGAGCTGACCAAAATTTAGTACTTTTGGATGAGGCTACCATTTTTAATTCATCACATTTGTTTGGTTTTTTAAGTGTGTTCAATGCCGATGCAGTTCGTGATATGAAACTTTACAAAGGAGGAATTCCAGCGCGTTATGGAGGTAGAACTTCTTCGGTTTTAGATATTTACCAAAAAGATGGAAATCGGAATGATTTCGGAATGACAGGTGGTCTGGGGATTTTGTCCTCAAGGTTGTTAGCTGAAGGCCCTATCGTTAAGGAAAAGAGTTCTTTTCTCATAGGCGGACGCGCTTCGTATGCTCATTTGTTTTTGAAGTTTACAGATAATAAAAATTCGGCTTATTTCTACGATCTAAACACAAAATTGTCCTATAAACTGAATGATAACAATACACTCTATTTATCCGGTTATTTCGGTCGTGATTTTTTTGATTTGAGCGATAATTTGAGAAATGTCTATGGTAATGCTTTGTTTAATTTACGCTGGAATCATTTGTTCAACGACAAGCTTTTCTCTAATTTATCGTTGATTTTTAGTGATTATTATTACGGTTTTATGTTTAATTACATTGGATTTCAGTGGGATTCAGGTATCAAAAACTTCAATTTGAAATATGATTTTAAAAATTATATATCTGAAAAATTCAAACTTTCCTATGGAATTCAAGGTTTGTACTACGTTTTTATACAAGGAAAATTATCCCCAAGTTCTCCCGACTCGAATATCAAAGAGCAATATCTACCTAATAAATATGCCTTTGAAAATGGATTCTACATTGATGCAGAACATAGTATAACCTCTTCGTTGAATTTGTCTTACGGACTTCGATTAAATTCCTTCTACCATTTGGGAAGTCGAGAAATAAACCGTTATGCTAACGATCAACCAGTTACGTTCAATCCTAATCGAGGTGTATATCAAAAAGGAGTTCCTATCGGTACTGATTATTACCCTAATAATAAGATAATAGATTTGTTCAGTCACCTTGAGCCACGTTTGACTTTATCGTATGCTCTGAATGATAATCGTTCGTTTAAAGCAAGTTATGGTAGAAATGCTCAATATTTGCATCTCATTTCAAACACTTCATCACCAAGCCCATTAGATGTTTGGACGCCAAGTGACCAATATTTAAAGCCACAAGTTAGCGATCAGTTTGCTGTCGGATTTGCTACTAACTTTGCTGAAGACAGGTATAGTTTTGAGGCTGAAACCTATTACAAAACTACCCAAAATAGGTTGGATTATATTGATGGAGCTGATTTGATTGCCAACAAAGCTATTGAACAAATTGTGTTGAGTGGGCGTAGTCGTGCTTATGGTTTGGAGTTGTTGTTGCGTAAAAATACGGGAAAATTAACAGGATGGATAGCCTACACCTTGTCTAAATCCGAGCAACAAACCCCAGGTCGCACACCTCAAGAAACAGGAATTAACAACGGAGAATGGTATAGTACACCGTATGACAAACCTCATGATTTGTCTATTACGGCAACCTATGCTTTGAGTCCGAAATGGACTTTTGGGACTGTTTTTAATCTACAAACAGGACTCCCTGCTAATTTCCCAGTGGGAACATATCAATATCTTAATATGATTGTTCCAAACTATAGCAAACGCAATGAATATCGTTTACCAACCTATCACCGATTAGATATTTCAGCAACTTACACGCCTCAAAAACAACATAAGCGCTGGAAAAGCGAATGGAATTTTGGAATTTATAACCTTTATAACCGAAAAAACGCTGTTTCTATTTCCTTTCGTGAAAATTCAGATACTCATTTGAATGAAGCTGTCAAGTTGTCGATTTTTGGGATTATTCCAAGTGTAACCTATAACTTTACTTTTTAAAATGAGAAAAATTTATACCATAATATGTATGCTTTCGTTCGCACTGAGTTCGTGTGAAGAAGTCATTACTTTAGACATAGATAATGAAAAACCTCAATTGGTGGTAGATGCCTATATTGATTGGAAGAAAGGAGATACTCAAGCCATTCCCGTAGTGCATTTGAGTTACACAACCGATTATTACAGCAATCTTCCTTCACCAAAAGCCACTGGAGCAGCTGTTAAAATTACTACTTACCATAGTGAAGAATATATTTTGCAAGAGATTAGTCATCAGCAATTTGCAAATATTTTTCCACCGACAGAATACCCAACAGTATCCAACCATCTAGGAGGAACTATTTACGCCTTTCCAGACGGAATTACTCCTGTTTTGGGGCGGGATTATATCTTGCATATTGAGTATGAAGGGGAAAAATACGTAGCTAAAGCTCGTATGAAGGAAACAGCTATTGTTGATCCCTCACGAACACAACAAAATGACAACGGAGGAATTTTTGGAAATAAAACCGAAGCTCGATTCTTCTTTAATGGATTTGCTAATGAAGAAAATGCTTATTTGGTGCGAATGAAACACAAACAGAAAGAAGATAGATATACTCTGGATGATAAATTCATCGCTGATCAAAAGTTCTTTTTCACAACCAATGGTTTCCAAGAGGAGTTGAAAAAAGGTGATCAAATTTATGTCTCTTTATATCGTATATCATATGAATATAAACAAATCATAGACTTTTTGGCGGACGTAGCCATTAACGACCAAGGTAGGGGAGCAGGACCTCCATCCAATAACATTCCTGCTCGTATTTTAGGAAATGTAACACATGAAACCAATCCGAAGAAAAATCCGTTAGGAGCTTTTCGTGTGGGGCAGTATTCTGAATTTCAATATATTGTTAAGTAGAAGTGCAATCTTTTGATTATTGTTCTGAGATTAAAAACATAAGTTTAATTTCATATTGGTTTTCTTGATATTTTCGAACTTTCGCCTTTATTTAAGTTCTGCTAAGTCGCACAAACATAAAAAATGAAAATAGCTGTTGTAGTTCTAAATTGGAATGGAAAGCATCTTTTGGAAAAGTTTTTACCTTCATTGGTAAAATATTCGCCTCAAGCATCTCTTTATTTGGTTGACAATGCCTCGACAGATACCTCTGTGGAATACGTTAAAAATACGTTTTCGGATGTTCATATTGTTAGTTTACCTACTAACGAGGGCTATGCTCGAGGGTACAATCAAGGGTTACAGCAGATTGAAGCAGATGTATATTGTTTATTAAATTCAGATATTGAAGTAACTGAAAATTGGTTGATTCCGATTGAAAAATTGTTCAAAAATCCTGAAATAGGGGTTGTACAGCCCAAAATATTAGATTATAAGGATAAAAACCACTTTGAATACGCTGGAGCTGCGGGTGGTTTTATTGATAAATATGGTTTTCCTTTTTGTAGGGGACGTATTTTTGATGTTGTAGAGCAGGATTTAGGACAGTATGATACTGAAATGGATGTGTTTTGGGCATCGGGAGCCTGTTTTTTTATTCGTTCAGATGTTTTTAAACAGATGAATGGATTCGATGAGGATTTCTTTGCTCATCAAGAAGAAATAGACCTTTGTTGGCGGATACATAGATTTGGAAAACGGGTTGTTTATACCCCACAGAGTAAGGTTTTTCACGTAGGTGCGGCTACCCTGCCCACCGATAATCCTAAAAAGACCTATTTGAATTTCAGGAATGGATTGTTCATGCTACTTAAAAATTTGCCACAGAAGAGAAAATATCGAATTTTATTTTTACGAATGTTGTTGGATGGAATTGCAGGAGGACGTTTTCTTTTCCAAGGAAAAATAAGCTTTACATGGGCAATTTTCAAGGCTCATATGAGTTTTTACAGATATTTTTTTAAATTTAAAAACAAAAGAAAAGGAACTGATTTTCTGTTATATTATGAAGTAGAATCTATTGTTTGGGAATATTTTATTAAAAATAAAAGAACTTTTAACAAATTAAAATAGTATTTTTGCCTTTATATAAACCTTTAAAATTAAATATAATGAGAAAGATTTTTGTAGCTATTTCATTAGTGAGTTTGGTAACAGTTTCGTGCGTATCGAACAAGAAATATGCAGAGCTAGAACAAAAGTACAAACAAACAGATGAATTACTAAACACGGCAACTGTCAAATTGAATGCTTGTTTGAAAGATTATGAAAAATTGCAGTATCAAGTGTCAAGCCTAAAAAATGAAAATGATTTGTTGCGTGAAAACAATCAGCAATTGATTAATAATATGGGTAATTTGACAACCTTAACCCAAAAAGGAGCTGAAAATCTTGAAAAATCATTGGAAAGTCTTCGTGAGAAAGATTTGACAATCAGAAACTTAAGAGATGCAGTAACTCGTCGTGATTCTATCAACTTAGCCTTAGTGCAAAGTTTAAAGGGAGCCATTGGTAACTTAGACGACCAAGATATTGAAGTGAAAGTTGAAAAAGGAGTTGTTTTTGTAAATATTTCTGATAAGTTGCTGTTCAGCAGCGGAAGCTATGCAGTTACTAACCGTGCTAAAGAGGTGTTAGGTAAAGTGGCTTTGGTTGTGAAAAATAAGCCTGATTTTGAGTTTATGGTTGAAGGACATACTGACAATGTACCGTATAAAGCTAATACAGTTATTAAAGATAATTGGGATTTGAGCGTACTTCGTGCAACTGCAATCGTTCGTATATTACAAAAAGATTTTGGTGTAAGTCCAGAGCGTATGACGGCAGCAGGACGTAGCGAATACATACCAGTTACAACTAATGACACCAAAGAAGGAAAAGCTCAAAACCGTAGAACACGCATCGTAGTACTTCCTAAACTTGATCAATTCTATAATATGATAGAAGAAGGAATGAAAGATCCGGCTATTAATAAATAATTAAATAGTTTAAAGAAGCTGTCCAAAAAGTAATTTGTTGTTTTGTTATTTTAGTTTGTTGAGCTCTTGTTCAATTGTAGACATAAATCTTGCAAGTACAGATTTTCTAATTTCAACACGAGAATATTGCTCAACAGAATCTAAATCAATTGCAAGAGAAAAAAAAATACTTTTATGACAGCTTCTTTTTTATTGAAAGTTATTCCAATTTAATTATATTCAGTATCTTTGTCATTGGATTTGTTTAAGAATCCGATAGATAATGAAGAAAAAAAAGAGAAAATATAATAAAAAACCATCGGTTCAACCTCGAAAGTCTGATGTTACTACACCTCAATTACCGAAACCCAAAGAGGATGTTTCTGAGGAATCTAAACCTAAGGTAGACACTTCTCAAATTCCTATTGTAACAGATACAAACCCTAAAATACATAATTCAAGACCGCGTTCAAAGAAAAAAAGTAGAAGAGGGGATTGGCAAACTTTCTTGCGAGAGGTCAGGAGGTTTATTGACATGCTCTCGCCTATAGAAAAATCTGTAATCATTACGCTTTCTTTCATAATATGTATTTTGGTCTTAATGTTGCGTGTTCAGCTTAAAGCTAAGGAAGCTGAAATTATGTTGGAAATGAATTTTACTCCAGAAGTTGCTGAATTTGATATTCCTCCCGAAGAAAGCAAGGCTGAACAAGGCATAACGGAACAAACAAGGATTACTATAAAAACTTATAATGAAGCAGATAGAGCTTTAAAACACGCTGATGAGCCTTTCAAAACCTTAGATGAAATTTTAGCAGAACGCGAAATGAAAGAGGCTAGTGAGTCATTGCTAACGGATAAAATTTCCGATGTTGTAGTTACAACAGATGTCGGGATAGAACAAAACCAGCAAGGCGTCAAAAGAGAAGAAGTTGTCAATAAAAACACTTTAATAAAGTATGCTTTAGTCGATAGAGAAGTCAGGGGCGATTTGCCTAATCCTGTATTTACGTGTGAGGAAGAAGGCAAGGTCGTTGTTGACATAAAGGTCAATGAAGAAGGCAAAGTAGTAACAGCTTCCATAAATCGAGAGCATTCAACTACCACTAATGGTTGCTTAGTTGAGAATGCTCTGGCGTATGCTCGTCAAGCACGATTTAATGTCTATTTGGACAGAAAAATGCAAAGCGGTACAATCACCTATTTTTTTCAATCTAAACGATAAAATCTTATGATAAAAAATGTAATTGTTTTTTTTACAATAGTTTGTTCGTTTTTCTCATGCAATGGTTTGGGATCACAAAAAACACGCAATTACAATCTCAAAGTTCAACCACAAAAAAAGGAATATCATCTAAACGATACCGTTCAACTCTCTGTTTCTGATAATGATTTTGGAGAAGCGGTGGCTTCGGTAAGTTATAAAATCAATGGAGAGGAGCTTACGTCCATGGAAGGATCTTATCTTTTAAAAAATATAAAATTAGGTAAGCAAATTATTGAAATTGAGGTGGTAACAGAGAGTGGGAAAGAATATACGTTCCAAAAAGAATTGACAATTTTGGCAGATAAAGCCCCCAAACTCTACACTTACAGAATTATAAATCAATACGATCATGATAAAACTGCTTATACCCAAGGGCTTGAATTTGTGGGAGATACTCTTATAGAAAGTACGGGGCAATATGGTAAATCAACTCTACGAAAGTGGAATGTTTTTACAGGACAAGAGTATAAAAAAATCAATTTAGCGTCTCAGTACTTTGGGGAAGGAGTTACTGTTTTTGATAATAAAATTTTGCAACTGACATGGCAAGAAAACTTAGGTATTGTCTATGATTTGGATTTGAATCAGCAGCAAACATTTGCCTACGGGAAAAGTAAAGAGGGTTGGGGTTTGTGCTACGATGGAAAAAAAATCTATAAAAGTGATGGTACGGAGAAAATTTGGATATTAAATCCGAATACGTATCAAGAGGAAGATTTTATACAAATTTCTACTGATAAATCCTTATTTTCAAATGCAAACGAGTTGGAATGGGTGAACGGGAAAATTTACGCCAATACCTACCAGAAAGATGGAATAATGATTATCAATCCCCAGAATGGGGCTATTGAAGGTATTGTGGATATGCGTGGGTTGAAAGAAAAAGTGGAACAAATACCTGAATTAGATGTGTTAAATGGGATTGCTTATCACCATAATAGAAAAACGTTTTTTATAACAGGAAAAAATTGGAATAAAATTTTCGAAGTAGTTTTTGAAGAAAAGTAGGGACTTAGTTTTCTACGTTTTTTCTCTATCATCACATACACGACCTGATTTTTAAAATCGTGAATAAATTCAACTTGAGGTTTAATTGGTTGGTATGTAGATAGTTAATAGGATAAAACTGATAAACCTTTTTGATAATACGTCATAAATCATTTTTTTTATGTAAGTTTGCCAAGTTACAAGTATATTTTGGCACTTATTTTGCCCTTTCACAGAGAATTAATTAATATAGAAAACCTGTAGTAATGAAAAAAATTTCAGCATCTTTACTTTTATTTTTCATATCCTTTGCATCCTGTAGTTTTGCAAAAAAGTTTGAAAATCCTGACAAAGACAAACTATTGTTGGAGATTGTACAGTACGTGCTTAGTAATGGACATTTCAGTCCTATGCAAATCAACGACGAGTTTTCTAAAAAAATGTACAAAAGCTATATTGAGCAATTGGATAGCCAAAAACGTTATTTTCTACAATCGGATATCAACGAGTTTAAAAAATACGAAACTCGTTTGGATGATGATTTGAAACGAGGCGATATTTCATTTTTTAATCTCACATACAGCCGTTTGATGCAACGAATGAAAGAATCGCAAGAAATTGCAAAGCAGATATTTAAAAAACCGATTGATTTTAATTCTAAAAAAACAATAAGCACTGATTTTGAAGAAATTCAATATGTTAAAACAAAAACCGAAATGCAAAATCGATGGAATCAGATCATCACTTTTTCGGCTATTTCCAATTATTTAACCAAAGAAAAGGAAGAAAATACAAAGTTGGAGAAAGATAGCACCTACAAAGTGAAGTCTGCTGAGGAATTAAAAAAAGAATCGGTGGAGAATGCTGAAAAAACACTCACAGAAATTTTTTCGATTTATGACGATATGCTCGAAGAAGAATGGTTTTCCATATATGTGAATGCTTTTGCTGAGACCTTTGATCCACACACCAACTATATGGCTCCCGACATCAAAAAAAGTTTTGATCAAGGAATGTCAGGAAAATTTGAAGGTATTGGAGCTCAATTACAGAAAAAAATTGACGGTATTCGAGTTACAACAATCATTCTAGGAGGGCCTGTTTGGAAAGCTAAAGCATTGGAAGTGGGAGATTTAATTCTCAAAGTAGCTCAGGGCAAAGAAGAACCTGTTGATGTTGTTGGAATGCGTTTGGATGAGGCTATTAAACTCATAAAAGGGCCAAAAGGGACTGAGGTGCGTTTGACTGTTAAGCGTGTGGATGGAACTATCGAAACGGTGGGTGTGATTCGGGACATTGTTGAAATGGAAGAAACCTATGCAAAATCAGTGATAGTGAATCATAACGGCAAAAAATATGGAATTATAGACTTACCCAAGTTTTATATGGATGTGGAGAACTACAATTCCAAAAATGCCGCAACCGATATGGCAATTGAGGTTGAGAAGTTAAAAAAGCAAGGTGTTGCTGGAATCATTGTTGATTTGCGAAACAACGGTGGTGGCTCGTTACGTTCAGTGGTCGATATCGCAGGGTTGTTTATCAAATCAGGGCCTGTGGTGCAGGTCAAATCTTCCCAAGGGCGTGTTGATAATCTCGCTGACACCGATTCACGTACGCAATGGGATGGTCCCTTGGTAATTATGACTAATGAATTGTCAGCTTCAGCATCCGAAATTTTAGCGGCTGCAATGCAAGATTATAAACGTGCTATTGTTATGGGGGGTAAACAAACTTTTGGGAAAGGAACGGTACAAACTTTTGCTGATTTGAATCAGTATGTTCGACAAAATTCATTCGGCGATTTGGGAGCTTTGAAGATTACGATTCAAAAATTCTATCGTATTAACGGGGGGTCAACTCAGCTCGAAGGAGTGAAAAGCGATATTGTTATGCCCGATAAATACAAGTATATTGATGTGGGAGAACGCGATATGTCTAATGCTATGGTTTGGGATAAAATTAAAAGTCAGCAGTACGTACCTCTGAAAAACGATGAGTTGTTTGCACGTGTAATAGCTAATAGCCAAAAGAGAATACAAGAAAATCCAAATTTCAAATTGATAGACGAAAATGCGAAATGGATTAAGCAACAACAAGATGAGAATATATTTCCATTAAACTATGAGGCGTACAAAAAACTCATGGAAAAAAATGAAGAAGAATCAAAGCGTTTCAAAGCTATTTCCGAATATAAATCAAACTTAAAGTTCTCTTCTTTGCCAAGTGATGAAGCTAAAATTGGTAAAAACGAAGATTTAAAGCTTCGTAGAGACCGTTGGCATGAAAACTTACAAAAAGACATTTATTTGGAAGAAGCCGTGAATGTTTTGGAAGATTTGGCTCAAAAATAACAAATGAAATATTGAGATTTAGAGTTTCTGAATCTCAATGTTTTTTTTAATCGATGTTTTCAGTTCCAGTCTACGAAGTACTTTTATCAGACGACTAAGTGAATCCACACAAAAAGCGTTCTTTTGTACTCAAATTGAAATTAAGATTGTTGAGGTAAACATAGCGTTTAATATAAAAGATATTGAAACTAAAATTGTATATTTGCCGACAATAAAAGAAAGGGAAATGCAGAAAATAATTATCGCTATAGACGGATATTCATCCACGGGGAAAAGTAGTACGGCTAAGGTTGTTGCCAAGAAATTAGGGTATGTTTATGTGGATACTGGAGCAATGTACCGAGCTGTAACTTATTTGGCAATGCAAAAAGGATTTGTTGAAAAAAAAACAGTAAAAAACACTGATAAACAGCAAGATGAACAGATAGTTTATCTTAAAGAGCAAGAATTACTGACGGCTTTAAAAAATTCAGATATTAAGTTTAAATATAATCCCGAGTTACAGTTTTCTGAAATCTACTTGAATGATGTTAATATAGAGAAAGAAATTCGATCAATTGAAGTAGCTAATTTGGTGAGTGAAGTAGCAAAAGTAGCGAGTGTACGCGCTTATTTAGTTGATTTACAAAGGAAATTTTCAGAAGAGAAAGGCATTGTAATGGACGGAAGGGACATTGGTTCAGTAGTGTTCCCTAATGCAGAGCTGAAGATTTTCATGACAGCTTCCGAACAAATTCGAGCTGAGCGTCGCTACAAAGAATTGCTAGAAAAAGACGAAGAAGTATCGTTTGAGGAAGTTTTAAAAAACGTTCAATATCGAGATTTTTTAGATACCACACGCAAGGAGTCTCCTTTGTTGAAAGCTAAAGATGCTGTTGAAATCGATAATTCCAATTTGACGTTTGACCAGCAAGTACAGAAAATACTCGACTTAGCAAACCAGCGAATTTCAGACGAAACAGTTTAATTCCTTTAACCAAAAAAATCAAAAGTTTCGTTTTGGAGCATATTCGAATTATTTAAATTAATTATCACTGAATTAATTATTAAATTCGTATTTATTCAAAAAATATAGCAATTTAAAGCTATAAAATCACTTTCTATATAAATGATAAAAGCAACTAATATACATAAAACATACAGCGGTTTAGAAGTACTCAAAGGAGTTGATATTCACGTACATAAGGGAGAAATTGTTTCGATTGTTGGAGCTTCAGGAGCTGGGAAAACTACGCTTTTACATATTTTAGGTACACTTGATTTAGCAAATCAGCAGCAAGATAGTTCATTGGTAATCAATGACGTAAATGTTAATGAACTATCATCGAAGTCCTTGTCGAAATTCCGTAATGAGCATATTGGGTTTATTTTCCAATTTCATCAGCTACTACCCGAATTTACAGCACTTGAAAACGTGTGTATTCCCGCTTTTATTAAAGGAACAGCAAAGAAAGAGGCGGAAAACAGAGCTAAGGAACTGTTATCATTTTTAAATTTATCAGACCGTATTCATCATAAACCCAGTGCTTTATCAGGTGGAGAGCAACAACGTGTTTCGGTAGCAAGAGCTTTGATGAATCATCCAGCAGTAGTACTTGCTGATGAACCCAGTGGCAACTTAGATTCGGAAAGTGCCGAGAATCTGCATCACTTGTTCTTTGAATTGCGAAAAACTTTTAATCAGACTTTTGTGATAGTTACACATAATGAGGATTTAGCGAATATGGCAGACCGAAAATTAACAATGCTTGATGGTAAATTCATATGATAATTAGTGATTTAAAAGATTTTTTAGACGAGAAAGTACTGAAATATAATCGACCAGAATTTGTTGAGACCGATCCCTTACAGATTCCTAAAAGGTATTCCGCTAAGGAAGATGTAGAAATATCAGGTTTTTTAGTTTCGGTTATTGCGTGGGGATTGCGAAAGTCTATTATAAATAACGGATTGAAAATGATGGACTTAATGGGGAATGCACCTTACGATTTTGTGATGTCGCATACTCAAAATGATTTGAAGCGTCTGCAAAATTTTGTCCATAGAACGTTTAACGGACAAGATTTCGAGCAATTTATTATCAGTTTAAAACATATTTATACGCATTATGATGGATTGGAAAACGCTTTGGCTGATAGTGTTGAAAACAACGATTTACAGTTAGGAATTTCAAATTTTAAAAGTTTGTTTTTCAAAGATTTAAAATATAATCGTTCTCTCAAACACTTGCCTGACCCTCGTAAAGGTTCCGTAGCAAAACGTATCAATATGTATCTGCGTTGGATGGTTCGCAATGACAATTCAGGGGTCGATTTGGGTATTTGGAAGCGTATTTCCCCTGCGATGTTATCCTGCCCGTTAGATGTACATTCAGGTAATGTGGCACGTTCTTTGGGGCTGATTACGCGTCCGCAAAATGATATAAAGGCTTTAACGGAATTGAACGGTCATTTACTACGATTCGACCCTAACGATCCCGCTAAATACGACTTTGCTTTGTTTGGATTAGGAATCTTTGAAGGTTTTGCATGATGGTAACTATTTATCTTATGGAAGTCTTATAAAATTTATAAATAATAAATCTTATTGAAGTTTAATTTAAAAAATAATTGTAAAAATGAAAAAAATATTCACTATTTTAGCTTTATTGATGTTTGTGTTGGTAAAAGCACAAACAGGAACGGAAAAAAATACTATTTATCAATTTACTGTTAAAGATATTAGTGGCAAAAAGTTTGATTTTTCGAAACTCAAAGGAAAAAAAATAATGATTGTCAATACAGCTTCCAAATGTGGGCTTACGCCTCAGTATGAGGGATTGGAGGCTTTGTATAAAAAATATAAAGACCAGAATTTTATAATTATTGGATTCCCTGCTAATGATTTCAAATCGCAAGAACCAGGTACAAATTTTGAAATTGCACAGTTTTGTAAAGTGAATTACGGCGTAACTTTTCCTTTGATGGAAAAAATTACAGTAAAAGGAGATGACATTCATCCCATATATCAATTTTTGACTCAAAAGAGTAAAAACGGAGTGCAAGATTCTGAAGTACAATGGAATTTCCAGAAATATTTAATCGGAACAAACGGAAAATTAGAAAAAGTAATTTCACCACGCACCCAACCGGATGATCAGGAGATTATCAATTGGATTGAAAATTAAGTTATTACATAGATGAAATTAGATATATTAGCTTTTGGAGCACATCCCGATGATGTAGAATTAGGTTGCTCAGGAACGATTGCTAAAGAAGTGTCTCTTGGTCGGAAAGTAGGAATTGTAGACCTTACACAAGGTGAGTTAGGTACACGTGGTAACGCGCAAATCCGTAAGCAAGAGGCTAGGGAAGGAGCAAGGATTTTAGGAGTGGAGATACGTGAAAATTTAAAATTTGCTGATGGATTTTTTGTTAATGATCAAGCTCATCAGTTGGAAGTTATCAAAATGTTGCGTAAATATCGTCCTGAAATTGTACTTTGTAATGCTATTGATGACCGGCATATAGACCATGGCAGAGGTAGCAAATTGGTAAGTGATGCTTGTTTTTTGAGTGGGCTTCGGAAGATAGAAACTGTACACGAGGGAGTTACGCAAGAAGCATGGAGACCCAAGGTTGTTTATCATTATATTCAATGGAAAAATATTGAACCAGATTTTGTAGTTGACATTTCAGGGTTTATGGATAAAAAATTAGCATCGGTTTTGGCATATAAAACTCAATTCTATGATGCAAATAACAATGAACCTAATACCCCGATTTCTGATAAAAACTTTTTGGATAGCGTAACCTATCGAGCCAGAGATTTAGGTCGGTTGATTAGTGTGGATTTTGCTGAGGGATTTACAATGGAACGCGTGGTAGCTGTAAATACGTTATATGATTTAAAATAAAAATAGAAATAAAAATGAAACTTATTTTATTGACAATAGGAATTTTAGCACTTTGTATAGCAGGAATAGCTATCAAAATATGGGCAAAAAAAGGTGGAAAATTTTCAGGTACGTGTGCCAGTCAAAATCCGCATTTAAACAAAACGGGAGAACCTTGTGGTTTCTGCGGAAAGATGCCTGAGCAACAAGAATGTGGTAAGGAGTAAATTCTCGAAAATTAGGATATTCACAAAATGCGAAAATTAGCAAATAGCGAATTGATTCGATTGGATGTTGATGCGTTTAAAAAAGCTCCAAAAACTCCATTAATAGTTATTTTGGATAACGTTCGGAGTCTAAATAACATAGGTTCTGTTTTTAGAACAGCAGATGCTTTTTTGGTCGAAAAAATATACCTTTGTGGCATCACGGCAACTCCTCCAAATAAAGAAATTCACAAAACAGCATTGGGAGCTACAGAAAGCGTCTGTTGGGAATATGCCGAAGATACACTTTCAGTAGTGAATAGTTTAAAGACTCAAAATGTGAAAGTTATCAGTATTGAACAAACTGAAAATGCTGTAATGCTCAATGAGTTTCAGCCTCAAAAGGAACAAAAATACGCTTTAATCTTTGGAAATGAAGTCAAAGGAGTGGAGCAAAAAGTGGTTTCGGCTTCTGATAGGGTCATTGAAATTCCTCAATATGGAACGAAGCATTCACTCAATATCTCAGTAAGTGCAGGAATTGTAATTTGGGATTTATGGCAGAAGATTTATGGTAATTAAATTTATCAAAAAACAAATGAATCGACAAAATGATATATACATTTTTTGAAGAGATTAATCATTTATCTATAAGAATAAAATGTAACGATACGGCTAAAATGCCGTGTTTTTTATTCCAAGTTTATGTATTAAGATTTAATCAATCGTTTTGAGAAGTTTGTATACTTATTGAGCTGAGGTAGCCGAATGAATCAATTTGTCATTTGCCAATTAATACGTACCTTTGCGGTCTAAATATACGAACAATGACACATTTACGATATGTACGAAAATATTTTTTTAAATACCGATACCATCTGATTTTAGGGATATTCATCACGATTTTAGCACGTATTTTTTCGCTATTTATGCCTGAATATGTTCAAAATTCGATTATAGCCATTGAGGAATATGCTAAATCATCGGATAAAAATGGAAACATTGTTCAACTTTTGATACAATATGCTTTAATAATTATCGGAGCAACTATAATTTCGGCTATTCTTACGTTTTTTATGCGTCAATTAATCATAAATGTATCTCGATATATTGAATTTGATCTAAAAAATGATATTTTTGTTAAATATGAAGAGCTTTCATTGAGTTTTTACAAAAGAAATCGTACAGGTGATTTGATGAATCGCATCAGTGAGGATGTAAGTAAGGTACGCATGTATGTTGGTCCAGCTATCATGTACAGTGTTCAAACCATTACTTTATTTGCATGTGTTATTCCGTTGATGCTTTACACTTCGGTGGAATTGACGCTTTATACTTTAATTCCTTTACCGATTCTTTCAGCTTTGATTTATGTGATGAGTAGGAAAATAAACCGCGAAACTTTGGTTGTTCAGCAGTTTCTTTCCGATTTATCAACATTTTCGCAGGAATCTTTTTCAGGAATAAACGTCATTAAGGCCTACAATAATGAGCCTTTGGTTAATCAGCAACTTTCCGACCTAGCGGAACGAGGACGTCAGAAGAATATCAAATTAGCTAAAATTCAAGCTATTTTCTTTCCTACTATGATTCTAATGATCGGGTTGAGTTTGATTTTTGTGATTTTTATGGGAGGTCGGTTGTACTACTTAGGAGAGATTACCTCTATTGGAGTGATAGCCAAATTTAGTATTTATGTGATGATGCTCACGTGGCCAGTAGCTACGGTAGGGTGGGTAAGTTCGATAGTTCAACAAGCCGAAGCGTCGCAAAAACGAATTAATGAATTTTTGGCAGAAATTCCTGATATTCGTAATCATAATCCTAATATTGAAAAAATTAATGGGAATATTCGCTTTGAAAATGTGAGCTTTACATATGCAGATACAGGTATTGAAGCGTTGAAAAATGTATCATTTGATATTCCTAAAGGACAAACTGTAGCTATTATTGGAAAAACAGGTAGTGGGAAAACTACAATCATCGATCTAATTGCTCGGATGTATGATGTGTCGAAAGGAGAAATTTATATAGATAATAAGCCTATTAGAGAGGTAAATTTGCACAGTTTGCGAGAAGCCATTGCTGTGGTGCCACAAGAATCATTTCTGTTTTCCGATACCATAAAAAATAATTTGTTATTTGCTAATAAACAAGCAACTGATACTCAAATCGTAAAAGCCACTCAAGAAGCAGTCGTACACGATAATATAATGGATTTTACCCATCAGTATGATTCTATTTTGGGTGAGCGTGGTGTTTCGCTTAGTGGGGGACAAAAACAACGGATTTCCATTGCACGAGCTTTACTTAAAGATGCAGAAATTTATTTATTAGATGATTCACTTTCAGCTGTGGACACAGAAACGGAGGAAAAAATATTACAGAATTTACACGACACATTAAAAAACAAAACAGTGGTTATTGTCAGCCATCGAGTATCGGTGGCTAAAAATGCAGATAAAATTTTTATGCTCAATGAAGGAGAATTGGTAGAAAGTGGTACGCACGAATCCTTGTTGCAACAAAATGGATTCTACAAGGCGTTTTATGATTCTCAAGTGTGATTTTGATATTTCCGGATTTATTGCTACCTTGCGACGTTGTTTTTCTCAAATGATTCTATGAAAAAAATATTATTAGCCAGTACATCAACTATTTATGGAGGTACCTACTTGTCATATTTGCAGGAAGAGTTAGCCGTTTTTTTTGCAAATGTTGATGAAATTTTGTTTGTACCCTACGCACAGCCTAGTGGTGTGTCATATGATGAATATACGCAAATTGCTCAAAAAGGATTTGAGAGTATAGGTAAGAAAATTGTGGGATTGCATACTTTTGAAAATCCCAAAGAAGCAATTCATCAAGCTAAAGCCATTTTCACAGGCGGAGGCAACACTTTCCTATTAGTTACTCGGCTTTATCAGTTTGATTTGATGGGAACGCTAAGAGAGGTTATTGAAAGCGGAATACCCTACTTTGGTACCAGTGCCGGTAGTAATATTGCAGGACTAACGATGCAAACAACCAATGATATGCCTATAATTTATCCCCCAAGTTTTGATACTTTGGGAGTAGTACCTTTTAATTTGAATCCACATTATCTTGATCCTGATCCCGACAGTAAACACAAGGGTGAAACTCGGGAAACACGGATTAAAGAATTTCATAAGCTTAATGATACTCCTGTGGTTGGGTTGCGTGAAGGTAGCAGTATTCTTTTCGAAAGTAATAGATTTATTTTAAAAGGGACATTAACTGCTCGTATATTTCTTAAGGACAAAGAGCCTTTTGAAGCTACTAATGAGGATTTTTCATCATTATTTAAGCAAATGGATAGATAATTTCAGAATTTTCAGTTTACGAGAATGCTCAGTATCAGTAAATTGATTTTATGTTTTGAATCCATTGTAAGTCAAAAAGTTGCATTATAAGATTATGTTTCAACCACTAAATGAGAAATAATATAACCATGACAATAATCCTAAGTCACCAAGATATAGAAAACAAAATTCGGCGTATTGCATATCAAATTTACGAAAAACACTTAAATGAATCGGAAATCATTTTAGCAGGAATTGAAGGTAATGGATATCTGTTTGCTGAGAAATTAAACGCTTATCTTTCAGAAATATGTTCGTTGAAAGTAGCGCTTTGCAAAGTGAAAATGAATAAACGAAATCCTTTGGAAGGAATTTCAACGTCTATAGATTCAGAGGATTATAAAAATAAATCGGTAGTACTGGTCGATGATGTACTGAACTCTGGTCTGACTTTGATTTACGGAGTTAAACATTTTTTAGAAGTTCCGCTAAAACGACTTACTACCGCTGTTTTGGTCAATCGTAATCATAAAAATTTCCCTATTAAGGCGGATTTTAAGGGTATTTCCCTATCCACCAGTTTGCAAGAGCATATTTCTGTGGATTTTACAGAAGGGAATTATGTTGCTTGTTTGAACTAGTTTAGTAGCTACAGAAGAGATTGGAAGAGCTTCATTTTTAGGGTGATGTTGTACAAATTATTTCATCCGTGTAGGGAAGTAAAGCGTTTTCTTTTATAAGTTTGCGATAAGCTTAGTTATAGAAAAATCAAATTTTTATATCACAATGCCAAATTGACATATAGGACGTCATTGGCATACTTTTTTATATATGATGGAGTAGTAAAATTAAATGAATAGATAATGAGTACAGAAAAACACGTTCAAGAAGAGCCTTTATCAAACGAAGAAGTTAAAAATGAAGGTATTACGAATGAAGCAATAGAGAATATAGAAGATAAAAGTTCCATTGAAGAAGAGTTAGCAAAGGAAAAAGATAAATTTTTGCGTTTATTTGCTGAGTTTGAGAATTATAAAAAACGTACAACTCGAGAGCGTGTTGAGTTATTCAAAACCGCAGGACAAGACATTTTGTCATCGATGTTGCCTGTGATTGATGATTTTGACAGGGCGTTGGTTGAAATTTCAAAATCAGAGGATAAAAACATGTTGAAAGGAGTGGAGCTTATTTATAATAAATTTATAAACACCTTAAAATCAAAAGGTTTAGAAAAGGTAGAGGTTGCTCCTAATGATGTTTTTGATAGCGAAATTCACGATGCCATTACGCAAATTCCAGCTTTGACCGAAGATATGAAAGGGAAAATTATTGATGTGGTTGAAAAAGGATATAAATTGGGAGATAAAATTATAAGATACCCGAAAGTAGTTGTAGGACAATAACTTATCATTAAATGAAAAAAGATTACTACGAAATATTAGAAGTTGAAAAAACGGCAAATGCCGCTGAAATAAAGAAAGCATACCGCAAACAAGCCTTGAAGTATCATCCGGATAAAAATCCTGGAGACAAGGATGCAGAAGAGAAATTCAAGTTAGCAGCGGAGGCATATGAAGTGTTGAGTGATGATACCAAAAGAGCTCAGTACGACCGTTTTGGACACGCTGCTTTTGAAGGAGCAGGAGGTGGATATCATTCCTCAATGGAGGATATTTTCAGCCATTTCGGGGATATTTTCGGAGGTCATTTTTCTGGATTTTCTGGTTTTGGTGGATTTGGAGGTGGAAGTCAAACGCGTTTGCGAGGTGAAAACTTGCGAGTTCGTTTGAAAGTTACCTTAGAAGATATCGTTAAGGGAGCTGAGAAAAAAATTAAAGTTAAAAGAAAAGTGAAGGCTGAGGGAGTTACCTATAAAACTTGTCCCTCTTGTAATGGTTCAGGTCAAGTAGTTCGCCAAATGCAAACCATGCTTGGAATGATGCAAACCTCAGCACCATGTTCGTCATGTCAAGGAAGTGGTCAGATTATTGAAAATCGACCTCCTGAATCTGATAGTCAAGGGCTTAAAATATTTGAAGAAACTATTAGTGTGAAAATTCCTGCAGGTGTAATGGATGGTGTTCAGCTTAAAGTCAGTGGCAAAGGAAATGAAGCGATGGGGAAAAATAGTATTGCAGGGGATTTATTAGTACTGATTGAAGAACAAGAACATGAGACCCTCAAACGAGAAGGTGAAAACTTACATTACGACCTATATATCAGCTTCCCAGAAGCTGTTTTAGGAGCTTCAAAGGAAATTGAAACGGTCACAGGAAAAGTGCGATTTAAGCTGGATGAAGGAGTGCAATCTGGAAAGATATTGCGATTGAAAGGCAAAGGGGTTCCCAGTCTAAATGGTTATGGGACAGGTGATTTGATTATTCACGTGAATGTTTGGACACCTAAAAATTTGACTGAAAAACAAAAAGAATTTTTTAGAGAAATGCGAGATAATGAAAATTTCACACCAAAAGTAGAAAAAACGGATAAATCGTTTTTTGAAAAAGTGAAAGATATGTTTTCATAGAGAGATTGATTATGTTGTTTTATTAGGCTTCGACTATATTCGTTTTAAAAGCGATGTAGTCGAAGTTTCTTTTTTTTGAATAGCGAATCAACCTTTTGATTTACTTATATATCTTGTCTAAAAACAAGTACATTTGGTTAATGTTTATTAATCCTATATAACAAATTGAATAAAACGATGGGATATGCAATAAATGTTAAATAAATACAAAAAACAATATTTTTGAATAGTAATTTATTTTAGTTTACTATCTTTATCCGTCAGATAATTAGTATGACCAAAAAGGATATATTTGTTGAATTAAAAAAACGTATGAAAAAAGTTTTATTTGTAATGATAACCTTGTTTACAGGGATGTTATCAGCTCAATCCACCGAAGTAAAAGGAACTGTGTATAGCGTTCAAGATAACAAAGGGATTGCTAACGTACATGTGTTGAATTTGAATAACGTTAAAGGTACTACTACCAATGAGCAGGGTGATTTTTCTATAAAGGCAGCTGTTAACGATACCTTGTATTTATCTTTTTTAGGGTATAAATCTATTAAAGTTTTGGTAACCAATGATATGATTCGCTTTCCTGATACTAAAATAGGGATGACTGAGTTGGCGTACGCTTTGGAAGAAGTGGTTATAACTCCTTATAAATTAACAGGTTATTTAGATATTGATGCTAAAAATGCGCCTGTTAATGAGAATAAAAGGTATAGTATTTCAGGATTGGAGATTGGATATGAGAGTAGAGCCAATGCAAGTATGGTTGGTCGTATATTGAGTTCTGTGATGAATCCTGCTGATATGCTGTATAGGTTGTTTAGTTCTAAAGGTCAAGAAGTTAGGAAGTTACAGAAATTGAAGGATGATAACAAGTTGAGTGATGCACTTTCGCAACGTTACGATCGAGAAACTTTACTCGAATTACTACAAGTTGATAGAGCTGAATTAGAGAATATTATACGTTCGTGTAATTACTCTAATGAGTTTATTATGTCAGCCAATGACCTACAAATTTTGGATGCAATTAGCAATTGCTATGAAGAGTATCGTGTTTTGAACAGAAAGAAAAAATAGTTTTTGCAATTATAATTTAGTTTGCAAAAGAAATCTTTTATAAACTGTGTTGCAATTCCGTTTAGTTTCGAGTTGATTTTATTGAAGAGGTACATACTCCATAAAATAAAAAAGTGTGTTGGTATAAGTGGGGTAAAAAGTAATAAAAGTAGCTCAAAATGTTATCTTTTCAGTTATTAACAGTTCATTGTTGAAAAAAAATAACGAAATGAAGTGAAAAAAATAAAAATAAAACAGATTGAAAGAATCACATGTTTTCTTTTTGTTTAACAAATAAATGATATTAGAAATTGTTATTTAAAAGATAAAGGTGTCCTTTATTAACAAAAACGTTCAGAAAAACATTTTGTTATAAAATACAAAGGCTTTGTTTTTTTTCTATTGATGGACAAAAGTCATTTGCATATTTCGATTAAAAAGCTATCTTTGTAGTGTTCGGATGGCAAATTTGAATTTTTAGAGAGTATAAATATGATAAAGAAATGGACGTTGACAATAGTATGTTTACTGTTGGGAGTTGTTGCTTATGGGCAATACGAAGTGAGAGGGGAAGTAGTCGATGCTAAGACTAAGAAGCCGTTGGTGGGAGCTAACGTGATTGTGCGAGGTAAACTTGTAGGTACAGCGACAGATATCAAAGGAGAGTTTATTTTACCAGTTTCTTCAAAGTCAGGAGAATTGGTGATCTCTTATATGGGGTATATTTCCAGAAGATCTTCGTATCGAATTTTGACTAATAAAAGAGGAAAGGTAAAGGTAGCACTACAATGGGACGAGAAAGGACAGACCTTAGCTGGGGTTATGGTTTCTGCACACTATAATATGTTTGATATTGCTGAAGAAAGGAAAACTCCAACTGCAGCGACTACTATTGATAGAATTGAAATCAAACGCCGTTTAGGAAACCGTGATTTTCCGGAGCTTCTTCGGCGAGTTCCATCAACGTATACAGTAAGAGAGGGAGGTTATGGAGATTCAAGTGTTAATATTCGAGGTTTCTCTAACGAAAACATCGCGGTAATGATTAATGGAATGCCTGTCAATGACATGGAGAATGGGCGTGTGTATTGGAGTAACTGGACAGGATTGTCCGACGTAACCACGGCTATGCAAGTACAACGAGGTCTTGGTGCATCCAAATTAGCCATACCTTCAGTGGGAGGAACCGTTAACATTGTGATGCGTTCTGCTTTCATGAAGCAGGGAGGAATGGTCAATGCCTATGTAGCAAATGGAGGTGAGTACAAAACTTCGGTGACGTACAATACAGGAAAAAACGAAAAAGGATTTTCATCTTCTTTCCTTTTTGGAAATGTAGGAGGCTCTAAATATGTAGATGGGACACAATTTAAGGGATACAATTATTTTTTAGCATTGGGGTATAACCCAGTAGAAAAACACGAATTCCAATTAATGCTTACAGGATCGCCTTTACAACATGATCAGAGTTCGTCATTAGTTTCCATTGCAGATGCCTTGAAATATAGTACAAATGGAAAACCAAATCGAAGATACAATGCAGATTGGGGATATTTGGATGGTAAGGAATTTAGTATCCGGAAAAATGTTTTCCACAAGCCTGTGTTCAGCTTAAATTGGGATTGGAAAGCAACAGATAGAGCCGAGGTCAATACTACTGCTTATGCTTCTTTTGGTCGTGGTTATGGAACAAGCGATTATGGGGCAAGTAGAGGATTGAAAATCAATTCATTCCGAGATTTAGAGACAGGATTATACGACTTTGATAGAATTGTTCGAAACAATCAAGAGGCTACATCTCCAGATGATGTGTTGCTTCGTTATGCAAGGGTAAATTCACACGATTGGTTTGGAATTTTAACCAATTATAAACAAAAAATTTGGGATACAGTTACCTTGGATGTTGGGTTTGATGGTAGATACTATCAGGGATATCACTATGGAATTGTTGAGAATTTCTTAGGAGCAAAGAGTATTCGTGATAATTCAAACAAAAATATAGGTGAGAATAACGTCTCTGCAGTCGTAAATAATTCAAGTATTTACAATGTTTTTAATAGTATTGATCCGGTACAGAATTCAATCATATACAACAACATAGGTAGAGTCTATTGGTTAGGAGTTTTCGGGCAATTTGAGTATGCAGAGGATGATATTTGTATGTTCGTCCAAGGTTCCATTTCTGAAAAAGGGTATCAACGCGTAGATAACTTTATGAAGGAAGGTACACATGTTCCTGGAACAACTATCGAGATGCCACGAACTACCGATTACGAAAGAATGTTGGGATTCAATGGAAAGGCAGGAATCAACAAAAATATTGACGAACGTCATAACGTGTTTGTAAACATAGGCTTCTACAGCCGACAACCTATTTTTGATGCAGTATATCGAGGTGATTTGAACTATGCAAGTCCAGACAATGTGAATGAAAAAGTTTTGGGTATTGAATTAGGATATGGCTACAAAACTGATTTTTTTAATGCTAAAGCAAATTTTTACCGAACTACTTGGACAGATCGATTCCTACGACGCGTGAACCTAAGAGATGTTGATATAAATCAGACGTCTTATTTTGCGGATATTTCTAATTTGAGTGAGGTTCATCAAGGAATTGAGTTAGAAGCTTCCTATATTGTGAATGAATATCTGAAAGTACGTGGCATGTTATCAGTTGGTGATTGGTTCTATAATGGAAATGCAGATGCAAAAACTTTTCGAACTGAAGACAGTCAGCCTTACATTTTGACAAATTCAATATCTGATAGAACTTCTCTATTGTTGGACAAATCAAAAATTGGAGGAACAGCTCAAACTACATTCGTACTCGGAGCAGAAGTTACCCCTATTGATAGGATTATAGTTAATCTGGATTGGCGATATGTGGATCGTTTGTATTCCAATATTGATATATATGCCTTTACGGATAGAAGTTTGGCAGAAAAAGGAGCTCTCCGTTTGCCTAGTTATAATTTGGTTGATTTTGGAGTTTCGTACAGGTTGCCATTATTTAAAAGTCATGTTATGAATTTTAGATTCAATGTTGATAATATATTTGATGCAACTTATATTACCGAGTCAAGCGATAGCGTTCACGCAACTGAACATAGTCAAGTTTATAAAGGAATTGATGTAAAAAACCGAGTTCGCTTTGGTTTCGGTCGAACTTGGAACTTCTCAATGCGATATTCGTTCTAAGAGGGTATGGAGATATAAAAAAGAGAGAGGCTGTCCGACTTTTCGGATAGCTTCTTTTCTTTTTTAGACACTTTTGTACAAATATCTCGAATGATTATTGTGATATAACATATGAATATTTGTGTTTTTCAGACAAACTTGAAACTCGGTAAAATGCCAAAAATTGGATTTTGTATAAAAAGTTCGATTGCGATGACACAAAAATTTGTGGCTTACAGGCTATTTTTGAAGAAAAGTAGTTTTTTTTGCAGAATTTATCTTCGTTTTTAAAGGATTACAGACTTTAAATCGTGGGTACACACAGACGGTCGGAGGTAAGGAAATCAAATAAGTTGAATTTGGCAAGGCAAACAAAAATCTAAATAGACTATATTAGATTTGGGAGTATCTAATTTTTAGTTAATTTAACAAGAAATAAGATTAAAAAGTATGTTTACAAGGTAAAATTTTGCCCTAATTCTAAAAATAGGAGGGTTGTACCTTGTTTGGGGCAGAGGGAAGTCGTATTTTTATACTTCAAAGTTGTTCCGAAGCATCTCAAACAGTAAAAATCGAACAGTAGGGATAAAAACTGATAGATTTTTTACATATGCTACATTCAACTCGAAGAAGAGGAACAGACTATTTTCCTTTATTTTTTAACTTTTCAGATAAATCTGTAACCCAAATGTCCGTCAACATAAACTCTAATTGTTTGTCATTTTTTGATTTTACAAGATTATGAATATCAGTATTTTCCATTACGTAATATGCCAATACACTTATTTTTTCGTCATCTAAGCCAAGGTCTTTTTTCAAAAACCTATTCATATTATCAATAATGTAGTTAGCCACAGCTAAATTTGTCTCATTTTTTAAAGCTTGTTTGTAATATTTTCTTTTCCCTGAAATGGCATTCAATATAGCTAAAATATTAATGGGAGGGAATCCTGAACCTGCCCAAAAATTGTTATTAGCATAGCTACGTTTCTCTTCTAAAGTTCGTTTTTTGGGCGTATATCCTAAAAAATCTTTTGCTGTAACAGTTGTTTCTTTAACTTCAACCCCTTCTAATTCAACAACTTGCTCTTTCAGTTCTATAATAAGTAACTCGTTTTCTAAATCTTCCTTATTAACACTTCGATATAAGTCTTTTTTACCCACATGGGTAAATTTAAGTACGTTCCCTACTTCTCCATGAATTAAAAATAATCCTTCAGTATCCGTAGTTACAAATTTTTTCTTATCGACATTTTGGATATGCACCCCCGGTAAAGGTTGGTTATTATGAATAACTTTACCTTTGATAACAAGATCATTTTGAGCTATTAAAGGTAAGCTAACACAAAAACACAACCACAAAAAAAAATTATTCACTTTCATTGTTCGCTTCTTGTTGTATTTGTAGCCATGAATCTATCAACATAAATTGTAAAGTCTTCGATTCTTTATTTTGCGTTACTCGATGATATTCTGGATTTTCCATTAAATAATACGCTAAATAACGTATTTCTTCTTCATCTAAATTAAGTTCTTTTTTGAGAAATTCACTCATATTATCAATGATATAGTTTGCTACTTTTAAATTTTGTTCATTCATCAGTACCTTACGCAACATCTTGGTTCGACCCGAAATTTTGTTAAGTAAGGCAATAAAACCAAATCCTCCTGCTCTACTGGTGTAAAGTTGTTTTTCATTATAAGTACGTTGAGTCGGAGTATGTTGCAAAATACCTAAGCTTTGAGCAGTAATATCAGGAGCTTTCTGAACCTCAACACCTTCCAATTCGTGAATGAGAGTACGCATTTTGATAACTACAACTGTACCGAAATCCGTCGCTTTCAGCAGACGATGTGTAGTCTGTAAACTTACATGGGTGAATTGCAAAGCATTACTTTCCGATGCAGATATGGTAAAATAACCTTCCTTATCAGTCGTTGTAAACTTTTCATTATGAAGATTTTGCACATGAACATCAGATACAGGAATGGAATCATTCATCACAATACGTCCTTGAAATATATCTTTATTCTGAGCGAAAAGTTGTACAAAAGACAAGATAAAAATAAGTATATAAAGTTTACGCATAATGTATTAAAATAATAAGCAAAACTCAGTGAAGGATTATTAATTTTACAAAGATAACTTAAGTAAAAACTATTTTTGTTTAACATTTATTGTTTTTTCCTCAATTCAATTACGGTAATTTCTGGCCAAATTCCTACACGTCCTGGAAATGCGTGATAACCAAATCCACGATTAACATTCAGTTTTTTTCCTGCCTCCTCATACATTCCTGCCCAATATTTGTAAGTCCATTTTGAAGGACTCCATTTCACAAGTCCCTCTATTTCAATACCTACTTGCATTCCGTGCGTATGTCCGCTGAGTGTTAATTGAATATTTTTGTCTTCAGGTAACACTTCGTACTCCCAATGCGTTGGGTCGTGACTTAAAAGAATCTTAAAATCTTCATCTGAAACGTTTTGCATTGCTTTTTCCAAATCGCCATACTTTGAAAATCGTCCGTACCCCCAATTTTCAACTCCCAAAATGGCAATCCTTTCTCCATTTTTTTCAATATAACGATGGTCGTTCAAAATCAAATCGAATCCCATTTCACGTTGTATTTCTTTTAAATCTTCAAGGTTTTTTGCCTTTGCTTCGGGAGTTTCCCAAGAGGAATAATCTCCATAATCGTGATTTCCTAAAACAGAAAAGACACCATCTTTAGCCTTTAATTGCTTCAAAATATCTTTCCAAGGAAGCAACTCACTAGCCAAATTATTTACAATATCACCTGTAATCATAATGGCATCACTCTGTTGTTGGTTAATCAAATCTATTCCGTATTGTATTTTCGATTTGTTATCAAGACTTCCTGCGTGAATGTCAGATATTTGAGTTATCCGATACCCATCAAAAGCCTCTGGCAAATCGTCAAAATAAAGTGTGTATTTCCAAATTTTGTAATTATATTTTCCTTTTGTAACTCCGTAAACCACTGATAAAAAAGGAACTGAAGCCACTCCCAACGCCAACAAACTGACAAATTTCCTTCTTGATGGAATTGATTTATCACCCGCTGATTTATACCGAAATATCGCAACACCAATCCGTTGTATATCTTCCAAAAATAAAATAAAAGATGACACAACAAGTATGATAAACCAAGTAATTAACGCCCCCATTGAGTACTGCTGAAAGATAGTCCATACGGCTTTGGTACGAAAGAGCCACTGCAAAACTACATTTACAATAACCAAAACAGAAATCGCTCCAAAAACATACCTACCCTTTTGAGAAATTTTCAGCGTTTTCAGAGCTTGATTAGCATAACGTGCCAATAAAAGATAAACAACTATAAATAAAATGAGTATTATGTACATATTTTCAAATAAAATTCTTCTCCAATTTCGTGAGAAGTACAAAAATCATTCCTAAAATTTTCAATTTTCACCTTATACAAATTATTTTTGATAATATCTAACCCAATCAACATACATACGGATTGGTTTTTCAAAATCAGGGACATCTCCGACCCAAGAGCCTCCTAACTGCATATCAATCAACAAATAAAAAGGTTTTCCGAAAGGAAATTGTTCTGGATTTCCTTCAATACGGGGATATGAAAACGTAAATTGGTCATTGACGTAAAAACGCAATTCGTTAGGCTGAATTTCTACTGCATAAGTGTTGTAATCGTCTGGTTTTATGGGAAAAGTAGTGTAATGTTTAGGATTTTCTTTATTCGTTTGTGTGTATTGCGTATGTACGGTTTGATATACAAAATTATCAAAATTCAATCGTTCCAAAATATCAATTTCACCACCATAAGGCCATTTTCCTACCTTTGGAAGCATCCAAATTGCTGGCCAAGAGCCTTGTGTAGCTTCAAGTTTACAACGAATTTCTACCTTTCCGTATTCAAAATATTTCCCGTTTTTGGTAAAAACACCTCCTGTTACAAATTTAGAAGAATCATCTGGAGCGATGTCGTTTTTCTTCCCAATGAGTATCAGATTTCCATTTTTTATTTCAAAAAGTGATTCGTCCAAACTCATTGTGTTATTCCAATCAGATTTACCACGCGGAATTTTTGACCAAACGCCTGTGGAAAAAATATCATCTCTTTCAAAATCATCTTCCCAAACCAATCGCCATTTCTTTTCTTTTTTGCTACCAACTTCAAAAGAAGTTTTACAGCTCACCATCAGGGATACAGAACAAAGGAGCATCAAAATTTTTCTCATTTTCAAATAATTTTAGTTGAAGAATTTCCTTTCAAATAAATAACTGAAAATAAATTATTTAAAAGTAAAAAATATAAGGTTTTACTTGTAATTGTGTAAAACTTTCAGAAAAATAAACACAGAAGTTTACTTCAAGGCGTTCATAATAGTTTTTATCTGTTCGATTCCTGAAATTGGACGCACCGATTCATCTAAAAAACTTGCCGTATTGAAAGAAAAAGGCATTTCGTTAGCTGACTTCTCAAAAACGGTGCCTGAAAAATGTACTTCGTTAAATCCTGCTTCTTTAATCTTTAAAATTGTTTGTGGATTAATTCCTCCTCCTGGCATAATGGTAATCTTTCCTTCAGCCTGTTGATTAAGTTTTTTAAGTATGTCCAACCCTTCCACTGCTGATTTTTTTCCTCCTGAAGTTAAAATCCGTTTTACTCCCAAAGTTTTTAATAGATGTAAGGCTTCTTCTGGATTAGGAACGCAGTCAAAAGCTCGGTGATAGATGAAATCAATATCTCCCGCCGCCTCAATCAATTGTTGTGTACGCTCTTTATCTATGGTGTTGTCTGTATTTAAAACTCCTGTAACCACACCTTTACAGCCCAATTCTCTACAAAAAGTAATATCACGGAGCATCACATCAAATTCCTCATCTGTATAGGTAAAATTTCCACTTCTTGGACGAATTAACACACAATTTTCGATAGAAAGTTCGTCCATAACTTTTTTAATAAGCCCATAACTTGGAGTAACTCCTCCTACTCCTAATTCACTACACAATTCAATGCGATTTGCTCCTGCCAATTGAGCGTTCCTTGCTGATTCAAAGGAACTTGCACATATTTCGTAAATCATATCTTTTATTTTAAAATTTTTGCTATTCGTTCTAATGTTTGTGGTTCAGTACACAGAGACAAAAATGCTTCACGTTCCAAATCTAACAAATATTGTTCCGAAACGAGAGTAGGTTCGGAAAGATCACCTCCTGACATTACATATGCCAATTTATCGGCTATTCTTTTGTCATAATCGGTTATATATTTTCCTTCTCGCATCGAATCCGTACCTACCAGGAAAGCTCCCAATGATTGTCTTCCAAACACTTTAATATCGTCACGTTCAATAGGACGAGTGTATCCTGCTTCAGCAAGTAACAGAGCATGTTTTTTAGCTTCGGCAATAAGTCGTAAACGATTAACCACTACTATATCCTTCCCTTTTTGCAAAATATCCCAATCAAAGGCCTCATAAGCTGATTTTGAAACTTTTGCCATTGCGATAGTCTGAAAATAATCCTGCAAACGATTCAATATCACATCTCCTTTTCGTAAACCATCTGAAGCCCTGACTGTCAATTCTTTAGAACCTCCTCCACCTGGAATTAACCCTATTCCAAACTCTACCAAACCAATGTAGGTTTCTGCAGCAACAACCACCTTATCGGTATGTAGACTCAACTCACAACCTCCCCCTAAGGTCATCCCATGGATTGCAGCTACCGTAGGAATTGACGAATAACGGAGTCGCATCATTGTATTTTGGAAATAGGCTATTGTTTGGTTCAATTTTTCGTATTCTTTTGCTGTAGCCATTGCATAGATCATCGCAATATTCGCTCCTACGGAAAAGTTTTCTGCTTGATTTCCAATAACTATTCCTTGGAATTTCTCTTCAGCAAAATCAATCGCTCGATGGATTCCCTCCAAAATTCCTCCACCAATGGTATTCATTTTAGAATGAAATTCTAAATTCAAAATACCATCACCCAAATTAATGATACTCGCTTCATCATTTTTCCAAAGGGTTTCCGAACGAAAATTATCAAGGATGATAAATCCTTCTTGTCCTACTTTTTTTCGATATTTCTTTGTTTTTATATCGTAAAAATATGTTGCCTCCTTAGTTAGCTTGTAGAATGATAGCTGATTGTTACGCAACATATCCTGAATCCAATCGGCTGTTTCATAACCCATTGATTGCATCAACTCAATTCCTTTGGCAAGTCCAATAGCATCCCAAATTTCAAAAGGTGCTATTTGCCAACCAAAACCTGCTCTAACAGCATCATCAATCTGATAAAGCGTATCTGAAATCTCTGGAATACGATTTTGGATGTAGGCAAACAATGCCGCAAAAGTCCGTTTATAGAACAACGACACATTATCATCCCCCTGAATTAGGAGTAAAAAACGGTCTTTCAGCTCCTCTTTTTTAACTTCATTCAACAACGGAAATACAACTTGCTGACAAGGAACATACTCCATAGCACGTAAATCCAACTCAAAAATTTCTTTATCTATTTTTTTGTAGAACCCTTGTCCTGATTTAGCTCCTAACCAATTGTTTTTTAACATGTTCAACACATAATCAGGAATTTGAAATAGGTGTTTATCTTGATTGTCTGTGGAGTTCTTTTCAACTCCTTTTGCTACATGTACCAAGGTATCTAACCCTACAACATCAGCTGTTCGAAAAGTTGCTGATTTCGGACGTCCAATAATAGTTCCCGTCAAAGCATCAATTTCCGAAATTTTTAAATTTAACCATTTGATCTGATGCAAAGTATGCATCATAACAAAAATACCGATTCTATTACCTATGAACGCAGGTGTATTTTTAGCTAAAACAGGCGTCTTTCCTAAAAATTTATCAGAATAAAAAAACAAAAAATCAACCACATCCGACTGACAATCAGCGCTTGGGATGATTTCTAACAACTGTAAGTAGCGAGGTGGATTGAAAAAATGCGTAATTGCGAAATGTTTACGAAAATCCTCACTACGCCCCTCACTTAAAAAATGGACAGGCAATCCTGAAGTATTTGAAGTAATGAGTGTTCCCTGTTTTCGATATTGCTCCAGTTTTTCAAAGACTGATTTTTTGATTTCCAAATTCTCGGTCACAGCCTCAATAATCCAATCAACATCAGCTATTTTAGGTAAATCATCAGCTAAATTTCCGATTTCTATACGTTTAGCAAACTGTGGATGATATATGGGGGAAGGATTTGATTTTAGAATTTTTTCCAGATTTTCACTCGTTATTCGGTTTCTCACCACTTTGTCGGACAATGAAAATCCTTTTTTTTGTTCTATATGGTTGAGTTGTGTTGGTACAATGTCCAATAGCAAAACTTTTACACCAATATTCGCGAAATGACATGCAATGCTACTACCCATCACTCCTGAACCAATAACCGCTATTTTTTTTATTCGTCGCATAACCCTAAATACGTATGGGAATACCTATTATTTCTGATTTTCAAATCTCTTTTCCCGCTATATACATACACTTTTTACCTGAAAAAACATTTATATACGAAGATAATTGAGACCTCTCTTTCATTCCCCATATGCTTAAAAAGCTTTAAATCTTATTGAATTAAATAAGGAAGCTATCGTTTTTTAAGTTCCATACAAGTGACAAATGTAATGATTTTTCGTATGTCAAACAATGCGTAAATCGACAAACTAAGAAAATTTTACAATTTTAATAATCTGCTTAGAGTTGTAATTTTCTTTGATTCAGCGAGTTTATGAAGTATTTTTAAGAAAGCAATCGCTGTTAGGAAAGCATCACCAGCTGCGTTATGTCGATCGTGAGTGGTTATGTTCAACTCTTGACAAACTTCATCCAAGCTATAATTTTTATCATTTTTAAGAAGATAATTGATTACTTTGGTCTTTTTAAATAGATAGTTTGTGTCGATAAACTCATTTTTGAGAGTTGGTAGTTGATGTCGTTCGAGAGCTGTATTAATCATTTTAATGTCATATCCTACATGGTGTCCTACTAAAACGGCATCTTTAGCATAGTCTGAAAAAATGGTGACAGCCATTTTTTCTGGAACTTTGTTGTACTTATGCTCCTTGATAATTCCATGAATAGGAATACTTTCGGGGTTTGATTTTTCTTGTTGCAGAAAAATTTCGAAACTTTCTTTCACGTACATTTGATTATCCAAAATCGTGATTGCTCCAATAGATAAAATTCTATCCGTTGCGAAATTAAACCCCGTAGTTTCAGTATCGAACACCACAAATTTCACTTTATTGAGAGGTAAATCATCTTTTTGTCTTTTCGAAAATATATTGAATATTGACATTTTATGTTTTGTCTTTGATTGTTTTAGCCTTTTTGTTAGACTACCGAAAATTACTCTTAAATTCACTTAACAAATGAGAATGGTTATAAATACTCTAAATATCTTGATTGTATTCATTTTAGAAGAAATTTCACCAATTCATTAGGATTAAAGTGAGAATATCATACGATTTTTGTCAAAAACACAAAAAAAAGTGAATGTTCTAACTTTTCTTATTTCCAAAAGACAAAAACTCTACTAACTGTTTAACCGCTTTTCCTCGGTGACTAATACCATTCTTTTCAGAAGCTGATAACTCTGCAAAAGTCTGATCATAGCCTTCTGGTTTAAAAATAGGGTCATAACCGAAACCATTCGTCCCCTTTGGTATTTGGGTAATTTCTCCTTCGGCAATGCCAATAAAAGTGTGTACTTCAGTTCCTATACACAAGGCTATCACCGTTTTAAACCTTGCTTTTCGGTTAGTTTGTCCTTGCATATTTTTCAACAAAAGAGCTATATTATCAGTGTCACTCCTATGGTTTCCAGCGTATCGAGCTGAAAAAACACCTGGTTGATTGTCTAATGTAACCACTTCTAACCCTGAATCATCTGCAAAAACGTCATATCCATAGTGCTTTTTGATATATTGAGCTTTTAATACTGCATTTCCTTCGATGGTGCTTTCGGTTTCTTCGATATCATCATCAAAATTGATATCTTTTAAACTTAAAACCTGTATACTATCAGGCATCAAAGCTTGAATTTCGTTGAGTTTATTGAGGTTATTGGTTGCAAAAACAATTTTTAACATATTTCAATCCATTAAATAAAAAAAACGTAAAACAGTCAATAGTGAATATAATTAGAAAAGAGGCACACTATTTTAGTTGCCTCTTTTCAATCTTAACATCATGAAAACAACTATCTATTCTTCTGTTGATTCCTCTTCTTTAGATTGTGCATTTTGCAAAGTTCTGAGTTCTCGCAATTTTGCTTTCCATGTTTCAAGAGTTTCCTTTTGGTGATTAATGTTTCTGATTACATCACGAACCAACGGATTTTTATCATCTACATTACTGAAAAATTGAAGATTATTCTCTAATTGAAGCACTTCAGCCTTGATTTCGTCAATTTTTCGACGGACAAACATCATTTCATTGGTTAATAAATCCTCATTATCATCGTTTGCTAAACGTTCTAATTTGTTATTGTATTTAATCAACTCAATCTCTTGTTTGTCGAAATCTAACTTTTTGTAGAAGGAATCAATGATTTTATGGAACTTCAAATCAATACCTTTTTTAGCGTGTGGCACTTTCCCAAAGCTATCCCATTGCTCCACAAAACCTTGTAAAGTTTCAAGTTCTTTTTCTCGATTATCTCCCAGTTGGTATTCTTTTATCTTATCCAAGAACTCTTTTTTCTTTTCTAAAGCTTCAAACTCTTTGTTTTGATTGTTTCTTACAGCTTTATGATATTGATCAAAATAGTCGTTACATGCTTTTCGAAATTCTTTCCAAATTTTATCCGTATTCTTTTTCGGAACGTTACCTATAGCTTTCCAATCCTCTTGGATTTTCTTCATAACTGGCGTTACGGCTTCCCAATCTTGACTGTCTTTGTTGTTTTTTGCTATTTCCAATAAGGCTAATTTTTTCTCAAGGTTTTCTTGTTGTTCTTTTTTGAGATTTTTATAGTAACTATTTTTCTTACGGTTAAATTCACGAACTACCTCCTTGAACTTATGCCATATTTCCTCGGTAAGCGTGTTAGGGACTCTACCTGTGTTTAAGAATTGCTCTCGCAAATTCTCAACCTCTTTAATACCTTTTTGCCAAGCTCCGTGGGTGGTAATTTTACGTTCTGCAACAGTTTTGAGTTTCTCTATTATTTCGTTTTTCTTGACGGCATTAGCCTCATACATTTTGTCTAAATTGTCGAAATAGTACTGCCTTTTTTCATGAACAGCTTTGGTGGCATTACTAAATCGATGCCAAATTTCCTCTCGGTATTCACGAGCCACAGGGCCAATATCCTCTTTCCACACTTTATGTAACAACTGTAGCTCATGAAAAGCTTTTATTGGATCCACATCACTTTCAGCTAAAGCTTCCGCCTTTTCTACAATTTTCTGCTTTTCTTCTAAATTACGTTTAAAATCAATATCACGCAAATCACGGCTTAAATCTATAAAATCATAGAAATTCTCAACATGATGATAATAATTATTCCACAAATCATTGTACTCGGAATGAGAAACAGCCCCTGCCTTACGCCAACGATCTTGAAGTTGTTGAAAATGCTTGAAAGTAGTGTTGATATTCTCTTCTACGTTGATTAGGTTCTTTATTTCTTCAATAATTTCACGACGTTTTATTAGATTTTCCTGATGAACAACCTCTAAATCCTTATAATACTGATTTCTCTTGTCGCGATATTCGTTGATGAGAGTATAAAACTCCCGATGTAGCGGATGTTCATATTTAAAATCGTATTCCTCGCCTCCGTCAGCAACGTATTCCTCTTTCTTCTCCTCCAGTAACTCCTCATATTTTTTATCAAATTCATTTTTGATAGCATCGACATGTTTTTTAATTGCCTGTACCTTTTCAGTATGAAGCAATTTTTTAAACTCTTGTTTTAGAGCATCTAACGACATTGCCTCATAATGGAGCATGGGAATCTCATGCCGCTTCTTATTGTCTAAATCCTCGGCATCTTCGGCATTCTCTCGGTTGATTTCATTTAATATATGTTGCGTTGCATCACTGTTGTGAGTGACATTAACCTCTTGATTAGTACTATGAGGTGTTTTCGTTACATCTGGCAGTTGTTCATTGTTAAGTTCTGACATAAGCTAATGATTTATGTTACTATTTTCACAATTTTTACGTAAACTCGCTACTAAGGTACAATAAAATATTTAATAAATAGCTGATTTTTAGTTATTTTTTCATTTTTCAGTATAAAAACTATTTCAAAAAACTGAAAATCAACAATATAAATAGTTTCATTTTTTTTAAGATTTTGCTAACTTTTTATACACACGGTAGCCATATATAGCAATCACTACAAAGCAGACAAATGGCAATATGAACGAAAAGTTTATTGCTGGTAACGATCCTACATTTCCTAAATCAATAATCGCTCCTTGTAAAGGAGGCATCAAAGCACCTCCTACAATCGCCATTACTAAACCAGCGGCTCCCATTGTTGCGTCTTTTCCGGTGTTCTCCAAAGCAATTCCATAGATAGTAGGAAACATCAATGACATAAATCCAGAGGTTAAAATCAAGCAATAGAGTCCGAACATTCCTCCAACAAAAATGACCATAGATGTGGTCAACATCCCTCCGATAGCAAAGATTGTAAGCAATACACTTGGTTTAACATATTTCATCAAAAAAGTGGTTACAAAACGGCTTGACAGAAAAATCACCATAGCTAATATGTTGTAATTCTGTGCCGTGGATTTGTTAATTCCAATGCTTTCAGCATATTGAATGATGAACGTCCAACACATAATTTGAACAGCAACATAGAAACCTTGCGCAATCACACCTTCGCAATACGCCACATTTTTTGACAATCGCTTAAACGACCCCATTACATCTAATCTATTGTCATTCTGCGTTTTAGGCATTTTCGATAAGGCGATGATAATAAAGAATAGCAATACTACAAAGCCTAATATAATATATGGTTTACTGATAACTCCTAAATCCTGAGTTCGTATGATTGCTTTTTCAGAAGCAGAAAGCGTCTCGAAAACTATATTTCCCGCAACGTCTCTTTTATCTGATTCTAAATGAGAAAGAACAAAATTCGAAGCAACAAACATTCCTAATAGTGACCCAACAGGGTTGAATGCTTGAGCTAAATTTAGGCGACGCGTAGCCGTGGTTTCGCTCCCCATCGAAAGAATGTACGGATTTGCTGTGGTTTCTAAAAAAGCTAAGCCAAAAGTTAGTATATAAAGCGAAATTAAAAAATAATTAAATTGCTCATATTTTGCAGCGGGATAAAACAATAACGCTCCTACGGTATACAAAATCAGCCCTAATAATATACCTTTTTTATAGCTGAACCTACTTGCAAAAATAGCTGCAGGAATCGCCATCGTTCCATACCCTCCGTAGAAGGCAAATTGAACCAAAGCAGCTTCTCTATTGGGAATTTCCATTACAGTTTTAAACGCTGCTACCATCGGATTGGTAATATCGTTAGCGAACCCCCATAAAGCAAAAAGACTGGTAATGATAATGAATGGTACTACGTAATGTGAAGGAACAATTTTTTCTTTTTTCATTGCAAAGAATAGTTTTGGTTGTGTTTATTTATAAAATATCATCAGCTACAAAGATAAGAAAAATATATAAAAAAACATGCTTTTTTAACTTTTTTTTGAAGATGTTTCGAATCTTCTCGTAAGAAAAGAAAGTATATCGAAGCTACAGCCTTAACGAAATTTGAAGCATGTTATACAAATACATGATTATCAATATTTTTGAAAAATATTAAAATATCGTATATTCAAAAGTAAACCTGAAAAAATCAAAAAGGCTGTTGAAAATTCATTCAGACAGCCTTTTTTATTAAAAATCAATCAATTATTTTTTGATTCCGTACAAAGCTCCATAGGTATCACAAGCTCGGTAATCAGAACCTTCTTTATCCATTCCAAAAGCTGCCCAAGCTGATGGTCGGAAGATGTCTTTATCCTCCACATTATGCATCATCACAGGTATGCGAAGCATTGATGCTAAAGTAATTAAATCTGCACCTATATGCCCATAACTGATAGCTCCATGATTAGCACCCCAGTATGACATTACCGAATATACATCCTTAAAGTTATCTTTTGAAGGATCTAATCTCGGTACAAACCAAGTCGTTGGCCATGTTGGATTGGTACGTTCATCTAATGTTTTGTGTATATCCTCAGGAATTTCAACCGTCCAACCTTCTGCAATTTGCAACACAGGCCCAACACCTTTCACTAAATTGATTCGCGACATTGTTACAGGCATTTCTCCGACAGTTTTAAACTGAGACGAGAATCCTCCTCCACGGAAATACTCACGAATAGCTTGTGGCCAAAGCGTATTGTCTAAACAAGCCTGAACATCTTGCTCTGTAACTTCCCAATAGGGCTTTAGCAAATGGTTGCCTTCGCTGTCTTTCATTTGTCCAGTAGCATCCAAAGTAGTTGATCCTGAATTGATAAGATGAATAATTCCATTCTTAGCTCTGCCTTCAAGAGTTTTTCCTGTGATACGTTTTACGGCTTCCGGACTCCAATAGGTTCTCACATCTGAGAAAATCTGGGCTGTTCCTGTAAGTAAATGCCCAAATAACATACTTACACCGTTTAAACAATCATTTTCCGTTGCCACAACAAACGCTTGGCGGATGCCGTTCCAATCAAAAGATGAATTCAGAATTGCCTCAGGGAAGTCGCCATTAGGCATAAAATCAGTCCATTGGCGTTGTCCTTGGAAACCTGAAATTAAGGCATTACGCCCATTCGATTCTTCTCCAAAACCTAACTCGCGTAATTTTGGGTTACCAATCATTAAATCACGAATAATAATTGTCATTTTCACAACAGTTTCCCACTCATAATCTTTTTGTTTTTCATCGACAATATTATGTGCATTATTCCAATTTTTACCCTCTTTGCAATGTTTACGAGTCCATGCTATAGCTTTTTTATATTCATCTTTGTCGTAGATTTCTTCTTTGATACGACGTTGGATTTCAGACATATCTACGAACTCGGTGCGTACACCAAGATAATCTTGTAAGAAATGAATATCAACCATTGACCCTGCTATTCCCATTGATGAATAACCTAATGACAGATATGATTTTCCTTTCATGTAAGCTACGGCCAAACCTGATTTTACAAAACGTAAGATTTTCGCTTGTACATCAGCAGGGATACTGGTGTCATCAGCATCTTGCACCTCACTTCCGTAGATTCCAAATGCAGGAAGTCCTTTTTGAGTGTATCCTGCCAAGGCTGCAGCCAAATAGACAGCTCCTGGACGTTCTGTTCCATTAAAACCCCAAACCGCCTTTGGAATTAATGGATCAGTGTCCATGACTTCAGTTCCATAACACCAGCAAGGCGTAACGGTCAATGAAACACCTACTCCCTCACGTTGGAATTTGTCGGCACAATGTGCTGCTTCCGCCACACCTCCAATGGTTGTGTCAGCAATAACACACTCCACCTGTTCTCCATTCGGGAATCGCAGAGATTTACTAATTAAATCGGCTGCTGCTTGAGCCATTTTCATACACTGAACTTCCAATGATTCACGGACACCTTGCTCTCGCCCGTCAATCACTGGACGAATCCCCACTTTAGGAAGTCGTCCAATTAATCTTTCTTTATTCATTTTTATGATATTAATTTTAACCTTATTAATCCGAATCCTTTCTATCTCTTTATCAAAGCCAAACTAAAGTTACTTGAACATACCTCTTTATTGGAGAAACTGTCCTTAGATAGAGTAATTTATATTGATTTTTAATCTCTTACATTTTTATTATTCTTTTCTTCCTTTCAAAACAAAATACATGTAAATCAGTTACTAATCTTTTTATGGAATAATCAGCAACAAAAGAGCGTAATTTATTTCCAAAACACTATCCCAACCAACCTTCACGATCTAAACTTCGGTATTGGATTGCTTCCCCAATATGGTTTTGATTGATAGTTTCACTTTGGTCTAAATCGGCTATAGTCCGTGCTACTTTCAAAATACGGTCATATGCACGAGCCGAAAGATTCAAGCGACTCATTGCATCTTTCAACATCGAAAGTGAAGTTTCATCTAATTTGCAGAATTTTCGTATCTGTTTGGTATTCATTTGAGCGTTGTAGTGTATGTTTTCATACTCTCTAAATCGAGCAGTTTGTATATTTCTCGCTGCAATGACACGCTCTCGAATAGTATTACTACTTTCTGACTTATGTTCTGATGACAATTTTTCAAACGGCACAGGGTTTACCTCGATGTGTATATCAATTCGGTCTAACAAAGGTCCTGAAATTTTACTCAAATAGCGTTGCATTTCGGCAGGTGTTGAGGTCATTGGAGCATTGGGATCGTTGAAATAACCACTGGGACTTGGATTCATACTTGCCACCAACATAAAAGATGCAGGATAGGTTATGGTAAATTTAGCTCTTGAAATGGTTACTTCACGGTCTTCCAGAGGCTGTCGCATCACTTCCAAGACGGTACGCTTAAACTCGGGCAACTCATCTAAAAATAAAACTCCATTGTGAGCCAATGAAATTTCACCGGGTTGGGGATATGACCCTCCACCGACTAACGCCACATCAGAAATGGTATGATGAGGACTACGGAACGGACGGTGATACATCAAACCACTGTCTTTAACCCGCCCCACAATGCTATGTATTTTTGTCGTTTCCAAAGCTTCGTGCAAAGTCATTGGTGGCAAAATACTTGGTAAACGCTTTGCTAACATCGTTTTCCCAGATCCTGGAGGCCCTATCAGAATGATATTATGCCCTCCTGCTGCTGCAATTTCCATACAACGTTTGATTGATTCCTGCCCTTTAACATCCGCAAAATCGAACTCCGGTGAATCTATCTGTTTATAGAATTCCTCACGAGTATTAACAACCGTTTTTTCAAGTTCCTTTTCTCCGTTAAAAAAGTCAATAACATCTTTGATATTTTCCACTCCATAGACGTCCAAATCATTGACAATAGCGGCTTCCTTCGCATTTTGAACTGGTAGGATGAATCCCTTGAATTTCTCTTTTCTAGCTTGAATGGCTATCGGCAAAGCTCCTTTGATAGGCTGTAAACTCCCGTCTAAGGATAACTCACCCATAATTATATACTCCGAAAGGCGATCGCTTTCCACCTGTCCGTTAGCTGCCAAAATCCCGATGGCAAAACTCATATCATACGCTGAACCTTCTTTACGCATATCAGCAGGAGCCATATTTATAGTGATTTTCTTTCCTGGAATTTTGTAGCCTATATTTTGAAGTGCAGCAGCAATACGGTAGTTACTTTCTTTGATGGCATTATCGGGCAAACCAACCAAATGGTACCCCACACCTTTGTCTATATTCACTTCAATGGTAATAGTGGTTGCTTCTACTCCAAAAACAGCACTTCCGTATATTTTTACAAGCATAAAATCCAATGTATTAGTTCTACAAAGGTATTTTATATTTTGAAAAAAAACAAGTTTTTAAAGCGTTGAAAATTATTTTATTCTAAAAGAACCCTTTTCATTGATTTTCATAATGAGTTGTTCCCGTTTACCTTGGAGTGTAAATGTACTTTTTAATTTTAGCTGTGATTTGGTAATTGCTACGATGGAATAACTTCCTTTGGGAAGAAAAAATGAAGATCAACATGTTCCCGCAACGATGTTTTCAGAAAAATAAGGTTCAATACTGACAGAAACCGATTCAAAATAATTATTTCTGATAGTAAGATGATACTGTTCAGGTTCAATGGCATCTTTTCTGTGAAAAAATATATGCTATATCAGTAAAAAAGAGTGCTTGTTTGAATTTTTTTAAGATAATAATGTTAATATTTTCTTAAAAAATAAACAGTTCAGGTTCATTTTTTGACCGTTCATGCATAAATTGCTTTTTTTGAACAGAAAATGTTAAAATTTCATGTGGCACAAATTTGGTTAGAAGAAAATAGATATGTACATTTGTACCACAAATTATCTCTTTGAGAGTACAAACTCTCAGAAGGAAATCATTAATCATCTCTTTATATGGAAAAGGTTGTCTATATTCAATAGCAACCTTTTTTCTTGTAAATAAAACCGTTTATCATTCATATTTTTTTGTAGCTTTGCACCCGTTTTATGAAAAACATATTTCTTAAATGAAAAATCCTGTATTCCGACTGTACTTTATTGATGTCATGAGAGCTTTTGCCATTTGCATGATGTTACAAGGTCACTTTGTTGATGGCTTGTTAGCAAATGAATTTCGAAACTCAGAAAATATTTTTTATTCTACATGGTTGTTTTTTAGAGGATTAACAGCTCCTGTATTTTTCACCGTATCAGGTTTTATTTTCATGTTCCTCTTAGCTAAAGAAAAAACAGACGAAAAAATAGGATGGAATCACTCACGTGTTATTAAAGGAATCCGCAGAGGTATTGTATTGATTATCACCGCATATCTACTCAGAACACATATTAGAAGTCTATTGGTTTACGGAAAAATATATCCAAACACCTATATGATTGACGTATTGCATTGCATTGGGTTATCTCTACTATTTCTAATTTCAATTTATTTGTTTTCCTATCGAAAGAAAATTTACGTAATGCCATCAATTTTGTTAGGTTTCACACTAATTTCTTTTGTCTTTGCACCTATCTATTCAGCGATGAACTACGATTTTCTACCGATAGCACTAGCAAATTATTTCACAAAAGCGAACGGATCGGTGTTTACGATTTTCCCTTGGTTTGGTTACGCTTCCTTTGGTGCGTTTATGGGCGTCTTGTTTAGTATCTTTCGTAATAATAAATATGTTTATAGCTACGCAATTGTTTTCACATCTTTTTTCGGGTTGGTGCTATCCTTTATCTTTTCTCCATTCCTTTTATGGGTGAATCAACTAACAAACAGCGATTTAGCATTATTACTTGCCAAAAACGAGATATTCAATCGTTTAGGAAATGTTTTATTAGTATTTACAGTGTTCATGGCATTACGAAATGTGATTATGTCTGAAAAAATCCGCAGTATCGGACAAAATACATTGTCGATTTATATCATCCATTACATCATTCTTTACGGAAGTTTTACCGGATTCGGATTGTATCAGTATTTTCATTTTAGTTTAAATCCGTACATAACTATTATAGGAGCATTGCTCTTTGTAGCGTTAAACATCTGGATTTCATTCAGATACAATCACTGGAAATTTATTGTATTTGAAAAACTGCAATTTGTTATCACTGAAATAAAACAAGCCTTCATCGAAGGATATCGCCTAAGTACTAGGTTTTTCCTGAGACTCAAAAATCAAATATTATTACTACTATTGGCGTTCACCCGAAAATAATGGATGCCAACTAAACAACCTCAGCAACAACAAACGTACTGCCTCCTACGAAAATAAAATCTTCGGGGGTAGCATTCTTTTTTGCAAAAGTGAGTGCCAATTCTACCGAAGAGTAAGTATCTCCTTTTAAATTATTTTTGTTCGCCAATTCCTTTAAAAGATGTACATCCAACCCTCTTGGGATATTTGGCTTACAAAAATAATAATGAGCTGTTTTTGGAAACATTTTCAATACAGTTTCTACATCTTTTTCTTTTACAAACCCTAAAACAATATGTAAGTTTTTATAAGTTTCCTTTGCAATTTGGTCAAGAACATAGGATAACCCTGCCTCATTATGCCCTGTGTCACAGATAATTTTAGGATTTTCACCAAGTGTTTGCCAACGACCTTTTAAATTGGTATTTTTCACAACGCTTTTGAGTCCAATAGCGATGTTTTCTTCTGAAATATCCCAAAAATGGTTGCGTAAAAAATCTAAAACGGCAATAACCCCTTTAATATTTTTCTTTTGATAAAACCCTTTCAAATCGGTGGTTAAATGAGTTTTTATTTCATTAGCGAAAACAATTGGAGCGTTTTCTTCTTTTGCTTTTTGAATGAAGACATCTGCCGTTTGCTCATCATATTCGCTGATAACCACGGGTGTATTTCTTTTAATAATTCCAGCCTTTTCAGAAGCTATTTTAGGAAGTGTATTACCTAATATATCCGTATGATCTTTTGAAATGTTTGTAATCAATGACACTTCAGGAATTATAATATTGGTAGAATCAAAACGTCCTCCCAAACCAACCTCAATCACAGCTATATCCACTTGCTGTTTAGCAAAATAATCAAAGGCAAGTCCCACGGTCATTTCAAAAAAAGAGAGATTGTTAGCTTCGAAAAAAGATCGGTAATTAGCAATGAACTCAACTACCTCTTCCTGTGGAATTTCAAAGCCATTAATTTTTATTCGCTCCCGAAAATCACGTAAATGAGGAGAAGTATATAACCCCACTTTATAACCTGCCTCTTGTAGGACAGATGCCAACATATGGCTTGAAGAGCCTTTTCCGTTGGTTCCTGCGACATGTATGGTCTTAAATTTCGTTTGAGGATGTCCTAATTCGGTAACTAATTTTTGAATGTTATCAAGTTTATGGTTCAAAGCGCTACGTCCTTGTTGTTGAAACATCGGTAGTCTACTGAACATCCAATTGAGTGTTTGTTGATAGTCCAAGGTTATTCTCCTAACTTAAAATTAACGACAATAAATCCAACTTGACGAGCAGGAGCATTGCTGTCGGCATTCCATTTGTGCTTGAAAGCTGTTTTCCGAGCTGCTTCAAGCAAACAAGGTTCTCTACTGGTTGTTCCACGAGCTCCTGGGGTAGCTTTCACAACATTCCCATTTTGGTCAACTTCGATTTGTACAACGACTACGCCTTCTTCATTGCAGTTTTGTATCTCTTTTCCTTCAGCTTGAATGCTACGACCTTTAAGCCCCCAACCCTTACCGCTAGTTCCAGAGCCTCCTGCTCCGTAGTAAGAGTTTGCGTATGGATCACCATTCGGATCACCTTTGTATCCTCCAACCTTATCGTCACCCTGCCCTGATGTAGCATTACCACCAGCATTGGCTGCCCCCAGAATACTTGACAGTGCATCCGTAGCTTCTTTTGAAGGCTTAGGGGTTTCTTTTGGAGTTTCAGATGCAGTTGGTTTTGGATTCTCTTTAGGTTTCTCCTTTTTAGGTTCGTCTTTTTTCTTTTCTTCTTTCTTAGGTTCGTTTGTAGTAGCGACAACCTCTTCATCAGTATTCTCTTGAGCTAATAAGTTTTCTTTTACCTCTTCGATTTTAGTTTCTTGAGGCTGTGAAGGTTGTTCAACACGCGTGGACTCAGATCGAGAAGCACTGGGTGGCGGTGTACGCTGTCCACTTCCCATCAAATCTACACCAAAAATGACATCTACCCCATTTTCAGGCGGAGGGTCTAAATATTTCAGACCTGTAAAAAACAACAAAAAAACCGTAATCGCCATAATAAATATGGTGATAACTAATGATTTACGTTTGTGTTTTGTATCTACTATACTCATATTTCCTTTACTTCGGGCGTACAGCCAAAATAACCTTATATTGATTTTGGTTAGCGATGTCCATTACTGTCACGGCGTTCTCTATCGGTACGCTTTCTTCTACTCTCAAAATGATTGTAGGCTTTTCTACATCTTTAAGAGCATTTCTCAATTCTGTTTCTAAATTTTCAACCGCAACAGGTTTCCTATCAATAAAATAATCTAATTTCTTATTGATACTCACAGAAACATTCTGCGTATTTGTTGATTTTCCTTTGGCTTTGGGCAATAGCAAATCCAGCGCATTAGGACTGTTAGCCGTAATCATAAAAAACACTAACAGCAAAAACACAATATCGGTCATTGAGGACATGCTAAATTCTGCACTTACCTTGTTTCTACCTCTGATTTTCATTGTTTTACGAATGTTAAAATGTTATAGAGGTTCGTTCAACAAATCTAAAAACTCTACCACGTTTGCTTCCATTTGGTGAACCACTTTGTCAGTACGAACCACCAAGTGGTTATAGCCAATATAAGCAATAATTCCCACTATAAGTCCAGCTACTGTAGTTGCCATAGCCGTGTAGATACCACTTGCTAATGACCCCATTTCAGCCTGACCTCCTGCGGATGCCATCTCATGGAACGATAAAATCATACCAACAACTGTTCCTAAAAATCCAATCATAGGACCTGCTCCCGCAATAGTAGCCAAAATAGCAGTATTTTTCTCTAATTTATATACCTCTAATGTTCCTGCATTTTCAATGGCTTTGTTGATGTCATCAAGAGGCTTACCAATGCGAGAAATCCCCTTTTCAATCAAGCGAGATACCGGTGAGTTTGACTGCAAACAAAACATTCGTGCCGCATCTAACTTCCCTGCTAAAATGCTATCTCTAATTTTCATCATAAAATTCCTATCTACCTTGGAAGCTGCATTGATGGCAAATAATCGTTCAAAATAAATGAACAAAGCCACTGTAAGCATAGCAAATAGTACAGCAATGATGATAATACTTGAGGTACCACCATTAACAATTAAATCCATAACGGAAAGCGTTTTTTCCTCAACAAGAGCAGTTTCACTTGCAACACCAAGTGAATCAATAGATGTCTGTAATGCCATAATAATTAGTTAAGTTATTTCTTTAAACCCGCAAAAATAACAATTAATTTATTTATACCACAATATTTTTTATTGATTTTTTGTTTTAAATACTATAAATGTTCCTCTTCAGCATCTTGACTAAAAGAGAGAGATGATTTTATCTTGGAATGCACTTCCTAAAGTTAGATCAAAATAGCGTTTGCAGAACTTCCAAAGATTTATTTCTTTTAAAATTTGGAAAATGCCACTCGTAATATTTCAACAAACTGTTTAACAAACTATTACGAATAATTCTATTGGTTTTTACACTTTCTAAATCGGTATACGAAGTTTGAATGATACGTTTGAACAAAGCTAAAGCTTCGCCCGAAATGCTGTACTTACTCTGGTCAATAGTAGTAAAAATACCCTCCTCAACATTGAAAAACTGATGATTATCATCGAAAGTGTTAGGATAAAAACCTAAATAGTACGTCATATCAACTAAAAATTTTAGATGGAAATTTGCCGAAAATTCATTTTCATCAAAAAAATGAAGTTTTTCTTCTAAAAATCGATAAAATTCAGGTTCCTTGTGTTCCACATTGCAAACAATAGCACTTATTTCCGAAAGCAACATCACCACTGAACTTTTCAAAACATTGGTGTGTAACGAACGGTAAAAGCGCTTTAATTTAGCTTCTTTAATGCGTCCCAATGTTCCAGAATCTTTGTTTAAGGCTATCAGCTCCAATTGTGTAAAAGGTTGAAAAAGAGCCATCTTTAAAGTTGTTTTCTTAGATGATAATACACCTTGTAGCAGATAACTACGCATACCATATTCCTTTGTAAAACATTTGACAATCAAACTACTGTCAGTATATTTCATAGAGGAAATAACAATAGCATCGGTTTTTGTATACATGGGTAGGATAAAACTTTGGTGGCAAAGATACAACTTTTTGTAACACTTTTCTTTGAGATTTTGATATTTTCTCGTACCTTTACGGCTCCTTTAAAAATAATCATTATGAAAAATAGTTTTATCATCTTATTCATCTTCTTTACAGCCTTGGGATGTAAAAAGGATGGTGCAAATTTTAACAGTAATCCATTGATTTACAAGGATTACATTACAGGGTTTTCTAATGGATTAGTCTCTGCCGAATCCCATTTCAAAGTAACGCTGAATGAGGCTATCTCTCAGGAAAAGTTGGACAAAATTGATAATCTAAAACTTTTTGATATTTCTCCAAGAGTGAAAGGAAAGGTTGTGGCATTGAATAACCGACACATTGAATTTGTCCCAGAAGAACGTCTGAGTCAGGACACTGAATACAAAATTTCGTTTCAGTTGAAAAAATTATTTGACGTATCATCTGATTTAGAAGTATTTAACTTTACTGTTAAAACTTTTCAACAGGCATATAAAATTAAACAAGGAGATTTGCAGTCTTACAACGAAAACTTATGTTTCTTAAATGCCGAATTGCTTACCAATGATGCACTTGCATATGAAGAGGTGCAGAAATTAGTAACTGCAAAAGTAGGAGACAAAAGCATTTCAGTTAAAGTATCACCACAGACGAGTGAAAATCGTTATCCAATTATTTTTGACAGTATCCCACGTACGGATAAAGAACAACGCTTGGTAGTGTCGTGGCGTAACGACCAAGTAGCCGAAGAAAACAAAGAACCTTTTGATTATTTGATTCCTGAAAAGGGAAATTTTAAAGTACTATCAATAGTTGTTGACGATAAAACCAACAAATCGTTTTCGGTGAATTTTTCAGAACCTTTGGAAAGAAACCAAAATTTTAATGGATTGGTTTCAAGTGTTTTAGGAACGGAACAAAAATACAGCACCAATGGGAATGTACTGAAAGTATTTTTAGACGCTCCTGCTGAAGGCGATTACAAGTTATCTGTTTTTCAAGGTATTAAAAGTGTTTATAATAAACGTTTACGAACAGACTACACCACTAATATTTCTTTTTTACAACAGAAACCTGATTTGCGTTTTATTAAAAATGGTACAATTTTACCAAGTTCTGAAAATTTGAAAGTTAACTTTCAAGCAATCAATCTACGAGCAGTTCACGTAACAGTCTATCGTATCTACGAAAATAATGTACTTCAATTTCTACAAGAAAACTCTTTACAGTCAAGCAATTCCATTTACAGAGTAGGAAAACCTGTAGCTCGAAAAGTTATTGAATTGACTGAAAGTGCATTATATCCACTGAAGGAGTGGAACACCTATGCTGTAGACTTGTCATCAATCATCATGCCTGAACCAGGAGCCATCTATCGTGTTGAATTGGGAATGAAAAAGAATTACGCTCTTTATGGCTGTGGCAAAGATGATGAACCTTTGGATTATTCTTTTGAAGATGAACCTCTTGAAAAAGATAATTTCTATGATGATGACTATTACTATTGGGAAGGTAGTGACGATCCTTGTGAAGAATCATATTACACATATAGAAGTAAAACAACCAACATCTTAGCTTCCGATCTGGGAGTAATCGCTAAAAAAGGACAAAATAATAATTACACCATCGTAGTTAATAACATTTTGACTACTGAACCTGTAGCTGGAGCTTTGGTAGAAGTATTTGATTATCAACAGCAAAAGATCAATGAAGCGAAAACCGATAAAAAGGGAATTGCCAACTTTGATTTGTCATCACGAGCGTTCTTTGCAGCTATTAAGAAGGACAATAGCACAACCTACATTAAAATGGATGATGCTATTCCTCAGTCAGTTAGTAAATACGATGTAGATGGAATGCGTTTGCAAAAGGGATTGAATGGATTTGTTTATACAGAGCGTGGTGTTTGGCGTCCGGGAGATAGTATTTACGTTGGATTTGTACTTAACGATTTTGCTCAGAAAAACCCTGAGAAATTACCTGTAAAATTAACATTTACAGACCCTTATGGAAAAGTAGTTGCTGAACGTATGCAAAATAGCAATGAATCGAATCACTACATGTTTGGTTTAAGCACCTCACAAGATGCTCCAACTGGGAATTGGAGCGTAAATATTGCAGCAGGAGCTTCTCGCTATACCAAACAAATTAAGATTGAGACAATTAAACCTAACCGATTAAAAATAGAAAACAGTTTGCATGGACAACAAATTTCAGCACGAGGTTCCAACGCTCATTTACGTGTATCATGGTTACATGGAACACCTGCAGGAAATACCCAAGTGAGTATGAAAGCAAAATTCTATCCGATGGAAACTCTTTTCAAAGGATATGAAGAATATATATTTAACAACGAAGCATACCAGTTTGAAAATCAAGAAATTGATGTGTACGAAGGAAAAACTGATGAAACAGGGAATACTAGTTTCTTCTTTAAAACGGAGAATTTGGAAGCTCCTGGAATGTTGCGTGTCAATCTATTGACACAAGCTAGTGAAAGTGGTGGTGATTTCAGTACAGATGTTAGTACAGCGTCTTTTTCGCCATACAACAATTATGTTGGATTGGGCTTACCAGAGGTGAACAAATACGGATATTATGGTACCGAAAAAAAACATACATTCGAAACAATTGTAGTCTCTGAACAAGGTCAGCCATTACGTAACAAACACGTATCGGTTGCTATTTACAAAGTAGGTTGGAATTGGTGGTGGGATGCTTCTAATCAAAATATTTCAACTTACAACAGTTCAAGCAGTAATTCACTGTATGCAACTACTAGACTAACGACTGATGCCAGTGGAAAAGCTTCTTTTGACATAGAAATTCCTGACTCGGATTGGGGCAGATATTTCGTCTTACTTTCTAATGAAGACAGTGGACATAAGTCTGGAACTTCTGTTTATTTTGATTGGGATTCATGGAGTGGAAAATCACGTAATGTAAGTGGCGATGAGGCTGTAATGCTTACATTAGGAAGTAATAAAAAAGAATATAATGTTGGCGAAAAAGCTACTATTTCGTTCCCTTCAGATGAGGGAGGAAGAGCCTTGATTTCTGTTGAAAACGGAAGCAACGTTTTGGAAACATATTGGGTAGAAACGGACAAAAACGAAACAACCTATGATATTTCTATTACTGATAAAATGGGGCCAAATGTCTATGTTTACGTAACTTTGCTCCAACCTCATGCTAACACTGTAAATGATTCGCCTATACGCCTGTACGGAATTTTACCAATCTCAGTGATTGATAAAGAGACACAACTTACACCTGAGATAAAAATGCCTGAAGTATTGCGTCCAGAACAAAAAACGATTATCAAAGTAAGTGAAAAATCAGGAAAACCAATGACTTATTCTTTGATGATTGTAGAAGATGGTTTATTAAATTTAACAAGGTTCTCAACCCCAAATCCGTGGAAAACTTTCTTTTCAAAAACCGCTTTAGGAGTGAAAACTTGGGATGTTTATAACGATGTGATTGGTGCTTATGGAGGCACTATTAATCAAGCGTTTAGTATTGGTGGAGACGAAGATTTAGGAGGAGCTGAAGCTCAGAAAGCTAACCGATTCAAGCCTTTTGTAATCGTAAAAGGACCTTTTAAACTCAAAAAAGGAGGAACAAATACACACGATATTCAAATTCCTAATTACATAGGATCAGCACGTGTGATGATTGTAGCATCGAATGTGGAGAAAAATGCGTATGGTTTTGCTGAGAAAAAAGAAGTACCAGTTCGCAGTCCACTAATGTTATTAGGTTCACTGCCTCGCAAAGCCGTTCCAGGAGAGCGTATTACCTTACCTGTAACTGTATTTACAATGGAAAATAACATCAAAAATGTGTCTATATCCGTTGAAACTAATGAACAGTTCAAAGTGGTTAGTGATCGTTCACAATCCTTATACTTTGAAAAACCAGCTGAAAAAATGGCTTATTTCGAATTAGAAACCACAGCAGCTATGGGCATAGGAAGGGTTAAGATTACAGCTTCATCTGGTAACGAAAAAGCAGTTTATGAAGTGGAAATGGATGTTTATAATCCAAATCCAATGACATATCACATCAGTAAGGAAGTGATTAGCGAAGGAAAAACAGCTAATTTCTCAATGAAGGCGTTTGGTGATAAAGCCAATGCTGTATTGGAAATTTCGAGTTTCCCTGGAATTAATTTGCACCAGCGATTGAACTATTTGATTTCCTATCCACACGGATGTGCCGAACAGATTACTTCAGGAGCATTTCCTCAGTTATTCTTAACTGATTTTATGAATCTTACATCTGAAAAAATCGAAGAAACTAAGCGAAATGTAACTGCTGCAATTAGTAAACTACACGAAAACCAACTTACTAACGGAGGATTTTCGTACTGGAAAGGTAGCAACTACGCCGATGATTGGGCAACATCCTATATTGGGCAATTTTTTATTGAGGCTGAAAAACGAGGATACGTGCTTCCTTCAGGAAGTAAAAATAAATGGTTGACTTACCAAAACAATGCAGTACGTCAATGGAAACACGAACCACGTTATAGTAATGATTTTGCCCAAGCATATCGCTTATATACGTTGGCTTTGGCGGGAAATCCAAATATAGGTGCAATGAATCGTTTACGTGAAATGAAAGAAATTTCAGTCAAAACTAAACGTATGTTAGCTTCTGCGTACGCTGTAGCGGGACAGAAGAAAACGGCTGAAAATCTGTTCCAAACGATGAGTACAGACAATGATGGAGACTATTACTACTATGGTTCGGAACTTCGCAATAAAGCGATGGCATTAGAAACAGCCTTACTTATCGGTAAAAAACAGGAGGCTGCAGAATGGGCTTTCCAAATCGCAGAAAAATTGTCTTCGACAGATTGGTTGAGTACGCAAACCACCGCCTATTCGTTGTATGCAATGGCAAAATACGTGGCTGTGAACAAAAGTGGTTCTGATTTTTCAGCAGCATATGTGCTTAACGGGAAAACCGAAAATATAAAATCTGACGAACCTATGGCATCAATCACTTTACCAGTCAAAGGTGAAAAACAAACCGTTCAGGTAAAAAATAATTCAAAACAAACTTTGTATGCTAAATTGATTACCAGTGGTGTACTCCCTGTTGGGGAGGAATTAGCTATGCAAAACGGATTAGCAATTTCAACTACATTCCGAACTAAAGGTCAAAACACCGATATTAGCCAATTGCAACAAAGTACCGAATTTACAGCAATTATTGAAGTTAGAAATTTGACGCAAGATTATGTAAATAATATAGCCTTAACACAATTAATTCCATCCGGATGGGAAATTGTCAATACTCGATTTACGGACTATGGAGGAACTGAACAAAATAATCTTGATTATGTTGATTTTAGAGACGACAGAGCTAATTTCTATTTTGCATTGCGAGGTCAGGAAGTAAAAGTAATTCAATTGAAGTTAAACGCTTCTTACGCAGGAAAATACTATTTACCTGGAACCTATGCGGAAGGAATGTACGACAATCGTTACAATACTCGAACTGAAGGCAAATGGGTAGAAGTAATAAGAAAATAATATTTAAGGGTAAATTCTTAAAATAATCTAAAAAAAATATATATTTTTGCGGGTAAAAAGTTCTGAATAACCTTTCTGAGGAGAGGGCATAATCTCAATTAACATCAATTTTAGTTGTAATTGGAATTATTTCCTCTCCTTGGTGTTGGGGTGGGGGAGATGCAACTGCAATTCGCCCGAGTAAACGAAAACAATTATTAACATATAAAATAAAAAAATGTCTAAACAAGAAAAACTATCATTCGATGTGTTAATCGAAATTCCAAAAGGAAGTAGAAACAAATATGAATATGATTTTGATTTGAAAAAAATACGTTATGATCGTATGATTTTCTCTTCCATGATGTATCCAGCCGACTACGGTTTTGTACCTGAAACCTTAGCATTAGACTCTGACCCTTTGGATGTGTTGGTTTTGGTTTCTGAACCAACTTTCCCTGGTTGTGTTATGGAAGTTAAACCATTGGGAGTCTTCCATATGGCAGATGAAAAAGGGCCTGATGAAAAAATGATTTGTGTACCAGTTTCTGATCCAGTTTGGAGTAAATTAAACACCTTAGAAGATGTTAATCCACACTTGATAATGGAAATTGAACATTTCTTTCAAGTGTACAAAGATTTAGAAAAAAAGAAAGTAGCTGTCAATGGTTGGGGAAATTTAGATGAAGCAATCGAGATTTACCACGAGTGTAGAAAACGCTATGAAACGAGTGAAAAGAAATATTCTATTCGATAATTTAATAAAAATATAAAATGAAAAGTACAACTTTAACCGATGTACACATTGCTTTAGGAGCTAAGATGGTTCCCTTTGCTGGGTATAACATGCCTGTTCAGTATGAGGGGGTAAATATCGAACACGAAACCGTTCGTAATGGTGTTGGAGTGTTTGATGTAAGCCACATGGGAGAATTTTTCCTAAAAGGAAAACACGCTTTAGATTTAATTCAAAAAGTAACCTCAAACGATGCTTCAACGTTATTTGACGGACGTGCTCAGTACAGTTGCTTACCAAACAACGAAGGCGGAATTGTAGATGATTTAATTGTTTACAAAATAGCTGACGAACATTATTTACTGGTCGTTAATGCTTCAAATATCGAAAAAGATTGGGACTGGATTAGTAAACACAATACTTGGGGTGTGGATATGGAAAATGCTTCTGACCAGTATTCTTTATTAGCAATTCAAGGGCCAAAAGCCATAGAAGCAATGCAAAAACTTACACCTGTGAATCTTGGGGACATTAAATATTATCACTTCGTTATTGGAGAATTTGCAGGAGTTCAAGACGTAATTATCTCCGCAACTGGCTACACAGGAAGTGGAGGAATTGAAATATATGTTAAAAATGAGCATATTAAACATGTTTGGGATAAAGTTTTTGAGGCAGGAGCTTCATTTGGTATCAAACCAATTGGACTAGCAGCACGGGACACCTTACGTCTGGAAATGGGCTTCTGTTTGTACGGAAATGATATTGACGATACCACCTCTCCAATTGAAGCAGGACTTGGTTGGATTACCAAATTCAACAAAGAGTTTGTAAACTGTGAAACCATCAAAGCACACAAAGAAAACGGTGTAAGCAGAAAATTGGTAGGTTTTGAAATGCAAGAGAAAGCAATTCCTCGGCATGACTACGAAATTGTTGATGCAGATGGCAATATCATAGGAAAAGTTACCAGTGGAACCATGGCGCCATCACTGGGCAAAGGTATTGGTTTAGGCTATGTACCTACTGAATTTTCCAAACCTGGAAGTCAAATTTTTATCCAAATTCGTAAAAACAGAGTACCTGCCACAGTAGTCAAATTACCGTTCTACAAAGTATAGGTTCTAAAAAAAGAATTTAAAAAAAATATTCAAAAATCTTGGAATACTGAAGCAAGCAAATAAATTGCATGTATTTAATAAGTTTTAACACTTTGGTAATTCATAAATTAAATGTAATTTATCAAAAAAAACTTGAATAAATTCTTAAATCAACATACCTAAACGGAATTAAAAAATAAAAACATCATTATTCATGATTGTTGTAGTTTTTTGGTTCCGTTTTTTTTTGGTACTCCTCACTGTTATCTATAGAAACTAATAGATAAGAACAATAAAAACTTTTTTTATTTATAAAACACACAATAACAATAATTTAATCAGTTAAAAAGGATATAAACAAAATATACCTTTGAACTGCTTATGCTATACGGATAAGGTATAAAGAGCATATGTAGAGCCGCTTCTTTTTTAGATTTATTCAAAATAGCAAAAAAGTGATTAAAATCATTTTTTTTACTGATTAAGATTGTGTACTTTTGCCACATCTATTATTCTGAATTTGATTTAACAATGAGTGTTATTTATATGTTAATAACTATAAGTATTGCTGTAGCGTTACTATTTTTCTTTCTGTTCATAACGGCAGTTCGTCGTGGTCAGTTTGATGATAGTCATACCCCAGCTGTGCGTATGTTATTTGAGGATGAGCTTGTTGGTTCGGAAGATACAGAAAGTAAACAATCTAAAACAGAGAAACTAACAGATAATTAATTTCAATAAATAATGGAGAAGCAACAATTTTACTATGACAACAAAATTGTAAGGAAGTTTCTTTTCGCTACCCTTGCTTGGGGAGTAGTGGGAACATTAGTTGGGCTTTGGTTAGCCTACCTATTTTTATTTCCGAGTATGTCGAATGAAATTCCATGGTTGAGTTTCGGACGACTGCGTCCATTGCACACCAACGCGGTGATTTTTGCGTTCGTGGGTAATGCGATTTTTGCAGGGGTTTACTACTCTATGCAACGCCTTTTGAAAGCTCGTATGTACAGCGACTTTCTAAGTAACCTTAACTTCTGGGGGTGGCAACTCATCATCGTGGCAGCTGCTATTACTCTTCCGTTGGGTTACACTTCTTCCAAAGAGTACGCCGAATTGGAATGGCCTATTGACATTGCTATTGCTGTGGTTTGGGTGGCTTTTGGAGTGAATATGATTGGAACGCTTCTCAAAAGAAGACAACGCCACATCTATGTTGCTATTTGGTTCTACTTGGCAACATTTGTAACCGTTGCTGTGTTACACATATTCAATAACTTAGAGCTTCCAGTGACCATGTGGAAATCCTACTCTGTGTATGCAGGAGTACAAGATGCTTTGGTACAGTGGTGGTATGGACACAATGCGGTTGCGTTCTTCTTGACAACACCTTTCTTGGGACTAATGTACTATTTCGTTCCGAAAGCAGCAAACAGACCTGTTTATTCTTACCGTCTATCAATTATCCACTTTTGGAGTTTGATTTTTATTTACATTTGGGCAGGACCTCACCACTTATTGTATACGGCTCTACCAGAATGGGCTCAGAACTTAGGTGTTGTATTCTCTGTGATGTTGATTGCTCCGTCTTGGGGAGGTATGATCAACGGATTGCTAACTCTTCGTGGAGCTTGGGACAGAGTTCGTGAAAATCCAACTTTAAAGTTCATGGTTGTTGCTATCACAGGTTATGGTATGGCAACTTTTGAAGGGCCTATGCTTTCATTGAAAAACGTGAATGCTATTGCACACTTTACCGATTGGATTATTGCTCACGTTCATATAGGAGCTTTGGCTTGGAACGGATTCTTGGCATTCGGTATGATTTACTATATCGTTCCTAAAATGTGGAAAACAAACCTTTACTCGATGAAATTGGCTAACTTCCATTTTTGGATAGGTACACTGGGAATTGTTTTCTATTGTCTTCCGTTATACGTGGCTGGATTCGTTCAAGCATCTATGTGGAAAGAGTTTAATCCAGATGGAACATTGGTTTATGGAAACTTTTTGGAAACCGTAACGCAAATCATACCAATGTACTGGATGCGTGCTATTGGAGGTACATTCTATGTTACAGGGGTAATAGTAGGAGCTTATAACGTTATCAAAACCTTGCAAACAGCTCCGAAATTACAAGATGAATTGGCAGAGGCTCCTGCATTGACCAAAATAAGCAATGGTAGATTGCAAGGAGAAACTTTCCACACTTGGTTAGAAAGAAAACCTATCCAAATGACTATTTGGGCTACGGTTGCGATCTTAATAGGTGGTATCGTTCAAATTGTTCCTACTATTTTTGTAAAATCTAATATTCCAACTATTTCAAGTGTGAAACCGTATACTCCATTAGAGTTAGAAGGTCGCGATCTTTATATTCGTGAGGGGTGTGTGAGTTGTCATAGCCAAATGGTACGTCCGTTCCGCAGTGAAGTTGAACGTTACGGTGAATATGCAAAGGCGGGTGAATTTATTTATGATCGTCCATTCTTGTGGGGAAGTAAACGTACAGGTCCAGATTTGTTACGTTTGGGAGGAAAATACTCTGATAACTGGCATTTCAACCATATGTATGATCCAACAAGTACATCACCAAACAGTATAATGCCTGCTTATCCTTGGTTGACAAGAAATAAACACGACCGAAGCGATATCGAAGCTAAGATGCGTGCTTTAGTTAAGTTAGGAGTTCCTTACACCGAGGAAGATATTGCCAATGCTCACGCTTCTATGGAGGCTCAAGCTGCTAAAATTGAGCAAAATCTGCATAATGATCCTGATTTCGTGAAACAATACGAAGGGGCTAAAGCAAGTGCTCAACAAGCAGGAAAAGAATTTGTTCCGATGAAAGACCGAGAAATCGTTGCTTTAATCGCGTACTTACAGCGATTGGGAACAGATATTAAGTTGGAAAAAAAGTAACAAATAATGCTCAAATTTATTAAGGAACATATGGCGACGATTGATGGGATTGAGATTTTTCCCATCATATCTTTCCTGATATTTTTTATCTTTTTCTTAGCACTCTTCTGGTGGGTGTTCGGATATAAGAAAGAAACTATCGATACGATGAATAATATTCCTTTTGATAATGATGAGGACGAAAATAACAATACCTTACAATGAAAAAGAATTTAATACCATTTTTACGAGTAGTAACCATCGTTGGTGTTGTGGCTCTTTTCATAGAGTTGCTCTATGGAACTAAAGAAAGTACAGCATTTGCTAAATACTATCAAGTTCCGTTGTTTTTGACTTTCTTGTTCTTCTTACTTGTTTTTACAGAAGTAGTCTTGAAAGCAGTTCAGAACCTGATTTCGGGTATCAAATCTAGGTCAGGTGCAGAAGAAGGAACGCTTTGGCAGCGTTTTTATGCAGGAATGGTGGAACAAGTGCCTCTTGAAAAAGAGGGAGATATCCTTTTGGAGCATGAACACGATGGCATTCGTGAATTAGATAATACTTTACCACCTTGGTGGGTGTACCTTTTCTATGCTACTATTGTGTTCATGGTTATTTACTTGGTACGATTCGAGGTTCTAAAAGATGATAATCAAATTGACGAGTATAACAAAGATGTAGCTCGTTCAAAAATTGAAGTTGCAGAGTATAAGAAAAATAATCCTTTCGAAGTACGCTTGTTGGTAGATGATGCTTCAGTTGTTGAAGCAGGAAAAAAAGTATTCCAAACCAATTGTGTTGCATGTCACGCAATGGATGGTGGAGGTGGTATCGGACCTAATTTAACGGACGACCATTGGATTTTAGGAGGAAATATCAAAGATATCTACAATACTATATCAGAAGGTGGACGTGATGGAAAAGGAATGGTTGCTTGGAAATCACTATTGAAGCCTACTGAAATTGAGCAAGTAGCAAACTATATTAAAACACTGAAAGGAACCAAACCTGCAAATCCAAAAGGACCTGAAGGTGATCTGTACACCGAGTAAAAGTGTTTTCAAAACTTAATATTGGCAATAGGGAAATAGACCATATTCGCAATCGGATAAAAGCTATTGCCTATTGCCTATATTTTTTATTAAAAAAGAACTCGAGTGGAGTTTTTGTTTCATAGTAATCTTACAAACGACGGATGCTCCACCATCGCATTTAAAATCCTTTTATCAAAAATAGATATTATATTTCTTCCCAAAAGAAGCAAGATTCTCTATAAAAAACACTACACATGGAAGAACAAGATAAAGAAATATTCCGAGATTCCATCGGAACCATTGACAAGGAAGGAAAAAGGGCGTGGGTATTCCCTAAAAAACCATCTGGACGTTTCTATAGATATAGAAAATACGTCAGCTATGTACTTTTGATTTTTTTATTGGTCAGCCCGTGGGTGAAAATAAACGGTAACCAATTTTTGTTGTTTAATATTCTCGATCGTAAATTCAATATCTTCGGATTGCCTTTTTGGCCACAAGATTTCTATCTATTTGTGATTTCGATGATTATCGGAGTTGTATTTCTTGCACTTTTTACGGTTGTTTTCGGACGTATTTTTTGTGGATGGATTTGCCCACAAACCATATTTATGGAGATGGTTTTCCGTCGTATTGAATATTGGATTGAAGGAGATCGAGGTTCACAAATGCGACTTGATAAACAGGCATGGGACAAGGAAAAAATCAGAAAAAAAACACTCAAATGGAGTCTATTCTTTTTGATTTCTTTCTCGGTAGCAAACACTTTTTTAGCATATTTAATAGGTTCTGATGTTTTGTTAACCTACATCAAAGAAGGCCCAATAAACCATTGGGGAACGTTCATAGCATTGTTTATATTTACGTGTATTTTTTACTTCATTTTTACATGGTTTAGAGAACAAGTATGTATAATAGCTTGTCCTTATGGACGCTTACAAGGGGTTTTGTTGGACAATCGTTCTATCATCGTAGCCTATGACTATGTTCGAGGAGAATCGGATAATGGACGTAAAAAATTCCGAAAGAATGAAGATCGTCAAGCCTTGGGACATGGTGACTGTATTGATTGTATGCAGTGTGTACATGTATGTCCAACAGGAATTGACATTAGAAATGGAACTCAATTGGAGTGTGTGAACTGTACGGCTTGTATCGATGCTTGTGATGAGGTAATGGACAAAGTTGGTTTCAAGAGAGGGTTGATTCGTTTTGCAAGTGAGGAAAACATAGCTAAAAAAGCTCCTTTCAAATTTGATTTACGCATGAAAGGCTACACAGCTGTACTTACAATTCTGATTGGAATACTTATAGGAATGCTGTTCATCAGAACAGATGTTCAGGCTGATATTTTACGTTTGCCTGGACAACTATATCAACATGAGGAAAATGGAGTGATTAGCAACGTCTACACTTATAAAATTATCAATAAAACTACTCGTGATTTTGAAAATGTAACGGTTAAAGTGGTGGGTTCTTTGGATGCTGAAGTAGTTATTGTCGGTAAAAATTCTATTTTCGTTCCAAAACAAGGCCTGGCTGAAGGTACATTATTCTTAAAGATAAAAGAATCTTCTTTGGAAGAAGAAAAATCGAAAATTCTTTTGGATGTATATAGCAACAGCAATAAAATCGGCTCAACAAAAACCATTTTCTTGGGGCCGAGAACATTCCGATAAAGTATAAAATTTCAGCATCTAATTTTTGTTGTGATTTTAAAACTATACAATTGAGCCTGTTAGAAAAACTCTAAACAGGCTCAATTAATTTATGCATAAAAAAACTGTTAGGAAAATTCCGAACAGTTTTTATTATTTCTATGCATTGTATTTAGCCCGTAATTCTTTTGCTGTATCAACCATTGCTACAAGAGCTTTTTTAGTCTCTTCCCAATGGCGGGTTTTAAGTCCACAGTCAGGGTTAATCCACAAGTTACGTTTTGGTATCACACCAATGGCTTTTTCCATCAAGAAAGTCATCTCCTCCACCGATGGAACTCGTGGTGAGTGAATGTCATAAACTCCTGGTCCAATTTCATTTGGGTATTTAAACTCCGCAAATACATCTAATAAATCCATTTGAGAGCGAGAACATTCAATCGTAATTACGTCAGCATCCATATCCGCAATTGCCTCTATCATATCATTAAATTCAGAATAGCACATATGTGTGTGAATCTGTGTGCTATCTTCCACACCTGACGCCGAAATACGAAACGCACGAATTGCCCAATTGTAATATGCTTCCCAATCCTTACGGCGTAAAGGTAGACCTTCTCGAACCGCTGGTTCATCAATTTGAATTACCTTGATACCTGCTTTTTCTAAATCAACCACTTCATCACGAATTGCCAACGCTATTTGGGTACATGTTACCGAACGAGGTTGATCATCACGAACGAATGACCATTGTAAAATTGTTACAGGTCCCGTTAGCATTCCTTTTACAGGCAGTGAAGTTAACGATTGAGCAAACTGTGACCAACGAACCGTCATTGGAGTTGGACGAGAGACATCCCCATAAATAATTGGTGGCTTCACACAGCGAGAACCGTAACTTTGTACCCAGCCAAACTTAGTAAATGTATATCCTTTGAGTTGCTCTCCAAAATATTCCACCATGTCATTGCGTTCGAATTCTCCGTGAACCAACACATCAATTCCTGCATCCTCTTGGAAACGAATTGACTCTTCGATTTCTTTTTTGAGTAATGTTTCATATTCTTCTAATGGAAGCACACCTTTATTAAAATTAGCTCTCCAACTTCTAACCTCCTGTGTTTGAGGGAAAGATCCTATTGTTGTTGTAGGAAACAGTGGTAATTTTAACGCTCCTTCCTGAATAACTTGGCGTTGAGCAAATCCACTCTTACGATGTGCATCTTTTTCAGTGATTGCTCCTACGCGTGATTTAACATCCTCATCATGAATCAACTTCGATGTCTTACGATTATCATTCGCTTTTTTATTTTGAGTCACTGTTTCTCGTTGAACTTCAGTTAAATCATTAGTTACTAAAGATTTAATTGTTGATATTTCAACTAATTTTTGTTTTGCAAAAGCTAACCATTGTTTGATTTCAGGAGTAAGTATCTTTTCGTTATTCTCATGTTCCAAATTACAAGGCGAGTGTAACAAAGAACAAGAAGATGCTACCAACACGTGGTCAATACCCAAAGCTTTTTGAGCTTTTTCAATCAAAGTTACTGATTTTTGGAAATCGTTGATCCAAACATTACGCCCGTCTACAACTCCAAGAGATAATTTTTTATCTTTTGGTAATTTAGATAATATTTCATCTAATTGATTTTCAGCGCGAACTAAATCAATATGCAATACATCCAACGGAAGACTTAACGCTAAATCAGTGTTATCTTCCAAAGCTCCAAAATAGGTTGTTAAAATAAATTCTGTAGTAGGGAACGCTTCTTTCAGAATAGTATACACCTGTTTATAAGCCTCTTTTTCAGTTTTTGTAAGGTCAAGTACTAAACAAGGCTCGTCAATTTGAATAGTTTTTGCTCCAGCATCTACCAAACTCTGTACGATTTGTTTGTACACAGGTAACAAATTTTCAACCAGTTCAATTCTATGGAAACCATCCTCTTTTTCTTTCCCTAAAAGCAAATATGTTATAAGACCTAAAAGCACAGGCTTCGTTTCAAATCCATTGTTTTTTGCGAATTGATATTCTGCAAGAGCTTTGTTATATCGCAATTTAAACGATTGATTTTTAGTAAACTCTGGAACTAAATAGTGATAATTCGTATCAAACCATTTGGTCATTTCCACAGCCGTGATATCAATGCCATTCTTTTGGTAGCCTCGTGCCAATGCAAAATAAAGCTCCATGTCCGACAAATTGTCAATAGGAGCAAATCTACTTGGGATTGCATTTACCGAGAATGAAAAATCTAATACTTGGTCATAAAAGGAAAAATCATTGGAAGGCAACAAATCTATATTTGCTTCTTTCTGTAATTTCCAATTGTGAATTCTGATGGTATTTGCCACATCAAACAACTCATCTTCTGATATTTTTCCTGCCCAAAAAGCTTCGTTTGCTTTTTTAAGTTCACGTTTTTCCCCTATACGAGGATAGCCTAATAAATTGGTTTTCATATAATTCGTATGTATTTTTTTGTTTATTGTTCTAAAAAACTATGCTTCAGTACTATTCAATTAAAAAACTTTGGAAACAATGTCTACAATATTGTCTGATTTGCCCATTGAATAGTAATGCAAAGTAGGCACTCCCCACAGTTTCAATTCTTTACTCTGTTCGATAGCCCATTCTATTCCAACTTGTTTTACATCTTCGTTGGTTTTACATTTTTCCAATTCGGATACTAAAATTTCCGGTAAGTCGAGTTTGAACACTTGTGGCAACAAATTCAAATGTTTCTTTGTAGTTATAGGCTTAATTCCAGGAATGATAGGAATATCAATTCCCATGAGCCGCACTTTTTCTACAAATTCGAAATACTTTTGATTATCGAAAAACATCTGGGTAACAATATAATCCGCTCCGGCATCTACTTTTTCCTTCAACCGAGCCAAATCAAACGTCATTGAAGGAGACTCTATATGTTTTTCAGGGTAACCAGCAACTCCCACACAAAAATCAGTTCCATAGTCAGTCTCTATTACATCATGCAAAAACTTTCCACGTCCTAAATCTTTGATTTGCCTGACCAAATCTACAGCATAGGTATGACCATCTTTGGTCGGCTCAAAATAACGTTCCTCTTTCCGAGCATCGCCGCGAAGTGCCATAACGTTGTCGATTCCCAAATAGAAGCAATCTACCAACAAATATTCCGTTTCTTCTTTTGTGAATCCTCCACAAAGAACATGTGGTACGGTATCTACACCATATTTATATTGAATCGCAGAACAAATCCCTACCGTTCCAGGACGCATTCGAGTAATTTTCTTTTCTAACAGACCATTAGGATGCTGTTTGTAAAAAAATTCCTCCCGCGAAGTGGTTACATCAATAAAAGGAGGCTTAAACTCTATCAAAGGTTCAATATTTCGGTAAAGTTCTTCAATACTATTCCCTTTTTTAGGAGGAACTATCTCAAAAGAAAAAAGTGTCTTCCCTTTGGAACGAGCAATATGTTCGGTTACTTTCATTTTTGTGTTAAGTAAAAAATTATATTCACGGGGCAAAACTACGAACATTTTTTTATACTTCAAAATTATTTTAGAAAATAAATCCGCAAAAATTTTATATCACTATTTGTTTCATTGATTTTTTTAATCAAAAATAGAATATATTTCTTTTGTATTTTATTTGTGCAGAAATAACATACATTTAGAGTTAGTATTTTGACCATATATGAGAAAAATCTTCTTTTTTGCAGATACCAAAAAAAACATTACTTTTGCCAGATTGATGAGGCTCATTCAAAGGATTAGGACGCAAAAAATCAAAGTATTGAGTCCGAAATAATGAGAACTAATTAAAAAAATATAGCTAATGCATATTCATTTTACATCCTATAAGGATTTTCAAGCGGATTTAGTTTCTGAACTTTTAGCAGCTAATCACACCATTTCAGAAGGTGAATTAATAAATAAAAATGCTGATTTTGTAGTTATTAATAGAAGTAGTAAAGCAAATAGTGACCTCGAAAAAGAAGCCCAATTATTAGGTTTAGCTACAGGAACGGAAAACGATTTTTTGTATACTTTTTTTAAAGATAAAACACGTGTAGTAATTGCAGGTAAAGGAAAAGAAAACGTGTTAAAAACGGTAGTACATACATTTGATTTTCACAATATTCCATTAAGTTTTTTTACCGAAAACCCAATTAAAGGAAAGTCTTTTCGTCTTTCAACCCGTGCCGAATTTGTACTTTTCGACGGAAGTGAGGAAATAAATTCAATAGTTGACAAGCATCCAAAATATCTTACCTATCAACCTACTTTGGCACTATTAGAGAGCATCTCAGTGGATACAGAAAATTACGCCACTTTTGTGGATAGCATTACCAAAGGGGGGATTTTGGTATACAATGAAGAATGCGAGAATGTAATGAAAGTTGTGCAAAATACCGAGAATCCAATACGAAAAATAGCTTATAAAACTCCTGATTATGAAGAAAATAATGAATCTTTTTTCCTCATTACGGATGAAGGAGAGTTACCTCTGAACATTACCCAAAAAGAGGAAGTCCGTTATGTAGAAGCCGCCAAATGGATTTGTCAGAATATGGGAATTGATGCGGCAGATTTTTACGAAGCAATTGCTTCAATGTAAAAAAACAAATCGATCGAACATTCTGTCGTACGTAGTTCGTAGTTCATACATAACAAACTGAATACAAAATCATTAGATAGCATAGCTCATATAGAAAATGATTACATTAGAAAATAAAAAAAAGGTAGCTTTTTACACGTTGGGTTGTAAACTGAATTTTTCAGAAACTTCCACCATAGCACGTAGTTTTGAAAACGAAGGTTATCAACGTGTTGATTTTGAAGACTTTGCAGACATATACATCATCAACACCTGCTCAGTTACAGAAAATGCTGACAAGCAATTCAAACAAATTGTACGTAAAGCATTGAAAATAAACGACAAGGCTTTTGTTGCAGCTGTGGGATGTTATGCTCAACTGAAGCCTGCAGAATTAGCAGCAGTTCATGGCGTAGACTTGGTACTGGGAGCAAAAGAAAAATTCGACATCACTCAGTATATTGATGATTTGACTAAAAATAATGAAGGTCAAGTACATTCATGTGAAATTTCGGAAACAGATTTTTACGTGGGAAGCTATTCCATTGGCGATAGAACTCGTGCTTTTCTAAAAGTACAGGACGGATGCGATTACAAATGTACGTATTGCACAATCCCAATGGCACGGGGAATTTCACGTAGTGATACGATTGAAAACATTCTAAAAAATGCTCAAAAAATATCCGAGCAAGGAATTAAAGAAATTGTACTAACAGGCGTAAATATAGGTGATTACGGAAAAGGAGAGTTCGGGAATAAAAAGCATGAACACACCTTTCTGGACTTGGTACAAGCCTTAGATAAGGTCAAAGGTATTGAACGATTGCGAATTTCGTCTATTGAGCCGAATTTACTCAAAGATGAAACTATTGAATTTGTTGCACGGAGCAAAGCTTTTGTTCCTCATTTTCACGTACCTCTCCAAAGTGGAAGCAATCATATCTTGAAAAAAATGAAGCGTAGGTATTTACGAGAATTATACGTCAGCCGAGTAGCAAAAATCAAAGAAATGATGCCACATGCTTGTATTGGAGTGGATGTTATTGTTGGATTTCCTGGTGAAACTGACGAGCTTTTTTTAGAAACATATCACTTTTTGAGTGAATTGGATATTTCGTACTTACATGTATTCACATATTCAGAACGTGACAATACGGAGGCTGTACTAATGGATGGAGTTGTTCCCGACGAAGTGAGAGCTAAACGTAGTAAAATGCTTCGTGGTTTGTCCGCTAAAAAACGTAATAATTTCTATGTAAACCAGTTAGGAACAGAAAGAACTGTACTTTTTGAAGGAGAAAACAAACAAGGTTACATCCATGGATTTACCGAAAACTACGTGAAAGTGAAAACGCCTTGGAATCCAGAGTTAGTCAACACATTGCGTCGAGTAAAACTCACTAAAATTGACTCAGATGGAATGGTTCGATTTGATTTTGTAGATAATCCATAACATAAACATCTGACAAATAAAAATTTATTAAAATTTATAGCTAACCTTATTTGCATAATTCTTATATCTCTTTTAGATATTTCAGTTATGATCTTCCTACTAAAACATCAAAAGTTTCTAAGTAAAATGATGATTTTTTTCGTATATCTAACTGAATTAAACTAAAAAATTTCCATTACAAATGAAAAAAAATCGCCTACAACAACTACAAGCCTTTGAACGGCTACTAGATATCATGGACGACCTCAGGGAAAAATGTCCATGGGACAAAAAACAAACACTACAATCACTTCGACACCTAACGATTGAAGAAACCTATGAGTTAGGAGATGCCATTTTGGATAATGATTTAAACGAAATAAAAAAAGAATTAGGTGATTTATTGTTACACATTGTGTTCTACGCAAAAATGGGTAGTGAAACCAACGATTTTGATATTGCCGATGTGGCAAATACGGTTTGCGATAAACTCATTGAGCGACATCCACATATCTACGGAAATGTGAAAGTTGAAAATGAGGATGATGTTAAACGCAACTGGGAAAAAATTAAACTTAAAGAAGGTAAAAAAAGCGTATTGGAAGGCGTACCAAAAAGTTTACCTGCTTTGGTTAAAGCCACACGCATACAAGATAAAGTCGCTGGTGTAGGCTTCGATTGGGATTCTATTGATGGTGTTTTTGATAAAATCAAGGAGGAAATCAATGAATTACACCATGAAGTTACTCACAAAAATAAAGAAAATATCGAAAAAGAATTAGGCGACGTATTTTTCAGTTTAATCAATTACAGTCGATTTTTAAAAGTAAATCCCGAAGATGCCTTAGAAAAAACGAATAAGAAATTTATCAAACGATTTCAATACTTAGAAAACAAGGCTCAAGAACAGCACAAATCACTAAAAAACATGACCTTAGCTGAAATGGAAGCATTTTGGCAAGAGGCTAAAAAGTTTGATTTGTAAATTCCTTTGTAAAAAAGCGAAATTTTGGGTAGTGTTTCCCAAAGTATGATACTCAAACCCATCCGAAATTGATGTAGAAAAACACAATTTCAAAGGCTTTTATATGGTTTTTAAACTTTTTTGAAAAACAACAAGTTTTCCTCACCGCTCG
>NZ_CDOI01000002.1 GCF_000827555.1 Capnocytophaga canis
GGTCGTAAAAAACTTGTAGAACAAAAAGTGGACAGAATTGTTTTCAACGTAGAAAATTCTGTTCAAGCAAGTGGTGGAGATGCCCTCGATGCACTAAAATCTACGCCAGGAGTTCAGGTACGTAACGAAGATATTTCCATTGTTGGCAAAAATGGTTTACGTGTGATGGTCAACGATAAAATAATACAACTTTCGGGCGAAGAACTCACTAACTACTTGAAATCCATAGCGTCCGACAATATCCAAAAGATTGAAGTTATCACCACACCGCCTTCCAAATACGACGCCGAAGGCAATGCGGGGCTAATCAACATCGTACTTAAAAAAGCCAAGGAAGACCATTGGAGTACCACTCTGCGAACTTCCTACCAACAAGGAATTGAAGGGAATTTACGCAATGGTGCGAATTTTTCCTACCGAAAAAATAAGTTTTCCGCTTTGGCTGATTTGGGATATACGAACGGAAAGCGACACTACGAAAATGATATTCATTTTTGGTATCCAAAAGAATATTGGGTGAATCGTTTAGAGTCTAAGAGTAAGGTGAAAATTTGGTCGCCTCTTTTAAATTTAAACTACGACCTAACCGATAAAAGTACTCTTGGGGTGCAATTTATGGGAAACTTTTTTAACAAGGAAATCAATGGTTCTACCGCAAATCGTGCGTATCTGTACAATAGCCCGAAACTGATGAAAGAATACATCACGTATCAAAACAAACCTGAAAATACTCAAAATCTGTCTGTTAATGTGAATTTCTTGCAGAAAATCGGAAAGAAAGGAGCTAAACTTACCATCGACACTGATTATTTCCATTATAAGAAAGATAGAAACGATGATTTAAACACTATTTTCTATAATTATCAACTAAATACGCAACCAAAATTATTTGGAAATTCTCTCTCAATGCAACAGATAGATAATTATTCTTTTAAGGCAGATATGGAAACACCTGTTTCGTGGGGAAATCTTTCTTTCGGAGCGAAAATTGCCCGAACACAGACCGACAATATCGCTCAATCTGACTTTCGTGATGAAAATCAAATAGAAACTCTTGCTCATAAAGACCACTTTCTTTATACAGAAGATACCCAAGCCTTGTACGCCGATTGGGCAAAATCTTTCGGAAAGAAATGGAGCGTAAAAGCCGGCGTTCGAGGCGAAAATACACAAACCAAAGGAGTTTCCGTTTTAGCAAATAATGAAACACACAAACGAAATTTCTTTAAACTTTTCCCGACATTATATGTTCAATATCAAATTAATGAGAATCACAACATTTCGGCAAATGTAAACCGTCGTATTTTTCGTCCGCAATTCTTTTCACTTAATCCAGGGAGAAACTATCAGAATCCGAAATCATATGTGGTAGGAAATCCGTTCTTGCAACCTTCCTATTCATTAGGAGCTACACTCAACTATTCCTATAAACATTGGCTAACACTTCAATTATCATATACTGACATAGAAGACAGCCGAACTCAAATCACATATCACAATCCTGATTTGGAAGAAACTCAAATCCGATGGGAGAATTTTGCCAATACCAATCGATGGAGTGCTTCGGTGAATATCAACAAAAGTTTGTTTTGGTGGTGGGAAATTTCTGCGTATATGGGAGCAACTTATGAAGATGCAAGACCTTATGTCGATTTATTCCCCGATAAAATGATAAGCCGAGGAGGTTATCAAAACTTGCAGAATACTTTTATGCTCAATGAAAGCAAAACTTTACAAGCAAATGTATCGTATTTCTATCAATTTCCGTGGGATAGTGGCACGAGAAGGGTTTCGGAGTCTTCAAGTTTGGATTTAGGTATTAAGTATTTAGCTTTCGACAAAAAATTGACTCTTGCCCTTTACGTGAATGATATTTTCAAAACTGAGGCAATGACTTTTACCTCTCATATTGAAAAACAAGATATTAAGGAAAGCTATCGTCAGTATTATGACAATCGTTACGTACGTCTTTCTCTTACCTATAAATTTGGAAATAGCAAAATTTCGGTACGAAAAAGAGAGGGAGGAAATGCAGAAGAACGTAATAGAAGTTAATACAATTCGTTTATTATTTTCTACATATTTTAGAGATTTATAATTCCTTAGAATATCTCTACTTTTAGCTTCGGGGAGTGTTTAAAAAACACTCCTTTTTTGTTTTATTAGTTCGAGTATTTAGGCGAAGACTGAAAACAAACGATTAACGCTTCAACTAATTAGGCGAAAGTAGAAAACGAGCGGTTTGACACTTCAACTAATTAGGCGAAAGCAGAAAACGAGCGGTTGACACTTCAACTAATTAGGCGAAAGCAGAAAACGAGCGGTTTGACACTTCAACTAATTAGGCGAAAGCAGAAAACAAGCGGTTGACACTTCAACTAATTAGGCGAAAGTAGAAAACAAGTGGTTGATACTTCAACTAATTAGGCGAAAGCAGAAAACAAGTGGTTGACGCTTCAACTAATTAGGCGAAAGCAGAAAACAAGCGGTTTGACACTTCGGGCAAATACCCAAATATAAAAAACGAGTGTTTTCTATATATCTACGTAGGATTTTTTGTTAGTTGCTAAATTAGTAATTACAGATAATCAATAATATTTTGAAAGTCTTACAGTTTTTAATGTCTTACCACTAGGAATTATACATTCCCTAAGTACTGCTTTACTGCTTGAATCGTTTTTGTTGCATTTCCGACAAAAACTTGTTCATCAACCACGATTACGGGACGAGCCAAAAAGGTGTAATGTTCTAAAATAAGTTGTTTGTACTCATTTTCTGTCAGATTTTCAGCTTTAAGGTTGCGACTTTTGTAAAGTTGTGAACGTTTGTTGCATAAAGCTTCGTAATTCCCAACCTTACTTTTCAAAAAGTCCAAATCAGTTTCCGAAATCGGTATTTTTTTGATGTCTTGCAACTCGAAATCTGTTGGGAGTTGCAAATCATTTAAAATGCGTTTACAGGTGTCACAAGAACTTAAATAATATACTTTTCTCATTGCTTTACCATCGAATAATTGCACTTGCCCATGTGAATCCACTACCAAAGGCAGCCAAAACCACCAAATCACCATCTTTAATTCTTCCTTGCTCAAAAGCCTCCGTTAGAGCAATTGGTATGGAAGCCGCTGTGGTATTTCCGTATTTCATGATGTTATTAAATACTTGATCATCACTTAGTTTAAATTTTTGTTGTATAAACTGAGAAATACGCAAATTGGCTTGATGTGGAATCAGCATGTTAATATCTTCCTTTGACAGTCCGTTATGTTGCAAACCTTCCTGAATAACTTCTGCAAAACGGATTACAGCATTTTTGAAAACATGTTGTCCGTTCATGTATGGAAAATAACTTACGTCCGTTGAATCATTTTCAGCAATAATATCTGTAACCCAACGATTTGCAATTCCAGGTGCGATGAGAGCTAACTCCTCGGCATGAATTCCCTCGCTATGCAGATGAGTTGACAATATACCCTTTTGTGGGTTCTCTTCTCTTGAAATGATAGCCGCTCCCGCTCCATCGCCAAAAATAACAGATACGTTGCGTCCTCGTGTGGTAAAATCTAATCCAGGTGATTGTGTTTCAGCCCCAATAATCAAAATATTTTTGTACATACCTGTCTTTATGTACTGATCAGCAACCGAAAGTGCATAAATAAAACCAGAACATTGATTCCGTACGTCCAAAGCTCCTACGGTTTTTAGTCCTAATTCCTTTTGAACTAACACACCTGATCCAGGGAAATAGTAATCAGGGCTTAGAGTTGCGAAAATAATGAAATCAATATCGTTTTTGTCGATTCCTGCATTTTCAATGGCTTTTAAACTTGCCTTAACCCCCATTGAAGTGGTGGTATCTTCGCCTTTTATTACGTGCCTACGCTCTTCGATTCCAGTGCGTTCACGAATCCAAGCGTCATTAGTATCCATCCGTTTGGACAGATCATCATTGGTTACTACATTCGCAGGAACATAGAAACCTAAACCTTTTATTTTTGAACGATATAACATATGAATTATTGTTATCTCAATTTGATTTTCTTAAAGATTTTAGGATAATTATGAAATTATGAATCTTTTTACTTTTCTAAAAGCTTTATCTAAAACTTTCTGACGATATTTTGAAAATCATTATTGAGTGGTTGATTTATCTGTTTTTTTCTTTTCTTTTTCTTTTTTATACAGAGGAATCAAGTAGGTGATAGTATAATTGAAATTCGCTCCGAATCGGCTTCCTTCACGGACTCTGTTGAATCCAGGAATCCAATAATTAGGAAAGCTATCCGTAGGATTTGCTATCATAACCCCTAATCGCAAACTTGCTCCGGCAAATAAATTGGTGAATAATTCTACTTTCATCCCTAAGATTACTTCCAGCCAATGAGCAGTTCGACCCTCATAGTTTCGTAACCAATTCGGATTGTTTCCTGTTGTATTTTCCTCCCAGTACGGATTGGTGGTATAAATCATGTAGGAAGTCAATTCCTGAGCAAATCGCGAAAAGGCATATCTTCCTCCCATATAAATCATATTTTCCATTCCATACCAATTATTGTAGGCATTATAATCTATTCCCAATCGGATAAATTGTCCAGTAGTTTTGTATGAAAAAAAATCTTCGTTTTTGGATCTATTTTCAAAACCTACTTCGGCAGCCAAATAATAGTTATAGTTCCACCGATAGTCCCCCACAAATTCCAATCCACTGTACCCCTTTTGTAAAAAGGAACGTATAGGTTTGCTAACGTCCATTCCTACGCGCAATCCATAGCGTTGTTTGTAGGTTGTTTCTTTTGTATCTTCTTGAGCTATAGTAGTTTGATAGAATAAAAAACTAATGATAAAGCTGTATGTGAGCGTTTTTTTCATTTTCTACTTCCGTTTTTGTAACGTTAATTGATTGTATCCAAGTATCATCAGGATTTTCGATGGTAGCACTCACAGTATTGTATGTAGCTTTAAAACCACATGCTCGGCTAACAAACTCTTCCTGTACCTGATATGTAAACGTGATGGTCGTCATATCTCCACCAGTAATTTCTCCCGTTGTGTTATTATAGTTTGCATTGCTTACCATAACATATGAAGTTTTGGGCTCGGCAACTTTCAATGGCAGAGCTATCGAATCGGTTGAAGCGTTGATTAACAAGGTGTTCTTTCCTTCTCCATAGACAATTAAATTTGAGACTTTCTTTTCCTTTTGGGTAGACATATCTCGGAAGCGAATCACTAATTGGGGTGTATTTACCTTTTGATCACACAAATCATCTGACTCACAAGATGTTATCCATAAAAAAGACAGTGCTAATAAAGGGATAACTATATAAAGTTTAGAATATGATTTCATTTAAACGGATTTTAGGTTGTAAAGATAGGAATTTATCATTTAACAAAACAATTCCGACCTGTTTTTTGTGTGAATTGAGGTGTCATTCAAAATCGCAACAGGATAATGTCATAAAAACTTCGTGAAAGTCATCTTTTTTAATAGACAACTTCAGCGAAGTTTTTATACATTTTACTTTAAATCAAATGATTAATTTCCGATTATTCTTTTCAATTCATTGAGTTTCATCAATGCTTCCACAGGAGTAATTGTATTGATGTCGATTTGTGTAATTTCGTTTTTGAGTTCTTCCAACAGAGGATCTTCAATGTTGAAAAAACTCAGTTGCATTTCTTTTTGAGTTGATTTCAAAGTTTCCGAAGTTGTGGAGGAAGAATGAGATTCTTCCAACTTTTTAAGTATTTTATTTGCTTTTTGGATAACGAATTGAGGCATTCCCGCCATTTTAGCCACGTGAATTCCAAAACTGTGTGCCGAACCTCCCGAAACCAATTTGCGTAGAAAAAGAACGCTATCTTTCGTTTCTTTAACCGAGACATTAAAGTTTTTAATACGTTCAAAACTTTCGGTCATTTCGTTCAGTTCGTGGTAATGCGTTGCAAATAATGTTTTAGCTTTGGAAGGATGTTCATGTAGGTATTCAGCAATTGCCCAAGCGATAGAAATCCCGTCGTACGTACTTGTACCACGACCGATTTCGTCCAAAAGCACCAAACTTCGTTCCGATATATTATTCAAAATGAGGGCGGCTTCATTCATTTCAACCATAAAGGTTGATTCGCCCATAGAAATATTATCACTTGCACCAACACGTGTGAAAATCTTATCAACAATCCCGATTTGAGCCGATTCTGCAGGAACAAAGCTTCCGATTTGAGCCAACAGAACAATTAACGCACTTTGTCGCAAAATGGCAGATTTACCTGACATGTTAGGCCCTGTAATCATTATAATTTGCTGAGAATCACGGTCAAGGTATACGTCATTAGCTATGTAGGGAACCCCCACAGGCAACTGTTTTTCAATCACAGGATGACGTCCATTCTTGATATTTAGAACAAACGATGCATCCATTTCAGGGCGACTATAATTATTTTCAATAGCAAGTTGAGCAAATCCACAAAGGCAATCGAGCTGACCTATAAGCGATGCATTTGTTTGAATTTGAGCAATATATTCATTTGTGAAAGATACCAATTCCGAAAAAATACGCTGTTCCAATTGGGATATTTTTTCTTCAGCTCCTAATATTTTAGCTTCGTATTCTTTTAGCTCATCTGTGATATATCGCTCAGCATTGACCAAGGTTTGTTTGCGAATCCACTCAGCAGGAACTTTGTCTCTATGCGTATTTCGAACTTCAATATAATACCCAAAAACGTTATTGCTATCAATTTTCAATGAAGGAATTCCTGTACGTTCTGTTTCACGTTTGAGCATGTCGTCTAAATAGGATTTCCCTGATTGTGAGAGATTTCTTAGCTCATCCAAATCTGCAGAAAATCCTTTGGCAACAACATTTCCTTTAAGGATGTTCACAGGAGCATCATCAAAGAGCGTATTTTTTATTCGTAAACAAAGTTGTTCGCAAGCGTGCATTCTATCTCCCAATGCTTTCAGATGTTCATTGTCTGAAAGTACGCAAAGTTGTTTAATGGGAGGTATCGCCTCCAAAGACATACGTAGTTGTACGACCTCACGAGGGGATATCTTTTCTGTAGCTACTTTTGAAATAAGTCGCTCAATATCACTAATTTTAGCAACTTGTTCTTTAACTTTATGTAGGGTATCAATGTGCTGCATGAAATGTGCTACTACTTCATGTCGTTGCTCTATCTGATTGATTTTTTTCAGTGGGAGCGCCAACCAACGTTTGAGGGTTCTGCTTCCCATTGCCGACGTGGTTTTGTCAATGATATCCAACAGTGTTACGGATTGGCTCGAAGTCCCTGTGTAGAGTTCCAAGTTTCGGATAGTGAATTTATCAAGCCAAACATAGGCATCTTCAACTATACGCTGAATAGAAGTGATGTGCTGTAATTTATTATGCTGTGTTTCAGAAAGATAAAAAAGAATTGATCCAGCTGCTAAAATTGCTTCAGAAAGTTCGTCTACACCAAAACCTTTAAGAGAATTAGTTTGAAAATGCTGTGTAAGTACCTGATTGGCATAATCTTGCTTATATACCCAATCTTCCAAAAAGAAAAGGTGGAAATCCTCTCCAAAGCTGTCAATAAAATCTTTTTTTTGTTTTTTAGCAATAAGAATTTCACTAGGTTTAAAATTTTGTAATAGTTTGTCGATATAAAATCTATCACCTTGTGCTACTAAAAATTCACCTGTGGAAATATCCAGAAAAGCGACCCCATTGGTTGTTTTTCCAAACCAGAGCGATGCTAAGAAATTATTGGACTTAGAGTGAAGTATATCATCATTCAGCGCTACTCCTGGAGTAACCAGTTCGGTAACGCCTCGTTTAACAATTCCTTTGACCGTTTTTGGGTCTTCCAATTGGTCACAAATAGCAACTCGATAACCTGCTTTGACCAATTTGGGTAAATACGTATTTATGGAATGATGCGGAAAACCAGCTAATTCGGTACGTTCGCTACCGTTATTTCTGTTTGTAAGCACAATATCAAGCACTTGAGCAGTTTTGACAGCATCTTCTCCAAAAGTTTCGTAAAAATCTCCCACTCTAAAAAGCAATAGAGCATCAGGATATTTTGACTTTATCTGATTGTATTGCTTCATTAAAGGAGTTTCTTTCGTAGCTTTTTTTGACACGGGGTTATTTTTTGTGTTTGCTTAATCCAGTTTTATTTAGTATTCTTCGTATTTTTTGTTTACTTTTTCGTGTGTTGTAACTTCTATTGAAATAAAACAGAAGTAATGCTAACCCAACGAAAATAGCTGAAAGAAACAAAAACACGTAGGTGGAAGAAAAAATCGTATTTAAATATAGAATTACCACAAGAACAACTAAGTTAATGAAAGCCAAAAACAAACTTGCCTTTCCGTGAGTAAGTCCTGTGTAGTCAATCAGTACATGGTGGATGTGGCTTCTATCGGCTAAGAAAGGTTTCCCATGTCGTACAATACGCGTAACAAAAACACGTGTAGTATCAAAAAAAGGAATAAATATAACAGCCAACACAACCCAAATTTTATTGATTGGTTTTATATGAGCATTTACTAACTCCTCCGGTGACAAGGAAAAAAATTTCAGCACCAAAAATCCGATAATGAATCCGACAATCATTGAACCTGTGTCGCCCATAAATATTTTTTTCTTTTCCGACAGGTTATATCGTAAAAAGGCTAACAAAAAGCCTATACAAAGAGCCGACAGGAGACAGTAGTAATGATTTCCTGATAAATAAAATATGTATGCGAAACTTGCAAAAATTACAATTCCGACCATTGCTGCTGATCCGTTGATACCGTCAATCAAATTGAATGAATTTACAATGGCCATCATAACCATACAAGACAGTAGCACTGAGATCCAAAAGTCAATTTCATTGATAAAAAAGAATCCATCTAATGAACGTACCCAAAGTTGTGTTCCATAAAACAAAATAAGGGTGGAGAGTACCTGACCAATGATTTTAGTTTTAGGCTGTACGCCTACTAAATCATCCTTTAATCCAATGAAAAAAAGTATACTTACGCTTGAGATGATGTTAGTTCCTATGTGATCAACGTCATAATCACGAATGAAAAATATGGTGAAAATGATGCTGATAAAAAAAGCAATCCCTCCCATTGTAGGCGTTCTCTGCGTATGTGAGCTTCTTTCGTTCGGATTGTCCATCAAGTTTTTATTTACAACAATGTAAATAATTTTTGGCAAAACAAGGTAACTCACCACGAAGGAGAGCGTGAAAACCCATATTATCGTTGCCATTAGTCCCTGTGAGAGTAGAAGTTCTTTCATAAAAAAATCTCTATTCCGCAAATGTACACAAATTAAAACGAATATTCAAATTTTTTATATATACTTAAGAAAGCTCACAAACTGTCTTTCTGAAAATTAAGTGTAAAAAACTGAAAATAAGTGTGTTGTGTCATTTGTGTATATGTAATAAGTATTACAGTTTGTCTGAATTTGAAGAACATTCTCTTTTGTAGAATAATACATCGGAAAGCTTGATTTTTTGCATAATAAAGCAATTCCAAAAAGTCTATTTTTAGTAATATACATTCAAAATCAAAGTTTTAAAAACTTTAATTCCACTTCAAATAAACTTTTTGCATAACCTTTCGTTTTTTTGATACGCCTTTAAAGTTGTTGCTTATTTCCTGTAGCATCTACTTTGTATGCAACTCCTTTTTCAATTAGCAATCCTTGCGTTTTAGGGCTGTATTTTTCCTTTCCATGTTTTACATCTATGTGGATAACCTTGCCTTCGTAATCGGTAGAAACGGCTTCTACTATGGAATGTCCTACGACTATCTTCTGCACTTGATAGGCTTCGAGTAATTGTTCTAATTCTTCTGAAGTAGCTTTGCTATAGTATTTGTAGTCGGTTACCAGACCGCGATACCAAAAAGGACCTTTTCGTCCAAGCAAGAAATTGGCTACACTATCATTTTCAGGCTTGTTATGTAGGTCTTTATCCCAATTTTCACGAGTGATTTCGTTCATATCTCCCAGTGTGAGACGCAATGGAATGATTTCGGGACTGAGTCCCGCGTGTACGAAAAGATAGTTTCCTATTTTCACAGAAATATTCTTGCTACGCAACCATTTACCAATTTCAGATTTTTTGGAATATAAAATTTTATAGCTTTCTTTGGTGGACTTATTAGGAGCTATCAGTTGTGCCAATTTGATGTACTTGTGGTCGGCATATTTATATTTTCCTTGAAAATTCATAATCTCGTGATTTCCCAAAACAAAATGGACTTTTCCACCCTGTTTTTTAGCCTCTTGTTCAAGTTTGTAAATAAGCCATAGGGTAGGAGTCACATGTTCGCCTCTATCCACAAAATCTCCGTTTAGCACTAAGTGACCTTTACCGAAAGTCCAACTAAAACTTTGGTTGATAATTCCGTTTTTTTCAAGAAATCCGCAAAAAGCGTCAAAATTTCCTTCAATATCTGAAATTGCAATCAGTTTTTCAGGCATTGGATAGGCTACAGAATCTTTTTCGAGCTGTTTATTTAGTGAAAAATAAAAAGTACTTTTATCTTTGTTAGGCACTTGCACTCGTAAGCTATCTTTTATTTCGATAGATTTTACAAGGATGTTATTTTCATCTACATAGTACAAGGTGTCATTGATGATATAAGGCCCGTCGATGCCATTTAACTCAAACGGTTTCTTTTCATTGATTTGAAACCGCATATTCTCGCGATCCCATCCGAAAATAATTTCTTCATCGTTTATGTACTTCATATCGAAAAAGAATATTTGAATCAGAAAATAGATAGGAGATAAAATCAATAATGCAAGGATAATTTTTTTGTTCATGAGATTTGATGTTTAAAATGACTCAAACTGTTGATATTGTTCTATTTGAACTCGATATAGTTTCTCGGATTTGCTGGGTAACCATTGCTCCAAAGTTCAAAATGCAGATGCGTACCTGTCGAAAATTCACCAGTGTTGCCAATGGTTGCAATCACTTCACCTGTTCGCACTTGGTCGCCTTGTTGCTTCACTAAGGTGGCGTTATGTTTATAAACCGAAACCAAATTCTGTTTATGCTCAATGATGATGACATTACCCGTAGCAACAGTCCATTCAGCAAAGATAACTGTCCCGTCAGCGACTGATTTGACTGCTGTACCCTCAGGGGCTGCGATATCAATACCAAAATGACGCTCTTGTGGTTTAAATTCGTTCGATATCACTCCTTTAGAAATTGGAGGAAAAAGTAGAATTTCTTTGTTTTGATATAAGGCCTTTTCGAAAACATTGTAACGATCTTCTTCAGCCACTTCTTGTCGCAATAACGAATCTTGTCGGCTTGGGCTCAAATCAATCGTTTTAGGGTCAATTTTATTGGATTCATAAATAGAATCTTTATTGATTTGGGTATATAGAATATCGCCTGTAAGTACTTTTTTTATAGAGTTTAGGTACAAATCGTTCTTTCGCATTTGGTTTTCCAACGAATCAATTTTAAACGCTAAATTAATGGTTTCTTGTTTGTTATTAACTTCTGAAAAACCTAAAATATATTGACGTAAGGGAGTATAGATGATAAATAGAGTCGTTGCAATGATTAAAAACAGTGAGAAAAGCGTCCCTACCACAAAGATATTCATACGACTTAGCCGTAGCGAAGCCTTTTCTTCATAGGTTTCCTCATCCATAAATACCAACCGGTATTTACTTAGCAACTTACGTCTGATGTATTCTTTTTTATTTTTCTTTTGGGAGCTCATCGTTCTACGTTTTATTCATTGGCATAAACAACCATATCGGACAGTATTCTGCTGCCCGAAATCCTTTACTATCTGATGTTCTTTTGTTTAAAGAATATTTACAACGCTCTCTATTTGAGGAACATATTTCTTTACGGTCATCTCAACACCGCTTTTTAGCGTCATTTGATTTACGCTACACCCCAAACAGTTACCTTCCAGTCTTACTTTAACGATTCTGTCATCTTCAATGTCTACTAAAGTGATGTCACCACCATCGCTTTGCAAAAACGGACGAATTTCGTCCAATGCCCTTAAAACGTTTTCTCTTACTTGTTCTGTTGTCATTTTTTTTGATATTTCTGAGTGAATCATATTGCCTTACTGTTATGTTTTTATTTTCAATTTTATATAGTTTGCCAGAATTTAAGATCAAACTATAAACTCCCACTTTTTGTCCTTAATTATTTACTGCATCCTGCCATAGTCGTGATTTTAATGGCTTCGGAAGGAGGTAAACTTCTATTGCGTTCTACAACACTTTGCACTACATTTTGTGATAATTGTTTGAATGACAATGCTAAAGGAGTATTTTCTTGTAATGCTGCTGGTCGTCCTACATCGCCTGCCTCACGGATGCTCTGCACCAAAGGTATTTCACCTAAGAATGGAACATTTAAATCTTCGGCCAGATTTTTAGCTCCTTCTCTTCCGAAGATGTAATATTTGTTATTAGGTAATTCTTCAGGAGTGAAATACGCCATATTTTCTACAATTCCTAATACAGGAACGTTTATTGTGTCTTGTTGGAACATTGCTACACCTTTACGAGCGTCGGCAAGAGCAATTTTTTGTGGAGTACTTACTACTACCGCTCCGGTTACTGGCATAGCCTGCATGATGCTCAAATGAATATCACCCGTTCCAGGAGGTAAATCTAATAGTAAGAAGTCCAATTCGCCCCAATCTGCATCAAAAATCATCTGATTGAGAGCTTTGGCCGCCATTGGACCTCGCCAAATCACAGCTTGATTTGGATTGGTAAAAAAACCAATAGAAAGCATCTTAACTCCATAATTTTCAATAGGTTTCATTTTTGATTGTCCTTCTACGGTTAATGATTTTGGCTTTTCATCGACCACATCGAACATAATCGGCATTGAAGGTCCATAGATATCAGCGTCCAACAGTCCTACGCTAAATCCCATTTTTGCTAAAGAAACCGCTAAATTGGCTGTTATAGTTGATTTTCCAACACCGCCTTTGCCTGATGCCACGGCAATAATATTTTTTATTCCAGGAATAGGTTTTCCTTTAATTTCTGGTTTCTCAGGAGCAATGACTTTTACATTTACGAACACCTTAGCTTTTTCGTACACCTCAGTGTGAATAGCTTTCATGATTTCGACTTCCGTGCGTTTTTTTGCTTGTAAACTCGGATTGTTTATCACCACGTCTACTACAACCTCGTCACCGAAAATTACAATATTTTGAACCGCACCACTATCGACCATATTTTTACCTTCACCTGGGGTGGTAATTTTCGTCAGTGCTGATATTACATCTTTTTTTTCTATTTTTATCATATCTCTATGCTATATTTACGATTGTGTTTTAATAATTTGAAATACTTTTTTGAGCTTGTATCTTATGTATTGAAAGATACTTGAATATTTTTTTTGAAAAACATTCATTCAATCTGCAAATATACAATTTTTAGGATTTAAATACTAATTTTATTTTTGCTACATTCAACCCCCAAACGCAATTTTTATGCCATGAATTCATGCAATAAAAGTCTTCATCTATGTACTGATATACTGTTGACTGTCAAGAGAATTAAATCTAAAGCACTATAAATTGAATTAAATTTACAGATATATCCAAAAAAATAATACCTTTGTAAATCAGAAAAGAAACTGATGTCACGCCAAAAATTCAGACATACCATTTTAAAGATGCTCGGATTATTCTCTTCCGTAAGGGGCTACAACATCTTGATGGTTTGTATAGCTCAGTACTTGGCAGCGATTTTTATTTTGTCGCAACGTGATTCTGTTCGTGAGGTGGTATTTGATATAAATCTGCTTATACTCGTTGCTGCGGGAGCGTTGGCTATTGCTGGTGGATACATTATTAATGGATTCTATGATAAAGAGAAAGATTTGATTAACAGCCCTTTAAAATCGATGGTTGATCGGTTAGTTGGACAAAATACAAAATTGACGCTTTATTTTCTGTTGAATTTTATTTCCGTAATCGTCGCGAGTTACGTGTCATTTCGAGCAGTAATGTTTTTTTCTGGGTATATCTTTTTAATGTGGTTTTATTCTCATCGGATTAAGAAAATCGTATTTTGGGGAAACCTGACTTCAGCAATATTAGCTATTATTCCTTTTTTCGCTGTTTTTGTATACTATAAAAACGTACATACAGTTATTTTTATTCACGCTCTGTTACTTTTTCTTCTGATACTTATCAAAGAACTTATTAAGGATTTAGAGAATTTAAAAGGTGATTTGGTGCATAATTACCAAACGATTCCTGTCAAATATGGTGAAAATAAGAGTAAAATTGTAATTTCATTGGTAGTTTGCGTGTGTTTTTCACCCATTTACGTACTACTACACCACTTTGATATTGGATGCATGTACATTTATATTATTTTTGTGGCCATCTCTTTGCTTTTTTTCACCATAGCACTATGGAAAAGTAATAAAAATCGTACTTATGTATTACTTCACAATTTACTCCGTGTGATTTTAACAATTGGTATTTTTAGTATTATGCTCGTGGATATGGATAAATTGACACGTATTCTGTTTTAATGTACTTCAGCGTAGCACCTTTTCAAATGCTTTTCGGGCAGAACCTCGGAAATAGACTTCTCCACAATATACATACCCCAACGTTTGAATAGAACGAAGCATCGGAATATTGTCGAAATTAGTGTCAATACGAAGGCTAAACGTGTTATTATCAACGCTTAATTCAGCTGCTTTTTGTAACATCCTTTTGCTCAAACCTTTACCTTTTCCTTTAGCGCTCACTGCCATGCGATGTACCACAGCATATGACTGTTCACTGACCCATTTGCCATCAATAGATTCATATGCAGGTTCAGCACCCAATATAAAAGCAAAATACCCTACTATTTCTGACTGAAATTCAACTACGTATCCATATTTATTTTGAATATCAGCAAATATGGTAGCTTCGTTTGGGTAACCGTCTTGCCATTGAGAGCTACCTTCTTGTTTCCGAATTTCTTTAGCAAAAAGAATAATTTCCCATATGGCTGAAAAATCATCAGTCGTAGCTATACGGAAATGATAATCCGAGAAAGTATTCATAACATAAAGGATTACTCCATAAATAGAAATAAATAAATACCATAACCTTCTTTTTCCATATCCTCTTTTGGAATAAAACGTAAGGACGCACTGTTAATGGAGTAACGCAATCCTCCTTTATGCAGAGGACCATCATTAAAAAGGTGTCCTAAATGGCTATTCCCTGTTTTACTCCGCACCTCAACACGGGTTTTTCCTCCTGATTTATGAGGTTTTTCTATGATGAGGCTATCGTCAATGGGACGCGTAAAACTCGGCCAACCAGAACCTGAATCATATTTGTCTGAAGATAGAAATAAGGGTTCTCCTGTGGTAATATCCACATAAATTCCCTTACGATTTTCATTCCAATAAAGGTTATCAAAGGGTTGCTCGGTAGCTTTCTTTTGGGTTACCGCATACTGCAAAGGTGTTAATTTTTTCTTTAAAAAGGATTGGCTTTCTCTTTTATATCTGGGTTTTTTCGGATTCGCCTTGCTGGCGTAAGCAAATAAATGAGGCTCAATATGACAATAGCCATTAGGATTTCTTATCAGATAGTCTCGATGCCAGTCTTCAGCAGGATAAAATACTTCAAGAGGTTTTCTTTCTACAACGATTGGACGAAAATACATTCGTTCGATTTTATTGAAAAAAGCGTCTGTAACAGCCTTATCTTTAGCGTTAGTGTAGTAGACTCCTGTACGATAACGAGTGCCTACGTCGTTACCTTGTTTGTTGAGACTGGTTGGATCAATCGTTTCAAAAAACAATTTAATTAGCAATTCCAGACGAACTTCTTTTGGATCATAGATAACCTTTACCGCTTCAGCATACCCTGTGGTGTCTGTGTTAACCTCTTCATAAATAGGCTTATTCGTATGCCCATTCACATAGCCCGGTTCGGTGGTGATGACCCCCCGAACTTGCTTAAAGAAGTGATCTGTTCCCCAAAAGCATCCTCCTGCAAAATAAATTTCTTTCATTGTTTCTGATTTCATAAAGACCCTTTTTTACTTATTTTCGTTCAAAGAGTTGATTAACCATCAGTTTTTGAACTTTTTACCAAGAATCGCACAAATATAAAAAAACATATTATCTCCGCAAAAAAAACTTTTGCTAAGCCAATGTATCTCTATCCTACTTATTTTTAAATAATTCCCATTTTTTTCATCAAAAAGGTAGCATTTTTGTTTTGGCAAACACCTTCTTTGAGTTTGTAATCAAAATGTAACTCATTGTTAATTATTTCTACTTCAAAGCATTGATTTTTAAGATGATGTGGGTACTCTGATTCTAATTTACACACTTCCAAATCATGTGTAGCGATGATGCCTATAGCATTCAATTCAACCATTTTCTCAATAATTTTCACTGTACCTGATTGCTTATCCTCGGAATTTGTTCCACGCAAAAGTTCGTCTAAAAGTACAAAACATGGTTCTTGTTGAAGAGTTTCCATAATCTGCTTCAATCGATCTATTTCTGCAAAAAAGTAAGATTTCCCATCGTTAAGCGAATCTGACAAACGCATGGAGATGAGTATTTTCATCGGATGTACATTTGCTTTTTTAGCACAAACGGGTAGTCCCATAGAGGTTAAAAGTACATTCACTCCCAGCGTTCGCAGAAAGGTACTCTTTCCGGACATGTTTGAGCCTGTTAGTATCACAAATCGGTTTTCTTTGAATGAAATAGAATTAGTTACGCGTTGATTTTCAGCAATTAAAGGATGTCCTATATCCACAAAACTTACTTCAAAATGGGCGTTCAGTTCAGGGAAAACAAACTCTGGATGGTTGTATTTAAAGTTTGCTAAACTGCACAAAGCCTCCATTTCGCTAATCACATCCAACCAAGTAGCAACGTGTTCCGCGTTAATTTTCTTCCACAAAATCAGCTTGTTATATTGATGTAGATGATAAAGAGTAAATCCATTTAGTACCCAAGAAAAGATATTCAGCACATTATCCATATTGTCTAGCAAACGAGCTAACGAACGAGTCAACTCACTTGCCCTTTGGTTGTTTTGGATTAACTGTTGTTGTAACTCACAAATTTGTTTTGATTTAAAACTTTCTTTTTCAATAAGTTCTATATTCTTCCTTACGGAATACAAGGTGTCGTAGATCCCTTCAAATCCCTGCTTATTTTTAAGTATATGCCGTAACTCCCATCCAAAAACCATCAAATTGATAACAAATAAGGTATTTGCCCACATCTTCATATCGGCATAATCGAAAATATACCCTAAAATGATAAAACTTAATAATAATAAAGGAGATAGATAGATAAAAACTCGCAAAGGGAATGAAAAAAGGACTTCTTTTCGTTCTTTCCAAGTGCTAATTTTCTCAGCTGTATGTTGATTATCGGGTGCTTGAGAAGCAACAGCCATAAAATCTTGTCTCCATTCCAATTTTTCGGATAATTCTGCAATGGTGGCTTGTTTTTCAGGAATGTACTTATTATCGGTACGCAAGAAATGTGCTGCCAGTTGTTTTTTTCCCGAAAAAGTTACCGCTCTGTTGATATAATGAAACAATGATTTCTCACCAAAAATGTCTAAATCATATGCATATGGATGTTCTTTATCCTGAAAATCAAAGCCATTATCGTAAAAATAGACTCCTTTTTCGAGAAAATCGATTTCCTTTTGATTGATGTCTATTTTTGATTTCTCTATTTTGCGGAGATACGATATTTTTTTATGTTTTACGACTAAAAATAGAAAAAATATCACGAAAAAAAATATTCCAACAAGGTATAAAAGCGAAAAATTTGTAAAAGATAAATATCCTAAAAACAGAATACTAATTGCTACACATAGCCGTACAGCTCCAATAATATTATAGATTTTTGTATACTTTTGATGTAGATCTTTAGCCTTTTCTAATTGTTTTTTGTATGCAGGAATCATTTCTTTTGATTATAATTTGCGTGAATTTCTATAATAAATTGAAGCCAAACATTTGGACTCCACAAATCTTAGGCAAAGATACAAGAAAATAAGAATTATTTCTTATTTTCAATATCATAAATGGGTATCAATACGGGTCATAATTCCCTAAAAAGAAGCAAAAGAGTAATTCTTGGTAAGTACGTATAAGTTTAAATTTTACTTTATAAAAAGTGAATTTTAGGATTCGATTTACCATCTAAAAAATCCTCTGAAAACATTTCTTGATTCCAGAAATAATTCGTACTTTTGTTCGACAAAATTTTTAAAAAATGGCAAAAACAAGAATATTACTAACGGGTGCCGGCGGACAATTGGGTAGTGAACTGACGGAAGCTTTGGCAGAAAAATTCGGAGCTGAGAACATTGTAGCTACCGATATTAATGAAAAAGTTGCTGAAAGATTCTCGTACTGCACTTTTGAAGTATTAGACATCCAAGATGCACAACGGTTAGAACAATTAGTAGATACCTACAGAATCACACAAGTGTATCATTTAGCTGCGCTTCTTTCGGCAGTAGGAGAACGAAATCCCTTATTCACATGGAATTTGAATATGAATGGGTTGTTGAACGTTCTAGAAGTTGCTCGAAAGAAGAATTTAGACAAAGTATATTGGCCTTCATCAATCGCCGCTTTTGGAGTGAATACCCCTAAAGAAAACACTCCACAAGAAACAGTTACGGAACCTAACACAGTTTATGGAATCACCAAAGTAGCAGGTGAGTTGTGGTGTCAGTACTACTTTGAAAAGTTCGGTGTGGACGTTCGAAGTCTTCGCTACCCAGGACTTATCGGCTATAAATCACTTCCTGGAGGAGGAACTACTGATTATGCCGTGGATATCTACCACAAAGCCATTGCAGGTGAAACTTTTTCGTGCTTCTTAAACGAAAACACCTATCTACCAATGATGTATATGCCTGATGCCATCAAAGCAACCATAAACTTGATGGAAGCCCCAAAAGAACAAGTGAAAGTACGAACTTCGTACAACGTATCATCATTATCCTTTTCTCCTAAAGAAATTTATGACAGTATCGTAAAAATAATCCCTGATTTTAAGATTAAGTATGAGCCTGATTTCCGTCAGAATATTGCCGACAGTTGGCCAGATAGTATTGACGACTCAGCAGCTCGAAATGATTGGGGATGGAATCATGATTTTGATTTGGACAAAATGTCGGAAGATATTATCAAAAATTTGAAATAGTTGTAGGATAAAACAGCAACGTAAAGGACTGTCCGCAGAGGTTTTAGTGATTCTCTTGCCAAGTTTGAATGACAAAAATCGACTCCTCGGACAGTCTTTTTTGTGCTTCTAAAAAAAGAGTATCTTTGCAAAAAATCCATAAACAGTAGTAGCATCTCAGCGGAATAATTCCTAAGAATAGTCTGATGAACACAAATATGTATCTAAAAAAAATAGCAGTTGTAAATTACAGAAATATCTCCACAAAAAATCTTCTGTTTGAATCGGGAATCAATTGTTTTGTTGGGAATAATGGTGTGGGCAAAACCAATCTGTTGGACGCTATCTACCATTTGGGAGTCGGAAAGAGTTACTTCAATCCATCGGCATCGCAAAATATTCGTCATGGCGAAGAGTTTTATATGATTGAAGGACTTTTTGAACGAGAAAATCGGGAGGAACAGATTGTATGTAGCATTAAAAAAGGGCAAAAGAAAATTATCAAGTGCAATGGGAAAAATTACGATCGGATTACGGAACATATAGGGAAATACCCCATGGTGATCATATCTCCTGCTGACACAGACCTCATCGTAGATGGAAGCGAGGTGCGACGAAGATTTTTAGACAATGTTATTTCCCAATCCGATACCGCTTATCTGGATACGCTCATTCGTTATAACCGAGTGTTACTGCAACGAAATACGATACTTAAACAATTTGCAGTAAATCAGTATGTTGATTTACTGACTCTTGGGATTTATGACAAGCAATTGGCTGAACTGGGACAGCATATCTACCAAAAAAGAACCCAGTTTATGGAAGCCTTTTTACCTGTTTTTCAGTATCAATATGAATATCTATCCGAAGGCAAAGAGCAAGTAAGCCTAAGTTATGAAAGTGCTTTGCATACTGCCTCTTTATCCGAGTTATTGAAACAGAATTTGGAGAAAGATCGCATATTGCAATACACCTCGCAAGGCATTCATAAGGATGACTTGCTCTTTGAAATTGATGGATTTTCGATGAAAAAATACGGAAGCCAAGGACAACAAAAATCCTTTCTGATTGCATTAAAACTATCTCAATTTGAAGTTATTAAACAACAGTTGAGAGTAACCCCAATATTCTTGTTGGACGATATTTTTGATAAATTAGACGACAAACGTGTGGAAAAATTAATATCATTGGTAACACAACAACATTTTGGACAGTTATTTATCACCGACACTCATTATGACCGTACAGAATCGGTGGTAAAAAAAAGAGGAGTGCCGTATCAAATTTTTAAAATATAGTTATAAAAAAGGAGAAGCCATCCGAAAAGTTTTATTTTTAAGCTAACGCGCTTCTTGTTGTTCTGAGATTTACCATATGGTGCTTATTAACACACGTTATGGATTTAAAACAAAACTTTTCGGACAGCCTCCCCACAAGAGAGATGATAAAAATGTTTGAATTGTTCCTGAATGATATTTACTTTTTGGGGTTAATACGAACTGTTACTTGTATCTGATTTTCAGGATTATAATTCATGTCAATCCGGCTTATTTTCGCAGAAAACAAATCGGTGTGTCCCAATTGCAAAAACTTAGTAATATCCTTATTATCAGTACGAGGAATGTACCCCAACATTGTATTTCCATAAAGAATTTTCACCGCATTAGCATCATACCCATTAGTAGGTTCTGCCTCAAGCTGAAGTACTGTACCTACTTTTAATTCATCAATCACATCAACTCCATCCCAATAGGTGAACCCCGCGATGTTAAATGTAGTATAAAATTTACTGACTGCCATAACTTATATTTTTTGGTTTCTGATGCAAAAGTATAACGAATGTATGCAGTACATCTGCATATATTCATTTTGTAAAGAGTAAGTAGCTGTAAAAAAGTTATGAATTTCGGTCAATAGCTTCTTTTATTCGAGATAACATTTTTTCTTTCAGATGATTAGGAGCTATTATTTTAATTTTATCAATATATCCCAACAATAAATTTTCTAATTCATAATTGATGATAAGTTGTAATTCTATTCGAGTTGTTCTCTCATTCTTCTGTTTAATCTTTTGTGAACCGTGCAATGGTTTGGTTATAACATAGGGCATCAGTACGTTGTCAACTTCCAAGATGATAGTTTCCACCTCTTTGTCCAACACAGATACTCCGATAATATCCTCAAAGTGTTCATCAAAATCTATAAATGTATTTTCTACATAAGGCACAGAAACCATTGATATGTGTTCAATTCGGTCAATGGCAAAATTAGTAATCATTCCCTTATCTTTCAGGTGATTACAAAGTCCAAATAAAAACCATCGGTTATTATATTGTTTTAAAAAATAGGGATGGAAAACATATTTTTTTGTTTCATCATTGAATTTTCGATAGTGAAGTTCTACGGTTTGTTTATTAATGATAGCATTAAAAACGTGAGAAAACCAATGAAGTCCTTTGAGGTAAGGGTTATGCTCAAATCCAACTACGCTAACCACGCTTCCTTTTAGCTTAAAGGAATCTTCAAAGCGAGTGAGTATTTCCTCCATCCACCCGAATTGAGGCATTCCTTTGAAGCGGTTTAACATGCAAATAGTCTCTTTCAACTGACGAATTTCAGTTTCATTAAGTAATTGGTTGTTAATGGAGTATCGACTATCCTCATAACGATAAAAAACGCGTCTTCCTTCTCTACATCTCTCTAAAGCAATACTCCAACCTGCTTCGCTTTCCATAAAAGAAATATCTTCCTGTACTTGACGCTTTTTAACTCCTTCAGCTATTCCCGAATATTCATAAATAGCTTGATTACAAGCCTCTACTAAGTCTTCAATAAAATATTTTCTGCCAGTGTTTCGGAAGCAACGATCTAAGGTCTGATACCGGATTTGAGCATGTTTGTTGGTTGCCATTTTCTTACAACTGCTTAATCCCTTTGATAAAAATCCATTTCATAAAAAGTTTTTCGCCGGAATCCGTTTGGATTGCTGCAAATCGAGGCGAGAGGAAAAGTGTTACTACCCCCGAAATGATGGATGCAGTTAATCGTTCTAACTCGGGAAAGAAATAATTAATTCCCAATCGGATAGTGATAAAAATCAACCCAAAACAAAGAAAATTGAATAAAAATGCTTTACTTTTTGCTGTCATTTTTTTATTTATATGTTTATAGCTGTACCAACCGAGAGGTTTAACAGATATTCTTCATCAGGAATATCCCTCGGATAGTTTTATGCAGTTTTTTTTTTTTTTTCAGGCAAACACCCTATTTTTTCTACAAGAAAATAAATTTCTGTACGGAGAGAAAGGAACTACCGTTGTCGTTTTACAGAACCCGTAAGGCTACTGGTAGCCTCTTGGATTTCTTCTTTTACTTTGTCAATTTCGTTCTTAGTGTCTTCAAAAACAGAGGTATCGATATTATTCTGCTCGGCACTTCTTTTTATTTCAGACTTAATCTCGTTGGTAGCGTCACGCAATTGTCGCATACCTTTCCCTAATCCACGAGCAATCTCAGGGATTTTGTCTGCTCCAAAAACGATCAGCACAATGAACAAAATAAAAAATATTTCAGAAAAACTCATTTGTTTAGTTATTAATTATTAGCCATTTAAAAATTAAATGATTGTATTCGAAAAAACTTCGATTTTATTTATTTCCTTAGGACAAAAAATCCGAGTGGAATCCTATCAAATAATTTGCGAAAGAGATTTCAATGCCTTGTTATACTCATCAATAATTTCTTCAAAAATAGCTTTTACGGGTTTAATTTCGTGAATCAATGAAGCTACTTGTCCAATTTCTAATTCTCCTTCGTCCAAATCGCCTTCGAACATGCCTCTTTTAGTACGTCCTTTTCCTAATAAAACTTTTAAATTTTCTGGAGTGGCTTCTTGCCTGTCGTATAAAGCTTTCACTTGCTCGTAAAACTTATTTTTTAACAATCTCACAGGAGCCAACTCTTTCATTGTCAAGATAGTACTTCCTTCATCGGCTGTCAATACCATTTTTTTGAAATTCATATGAGATGAAGCTTCATCAGTGGCGATGAATCGGCTTCCTATCTGAACTCCCTCCGCTCCTAATGCCATAGCGGCCAACATACCTCGACCCGTGGCGATACCCCCAGCTGCAATAATCGGAATATGAATATGTTGCTTGACCGAAGGAATCAGTGTCATCGTTGTAGTTTCTTCGCGTCCGTTGTGTCCACCTGCCTCAAAGCCTTCGGCAACAATAGCATCGACCCCTGCCTCTTGTGCTTTGATAGCAAATTTAGAACTACTGACTACATGAGCTACTTTAACACCCTCTTTTTTAAGTATTTGTGTCCATAAGGTTGGGTTTCCTGCTGAGGTAAATACGATTTCTACTTTTTCCTCCAAAATGATTTCCATCAATTTGTCTATATCGGGATACATGATTGGAATATTCACTCCGAAAGGTTTATTAGTGGCTTTTCTACACTTTTGGATATGTTCACGCAATACTTCTGGGTACATTGACCCTGCTCCGAGTAAGCCTAATCCTCCAGCGTTGCTCACTGCTGACACCAGTCGCCATCCGCTTGCCCAGACCATTCCTCCTTGAATAATAGGGTGTTGAATGCCAAAAAGTTCCGTTATTCGATTGATCATTTGTATAAGTTATTTTTTTTCGTGTTATCCCTCTAAGAACATACCTTGCCTATCGTTTTTCAAAAGTACCAATGATTAGAAATTTAACGTTTGCGATGAAAAAAATTCTTTATTTACTCAAAGGATTTGTTGATAAATAGTTTATCACATTGTTAAAAATCCGTTCTTGGATGTTTGACACGTCTGCTTTTACAAACTTCTCACCGATAATATTTTCATACAGTTCAATATAACGCTCAGAAACCGAAAGCACGTACGCATCTGTCATTTCAGGGACTTGTTGTCCTTCTTTTCCTTGAAATCCGTTAGAAATCAACCATTGACGTACAAATTCTTTTGACAATTGCTTTTGTGGTTCTCCCTTTTCTTGTCGTTCATCATAGCCTTCCTTGTAGAAATAACGAGAGGAATCCGGAGTATGTATTTCATCAATAAGCACGATTTGCCCATCTTTAGTTTTTCCAAACTCATATTTTGTATCTACCAAAATAAGTCCGCGTTTTGCTGCAATTTCGCTTCCTCTAGCGAACAAAGCATAGGTATATTTCTCCAATAAAGCGTAATCTTCTTCACTTACAATACCTCTTCGGATGATTTCTTCTTTTGAAATATCCTCATCGTGCTCACCATTTTCAGCCTTGGTAGCTGGTGTTATGATAGGATGTGGAAAAATATCATTCTCTTTCATTCCCTCAGGAAGGGCTACTCCACAAAGAATTCGTTTCCCAGCTTTATATTCGCGAGATGCATGTCCTGCTAAATAACCACGAATTACCATTTCTACCTTAAAAGGCTCACACAAATGTCCTATAGCAACGTTTGGATCGGGGGTAGCAATCAACCAATTAGGTACAATATCTTCGGTTTGCTGCATAAATTTCGTAGCGATTTGATTCAGAATCTGACCTTTATAAGGAATTCCTTTAGGCATTACCACATCAAAAGCCGAAAGTCGATCAGTGGCTATCATCACCAAAAGGTCGTTTTCAAGATGATAGACTTCCCTTACTTTTCCTCTGTAAACAGATTTTTGACCTGGAAAATTAAATTGAGTTGTTGTAATAGTGTGATTCATAAAAGTACATTTTTTATAGTATAGAAACTGTTTTTAAAAGAAAAGACAAAGGTAATGAATTGATTTGAATTGATAAAAAATATGTTTTGGAATTTAAGTCGTATAAAAGTTGTTCAGGAATATTGCATAGTTGATTTTTAAGTGCTACCTTTGCATAGAAGATTTATGGAATCTTCTATTAAAAAAGAAAATATAAAGAGAATTTTACTAAAAAGAGTCATTGACTCCATAATAGCTAACCCTACTGTTACTGGGTTACTATTAAGGCTTTGATATCTCTAACAGTTTTTCTACAAGAACAACACATGCAACGGGTGTTGCTTATTAAAACTGTAAAACAAGATTACAAGAAATAGCAACAGTTTTGTCTTCAATTGCTGTTTTTTTGGACTTGAAAAAAAAGAAAACTTTTAAATATAAATAATGATGAAAAATTGCATTTATTCTTTGACAATGGTGCTTCTACTGGGAATATTAGTACCTGCACAAGCACAGGTTTTGGATCGTCTGGCTAAAAAAGTTAACAGCAAGATAGACAATCAGGCGAGTAAAACAACTGACAGAAATAGAACTAGTACTACTCCTGGAAAAACCTATTACGTGAGTGCTACTAAGGGTAGCGTACGTGCCGATGGACTTAGTAAAGACAAACCGCTGAAAGACTTACAAAAAGCCATTGATTTGGCTGAGGAAGGCGATGTTATTTTAGTAGCCGAAGGCAATTACTTAGGTAATATGGACAGAGGCTACATCGAATGTGGAAAATTCGGTAACGGTGCCGATAATGGGAAATTCTTGAAGTTCTACGGAGGGTATTCCTCTGATTTTTCTGAGCGTAATCCAGTAAAATATATTACCAAAATTCAGCCCAATGCCTCCATACCCAAAGGAATCGGTTCGGCTTTGTTTCACATTACGGCACGTCGTGCTTATGGCGACAAACGTCCGGCAGGTGAGGTAGTGGTTGACGGATTTACTTTTGACGGAGGTGAGTACATTCTCTACTACAAACCCGATGTAAAAGATCCACGCACCGGAACGCCCAACGCTGAGGTAGAAACCGGAATGCTCGTTCACCCTGACGCTTTGGCAGGAAATGCTATGGGCGTAAATAAACACGATTGGCGTGCGCTACATCTTACCGTTGAGGGCAATGTAAAGGTGCAAAACTGTGTGTTTGTCAATTGTCGGAATTTCGGATTGCAAGGCGGAATGGGAGCAGGGCATATTGAAGTGAGTAATAACGTTTTTGTTGCCAATCGTTATGCGGCTTGTGAAATATGGGGAACATTGGCAGCAGGTAGAGAGGGCGAAATTTCGTTTGATTTTCATCATAATACGGTACTTTTCAGTTGGCCTATTACCAAAGAATTCGAAACGATGGGGCAAGGCTTCCGTTTTATGAATGGTATCCGTACTATCAATGTGTATAACAACATTTTTGCTTTCAATTCGCGTTGTGGCGTGGAACGTTGCCGATATGAAAATAAAAAAGAACTCGAAAAACTGAAACAGAGTAATCTTTATGATAATTATTTCTTAGGTAATATGTACGACCTTGAAATATGCGACAGCTCTCGACCGATCAATGTACCTGCATCACGTATTGAAGAGGCGGAAGAAATCGGGCCAAAATACGAAGGTAATAAAGAAATGCCTTTCAATGAGGCTTTTATTGCTGCCATTGATGCACCATACTTAAAAGGTTTTACAGGACTAAAAATATCAACCACAGAAAGTTATGATGCTAATTCTTCGGCAAATCAACTAAATCGCTTTTTAGGATTAAATCAGCAAGGAACGAGCACTACCCGCGTAACGATGTTTGCTAACAGATATCCGTGGCAAAAAGCCCGAAAATTATTTGGTGTAGTCAAAGGATACGGAGCGCAAGAAATTAAGTAGTAGGTATTAGCAGTTAGCAAATCGCAATTAGCATTTGTAACTTGGTTCTTGTTTCTTTATCCTTTTGAACTTTATTATTTATTCTTCACATTTTAAAATTTAAGAAAAAATGAAAACGATTAGCTATTTTTTGGTAGCAGTGCTCTTGCTAGGAGCTTGTAAAAATACCAAAAGTAATAACGAAACAGAAAGTGTATCAACAGATGAGCAAAAACTCATACAAACGTTGAAAGAACAGCTCATCGCCTCGGACAATCCTTTGGAGCGTATTAAAATAAATGTGCAGATTGCCGATTTGCAATTTAAAAACGCAAGTGAGGAAGACAAACAAAAGTTGTATTATGATATGACTACGTTTAATTGGGTGGAGTTGGACAGAATCAATGAGAAAGAATCCGAATATTTGGAAAACTATTACAGTTATCGGTTCGATGATGAAGGCGAAGCCCGAGAGCCTCACGATTCCATCAAACAAAAAGAGAAACCTTATTTAGATGCAGGTTTGGTGTTTGAAGAGCTTGGAGAGGGGTTGGTAGAGATTGATTTTCCCGAAGATTTTTACAATAAATATGAGAAACAATTATCGGAGGATTATCAGGAATATTTGCGTTTGGAGCGAGATGCTACAAACATTGCTCCTGATGCGGTTTTGATACTCGCTTGGGAGGATATCGCCGATTTGATTGTGCGTTACGAGGCTTATGCTGAAAAATATCCTCAAAATATTGGTCTTTTCAAAATGTTAGCAGGAAACTATGAGTTTTTGCAACAAGCGTTTGTCACTGGTACCGACAATACCCTGATTGTTGACGAAAACGGACAGCTTCTGTCGGAACTCAAAACCGAATGGTTACGTTTTAGCAAGGCTTACCCCAAAAGTCCTACCACTAAACTCATACAAATTGCTTTGGCAGAAAAGCAATATGCAGAACCGCACATATATACATTGATAGAAAAAATTAATAAAGCTCAATCGGTTTCCGATGACCCGTATATGAGCAATAAGCAGTAATTTTTAAACCTCTTAAAAATGAAACAAATAGTATTAAAAATCAGCATAATTCTTTTTTCGGTGTTGCTTATTGCTTGTAAAAATCAGAGTGCAAAATCGAAAGATACTTTATCGGCATCAGAGGAGCAAAAAGTATCGCTTCCTGAGTTGAAAGCCGGTGAGGAAAACGTATTTGAAAACAATCTTTTCCGATTGGTCGATGGCGGAACTGTAGAAACTTCGGACGGAATTTATAATACATTGAAAGTACAACCCAAAAATAGTAGTATCGCCACCTTTGAAATAGAAGGAACCGTTTTAACTTTTGAAGGTGTAGTTGGCAGTACTTTATTGGTGAGTGAAGGTACTGGAACCGTGGGATTACTTACACTTTTCGACCTTACTTCGGGAAAGGAAATCCTTCAAATAGAAAATTTTACAAGTGATGAGCTTTCGGTAGAAAATGACAACGCGTTTTATTACTACGCCTATGATCAAGATTTACCGACAGTGGCGTGGAGTGAAGCCAAAAAGGTTTGGGAGCCTGTAAATAAGGTGCCTAAAACACTTTTAGAAAGTCAAGAGCTTAAAGACGTTGCAGAAAATAACGAAAATCTTTTTGAAGGAATGCCAATGATGGCAAAACAAAAGATACGTGTTGATATTCAGCAGAAAAAAATAATTCCACTCAATGAATATAAATGGCTCTATATTGAATAACAATAATTTTTACTTCTAAATTGAAAGATATGAAACGATTATTGTCAATTTGGATTATGGTGCTGTTCGCTGTGCAACCTATATTCGGACAAGCTACGGCACAAAAATTCAAGAAAACATATAAAAATCAGAATGAAAGCAATGTAGCTTGGTTTGCCACTTATGTAGATGACCCTGACACTAATGGTACGAATTTACGAGAAACACCCGGCGGAAAGGTAGGTAAAGTGATTCATCCGAGTTTGGAAGAATCAAGGGTTTTTACCGTATCCTTGTTGGAGTCGTGGGAAGGGTGGTTTCGCATTGGTCAAGAAATAGAAATTTTGGACGAAGATACCCTTGTGTTGGGCAAATCTCTGTGGATTCACGGTTCATTACTGAAAGCAAGTACCACCAATTACGATGGAGAAGTACTTTCATTTTACCAAAAACCCGACCGTAAAAGTAAGGTGGTTTTTACAGTCAATACCGAAGTTAGTGTGTCCTTTGTTGCAATTGAACAAGGTTGGGCGAAAGTAAAATACGTTTCACCAACCCAAAAAGTGTACGTTGGGTGGATTCCCATAGAACAATTATGTGGCAACTTTGTAACGAATTGCTCGTAATGTGAAAAAGATTACTTATTTAACTTGCGAAATTAACCATTTAAAAAATAGATAACGATGAAAACCTTATTTTATATTTTTATTTCCATTTTAATGATTTCATTTTCAGGGTGTGGACAAAAAAAGACTCAAAAACAAGATACCGAAGAGATGAGTGCTGATGAAAATGTAACTATTGAAATGAAAGTTGTTCGGGTGAGCAACGCCAAAGAGTTTGTTAATGCATTGGCGTCCCACACTGAAATTATCATCGCCGAAGGTAGCCATATCGACCTTACTCAATATATTGAAGCAGTTGTTGACGGCTCCGAGCAGCTGAATTATCGTGAACAAGAAAGTAGCTATTTCGAAATTGAAGAAATTGGTGATGGGCATCAGTTGGTAATTTATGATATGGAAAACTTAATCATCAGAGGAGAAGGGAAAACGCCTATTCCTGTACAAGTTGCGCCAATGTATAGCTTTGTGTTTTCTTTTAAGGGAGGAACTAATATTCACATTGAAAACCTTGATGCCGGACATACCGAAGGTGGATACTGCGATGGTGGTGTTTTTCAATTTGTGAATTGTAGTAATGTCACCATTCATAAAACGGTTATGTACGGAAGCGGAACCGAAGGTATTCAAGCGATAGACTCGTACGATTTGAAATGCACCGAATCTGTTATTAAAGAATGCACTTACAGTATTATGACTTTGGATAATATTTTCAATGCTGTTTTTGAAGATTGTAAGTTTCATAATAACAAAGAATTCACCTTGGTAAATGTTCGAAATTCTAATAACGTACAGTTTAATCGTTGCCATTTCTATGATAATGAAGGTACTTTGTTTGATTTAGGCAACCAAATAACACTGAAAGATTGCCAAATTGATCATCCCAAATCAAAATTAGGTGATATGGGAAGCTGTATTGTAGAGTGATAAGATATATTGCTTATTAGCAACATTCCATAAAGAGGCAAATGAACTATAATTAACAAAAGGCTTCAACAAAATTTTAGTAAATTGTTGAAGCCTCTATTGGCTAAAAATCGAAAAGTAATTCATAATCACGAGAAATACGATTTTTAGTTTAGTTCTAAAAGTAGTATGTAAGAAGAAATTAATTTCGTTAAGCTATTCAATAAGGGATTTGATATCCTCAATAAGCATTTTAACTTGACTATCATTCAACCCGTTGTAGTAAATAATAGGCTTTCCATCCTTTCCTTTTCTTGAAACAATATTCCCATGCTGATCAATCAAAGCAAATAATCCTGAATGCTCAAAACGGTGGATATCCCCTGCCACTTCTTCAACATGCAAGTTGAAACCTTTGTTTGACAAGTCATAAATAGCATCTACTTCACCTGTAAGAAAATGCCAATTTGCACTGGTAGCACCTTTCTTTTGGGCGTATGCTTTTAACACCTCTGGCGTGTCCTCTTCTGGATTAATTGAAAAGGAAGCAAATCCAACGTTTTTATCTTTTAACTCATTTTGAATTTTAACCATATTGTTTGTCATTACAGGACATATGGTTGGGCAATCGGTAAAGAAAAAATCGACGACATAAACCATTCCTGCGTAGGTTTCGTTGTTAATAGTTTGGTTGTTTTGATTAGTAAATGTAAAACTAGGAGCCTTTCCAATAGTTACAATTTCTGGTTTTTCTTTTGTTTGGCAAGCAATCATCCCTAACAGAAGAAATAAAGCATAGATTCCTCTCATTTTCATAAATACGTCTATAATTGTTTTATTCTATTTCTCTTACAGATGGAAAAAGTGTAAATTCGTGCAAAGGTACGAAAAATATCTGGTTTTGATTATAAAATTTGCGGTAATTTTTGGCCATCATATTCAATTGGTAAGTGCGATTTTATTGTTGTATTTTTTGGATGAGCTTTACCGCAGTACTATTCTCCTTATTTTCATATAGTTCTGCGGTAGCTATCCGTGGACAGGAATCTTTTTCAGAAGTTTGAAAGAAGTTTTAATTATGGTTCCATTCCTACTGTTCATTCACTTTGTATTCTTCTGGGAAGCGGTATATTACCTTTTACCTATTCGCTCTTTTCGGCCAATCCTTTAAGAACCAGTTCAGCAGTGGCAGGATTCGTTGCAATTGGAATATTGTGAACATCGCAAATACGCATTAGCATCAAAATGTCGGGTTCGTGTGGATGTTTATCCAAAGGGTCGCGGAAGAAGAATACTCCCTGTACCTTACCTTCCACAATTTGAGCAGCGATTTGAGCATCTCCTCCCTTGGGGCCAGAGAGTACTTTTTCTACCTGTAATCCTGCATTTTGAGCATGTTGCCCTGTAGTTCCTGTAGCAATGATTTGAATGTTTGCTGAGTGCAAGGTTGTTAAATTTTTCATCAAAAAGGACACCATTTCGGCCTTTTTCCCATCGTGTGCAATGACTGCTAATTTCATATAGTTATGTTTTAAACGTTAAACATCGTATTTAATGGAGAACTTTTCAATAATCAAGATTTCCAACGTTCACTACTGCAAATAATGGCGAAAATACATATCCATTTTTTTTCGTAGTTTATTCATCTTCAGAAATTTCTACAAATTCAGGATATAAAAAGTTGTTGTAAGGAAAACGCGTAATGTGGATTTCTCGCACTTTAGCATATACTTTTTCCCTAAATTCAGCCAAATTATCCTTGTTTAGGGCAGAAATGAACAGCACATCGTCACCTACTTTGTTCATCCATGTCTGTTTCCAGTCCTCCAAGGTGAAATGTTTTTTGGTGAATTCCGTGGTTAGGTCATCATCAGCAATACTTTCATGCGTGTAAGCATCTATTTTATTAAAGACCATGATAGTAGGTTTATCAGCACTTTTAATTTCCGTCAAAATTTGATTTACAGACTGTATGTGTTCCTCAAAATTAGGATGTGAAATATCCACAATATGTAGCAACAAATCTGCTTCACGTACTTCATCTAAGGTACTTTTGAACGATTCAATGAGTTGCGTTGGCAATTTGCGAATAAATCCAACAGTATCGCTCAATAAGAAAGGTAAGTTACCAATCACCACCTTACGGACAGTGGTATCCAAGGTTGCAAACAATTTATTTTCTGCAAAAACTTCACTTTTGCTAATCACATTCATCAAAGTTGATTTTCCAACATTGGTATATCCAATCAACGCCACACGAACCAATGCTCCACGATTGCTACGTTGCACAGCCATTTGACGATCTATAGATGACAGCTTTTTCTTCAAAAGAGCAATCCTGTCTCGTACTATACGGCGGTCTGTTTCAATTTCCGTTTCTCCTGGTCCACGCATCCCGATACCTCCTCTCTGACGTTCCAAGTGCGTCCAAAGACCTGTTAGTCGTGGTAAAAGATATTGATATTGAGCAAGTTCTACTTGAGTTCGTGAATAACTTGTTTGAGCCCGTTGTGCGAAAATATCCAAAATAAGCCCAGTACGGTCTAATATCTTTGCTTTCAGAATACGCTCAATATTTTTCTGTTGTGCAGGAGAAAGTTCGTCGTCAAAAATAACGGTTCCTACTCCGTTTTCTTCAACAAATAACTGCACTTCTTCCATTTTTCCTGTTCCGATAAACGTCTTAGGATTTGGTACATCCAAGCGTTGAGTGAATCGTTTTAGCACCTCGCCTCCAGCTGTATAGGTCAAAAACTCCAACTCATCCAAATATTCTTTTGATTTCTCTTCGTCCTGCGTTTGATTAATAATACCCACCAACACTACCTTTTCGTAGTTTAGGTTCATTTGTTCCAACATATCGTTTTAGTATCGAATTTTCTGCAAAAATAGGAAGAATATTTTTTAAAAAAACCGATTTTATTGAAAAATCGGAGAAATAAGCGTAGGGAAATATTTATAAGCTAAATTTCTAGCTCAAATTATGTTTTAAAGAAGCTAGTAATGTTTTAAACTGAAAATCATAGCCTAATTTTTCAAGCCTTTCGGCACGAATCCGACTCCCTTGAAGTAACAAGACGGAGGCTTCTCCAAACAAACACTGAATCAAGTATTTAGGTAAAGGAGGAAATATAATTTTACGACCAACGACCGTTGCTAATGAGTGCGTAAAATTCTTATTACTAATATGTTCGGGAGCAACAATATTAAAAACTCCAGAAGCGTTTTTTTCTTCCAATAGAAATTGAGTAACATCCACTAAATCAGCAATATCAATCCAAGGAATGTATTGTTTACCATTGCCCAATACAGCCCCTAAACCTATTTTGGTTATGGGTAACATTTTCGATAAAATTCCACCATTTTTGCTGATAATCACACCTAACCTCAACTTTAAAACTCTGTCAGACAATATATTAAATTTATCAGCCACTGCTTCCCATTGCTGACAGACATCACTGAGGAAATCATTTCCTTTGGGGCTGTTTTCTGTGTATATATTTTCTGTGGTTTTTGTACCGTAATAGCCTACTGCAGAGGCAGAAATGAACGTTTTCAGTCGTATGCGATGTTTCTTAAGAGCGTTTAAAAGAATTTCAGCTGATTGAACTCGGCTGTCCAATATCTCTTGCTTACGGCTTTTTGTCCATCGTTTTTCTCCAATAGAAGCACCTGCCAAATGGACGATATGTTGCACCCCGTCAAACGCCCTTTCATCGATAAAACCTGAAGAAATATCCCAACGATAATGGTTCGGTTTATTTGCTTTCCGACTGAGAAAACGAACTTCATAACTCATTTTCAAAACCTTACAAAGTTCTTTGGCAAACATTCCGTTACCTCCCGTGATTAAAATAAGTTCTTTGGACATAAAAGAGACGTTTTTGCGGTTTGTGTAAAAACAAAAACCACAGTTTAAACTGTGGTTTTTGCAATTCCTAATCCTTAAAAATATGAAAAATTTCCTCTATGAAGAAGATCTCGTGGTACCTCCAGGAATCGAACCAGGGACACAAGGATTTTCAGTCCTTTGCTCTACCAACTGAGCTAAGGTACCAGTTGTTTTTCTTTTGCGTTGCAAATATAGAACCTTTTTTCAAACTGACAAAATATTTATTAAAAATATTTTGTTTTTTTTATGCTTTCTTATATAATAGCATGAAAAACAAGTGTTTGTAAAAAAAATATTTTTTACATCATAATTCCTATCTTCGGATAATCAAACTGAATTTGAACCAAACCTCGCAGTTGTTTTGCCTTTTGATATATTTCAGCGATATCCAACCCTGAGTCGTCGGTTTCAAGAAAATAACTACCTTCGGGAATAGATTTAAATACTTCCTGAACAGTAATATTAGTCAATAAGGATTTTCCAAATGAAAGTTTGATATTTTCGTTAATTAAAGTTGTAGCAACAGCTTGATTTTTGTTGAAACCGTGCAAAATCCATGGTTGCTGTGGTTGATATTTCTTTTTTAAGGAAATCAACTCACTATACGCTTTCACGCAGTGAATGATGAGTGGTTTTTTAACCTCTTCCGAAAGGAGTATATGTCGTTCAAAAATAGTTTGTTGCAGAGACAAAGGATATTTGACATTTCGGTCTAATCCACATTCTCCAATTGCTGCACAATGTTCATACTTCACTTTTTTGGTTACCGTTTCCCATTGCGATTGCCAGTCATCTTCCGAAAAATACCAGGGATGTATGCCTACGGAGAAAAAACCTTCTTTGTTTATTGAAAACGGGAATTCATTACGAATCACGATATTCCCAGAAGAGGATTCGTTATGAGTGTGTATGTCAAATAAAAGATTCAAAGTCTTAGAATTTAAAAGTTCCACTAATTACCTTTTTACTCTTTATTCTTCGTATCAACAATAATTGTGACAGGTCCATCATTGCATAGACTCACTTGCATATCGGCTCCAAAAACACCTGTGCCTATAGTTTTCCCTAAATCCGATGTAAGTTGTTCAACAAATTTTTCATAAAGAGGCACAGAGATTATAGGTTTTGCAGCTTTGATATAGCTTGGTCGGTTGCCTTTTTTAGTAGAAGCATGTAGCGTGAATTGTGAAACTGTAATAATTTCACCATCAATATCTTTTACCGACAGGTTCATCACCCCATTTTGGTCATCGAAAATACGCATATTGACAATTTTTGCCGAAAGCCATTGCACATCCTCTAAGGTGTCGCTATCTTCAATACCTACTAAAATCAATAACCCTTGTCCAATAGATGAAACGGACTGATTACTAACGCTTACGGATACGTTAGATACACGTTGAATAACTGCTCTCATAACTGCCTTTTAGAAGATTTTAATTTTTTGGAAAATAAGTTCTCAAGACGATAAGGATCATAACTCACACACCAATAATTAGTTAACATTTTTCCACATATTTTTATCAGTAAAAAAATAAAGTTTCACTACAAATTATAATTTACTCCAAAGGATAAGCTCATCAAATCGGGATAGCCAGGCACAAAGGACATCGTCAAATCGAATCGCTCATTTAAAGCGTATTTGTATTCAAATTCTCCGCCATACCACAAAAACAAGTATTGCCAACGACTTTCTTTGCTTCCTTTAAATACGTTCGGATTATGATAGCCCTCTAATTTTTGCCAATTCTTACGAAACACTAAAGTAGGACCTAAACCTCCTGATAATTTGTGACTTTCAATTTCAAAAATCCTAAAGCGAATTCCAATATGCGAAAACCCACCGAACTGAACCGCACAGTCAGCATAAACCCCTTGTGCAAATTTGATACTTATACCCTCATAAACAAATTTTTCAGCAGAAATAATCGCCCCCAAATTCAGAACAAAATAAGCATTCTCATCTAATTTATTAGGCATTAAATGAGCATTTTGCCTTTCTCCCAACGGATGGAAACTCAAACCAAAGAATTTTATTCCAATATTATCTTGCCCTAAGCATTGAGATGAAATTAATATTACTAAAACTATAAGGTATTTTTTCATTTCAACCTGATATGCAATTCGTGAAGTTGTGCTGGGTCAATCTTTGCTACAGCACTTCTTTAGTTTTTATCCAATCGCTTTTCTAATTCTTTTCTAACTTCTTCGGCTGTAGGGTCAATTGCAATGATTGTTCCTTTTTCGTCAATGAGAAAAACACCACCCGCTTTATTTTGCATTCCGTACTTCTGCCAAATTTTATTTTGCTTGTCTAACTCAACCAATTGTAACCAATCCCATTTTTCTTTCTCTAAAAATTTCGTTAACCTATCCGTATTTTTAAACTCTCCGGCAATCCCTACCATTGTGAAACCCTTGTCTTTGTATGCTTCATAAATGGGAATCATCATACGAGTAGTAGCAATACAAGATCCGCACCAAGTAGCCCAAAAATCTAATAGTGTTATTTTTCCTTGAATAACTTTTGATAGTTGTACTTGCTTTCCATTTAGGTCAGGAGCTGTAAAATCAACGAATTTTTGACCAATTTTAATATTTTCAAGAGAGGCAACTAATTCGACAACCAATTTATTATATGGATGGTTAGGATTAGCTTTTACAAGTTTTTTTGCAACTCTTTTGCTATAAGAAATATCCATTTGCTCCCTTTTATACATTAAGTCTTTCAAAAGAAATGAGTAAGCAATCAAGTTCGGGTTTTTCTCAATATACTCCTGACGATATGCTTTAGCTTCCTCATTTAGAGGCTTTAACCTATCATTAAGCTTTTTAGCCTCAGGGCTAAGATGTTTATCAGCTTTTGTTAAGGCTTCAATTTTTTCGTAGATAAGTTTTTTCTCAACACCTGTTTTATCGTCTAACTGCTTGTACAACTCTTCCACCTCTTTACTATGATACAAATCATTTTCATATAAAACATCCAAACTATCTATAATCGGTTGGAAGAGATGTTCAAACTTACGATTGAAATCATCCGTATACTTTTTATGCTCAGCATTCAACTTGCCTCCTTTTACAATGTTCTTGTTAAATTCTTCTTCATCATAAAGCGTGAGATGTATCTCCTCATTTTCCAAAAACAATTCCATAATACTTCCACTTCCTTTTTTACGAATCTCACTGAAATAAAGTTCTACAGCTTCTGGAAATTCTAATTGAGATTCATAATAAAACTTCCCATTCTTTACAGGAATTTCTATAACAGCATCTGTAAATACAGATTGTGTGGGTTTTGCCAACAAAATAGATTCAGTTTCTGCCCCAACAACTTCTCCCGAAAGCTTTAGCTTTTTCTGTGCATACATTTCTTTGAAAGAAAATAAAGTTATCAGCACAATGAATAGTAATTTTCTCATTTTTATCATAGTTTTAAGATGTTAGCAAATCTAATGATTTTTCTCAAAAAAAGAAAAACATTGCTAAAAATTCTTCTATCTTTCAGCAATGTTTTTTTATATTAATTATTTCAACCTGATATGCAATTCGTCAAGCTGTGTGGAGTCAATCGGTGAAGGTGCGTCAATCATTACATCGCGTCCCGAATTGTTTTTCGGGAAGGCTATAAAATCGCGGATAGTTTCTTGTCCGCCCAAAATAGCAACCAATCTATCAAACCCAAAAGCCAAGCCTCCGTGTGGCGGTGCTCCGTATTTAAAGGCGTTCATCAAGAAGCCAAATTGAGCCTCTGCTTGTTCAGATGTAAAGCCTAACAACTCAAACATCTTCGCCTGTAATTCTTTATTGAAAATTCGGATAGAACCACCGCCTATTTCGTTTCCGTTCAGCACCAAATCATATGCGTTGGCACGTACCGCAGCCGGATTGGTATTAAGCAAGGGAATATCTTCTGGTTTTGGAGATGTAAACGGGTGATGCATTGCAAAAAATCGGTTCTCTTCTTCGTTGAACTCCAACAATGGGAAATCTACTACCCATAACGGAGCAAATTCGTCCGCTTTGCGTAAGCCCAAACGCTCGGCAAGTTCCATACGCAAGGCTGAAAGTTGCCCACGCACCTTGTCGGCTTTTCCTGAGAGAATACAGATAAGGTCTCCTGCCTTTGCCTCAGTGCGTTCCGCCCATTTTTGGAGGTCTTCTTCGCTGTAAAATTTATCCACTGACGATTTGAAGCTACCATCATCATTGCATTTAACATACACCATACCTGAAGCTCCTACCTGTGGGCGTTTTACCCATTCGATTAAAGCATCGATTTCCTTACGTGTGTAGCTGTTAGCCCCCGGAACGGCAATCCCTACCACCAATTCCGCTTCGTTAAATACCTTGAAATCTTTGTGTTGTGCGATATCGTTAAGCTCACCGAACTTCATTCCAAAACGGATATCGGGTTTGTCGTTTCCGTAGGTTTTCATCGCTTCGGCATAGGTCATTCGTGGGAATTTCTCAATAGAAATGCCTTTTACTTCCTTCAACAGATGTTTTGTAAGTCCCTCAAAGGTATTGATGATATCTTCTTGCTCCACGAACGACATTTCGCAGTCGATTTGGGTAAATTCTGGCTGTCTGTCAGCACGTAAATCCTCATCGCGGAAGCATTTTACTATCTGAAAATATTTGTCTAATCCGCCGACCATCAAGAGTTGCTTGAACGTTTGTGGCGACTGCGGAAGGGCGTAAAACTCTCCCTCGTTCATACGACTTGGCACCACAAAATCCCTCGCTCCCTCAGGAGTTGATTTTATCAGCACGGGTGTTTCCACCTCAATAAATCCTTCTTTAGAAAGATAATTCCTCACTTGCATCGCTACCTCGTGACGGAAAATCAAATTGTTGCGAACTGGCGTACGACGAATATCCAAATATCTGTATTTCATACGAATATCTTCCCCGCCGTCGGTATTATCTTCAATGGTAAAAGGAGGAAGTTCCGATTTGTTCAATACAAGCAATTCCGAAACCAAAATTTCGATTTCTCCGGTGGGAATATGATTGTTTTTTGCCTCACGTTCAATGACTTTTCCCGTTACCTGAATTACGTCTTCGCGAGAAAGTGTTGTAGCCAATTCCAACACGTTTTTGTTGGTGCGTTCTTCGTCAAAAATAAGCTGAGTGATGCCATATCGGTCACGGATATCCACCCAAACCATAAAACCTTTATTGCGGATTTTTTGTACCCAACCACTGAGGGTAATTTCTTTATTTACATCGGAAAGGCGAAGTTCGCCACAAGTATGTGTTCTGTACATAACTTACTTTTTTTTGCAAAAATAAGTATTTGTCGGGAATATAAGCTATGAATTTTACAAATTTCTTTTACCTTTATTTATGATACTCTTCAAATATGGGAAAAACTTGTCTGTCATTTTCATATGTAAAAATTTGTTCTTCACTACCTCTTGTTTTGTTTTTTAGCCATAACACTGCATTTTTCGGAGCTTCAAATTTTAATTTTCCTTTTTCTGTGCCTGTTTGTTCTCCTAATGAAATCCAACCGTTTTCTCCTGCGTTGTAAAAAAGCTCGTAAACATCGCCGTTTCTGATGAAGTTATCATCATTACGTGGAATAAGTTGTGCCTTTTTGACTTGTTTAGGAATGTTTGATTTAAAGAAAATACTTGTGCCTAATTCGCTTGCGTGAAAAAATGATATAGGATTGTTATCAAAAGCGTTTTTAAGTTGGTATAAAGCAACATCTTTCCAAGGTTTCCCATTGGAATAGATGGTGTCAAACACAATTTGTTTGTTTTCTGTGTCAAAAAAATGAATTTCTGCAATCGAAAGTTCAGTTTCTTTGGGAACTTCATACTGAAAATAGCAAAAAGATTTTGAATTTACGATATCAATGTTTATCACATTATTTGCAGGAAGCGTGTCCATTTTAAAAAGCAATTCACTATTTGTGAAATTAGCATTTGTACTTCCTTTGATTTGTATGCCTTTTAGCCAATTTTTATATTTTACAACCGTTGTTTTTCGTAAAGGATATTTTCGTGTTAAAGTGATGTTATGTTGTTCTTTTTCAGGATAAAATATATGCAGTCCTTCCTTTTTTAACATAAATGGATATGCAATAGGAATGAGTTCATTATTTTGATACGTCAATGGTTGATATATTACAAAAGGTTCGATATTTTCAAAAATCAAACTGTCTTTTTTAACATCGCCTTTTCCGATAGCAAGCCAACCGTTTCGTGCTGTAAAAACTCCAATGAATGCGTTTTTAACTTGATTTTTTATTGGAATAGCCATACGGTTTTTGCCAAAGTATTCATCTGTTACATCTTTTAGGAAAGGATTTTGTAAGGAAGCAGGTAAATTTTTGAGTTCCTCCAAATTTTGTTGGACTCCGTAAGTCATTCTAAAAACTTTCCCTTTTTTGCGTTGGTCTGTGAAATTATCATCACGAACGGCGTTAAATTGTTCATACCAAAAAGGTAAGTATTTCCCTGTGGTATCTCGCACCACATTCCATTGGTGGTCTATTCGATACTCAGGGGAATAAGGATATATATCCGTAGTTACAGGAATTCCAACGGAACGCATTACGTAAATTGCTATATCACAAGCCTCTCGGCAAGTTCCTATTCGGTTGTTTAATTGAAAGTCAGCATCTTGCCTTGGCGTTGGAAAATCTATGAAATAATAAAAACCTTCGGTTTTCATATAATCAGAAAGGATATTGCAGGCTTCAACAACGTCTGTTCCTTTGTAAAGAGAATCTAAAATAGGATTGTATTTTTCGTAATAGGCTTTACGCCAATTTGTTAAAGGCTCTTCGGCGATGCGATAAGGTAAAATTAACTTGCAAAAATCGTCAAACGAAAGGTGTTTGTTCCAAGGTTTTTCTTGCCAAACTTTGAAGGCATAATCAATGTTTTCGATAAGCATTTCTGCTTTAATCTCTTTTATGTCTTGTTTGATGATAGATTGTGAAGTTTGCAATAACCGAATACCTTTCTGACGTTCATCTTCGGTTAAATTTCTTTTTTGAAATATGTCTGAAAGCAAAATTTTGACACTATCGATTTCAGTACTCACTTGATAGTGATAATACGGCATATTTTCAATTAAAAACGCCACAGATTTATATTTTAAACTGTCATTTTCATAGTGACTCAGCACTTTTTCAAGTTCAATGCGGTTATCTTCGGCTTGTTGTAAAGCAAGGTCTAATTTTGTGATTGTTTTAGAACAGGAAAACAATAGGAATGGTATGAATGAAATAAAAAAATTCATAAAACAAAGAAGTTGAGAGAAATAAAATCATTATTTTAACGAAAAGAAGCTACTCTAAGATGAATAGCCTCTTGCTTTTTGAGCTATTTTTTTACCTTGTAATTTTCATAAATCACAACCCCAACCATACAAAGAAATCCAAAGATGGTTACGGGAATAGAGAAAGCTAAGGTCTCCTTATCAAAAAAAGGTAATTTCTGTTGGACAGAAAAAAACAAATTCATCAAAGGAAAAAAAAATAGCACGTATCCAATCGAATATAGTAGAATTTTCTTTTTCATAACAACTAACAATTACTGCTTCTATAATATGCCCAAGCGGAGGTTGCTCCTGATTCAATAGCGACACCTATCAAAGCAGGTATAGCCAATGTTCCTCCTGAACCAGCAGCTACTCCTGCACTTATAATAAAACCAATTGATGCAGACATTCCATCCGCTTCAAGTACATCAGATAGACATCTTCTCCATTTGTCATCATCTCCTGCCGATTCTGAATTTGAGTTTTCTGAATTTGACATATAAACTATTCTTTTTAAAGTGTTTTTATAATACGCATACTGTCCTTGTCCGCCCAATTTTTTAGGTAACCAGAATTCAGATGATTTTTTCAAAACAGATGTAAATACCAAAAAGGCTTCGTAATCACGAACGTTAACATCTTCTTTTAACATTTGATTTTTAATTTTTTCTACGAAATCTGAAATAGCATCAACATCTTTATTTTTGGATTCATCTCGTAAAAAATCTAACACCTTTTGAAAATATATGAAGTTACTTTTATCAGAAAGGTTGTCTCTAAGTGTTTGTGAATATTGCTCACCTTTATTCCCATCATTTATATTTTTAGAAAATAAGCCTTTTATATGTGAGCCAGATTCTACTCCATTCAAATGTTTTTCTAATAACATTTGTTTTTGTACCAACAATCCTTCAAATTTATCAGTTGCAGAATAATTGTTATTTAGTATTATTTTTAGGAATTCATTATGTTTTTCTCCTATTAAATCAATGTATTCATCAGATATTGTTCTACCTTCTTCAATTTTTGATTTATTATTATCTTCTGATTTTTGACAAGAATAAATTCCTAATGTTGCTATTGATAAAGCAACAAATCCTAATAAAAATAGTATTTTTCTCATTTTTTTAAAATTTTTGTTGTTTTATTAAATTATTTTTTCTTTTCACTGATTTTGCCGTATAAGGAAACAACCTAACAGCTCGGCTGTCTATTTTCATTCATCCCAAATAAAAATATAAATCCTCGCTTATGTTATGTGTCTTTGATTAGTTCGTTTTGAAATCCACTACGAAGTTCTTTCGAAAATTTTAAAAAGTCAATATTGTTTTTTCGAAAAGTTTTTATTAATTTCGCATTTCATTGATTTAATAGCGTTTTCATTTCTTCTTGCATTTCAAAAATCGCCATAGAAGGTATTTTTATAGGTTTTTGCAATAAAATATTAGCTTGTTGTTTTGCTTTTTCCAAATCGCCTTTCTCTTCATACATTTTCGCTAACAGATAAACGGGATAAAATCGGTTTGGGGTCATATAACCTACTTGTTTGTAATGCTTTTCTGCTTTGTCATAGTTTTTTAGCATTTTATAATTATCCCCCAATGCAATTTGAATAACCGTGTTGTTTAAATATTTTTCTGATTGATGTAAAATCACTATTGACTGCTCAAATTGCTCAGCTACACTCAATGTTTTTCCATAATGCATTAAAAACTCTCCTTCTGTTTTCAGATATGGGTAGGCTTTTTCAAAATGAACAATGCTTTCTTCAAAATCATTTGAGAAAAAGTTGTTTAATCCCTTTTTCCAATGTGAATATCCTAAATGTAAACGATGTATGTTGTTGATTTGAAGATAAATAAACCCTAATAGAAAAATCGTCGTTATCGCTCGTAAGGTTTTACTTAAACTCACTTTCAGTAAAATATCCTTTTGAAAAGAGCAAAAAACAATTCCTAAAACGCCTATAATCTTTAATGGGAGTATCTGTAATGGATATGAAAAACAAGCAAATACAAGCAAAACAATCAAAATTGCAAACCCTATTTTTGTGATTATATCTTGTCTATTTTTCACCAATAAAATCAACAGAAATAAGAATGAAAACAATCCGATGAACCCTTGTTCTATGGTGAATTGCAGAAAATCATTAAACGCATAGACCACATTGTCAGATAGTATAATTTCGTTTTGATTTTCATTTTGAGAAAAGTACGCCGCTTGGTAATTCATATAATGCGTTTTAAAAGCGTCTAATCCAACACCAGTTAGCGGGTAATCTTTAACAATTTCAGAGCTCACTTTCCATACTAAAAGTCTTCCGTCAGCTGAACTTCTTCGCAATGAATAGAAGAAAAACAAAAATATTACAACCCCCAAAGCAATACTAAAATACAACCATTTTTTAGCAAATGAAGAAATTTTACTTTTCAAATGAACGAACAACAAAAAGGTCATTCCAATTAAAACAGCAAACCACGACGCTCTTGATTTTAATAAAATCAATAAAACCGCATTGAGAGAAAAAATTAGTAAACTTCCGTAAAAAAGCGTGTGAGTTATTCTTTTCTTAGATTTTATTTCACTAAAACAAGGATAAAAATGTTTTCTATACAAAAAAATAGCAAATGACAGCACACAACCAATAGCAATTAAACCTGAAAAAGGGGCAGGATTGAAAAAATTTCCAGTGATAGAAAAATCAGCGTGAAACGATTTAAAAATACTGAAATATTGACCAAAACCATAAAGCGTATTTATAAAAATAGCTAATGACAAACCTAAAATGATCCAAAGAATTATTTTTTGATTTTTTAAAAATAAACGCAGGAAAACATACCAAAGAAACAACGAAAGCAAATCATAAAAACGAAGTGAAAAAGAGATGTTATCTCTGAAAATAGTGTTTATCAAAATGTAAAAAAATAACAAGTAAACTTCTATATCTATGCTTGTTATCTGTGTTTGTTTATTTTTTAGTAATTTCCATAAAATGTAAAAGGTTAATCCTATTGATAAAACATTAAAAATTAAGGTTTTATAAAAGAATGTAGTGTTTTGATAGTCATCAAAATTCAATATGGTAACACAAGTAAATAAAACCATTATAAAAATCCCTGAGAAGAGATGTTTTTGCACACTTTTCATCGAAATACGTATTAAAAACTTCATACAAAAATACAAAATAAATAATCTGTTCAAAAGTAAAAAACACAAAAAAATCCCCATTCTTATTACAGAAATCCTCAATTTTTACTACTTTTGTAAACTGAAAAATACACACTAAACTAACAAACAATGGAACACTTCACAGCACAAGATTTTGAAAAATTACTAAAAGAATGGATTACCAGTTTAATTGATTTCATCCCTACGTTGATAGGAGCAATTGTCTTTTTTATTGTTGGAAAATACGCTATAAGACTAATAATGAAGCTACTAAAACGGGTGATGGAACGTAGAGAATTGGATTCTTCCCTTCAAATTTTCCTTACCCAGTTAGTGCGTTGGGTGTTGTATATTGCTTTGTTTCTCATTATAATACAAATAATAGGAATCCCAGCCACACAGTTTTTTGCTATTCTGGCGAGTGCAGGGGTTGCTATTGGTTTAGCACTGCAAGGTTCTTTGTCAAATTTCGCGGGGGGAATCATGATTCTGATTTTGAAACCTTTTCGCATAGGGGATAACATTGAAGCCAAAAATGAACGAGGCACTGTAAAAAGTATAGGACTTTTCTATACAACGCTTAATAAATTTAATAATGAAGAAGTTATTATTCCCAATGGACCTTTGTTTGGGGATAGTATCATCAATTTCAGTCGAGAGGACAAACGACGTGTAAAGGTAATGGTAGGTATTGGATATGATTCTGATTTACAAAAAGCTAAGAAAATTTTGCTAAACATAGCTTCCCAAGACAAACGTGCATTTGACACCCCAGCTCCCGTAGTTTTTGTGGAGGAACTGGCAGATAGCTCTGTGAATATCTCTCTACGATACTGGTGTAACAATGATGATTATTGGAACTGTTACTTTGAAACAATCGAACAAATTAAGCTCCGCTTTGATGAAGAAGGTATCGAAATTCCGTTCCCACAACGAGTCTTAAATATCAGAAACGAAGGGAATGGTCAAAATGTATAATTTTTCGGCGTAAAATTTCTAAAAAAACTGTACCTTTGTTGAACGTTTGTAAAGTGATTCGAAATCAGGGAACAATCTTAGGAAGCGGACATATTAGCTACTACGTGTAACACGGTAGAAATAATTAGGAATTCTATAAGAACAGAAGAATATAAACATAAAAAATGTAAAAAATATATGAAAATCGTAGTAACAGGCGGACTTGGATTCATCGGTTCGCATACAGTTGTAGAGTTGCAAAATTCGGGTTTTGAAGTGGTTATTATTGATAATTTATCAAATTCATCGGAAGACGTACTTCCACGAATCGTAAATATCACAGGTAAAAAGCCTATTTTTGAAAAATTTGACCTACGAGATAAAAACGCTGTGATTGACTTCTTTAAGCGTCATCAAGATGTGTCTGGGATGATTCACTTTGCAGCATCCAAGGCGGTGGGCGAAAGTGTTGAAAATCCGTTGTTGTACTATGAAAACAATTTGAGTACGCTTGTGTATTTACTACAAGAGTTAACCAAACTCAAAAAAGCACATTTCATATTCAGTTCATCTTGTACCGTTTACGGTCAAGCTGATGAGCTTCCGATTACTGAAAATGCCCCTGTAAAAAAAGCAGAATCACCTTACGGGAACACCAAACAAATTGGAGAAGAAATCATTTCCGACACATGCAAAGTTACCCCAAATCTACACGCTATTTCGTTGCGTTATTTCAACCCCATAGGAGCTCACCCATCAGCTGAAATAGGAGAACTACCTATTGGTGTGCCACAAAACTTAGTTCCTTTTATTACACAAACAGGTATTGGCCTTCGTGAAAAACTATCTGTTTTTGGTGACGATTATCCAACTCCAGATGGTACTTGCATACGCGATTACATCCACGTGGTAGACTTAGCAAAAGCTCACGTGGTGGCTCTACAACGCTTGTTGGAAGGCAAAAACACTGAAAATTACGAAGTTTTCAACGTTGGAACAGGAACAGGAAGCAGCGTTTTGGAAGTAATCAATAGTTTTGAACGAGTTTCAGGCGAGAAACTGAATTATCAAATCGTAGGCAGACGTGCAGGTGATATCACCGCTGCTTACGCCAATACCGATAAGGCAAACAATATATTAGGCTGGAAATCAAAATCTACATTAGACGAAGCTATGGCTTCTGCTTGGAAATGGGAAAAAAAAGTTAGAGGAAAAGAATAAAATCCTTTTAAATAAAAAATAGAAAAAAATAGGAAAAGGAGCCTCTTTTCCTATTTTTTAGTTTAAAATAATTGATAATCAATATTTTAATACATAAATTTATTCTAACATAAAACCTTTTTAAAATGTTAAAATAGAGATGATATGTTAAATATATGCATTAAAATGAAAAAAAAATAGGATAAGAAAAAAAAAGTAAAGATATTTGTCCAAAATTCTAATTTCTATAATTAGAAACACATCCCTATCTTAAGTTATATGGATGCAATTGTATTTTAAATTTTTATCAGCAATGAAAAAAATCCTATTATTTGTTTTTATGGTTATTGCTACGGGAGGGAAAATCCTTTCACAGGAGTTGCACCTGCCTCAAATGAACCAATATTTAGCAGACAGTGAGTTTTTAGTTACATCAACCTATGCAGGGATTGGCGATTTTATTAAGTTGCGTTTCAGTGGTGTTTCTCAATGGGTAGGAGTAAAAAATGCACCTGATTATCAATCGCTTTCTGGAGATCTTCGTATTGGAGAGCGAAGCGGAGCAGGTTTAATTCTCTATAACGACAAAAACGGGAATACACGCCAAATGGGAGCAAAAGGGAGTTTTGCTCATCACCTAACATTGGATCGCTACGAGAATCATTTCATTTCATTTGGTATATCCTATGCCTTGAACTCTTTCCGCATTGATATTGACAAGTTTGATACAACGAGTGGTATCGACCCGTCGGTAACAAATAATCGTTCACGAATCAATCACAACTTTGACGTTGGGGTCTTATATCGTTACAAAGGGTGGTTTGCAAGTTTGAATGCATTGAATATCTTAAACAAAGATGTTGATATTTTTGCTACCAATGAACCAAAAGGATTGCGTAATTACACAGTTTACGCAGGATATTTGTATAAAATGGAAAGAAATGGCTCTTTTGAAATCGAGCCGTCAACGTTCATTCAATACTATGAAAGTGACGGACGTTCATCAACCGATTTGAATCTCAAACTTCGTTGGAGAAATATGGAAGACTACTATTGGGTGGGTGCGAACTATCGTTTCTTGAATGATCAGATTCTGGCTCCTCTCAACGTAGGACCTATGGCAGGTTTAAAAAGAGGATATTTCTATTTCGCTTATTCTTACCAAGTGACTTTAAATGAGTTAATTAAATATAATTCTGGGACGCATGTATTGACCATTGGTCTTGACTTATTCCAAGGAATTAGTAACTGTAAGTGTACGCATCGATAAACCAATGGGACAAATCATATTAAAAAACATTCGTGTTTTTGCTAATCATGGTTGTTTAACCGAAGAAGGCTTAATAGGAAGTGATTACCGAGTCGATTTGAAAGTATCCTTAAACTTACAAAAGTCAATAGAAAGTGATGAACTTGCAGACACGATAAACTATGTTAGGTTGAACAGCATAGTTATGGAAGAAATGGCAATTCGTTCGAAGCTTTTGGAACATGTAGCTGGGCGAATTTCAGATAGAATTTTTTTAGAACTTGCTGATTCAAAAAAAATTACATTAAAAATATCAAAACTAAACCCTCCTATCGGAGGCGATGTTGAATCGGTTAGCATAAAAATAAAACGCAAAAGAGTTTGCTAATATTAATAAAAAGTTTTATCTTTGCAACCTAAAATTTAATGGCATCGTGGCCGAGTGGCTAGGCAGAGGTCTGCAAAACCTTGTACAGCGGTTCGAATCCGCTCGATGCCTCTTAGTTTAAACAATAAATATTTAATCAATAATAAAATTTATAAAAGATGACAAACGTATTAGACAAATTCATTCAGGATATGAAAAACAACGTTCCTGGATTTATAGCTGTATCTGTTACAGAGGTAAGATCTGGAGTTTCTTACGGAGCTGAAACTGTTAATCCTAATTTTGATCCAACGTTGGCTTCTGCTTATAACCTTGAGGTAGTAAAGGCAAAACAAAACGCTCTTCAAGTTTTAGGTTTAACTCCAAAAGAAAGAATTGAGGACATTTTGATTACTTTAACCGATCAGATTCATATCATTGACATCTCAGCAAGTGGAGCTTACTTTATTTACTTAGCTGTTGATTCAACAAGAGCGAATCTTGGTCTAACGAGAGCTTTATTATCTAAATACAAAAAAGATTTAGCTGCGATTTTCTAAGAAAAAATCATACCATAAAAAAGAGGTTATTCGAACGAGTAACCTCTTTTTTTGTTTTAAAAGTTAATCGAAAATTTGGGTATGATATGTTTTGAAATAATTTTAAACCTTGAAAGAATCATGAAAATCAACATCTTCGTGAGATAATAGGTTTGATACAGATACCAAAAATAATAACTATCCGAAACTTTAATAAACCTAAATTCTCACTTAAATTTTGCACAGAAAGATTGGTTAGATTTTAAAAAAAACGTACCTTTACGTGCAAATTTCAGAGAGATAACATAAAATCATAGTGATGAAGACAAAGGATATTTTTATTGCTCTAGTAACTTTATTTTCAGTGAATTCTTATGCTCAATTACTGAAACATACTTTTGACGAAAAAGGAGAAACTTACATTCAAGCGGGTATTAGAGGTCAATTTTGGGGAAGGTATGTGGCTACCAATCCTGGTACAACTATCAATAAAGAACCAGTCAGCGAAACTTTTGATTTTTCTGTACGACGCTATCGTATTTCTTTCCAAGCACAAATCAAGAAGAATCTGTTTTTTTACATGCAATTAGGCAATAACAACATCAATCAGAAGACCATTCGTTCAAGCGATGTAAGGCTTTTAGATATGTTGGGAGAGTACACTTTTAGTAATAAATTCAAACTTGGAGTAGGAAAACTATCTTTCACTGGAGCTGGACGCTTTGTCGATATTGCAAATGGATCAATGCTGAACTTAGACCCCTCGGTACATCAGTTATTTACGCTGAATCAATTGGATGACACGGGGCGCAATATTGGGATGTATGCAAAAGGGCAATTAGGTAAGTTTGATTATAATGTGTCAATTCATTCAATGGCAATTCCTACCGATGCCCAAGTTACAGATTTTAATTATTCACGGAAATATACAAGTTTGGGTTATTCTACCTACGTGAAATATGAATTTCTTGAAGACGAAAGTAACAGAACTCCTTACAGTGGAGGTGTGGGGACATATATCGGAAAGAAAAAAATACTAAACATTGGGGTTGGATATGGTTATAAATCCAAAATGTTTGAAAGAACTGTAGGAGCCAATAAAACATATGATGATCATCGGAATTTAGGTATCGACTTCTTTATGGATATGCCGATTTCAGCAAAAAATAATGCTATTACTGCCTATTTGGGTTATAATAATCTCTTTTTTGGAGAGGATTATGTTCGAAATATAGGTGTGAACAGTATTTTTGACTCTTCTGGGACCTCATTTAATGGCGGAGGCAATGCTTTTCCTGTGATTGGAACAGGAAATACTCTATTACTTCAATTAGGATATTTACTGTCAAAGTCTGAGAAAAATAACACTCGTTATCAACCTTATTTTGGATGGAAATTAGCTGATTTTGAAGGTCTTAATCAAAGTGTGAATTCTTATGCTTTAGGTCTTAATGTTTATTTTAACGGACATAGAAGTAAATTAACATTTGGTTACCACAATCGTCCTATATTCGATGCTACCACCAAAAAAGTGGATTCCCGAAAGGGAACTTATGTCATTCAGTATCAAATAGAAATTTAATTAAAATATTGAGAAATAGTATTGTAAAGATAAAAAATCAACTTTTAGGACTGTTCAACTCATCTTGATTTTTTATTCTGCTTAAATTTTCAGATTGCTAAGGCGATAAAGGTTAGGCAATTAATGACTTACGTTAGTGTCAGAAGGATTTAAAACCTAACCCAAAACCCCTCAATCTATGCGTTGCTTCTTTCGTAGCGTAATGCTCTTTGTATAGTTTTTATTTAAATAACAACTCGTTTCAAAGGGTGATTTTTTGTTTTACAAATATTGATTGACAATAAAGCTTTCTGAAACGGCTATTTTTTAAAGATTTTCTCTGTTAAAATCTGTGTCAAAAAGTGCAACTTGAGTAATAATCTATTTTGATTTTTTTTAAAATTCTACCTAACAAACCTCCTAAGTTCCTTTTTCGCACCATTTTCGGTAATGTCCAAACACAGTTTCATAGCTCGGAACAACCTCTGAAAATAATTGTTCCATCAGCAAAAACTGTTTTTAATTTATACGAAATACAGTTTAATAATTCTGACTGATAGGTGATTTTAGTTTAAATGCTCTATTTCTTTTAGGTAGATACGGGATAATTTCTTTTTCTATCGTATTTGAACCCGTTACTACAAATAAGGTCTTAGTTTTTTATGTTTTACACCATAAAAATCATAATTTCTTGTTTTAAAAAAGTCGAAATGAATTTGTCATTTTCTAATAATATTGATAGAAACCTCCTCATCTTTTTTAAGATTTGTGTATGTTTCAAAATAGCGATCACTGTCACTAATGTCGATTTTTGCCGTGTTCGGGGGCATTGAACCTTCATTTTTTGCTATAATCTTTATATGATTTTTTCCCTCTTTAAGATTTAAAGAAAGTGAACGTTTTTCTCTTCTCACAACATAATTTTGGAGAACAAATTCTCCATTGAATATGATATCTATTTCATCATTATCAATTTTTCCTGCATCCCATATATCTAAAACAATCTTATTGTTTTTAACAAAAAGATTTAGATTTTCATTCTTAGATAATTTATTTATTTTCAGGCTATCAAGCATTTTTACGGGATTAATTTTTTCTTTGGTTTCTAGATCGATTTTTTTAGATCTTTCAATTTTTTTAGCTATTTTATTGACTACCTTCTCAACTTTTTCCATTTTTACCATTTCGATAGTACCATCAATACATTTTGTTTGATCATCGAACAAACCTTTAAAATTTCCTTTTAGTGAAGCATTTTTCTTTTTCAGATTAATATTTCCTTCAAAATTGATATAACAAAAAGAATATTTGTCTATCTTAGATTTAGTGTAGAGTATTTCATTTTCGGAGAACGAAATTTTCCGCTCTTTTTGATTGTAGAATCCGGAAATCTTGTTTTTTGTTTCGTGTTTTCCCTCCAAATCGGTTATAGAGAAACCTGAAATTTTTCCTTTTTCTTCTGAAAAAAGTAATCGGTATGAAATAATATTTTTTTCATCTCCATGTAGTTTAACAACTCCAATAAATTCATAATCATTAGTTTGACAGAATACCATTGGGCTAAATAATAATAAAAAAAGCATTTTTTTTAACATTACCTTGTTCATGTTTTTATTTTTTTTAACTTTGCAAAGTTAAAATATTTAACCAAACAATTGTAATATGAGATTAAAATTTTTGTTAGCCTCTTTGTTATTTATGATAACATTTGGCGGAGTGTACGCATCTTTCCCTGTGGAAAGAACAAATGGGAACACAGTTACACAACAGTTTGTAGCAGGTTCAGAAGATGTTGAAGATGATAACGCTGTTACATTGTCTTCACCCGCAGCAGGAACTTCTGGAAAAAGTCAGTTAGTTGCACTTCTTTTGTGTGTTTTTGTTGGGGCGATGGGAATCCATCGTTTCTATCTTGGATACATTACGGAAGGAGTACTTCAATTGCTAACTCTTGGAGGTTGTGGTGTTTGGGCATTGATAGACCTAATTCGTATTATTACAGGAGATTTGAAACCTAAAGGAGGAAATTACTCTCAAACATTGTAGTTGAATTTTGAGCAAAATTTGGTTTTATCTTAAAAATGGAGTGGTAGTGACTACCCCAATTGTGCTTATGTTTCTCCCAGCAGATTATTTTGACAGAGGTCAAAGCGTTTGTTTATCAAAAACACTGGCAGGGATTGAGTGTTGGGGGTGTGGACTTACACGTGCAATAATGCATTTCATTCATTTTGAATTTGAAGAGGCATGGATGTTTAATAAACTGGTAGTAATTGTTGTTCCATTGCTATTTGTGGTATGGGTAAGATCCTTATTTTCTCTTCTCGGTGTAAAATCGAAGATTTTGGACAGAATCTGATACAAGCTATTGTGTTGAAAACTGCTAAGAATTATTTATCAAAATATTTTTAGCAGTTTTTTTGTTTACTATTGCTTGTGTGGGTTTGTCATCTTTTCTCAAACTTGTAAGACCCCCAAGCTAAAAGACTTTTCAATAGGAGCATGATTAGCGGCTTCAATACCCATTGAAATCCATTTTCGGGTTTCCAAAGGGTCAATAATGGCATCTGTCCACAAGCGAGCTGCGGCGTAGTAGGGAGAAATCTGTTCGTCGTATTTTGATTTTATTTGGTTAAACAACTCTTCTTCTTTTTCTTTAGAAATCTCTTCGCCTTTCTTTTTCAGGGATGCTGTTTCAATTTGTAAAAGTACTTTGGCAGCTTGAGCTCCACCCATTACGGCAATATTTCCACTTGGCCATGAGACAATAAACCGTGGGTCATACGCCTTGCCACACATCGCATAATTTCCTGCACCATACGAATTTCCGATAACTATTGTAAACTTAGGTACTACCGAATTTCCCACCGCATTTACCATTTTAGCACCGTCTTTGATGATTCCACCGTGTTCGGATTTTGAACCTACCATAAAGCCTGTGACATCTTGTAAAAATAACAAAGGGATTTTCTTCTGATTGCAATTAGCGATAAATCGCGTAGCCTTGTCGGCACTGTCCGAATAGATAACTCCTCCGAATTGTAATTCACCTTTTTTGTTTTTTACTACCTTACGTTGATTAGCAACAATACCCACAGCCCAGCCATCAATACGGGCATAACCCGTTATGAGCGTTTGTCCATAACCCTCTTTGTATTCGTCAAATTCTGAATTGTCCACTAAACGTAGGATAATTTCCTTCATGTCGAATTGTTCAGTGCGTGAAATGGGTAAGATTCCGTAGATTTCTTTCGGATCTTTGAGTGGCTTTTGTGGTGTTTCACGGTTGAATCCTGCTTTTTCGTAGTCGCCTATTTTCGACATTGTTCGCTTTACTCGATCCAAAGCATCTTTATCGTCCTTAGCCTTATAGTCGGTAACACCGCTTATTTCGCAGTGCGTAGTTGCTCCACCAAGAGTTTCATTATCAATATCTTCGCCTATGGCAGCTTTTACTAAATAGCTTCCTGCTAAAAAGATACTTCCCGTTTTATCCACTATCATAGCTTCATCGCTCATTATTGGCAGATAGGCTCCACCCGCCACACAACTTCCCATCACAACAGCGATTTGGGTGATTCCCATACTGCTCATTACCGCATTATTACGAAAAATCCGTCCAAAGTGTTCCTTATCAGGAAAAATTTCGTCTTGCATTGGCAAATACACTCCCGCACTATCCACCAAATAGATGATAGGCAATCGGTTTTCGATGGCTATTTCCTGAGCTCGTAGGTTTTTCTTTCCAGTGATTGGAAACCATGCTCCAGCCTTTACAGAAGCATCATTAGCTACCACAACACATTGCTTCCCAGAAACATATCCAACAACTACGACCACACCTCCAGAAGGACAACCTCCGTGCTCAACATACATTCCCTCACCAACAAATGCTCCGATTTCAATAAAATCACGGTCTTTATCCAGCAAATAGTCGATACGTTCACGAGCCGAGAGCTTACCTTGATCGTGCAACCGTTGGATACTTTTCTCTCCGCCTCCTTTTCTGACTTTGGCTAATCGTTTGTGTAAATCACTTACTGACAGTTTATTAAAATCTTCATTTTTGTTGAATTGAATATCCATATTCTATTCTTTTGAAATAGTGTTTGTTCTTAAATATTGCTTTTTCGTTGCGTTTTTAACGCTTTTCAAATGTCTAAATTTCGGCTAAAATACGAAGAAAGTTTTAAATGACTATATAAGCAATCAAAAAATCCTTATTTTTGCATTTTAAAATTTGAAGTACGATGTCAGAAGAACAAAAATCAAATAATTTTATTGAAAATATTATTGAAGAAGATTTAGCAAATGGATTTTCTTCCAGCAGGTTGCGTTTTCGTTTCCCACCAGAGCCTAATGGCTATTTGCACATTGGTCACGCTAGTTCAATATGTTTGAATTTCGGGTTGGGGTTGCGTTATCAATCGCCTGTAAATCTGCGGTTTGATGATACCAATCCGTCCAAAGAAGAACAAGAATACGTTGATGCTATCAAACGTGATGTGGAATGGCTCGGATTTGAGTGGGACAGAGAGTGTTATGCTTCCGATTACTTCCAAGAACTGTACTATTGGGCGGTGCAGCTCATCAAACAAGGAAAAGCCTATGTAGATGGGCAAACTTCCGAGGAAATCGCCAAACAAAAAGGAACGCCTACCCAAGCGGGTACTGAAAGTCCGTATCGAAATACTTCCGTTGAGGAAAATTTACAACTTTTCGAGCGAATGAAAAATGGCGAATTTGAAAACGGAAAATACGTACTTCGTGCCAAAATCGATATGGCGTCGCCTAATATGTTGATGCGTGACCCGATCATCTACCGAATTATGCATTCAAGTCATCATCGCACTGGAAATCAGTGGTGTATCTATCCGATGTACGACTGGGCCCACGGCGAAAGCGATTATTTGGAGCAAATTTCGCACTCCATTTGTACGCTTGAATTTTTGCCACATCGCGAATTGTACGACTGGTTTTTAGACCAAATTATTGACAAAGATAAAGTCCGCCCCAAACAGCGTGAGTTCGCTCGTCGAAACCTATCGCATACCATTGTGAGCAAACGAAAATTGTTGCAATTGGTAAACGAAAAACACGTTTCGGGCTGGGACGACCCGCGTATGCCCACTATATCAGGCTTACGCAGAAGAGGTTATACGCCCGAGTCTATCCGAAAATTTGCTGACACGATTGGAATTGCCAAACGCGAAAACTTGATAGATGTTTCATTATTAGAGTTTTGCATTCGCGAGGATTTGAACAAAAAAGCAAATCGCGTAATGGCAGTTCTTGACCCTGTTAAAGTGGTGATTACCAATTATCCTGAAGGAAAAGAAGAATGGTTGGATGCTGAAAACAATCCTGAAGAAGAGGTTTTGACATTCCGAAAAGTGCCTTTTTCGAGAGAAATTTATATCGAAAGAGAAGATTTCAGAGAAGAAGCTAACAATAAGTTTTTCCGATTGAAATTAGGCGGTGAAGTTCGCTTAAAAAATGCGTATATCATTAAGGCAGAAAGTGTTGTAAAAGATGAAAACGGAAATATTATCGAAATTCATTGCACTTACGACCCAGATAGCCGTAGCGGAAGCGGAACAGAAGCGAGTAAACGCAAAGTGAAAGGTACATTGCATTGGGTATCAGTTCCTCACGCATTGGAGGCGGAGGCACGTATTTACGACCGTTTGTTCACTGTTGCCGAGCCTGACCGTCAAGAAAAGGACTTTTTGGAATACGTAAATCCTGATTCACTTAAAGTGACTACCGCTTATGTGGAACCGAGTTTGAAAGATGCCAAAGTAGGAGAAGGTTTTCAATTCCAACGATTAGGTTATTTCAGTCTCGACCCTGATTCAACCCCCGAAAAATTGGTTTTCAATAAAACTGTTGGGCTGAAAGATACTTGGGCGAAGGTTGAAAATGCTGACATATAATAAAATGAGATAAAAAAGCTGTCTTCAGAAGTTGTAAGGTGGCTTTTTTGGTTTTCAATATCTTTCTGTTAATAGAATTACTCATGATGGCTGTCATTTTGAATTGAAATGTTAATCTAAAAAATAAAAAATGAAAAAAATACTGTCGTTTATCACTCTCGTGTTTTTTGTAACTGCTTCTGCACAAGTACAAACCATTTCAAAGTCGGATTACGAAAAAGCCGATTTTACAAACTTAACAACCCTGCAAAACGATTTGAAAAACGTCCGTATTGTAGGGCTTGGTGAATCGAGCCACTATATGGGCGAAACCTATGTGTCTAAAATTAAAATGGTAAAATATCTGCATCAACATTGCGGATTTGACGTAATAGCTATAGAATCACCTTTATATGATTTGAGAAAGTATTATAACGAAACGGTTAAAACCAATCAAGTTAAAACACCTTGGCATTTCACAGAAATTTCCGGTGTTTGGATAACTGATGATATGTACGAGCTTTTTGACTATATTTTAGAAACTCAAAAAACAGACAGACCGCTGATTTACACTGGATTTGATGAAAAATTATTTTACAAATTTGATTATAAACTCAACGATGATTACAATGAGTTTCTCGAAAAACTAAATGCCGACACGGGTTCAAACATCAAAACGGATTCATTGTTTAAAAAAGCATTGAATTTTACGGCTGAGAAATGTTATTACTTTGCCAAAGTTCCTCCAAAAGACACACTTGTTCTTCACAATACATTTAATGAAGTAAAGAAAGCTTTGAATAAATTAGAAACCAAAAACGGCTACTATTATTTTTGGGAACGGATGACCGAAAATATAAAGTCGCTATACAGAACTAATTACAAAGGACTATCCCATAGAGATAAACAGATGGCTGAAAATGTGAGTTACTTAGCCAAGCACGAATTTCCTGATAAAAAGATTATTTTGTGGGCGGCTTCCATACATCTGATGGATAATATTACCAAAATCAATCAATATGATGAAAAGAGATTTGCAAAGGACTATACTATGGGGCATTTTCTTCGGGAAAAATTCAAAGACCAATACTATGTAATAGGTTTTGTACCTGCCACAGGCACAACCGGTTTTAAAGGATATTTGGGATTAGGAAAATTAAGGGCTAAAGCTAAAAAAGGAAGTATAGAGCGACATATTTTGGATAATTACAACCCTGATTATGCTTTTATTTCACTACGAAATGAACTTTCTCAAAAGGAAATAACAAAAAACAATATTAAAAAATCAAATCTTTTAGGATTGACTCCCTATGAAATGGATATGCTTTCTGTGGTCGATGCATTTTTTTATCTAAAAGAAGAACATTTGGTATCTTTCGAAAAACGAAAAGCGTATTTTAAAAAAGAACGCGAGGATTTGGAAAGAACAGCTGATACCTCAAACAAATGATTTATAAAATTATCCTTTCGTTAGTTGTAAGTATTGCGGTATGTGGTATTTTTACAGTCCTGTTCTACCAATTTTTGCTGTGGTTAAATCCTCCTTATGTAATTGTTGATGGTCAGATACGTTACACGATGCCTTTAGGAACAGTTATTTTTTCACTGTTGTTTGGTGTAATAGTAGCGATTGTTACCTTTATACTTTGTCTGTGGAAACTAAAAAGACAGAATTGAGTAGATATTTTGAAAGTAGTTAATTTATTTGTAATTTTGGAGACTTAACGAGATGGCAGCACAGCGTAAAGCTATAATTACCACTGCTTTAACATAGGAAAAGTGATGTTGAAGACAAAAATAACAAATCTAAAAAATATTTTACATAAGACATAAATGAAAGATGAATTAGTTAGAGTAGGTATTTCCATAGGAGATATCAATGGTATTGGAATGGAAGTGATCTTAAAAACTTTTGAAGATCCGAAGATTTTGGAATTATGCACACCTATCATTTTCGGTTCCAATAAAACGGTTTCATTTCAGCGAAAACATTTTGAGTTAAACACCAATTTTCAAGGCATAGACAAGATTGAAGATGCCATTGTAGGGAAGCTCAATGTGTTAAATTGTTGGAAGGATTCCCCCAGCATTGCTTTTGGACAAGTGACAGAAGAAGCTGGAAAGTATGCTTTTTTATCGCTAAAAAAGGCTGTTGAAGCTCTCAAAAAAGGTGATGTAGATGTGTTGGTAACAGCTCCTATCAACAAAAATAATATTCAGTCTGAGGAATTTACATTTCCTGGACATACAGATTATTTAGCCAAAGAACTTAACGGAAAGAGTTTGATGTTTATGGTCAGCGAAGACCTTAAGGTAGGACTTTTCACAGACCATGTTCCGTTAAAAGAGGTTAGCTCACACATTACCGAAAGCCTTATTTTTGAGAAAATCAAAGCGATGAACGAATCGTTGCGTAAAGATTTTCGTTTACATCGACCGAAAATTGCGGTTTTAGGACTCAATCCGCACTGTGGTGACAATGGAGTCATAGGTAACGAAGACGATGAAGTGATTCGACCTGCCCTGAAAAAATTGTTTGAACAAGGAATATTGGTTTTTGGGCCTTTTTCAGCCGATAGCTTTTTCGCTACTCAAAACTATCGCAATTACGATGCAGTCATAGCTCCTTATCACGATCAAGGATTGATTCCTTTCAAAACACTTTCGTTCGGAAGTGGCGTAAACTATACAGCAGGATTGAGTAGGGTACGCACCTCTCCCGATCATGGTACAGCTTATGAAATTGCAGGAAAAGGTATAGCCGATGCGGATTCGTTCCGACAAGCTGTTTTTACAGCGATCAATATTTTCAAAAATAGGATTGAGTACGATGAATTAAATCACAATCCACTGAAAATAAATGACCTGGAGGCTGAAAAATAGGTATTCTCATTTTTGGGAACAAACTGAAAAGACACGGCCGAGCCGTGCCTTTTCAGTTTTTCAAGCCTACCATAATAAAAAAGAACCGAGATAACATTTTTTACGGGGTTTAACTTTTTATTTTACTAAAAAATCGTTTTCAATTTTTACGCCATCGACTCTTATTTCTTTCACTTTAGCAACTGGGCAACATCCATTGTGGCTGACCATAGCTCCTTCTACTTCTATTTTGTACGTTCTTGAAGCGTTTTTGAGATAAAGGATTTCTTTTTTTCCCGTATAAACATCATTTATACGATCAAGATGAGTTCCTACTGAAAGGTAATTTTCCTGCAACAAAGGGGAAACCTGTGCTACTGGGTATTCTTTTTTTACGTTACCGTTCATGCGGTATAAAGAAACATTTTTTGTGTCAAACTTACCTTCTGAGTCCAAAAACTCTTTGTAGGAATCGGAACTTTTGTTTATATATAAATTAAAAATAGGAGGAGGAGAGCAACAAAGTTTCACGTCTTTTTCTTTGCTACAAGCCAATGCTCCCAGAAGTACACTTAAAAATAAAAACTTTTTCATAATATGATATTTTAGTGAATATTTACTGGATAATGTTTAAAATCAAAAATAGCACACAGACTTAGGTTCCGTCTTCTTTCAATTTTCAGAAATAATAGCATAGTTCAAAAAAATAAAAGCGAAAGTTTTAGTAATTTGAAAAAAACTAAAATTCTGAGTTTTTATGGTTTACATGATACCTAAGAGACTACGAATTTTCGGTTACAAAGGTATTGAAATAAGATGAAGAAATCAAGCAAAAAAATATTTTTAGACAAAATGTTTTTTCCTGCTGGTGTGAGTTTTAGAAATTAAGATAAAAATTTATAAGAACAAAAATAAACTTGATTATCAGTGTTTTATAAAAAAA
>NZ_CDOI01000003.1 GCF_000827555.1 Capnocytophaga canis
ACAATATTCCAAATCCACGTTTGATAAATTTTTAATTTCCAAGTAATCAGCTCCTTTTGGGGTGTAATTTCTTTTTAGTTCGTTGTAAACAAAATGTTTATCTGATGCAGCGACAACACTATCATACACAACTTTGACATCTTCTCCTCCAATAACAAAAGGAGTCGTTAGCGTTTCTGTTTTTACAATGTTTTCAGAATTTCCTGCTACAAAAACGGAATAGCTCACTTCAACCTCAACAGCCGAACCATCTACCGATGCTAAAACAATGTAGTTATGTTTCAAGGTTTTGGATTTATTAGAGGTTTCTACTTCAAGACCTACTTTACTACAACTCCCTTGAAAGCTAACAAAAATACTTAATAAAAGTAGAAATTTCACTATTATCTTTTTCATAA
>NZ_CDOI01000004.1 GCF_000827555.1 Capnocytophaga canis
ATTTTACTTCCATAAAAACCTTGACGTGTATTTATAAACCATATTTGCCCTGAATTGGAAAGTGTTTGATTTGAAGGGATTACTCCATAATGTTCCAATTCTTTATGTTTTCCTCCAATGCTATGTTTTTCAACATATTGTGCATAATGAGTAAAATATAATATTTCTTTGTAAATATATTCTCGTTTATACAAATCAATTATTTGGGAGGCAGAAAAGGGAGTGTTAGCAACAACACCTCCAAAATCAGGAGCTTTAAATGACTCACGTTCAGCTAATTTAGGGCTTGATTTTCTAACATACACATCTGTTTGAGGTGCTAACTCTGGTTTAATCAAATATAAAACAGGAATATCTTTATAAATTGGAATGGGACAACTTTTTAGTACTTTTGTTTTATCTATTTGATTTGCATTAAAAAAACCATAACTCTCAACACATTCAGTGGTACAATATTTTAGAGACTGATTTCCTACCACACAATATTCCAAATCCACGTTTGATAAATTTTTAATTTCCAAGTAATCAGCTCCTTTTGGGGTGTAATT
>NZ_CDOI01000005.1 GCF_000827555.1 Capnocytophaga canis
CCAGCCGCAGCAACAGGTTTGGGCGAAGCGGTTATCCGTACGGCAGGTAGTGCGATGGTGGTAGAGCTGATGCGACACGGAAAATCTCCGCAAGAGGCTTGTGAAATCGTGACCAAACGCATTTATGATTTATATAAAAATACGCCCGAATTGGAGCATCTGCAAGTAGGATTTATCGCTTTGAGTAAGAGTGGTGAAATTGGGGCTTTTTGCGTTCGTAAAGGATTTAACTACGCTTTACAATCTAAAAACCAACAAAATACACTCATTGATGCTACCTATATGATGGAGTAAAACGATTTTATAAATGTAAAAAACGCACCAAATAAATTGAGCTATTTGGCGCGTTTTGTGTTTTAAAAAATTAAAGTGATTGGGCGTATTTTTTGTTATTTCGAATTGATTTTATGATAACCTTGGCTATTATAGCAACGGCACATACCAAGCCGTATATTGAAATGGACACTCCAAATCTATCGGAAAGTCCTGTTGTTGCAGATATAATAGGTATAAAAAGAATTATAAATAGAAAGTCATAGTTCCTACCTACTTTATCATTTTCGAGGAGACTTTCAGAAATTAATTCTTGTTGAATAAACGTTAAATTATTAGGATTGAAGGCGATAACTCTTTCTTTAATACGTTTTCCGTCTCTATAAATCACGATGAAGTTAGCAGAGCCTAAGCTCATCTTTTCAATTTTTGTTGCTACAATATGTTTACGCTCAATATAGGGAGCTGTCCCCGAAGAAAACCACATTATGAGGAAAGTTACTATCAGAAAAATGGCTGCAAAACCAGTCGCAAAAATAGCCAAATCAGTGTTGTCCAAGAAGAAAAGTACAACGGCTATTATAGAAAATAATAATGTTCCAATAAATACAACACCTAACGTCTTAAACAAAAATGAAATAGATTTTTCGTAAGTTTTTGTGATATTTTCAGGAGTAACAGACCTATTAATTATCAGTTTATCGCTAAAAATATGCAGATACTCTTTTACACCTTGTAGGGTTCGCAAGGGCTTTTCGTTTATAGTCTCAGCAATAAGTGTTTCGTATGAAGTGCCCAAAGTGGTTAGTATACGTTTTAAAGTTTCTCCTGAAGGTGTGTTTTCTGCTTTTTCCACACGCTGAATGGTTCGGAGAGAAACTCCTGCTTGGGTTGCTAATTCCTCTTGCGAAAGACATTTCATTTTTCGTAATTCCTTAATTTTTTGTGATAGTTTTTCAATATTCATAGGTTTCCTATTTTTCGCAAAGATATGAGGATTTCAGCTTTTTGCTCTAATTTTTGATACGCCTTTTTTACGTCATTTTGCAAAGGTACTGATAAGAACAGAAGCGTCTCCCCTCACGAAAAAATAGCATTGGAGGCAAAGTCGGCGAAAGGTAATGTGGAAGCATTCATTTTCAGCATAATACATTTTCTTAAAAACAAACCACATAGAAACATCGTTTTTTCTATGTCCCTATGTGGTTACGAAAAACAACAACAAATTACACCTGTAATCCATTTAAAACAAACCACATAGAAACATAGTTTTTTCTATGTCCCTATGTGGTTTTATCATAAATCTAAGATTGAAATCCGTTCTATTTTTCTAATATCGGGAATACAAAGTACTGTTTTTTATCCTCCGAAACCAAATAAACCACCAAAGGCAACCCTTGCTGACGATACAACTGCAACACAGAGGCTTTGATCGGGTTGGGTTGAGTAGCCGATGCATCTTTGTAAAGCACCGTAGTTGCCTCGCCCTCTTTCCACACCGTAGGAAGCTCTAATTTCAAGAAATGCGTCTTTCTGTCGGTTGCGGAAACTGCCGTGTGCAACGTTTTGGGGGTTTGATACCGATATTTGGTCTCTACTTTCATCGTTCCGCCGATGTTTTCCATAATTCCGAATTTGACAGGAACTACATTCACTTTGAGGCTTACCGAACGTTTGCTATTGGTAGCATCGGTTATTTTAAAGGTAACGCTTCCGGCTTTTGTTGCCCGTATGTTGAGTTGTCCTTTTTCGTGGGTTAGGGTGGCAACATCGGAAGTGTTGGGGGTGATGCTCACCTGCGAGGCATTGCTAAGCCCCACCTGTGTGTGTAGCCCTTGCATAAGTGACACTTCCGTAAGGGTCAATTGCATATCGGGGGGTGTGGGGGCAGGTGTGGGAGTATCTTCTTCTTTACTACAAGCCGTTAAAGCCACTACAAAAAGCAATAATAACGATTTTATGATATGTTGATGTCTCATTTCTTTATAATTTTTTAGGGTTACTATTTAACTACAATACCGTCATAACTTACTGTGTAAGAAACGCCTAACACTTCAAAGTGAATCATAAGGGTAAAAGTACCCGCTTTGGCAAACTCAAGTTGTGCTTGTGTGGCGTCAATTGTGCTTACAAGGGCTGTGACTGCCGAAGCATTGCTCATATCGATAAGCGTAGCTTTGAAGTTGGTCGCATTTTGAGGCATATCTCCCCACACAAAGGTTTGAGGTGTTCCTGTTTTCAGTACAGCCGTGTCTAAGCCTGTCAGATGCGGAAGTACCGCATTAGGGTCAAGTAAAATCACTTCCTCGAAAACAGCGGTAAGACTGCTATTTTCGTTTACAGTAAAGCTATACTCCGCTTGGGTAGAAACCACCACTTGAGTAGCCGTGTTTATCCAATGTTTGAATTTATGCGGTGCTACGGGCGTGGCTGTTACTTTTGCTGTTTGACCTGCATTAAGGGTTTGATTTTCAGGGGATACACTACCCCACGCCGTGTTATTGCTCTTAGCTGTTACGTTATACGTAAATACGCCCTCTTCGAAAACAGCGGTAAGACTGCTATTTTCGTTTACGGTAAAGCTATACTCCGCTTGGGTAGAAACCACCGCTTGAGTAGCCGTGTT
>NZ_CDOI01000006.1 GCF_000827555.1 Capnocytophaga canis
AAAAACCCAGCCACAAACAGAGGTTTCGCCTGTGGCTAAAATGTTGGAAAATAACGGAACTTATGGCGTTTATGGCGGGGCGTTTGTGCCTCCTGTTTTGGAAACTCAACTGAAAAAACTCAGTGACTTTTTTGATCAGATCACCCAAACGGATGAATTCAGAACCGAATTTATCGATGTGTTAAAAGATTTTGTGGGTAGGCCATCGTCTCTTTACTATGCTAAAAACCTGAGTGCATATGTGGGGTCAAAAATCTATTTGAAGCGTGAAGACCTGAATCACACTGGTTCCCATAAAATTAACAATGCCGTTGGACAAATTTTGTTGGCTAAAAAAATGGGTGCTAAAGAAATTATTGCCGAAACAGGTGCGGGACAACACGGCGTGGCAACCGCAACGGCTTGTGCTTTTTTAGGATTGCCTTGTAAAATATTCATGGGGGCTGTGGACATGGAACGCCAAGCTCTTAACGTTCGACGAATGCGACTATTGGGAGCTGAAATCGTAGCTGCAACCACAGGAAATCAAACACTTAAGGATGCTGTAGACTCCGCTTTGGACTATTACATCAATCATCCAGATAGTTTTTATTTGCTAGGCTCACAAGTAGGGCCTCATCCGTATCCTAAAATGGTGGGATATTTCCAAAGCGTGATTGGCAACGAGGCTCGGCAACAAATTCTAAACAAAGAGGGACGTTTGCCCGATAGCGTTATCGCCTGTCTTGGTGGAGGGTCAAATGCTATTGGTCTGTTTTCAGCTTTTATTGACGATCCTCAGGTCAAAATGTACGGAGCCGAAGGCGGAGGAAAAAACATAGCTAACAACACCGCCGCTACGCTCAATTATGGAACTCCAATCGTTTTCCAAGGAACGTACTCCTACTGCTTAACTGATGCGGACAAAAATCCAATCGCTTCAAAATCAATAGCAGCAGGATTGGATTACCCCGGAATTAGTCCACAACATGCCTACCTAAAAGACAGCCAAAGAGCTTCCTATTTTTCCGTGACCGATGAGGAGGCAATCGAATCCTTCAAACTCCTTGCCCGATTGGAAGGCATCATTCCCGCCATTGAATCGTCTCATGCGGTGGCATTGGCCGTAAAACTATTGAAAAACAAAAACAGCCTTTCAATCGTAAATCTATCAGGAAGAGGAGATAAAGACGTGGAAAGAGAAATGTAAAAGCATTCATTATCCGAAAACTACCGAAAATTTCAAATAAACCACATAGAAAAAACTATATATCTATGTGGTTTATTTTTAATATATTACATATGAAATATTGAAATACTTATGTTTTTATTTTGTAAAGAATAATCACAAAGCATTTTACTTCCCTAATCTTTTGACAGAGGCTACATTAGCACTAATAGTAGTAAAAAGAACAATGGTTATTGAACTTAAAGGCATCAAGATGGCTGCCACCAAGGGCGAAAGTAACCCCAGAACAGCAAAGGTTATTCCCACCATATTATAGAGGAACGATAGCACAAAACTACCTTTAATAATTTGCATTGATTTTTTCGTAAGTGCCATAAAAACATTCAATTGCTTGATTTTTGAAGCGTCCATAATACCATCACAAGCAGGTGAGAATACATTTACATTTTCAGAGAGAGCGATGCCTACATCACTTTGTTTTAAAGCTCCTGCATCATTCAATCCATCGCCTACCATCATCACTTTTTTACCTTTTTCTTGCAAATGTTTAATGTAAAGCAATTTATCTTCAGGTTTTTGATTAAAAAGAAGAATAGAACCCTTAGGTAATATTTTTTCCAAGTTCATCTGTTCGCTTTCATTATCACCTGAGAGAATAACAATTTCATAATCAGATGATAATGATGTAAACAACTCCGAAATCCCATCGCGATAGGAATTGTGGAACACAAAACATCCTTTATAAACATTATCTAAGGACAGGTGTACGCTGGTCTTCAAGTTGTTGTGTTCTACGTGTTTCCCTACAAAACTCGCTGATCCAATTTTCACAGCAATACCTTCAACCGTAGCTTGGATTCCTTTTCCTGTAATTTCTTCGAAATTATCAATAAGTTTGGAGTTGTCCGAAACCTCCAAAAAGTCATAGACCTGACGGCTCAACGGATGATTAGAATTTCGCAATGTATTCTTTACAACTCGCTGTTCATTAGGGGTTAAGCTAATACCTTCGTAGGTTAAATCAGATTTATTAGCTGTGGTGATAGTTCCTGTTTTGTCGAAAATAATGGTGTCAATTTTTGCCATTTTTTCGATTACTTTACTGTTTTTGAGGTATAATTTACGCTGACCAAAAATCCGAAGCATATTTCCCAAAGTAAACGGAGCTGAAATGGCTAATGCACACGGACAAGCAATGATGAGTACTGCTGTAAATACGTTTAGTGCCATCACAGGAGCTGAAATTCCCCAGTAAGCACGTAAAATCCAAACGAGTAATGAAATTAACGAAATGGACAAAATGATAATGGTAAAGTATTTACTAACTTTATCTGTTAAAGATTTAAAATCATCATCTTTGTCTTTGTTGAATACATCATTGCTCCAAAGTTGGGTCAAATAGCTTTGTGAAATTCCTTTAAGAGCTTCTATTTCAATGGCTCCTTGCGTTTGTTTTCCACCTGCAAAAAGTTTATCTCCACTGAGTTTCTGCATCGGATCAGCTTCACCGGTTACGAAACTGTAATCGATATGTCCTTCACCACGGATCAGAATTGCGTCCACTGGGATAAGTTCTTGATTGCGAATCAGTAGCCTATCGCCTTGTTGAATGTCGTAAACCTGAACGCTTTCTTCCTTTCCATCGGGGTGAATTTTGGTTATTCCAATCGGAAAATAACTTTTGTAGTCGCGCTCAAAGGAGAGAAAGTCATAAGTGCGTTGTTGAAAAAACTTGCCGATTAACAATAGGAAAACCAAGCTGTTAAGGCTGTCGAAAAATCCTTGCCCCGAATCTGTTAATATGTCGTAGCAACTACGGACGAACATTGCTAAAATTCCTAAAGCTAAAGGGATGTCAATATTCAAAAAACCACTTCTGATACCCTTATACGCTGAAATAAAATAATCCGAAGCCGAGTAAAACATCACGGGTAATGAAAGAAAAAACATCAGCCAACGGAAAAAAGGCTTGTACTGTTCAATCCAAAATTCATCAGCCTCAAAATACTCGGGAAAGGACAGTAACATCACGTTTCCAAAAGCAAAAGCTGCCACCCCTAATTTGTAGTAAATATCGCGATTTGGATTGTTTTTTTTGGATTGATAATCATCCAAACTGATGTAAGGTGAATAACCAATATGGGCTAACAGAAGTACTAACTCTTTAAGGGTTAGCATGTCAGCGTTATAAGTGATGCGTACTGTTTTCTTAGGGAAATTTACCAAAGCTGTGGTTACTCCTTTGTGCAAACGATCCAAGTTCTCAAGAACCCAAATACATGAACTACAATGAATATGAGGAATATACAAACTGACAACTTGAACGTTGCCGTCGTTAAATTCCAGTAGTTTATCTACAATTTTTTCATTGTCCAAGAAAGCATATTTTTCCGAAGAAGCCTCCGGACGAGCTCCTGGGGTTTTTTCAAGGTCGTAGTAGGAAGTTAAATTATTTTCTGATAACAGTTCATAGACCGTTTTACAGCCTAAGCAACAGAAAATCTTATCGTCAAGTTCCAACGGACGACTATCGCATTCATTGCCACAATGATAACAAGTATTCGACATAAATTACATTAGAGGTTAGGCAATAACATTTTCCGATTAGGATTGAGAAAAACCTTGTAATTCTCCTTTCGCTAATTTTCTTTCGGGTACATTACCTACTATATAAAGTGGCAAAGTTACAAAAAAATTATGACTTCTATTACTAATTTTATATCTTTGCGAAACTAAACAAAATCAAATCTGCTTATGCCGACTCGCTGTGAGAAATGTTCTGTTAGAAATCAGAATGCGTTAAAAACCTTAAACGAAGGGCAACTTTGCTGTATATCAGAACATAAGACATCCATAGTCATAAAAAAGGGAGAGGTTATTTTTGAGGAAGGTGATATGCTACCGGGGGTCTATTGCATCAGCGAAGGCTTTTGTAAACTTACTAAGTTGAGTTTTGGAGGAAAAAACCAAATAGTGCGATTTGTTACCAAAGGTGATATCTTAGGGCAAAAAAGTATTATTACCAAACGTCCCGTAAGTCTTACCGCAACAGCGTTAACCGACGTACAGGCGTGTTTGATTCCAAAAGAAGACTTTCAAAACTCTTTTGCCGAAAATCACTTTTTTTCATCGGAACTCTTTAAAAATATATGCGATGAACTCAAACAAGCCGACGATGCTATCCTCGACTTAGCACAAAAAACTGTTAAACAGAGACTTGCACATACCCTTATGTTTTTGGAAGAAATCTTTGGAAAAGACCATGATGGATATATCAATATGCAACTTTCAAGAGAAGAAATCGGAACAATGATAGGCTCTGCCACTGAATCTCTCATCAGGATGCTATCTGAATTTACCAAAAACGGATGGATAGAAACCAAAGCAAAACGAATCAAAGTGTTGAATAGAAAGCAATTAGATAAAACTTCACAAGGAATGTAAAGGCTAATATATTGCATCTCTGAACTTGGTTGTCAAAACTTAATTTTAATATGACAAACAGACTTCTATACTTACACGGATTGGACAGCCTATTGCAGGACGACCGAAGAGCTGTTTTACAAACCTATGGAATGGTCGAAGGCCCTACCATTGACTATAAAAACACGCCTAATTTGTTTCAAAAACTCCAACAAAATTATGCTGACATCGAAGCTATCATAGGGTCGAGTGCGGGAGGATTGGTGGCGTATTACTTGGCTCAATATTTACAAAAACCATGTCTATTATTCAACCCAGCATTGACATTCAGAACCGAAATGCCTATACCCACCGCGTTCAACAAGAACTATAAAGAATATATGCAAATTGTAGTTGGAGGACAGGATAAAATTATCTCAGCGTGGGAATCTATCGAAATTATAAAAGAGGATATATCTGAAAATCAAAACATTAATATTCATTTCACTAATACAATGCAACATTCGTATGACATTGATATTTTCCGAAAGGAAGTGGAATTTTTCTTTACTCAAATCAGATAGAACAGATTGTTTTTTTTTGAAAAACAGAGCGATTTTAGCAAGAAATGACTGTTTTGAAATGAAACACGAAAAATAAAACCAAAAACCATAAAATAAAATGAAAAAAGCGTATTTTGTAAGTTTATGCGTTCTTCTATCAGCTTGTAATCAAACGGTTACGAAAAATACAGAGGAAAAAACTATTGTTAAACCTGTGGTTATCAGTACTTGGAATCACGGATTACCTGCCAACGATGCTGCTTGGAAAATCCTCGCCTCGGGCGGAAGTGCCTTAGATGCGGTCGAAAAAGGTGTGATGACTGCCGAAGCCGACCCCGAAGAAACATCGGTAGGTTATGGCGGATATCCAGACCGAGAAGGAAACGTGACGCTCGATGCCTGTATTATGGACAGCCAAAACAATGCGGGTTCGGTAGCTTGTTTGAAAAATATCAAACACCCCATTTCGGTGGCTCGTTTGGTAATGGAAAAAACGCCTCACGTAATGCTCGTGGGTGATGGAGCTAAGCAATTTGCTCTTTCACAAGGGTTTAAAGAAGAAGATTTACTAACTGAAAAGTCAAAGAAAGCTTATGAAGAATGGCTGAAAACCTCTCAATATAAGCCTATTATCAATATTGAAAACCACGACACGATTAGTATGTTGGCATTGGACGAAAACGGAAACCTTTCAGGGGCTTGTACTACTAGTGGAATGGCTTGGAAAATGGCAGGTAGAGTGGGCGATTCACCTATCATCGGTGGAGGACTGTTCTTGGACAATGAAGTAGGAGCAGCCGCAGCAACAGGTTTGGGCGAAGCGGTTATCCGTACGGCAGGG
>NZ_CDOI01000007.1 GCF_000827555.1 Capnocytophaga canis
CGATTTGCTTGATGTTCTTCCTCAGAACATGAAACACCATCCGAACAACCATTAACTAACTGAGTTTCTCCATATCCTTTTCCTGTAATACGACTCTTATCTATTCCGTTATCAATAATCCATTTTACTGTAGATTTGGCTCTTCTGTCGGACAATGACAAGTTATAGGCATGTGACGCTCGGCTGTCGGTATGCGAACGAACATCAATTTTTATATTCGGATGTTCTTTCATAACTTGAAGAACCTTAGCTAATTGCACTTCAGCGTCAGGACGAATATTCGATTTATCTAAATCAAAATAAATTTCCTTAATATTCAATACTTTTGCCAAATCAACGTCTTTCTCAATTTTAACAACTCGTGGTTTTAACATGATTTCATAATACACTTCTCTATCATTACCCGTTGTAGTTACTTTTACTTCGGCTGTTTCAAATCCTTCTTTCTCCCCTTTTAAGTAGAAATGAGGTTCTTCACATCTGATTAAATCTCCTCCGAAAGAGAAAGCTCCTTGTTCGGTAGCCGTTTCGGATTTCAATAATGTCATATTTTTGCTTGACAATAAAACTTTTGCATTTGGAATAATCTCATTAGTTTCTGAATTTTTAACCACTCCTCGCATGATTTTTGAACAGTAAAACTGTAAAGGAGAACGCTCATAAAACGAATAAATATCATCTTTTCCTTTTCCTCCTGGACGGTTTGAAGTCAAAAATCCTATCTTTTTATCGCTATCAATTACGAAACAGAAATCATCATCGGCACTGTTGGCAGGCATACCAATGTTGATTGGCTTTGACGTTGTTCCATTGTCATAGAGCTTAACCGCAAAAATATCCAACCCTCCCAAACCTGGAAATCCATCTGATGAATAATACAGTATGTTATCTTTTGAAATGAAAGGAAACGACTCACGTCCCGTGGTATTAATCACATTCCCTAAATTTTCAGGTTTTCCATAACCATTTTCTAAAATCTTTACACGGAAAATATCAGAAGTTCCCAGAGTTCCTTCCATATCCGAAGCAAAATATAAATACTGCTCATCAGAGCTTAACGCTGGATGTGCCACATTGTAAGCATTGCTGTTAAAAGGCATCTCAATCACATTGCCCCACTTACCGTTAGCGTCTTTAGTCGCTCGTAAAATTTTTAAGAGAATAGTATTTTCACTATTCATTCTTACTTTTTTATTCACATAATTATTACGTGTGAAATAAACGGTATTGCCATCCTTAGTAAAGACAGCCGTAGATTCGTTGAATTTTGT
>NZ_CDOI01000008.1 GCF_000827555.1 Capnocytophaga canis
GAGGGGTTTTGTTGGACTGATGTCAATAGCACATATTTAAAATCAAGGCTTAAAAAGAACGGCGTTTTTGATGTTTTGAGTATGAGTTTATTTACATTACATTTTAATATTCCTGATTGGTATTATGTTTGTTTGATAAACTCCAGATTTATAAGTCTTTATGTGGATAATTTCATAAATAACACTTCTCATTTTCAGATAAATGATGCAAGGCAGTTACCTATAATCATTCCGACAAACAAAGAATTACAACATTTTGAAAAACTCTTTAAAAAAGCCGTTTCTATCAAAGAAAAACAATTTTCAAGTCAATTATCCATTAAAATAATTGAGCAAGAATTAAATGACATTCAAGCTGAAATAGATAGTTTAGTTAATACCCTATACAAAATATAGGGTATTAACCATTTTATCTAAATTTCTTTGTATTTCAGACAATTGCATTTCTGCTTTGATTTCTGAAATTAATCCGTTTAGTTGCTTTCTTTTGATTGTAATGGCATCATCAAACAAATCTTTGAATAATTTTAGTTGTTTAGATGTTGGTATAATAATAGGTATTCCCTTAGAATCTCCCGTGGTACAATGAGAAGTTGAATTGATAAAAGAATCTACATAATAAGCTGTAATTTTAGCATTCATAATACAGACCATATAATATTCAGGTACACAATCTATTGCTGAGAATAAGCTCATACTTTCTGTACTATGAACCGTTTTTTCTTTTATACGGCATTTTATATATGTAGTTAAAACATTAGACCAACAAAACCCCTC
>NZ_CDOI01000009.1 GCF_000827555.1 Capnocytophaga canis
TAATAAAAAATTATAATTAAATATTTAAATTTCAAATATTTGCGATATGCCTTTTTGATATTAGTGATGGTGTTCTTCCACGGCTTGTCCGATAAACAAAGCCGATAGCAAAGTAAACACATAGGCCTGTAAAGCTGCTACCAACAATTCAAGTACATTAATGAACAAAGCAAAAGCAATTGACACTGGAGACACCCATACTGTTTTAAAGATGAATATCAAAGAAATCAAACTCAAGATAATGATATGTCCTGCAGTAATATTCGCAAACAAACGCACCATCAAAGCAAAAGGCTTAGTAAACATACCCAAAATTTCTACCGGAATCATAATTGGCAATAACCAAAACGGCACTCCTGGAGTCGCAAAAATATGTTTCCAATAGTTTTTGTTACTACTAAAGACAGTTACAAAAAATGTTATAATGGCTAAAAATCCTGTGAACAAAATATCGTTGGTCAATGTACTAGCGAATGGGAAAAACGGAATCAATCCGAAAAGGTTTCCGAACCAAATCAAGAAGAAAATCGTCAAAAGATAAGGCATGTAACGAGCATACTTTTCTTCTCCTATCTGTGGAATAGCAATATCATCGCGTACAAACAATACCAACGGCTCTAAGAAACCTGCCATTCCCTTAGGTGCTTTTGGATTCTTTTTGTAAGATTTTGCCATTGGAATAAAGATTGCTAACAACAAAATCGACACTAAAATCATTGAAAAAACGTTTTTCGTTATTGAGAAGTTCAACGGACGAGTATTAGTCACATGTCCGTCTTTATCAAAAGAAAGGCTTCCATCAGGGTTTGTGTAGTGAATTACTTCATGAAAACGAGCAAACTTCATTCCCTTCTTCTCAACCACTACCTTTCCATCATTGTCATGGTGAAACTCACTTGACATAAAAGTTACCAATCCGTTATCCGTCCAAAGAATTACAGGAAGTGGCATTGAAATAGATTTTCCTTGAAAGTCGGTAATGTGAAACTCGTGCGAGTTACTGATGTGGTGCATAATCATCGAAACAGGGTCAAAAGCCTCTTCCTTGTCTTTATTGGCATCAGAAGAAAATCCCTGAAACGGAATGAAAAATAACAAAAATAAAACGAATTTCTGAATTATGTTTTTAGCTACCATTATTATTTTGTAAAAAATATAAAATTTGTATTTTTCCTTATTTGGGCAAATTTACATTTTCAATCGGAATTAAGAAAATTTTTGGAGTATTTTTTTTTAGTCCAATTTATATTTTTTT
>NZ_CDOI01000010.1 GCF_000827555.1 Capnocytophaga canis
TTTAAAACATCCGTAAACTGAGCATTTTCAATACGCACCAATTGGCTCTCGTAGTTTCCTGTCAAAGCCTCTGCAATGGTAATTGTTTTCGGAGTAGGCACTCCCGCATCTGCTTTCTGATTGATAACGTTACTAACTTTGAGTCCTTCGATTTGTAATAATCCATTATATTTTTTCAGTTTAGTACCTTTTAGATTCAATTCTAATTCAGTACCCAACGCATAGGAATGAGCAGAAGCGAATCGTAAGGCAATACCCGCTGTATTATCCTGAGCAAATGCATTTGCACCTGCTACGTTTTTCGCATCTTTGTCAGATGTTATTACGACTTTGATTTTTACATTTTCCTCAAAAACAAAAGTTTCTGCCTTAAGTAATTC
>NZ_CDOI01000011.1 GCF_000827555.1 Capnocytophaga canis
AGGTAGGCAATAGTGAAATCTTTGGGATACGATACTCCTCCTCTTGAAGGTTCACGCACACCAGCCAGTATTTTGAGTAGTGTCGATTTTCCTGCCCCATTTTTTCCCATAAGGGCTATTCTGTCCTTTGGATTGATAACAAAAGATACATCCGAAAAAAGTGTAGTGCCGCCAAATTCTACGGCTAATCCGTTTACTGAAAGCATGATTATTGAGTTGAAAAAGGCAAAGATACACCATTAAATCTGATTTGCAAAAGAAGTTTTTTGAAATGCTTTCGGAGTAAAATCTTTATTTCAGAGTAGATGTTTTGATAGGTTTAGGATTCAAAATTAGGTTATAGATGTAGTGTATAACAGTTGTATTAAGCTGAAATATAGATGGTTGATACTGTAATTTTATTATATTGCAAAAAACTTCGATTTTCCTATTTGGATATTTTCCAAAAATTAGATAATCGAAGTTTTATATAGTAAAAATTTTGATTATTAGATGTGTATCACCTCGTCGTAAGCAGCTGCTACGGCCTCCATAACAGCTTCACTCATCGTCGGGG
>NZ_CDOI01000012.1 GCF_000827555.1 Capnocytophaga canis
TACAGAATCTCCATTGTCGTCATCATTGGCTTCTATCCTATTTTTTACTGTTATAGTTACAGTCGCCGAATCACAAACGTCCGTAAATACTTTCGAACAAAGCTGATACGTAAAGGTATATATTCCACTTTTAGCGTTACTTACAAGAATATCTCCCGTTGGACTTACCGTTATGCCTTCTGGAAGTGCTGATGTTGTCAGATCTACCTCTACAGGTATGCTTGGAATCGTTCCGTTATA
>NZ_CDOI01000013.1 GCF_000827555.1 Capnocytophaga canis
TCTTCTTTCTTTGAAATATCCACCGTATTATAAAATTCTCGTGAATTAGGTTCATTGCCCTCCGATGTTGATTGGCAACCGAATAACAATAAAAGGGATAGGAATAGTAAATATCTCATACTCATTGTGTTTTTCCAAAAAAGAGGAGATGAAAATTGTGAACTTTCAAAACATATAGTTTACGATGGTTCAAGTAAATAATCAGCTCCTCTTGGTAAATGTTAATTAATTTCTGAAGTTTCAGTAGCTTCTCTTCTGCTTAATTTGGCATAACTTTTTAGAATTGTTATCCTAATAGCTAATAAGCAAATCTAAAAAAACTTCGCAATAGTATCTATTTTTAACCTAATGCAAATTTAGCTGTTTATTTGTGTTAAACAAAAATAATATGTTAAAATTTGTGTTTAAAAAGGTGTTTAATATAGAAAATCAATGACTGCTTTATGCTTTTAACTTTCCGAGATAGTTTTCAAAAAAAATGTTTTTATACATTTATAATCTAAGAGTTGTATATGAAAAAAAATAGCCAAATATTAATAATTTTACCATCTGTCATAACAGAAAAAATCACTATCTTTGTCCCCTTAACTTTTTCGGTGAATGGAAGATAAAATAGAAGTAAAAGGAGCGAGGGTGCATAACCTTAAAAATATAGACATCAGCATTCCTCGTGAGCAATTAGTTGTCATTACAGGGCTTTCAGGTAGTGGGAAATCCTCATTGGCGTTTGATACTATTTATGCGGAGGGACAACGTAGGTATATCGAAACCTTTTCTGCATATGCGCGTCAGTTTTTGGGAGGGTTGGAACGTCCCGATGTTGATAAGATTGATGGACTTTCGCCTGTGATTGCCATTGAACAGAAAACTACTTCAAAATCACCACGTTCCACTGTTGGAACAATCACTGAGATATATGATTTTCTGCGATTACTTTTCGCCAGAGCTTCTGATGCGTATAGCTATGCTACGGGTGAAAAAATGGTTAGCTATAGTGACGCTCAGATTCAGGAACTGATTATTGAACATTATAAAGGAAACAAAATCAGTATTTTATCTCCTGTGGTACAATCCCGAAAAGGGCATTATCGTGAACTTTTTGAGCAAATCGCCAAACAAGGATTCGTAAAGGTGCGTGTTAATGGCGAGATTCTTGACCTTCAAAAGGGAATGAAACTCGATCGTTACAAAACTCATGATATTGAAATCGTGATAGATAGGCTTTCCATAAGCAATGATGAAACTACCGAGAAAAGACTCCAAGAAACCATAAAGACTGCCATGCACTACGGAGATGGCGTATTGATGGTTTTAGAACATCAAGATAATAAAATACAGTACTTTAGCCGTAATTTGATGTGTCCTACAACGGGAGTTTCCTATCCCATGCCCGAGCCGAATACTTTTTCGTTCAATTCTCCTAAGGGAATGTGTCCACATTGCAATGGTTTGGGTGAAGTCCATGAGGTAAATCAACGAAAAATTATCCCAGATCCAAAAATATCCATAAAAAATGGAGCTATTGTCGCTATTGGGGAACAAAAAAATACGTGGATTTTTAAGCAGTTAGAACTCATTTTACAGAAATTTGGAGCCAAAATGTCCGATGCTGTCGAGAGTTTACCTCAAGAGGCGATGGATATTATCCTTAATGGTGGAAAGGATAAATATGCTATAAAGTCAGATGTGTTGGGGATCACCCGTGAGTTTGAGTTTGATTTTGAGGGGATTGTGAAATTCATCGCCGATCAGTATGAAAATTCAGATTCCGTTTCGATTAAACGTTGGGCATTTGAATTTATGGATACACTCCCCTGTGGAGAGTGTAACGGAACGCGTATCCGAAAGGAAGCCTTGTTCTTCAAAGTCAATGAAAAAAACATAGCTGAACTGTCGGAAATGGACATTTTAGAGTTGTTGTCATGGTTCGAGAATCTTCCTAAAAAATTAACTAAAAGGCAGTTGCAGATAGCCTCAGAAATCATTAAGGAAATTTCAAATAGGTTACAGTTTTTAGTAGATGTCGGTTTGACCTATTTGTCACTCAATCGCAGTTCCAAATCCTTGTCAGGAGGAGAATCGCAACGCATTCGTTTAGCAACACAAATAGGGTCGCAACTTACGGGAGTTTTGTACATTTTGGACGAGCCAAGCATCGGCCTACATCAGCGAGATAATCAGCGGCTAATAAATTCATTAAAATCTCTACGCGACATTGGAAACTCAGTCATTGTGGTTGAGCATGACGAAGAGATGATTTTAGAAGCTGACTATGTGGTTGATATTGGGCCAAAAGCAGGAAAAGACGGCGGACAAATCATTTTTGAAGGAACTCCTCAGCAGATGATGGATGCCAAAACCACCACTGCCGATTATATCAGTCGCCGAAAACAAATTCATATCCCAGAAAAACGACGTAAAGGAAATGGCAAGTCATTGATTTTAAGTGGATGTTCAGGGAATAACTTAAAAAATATTACGGTAACTTTTCCTTTGGGGATGATGATTGGTGTTACAGGAGTTTCGGGAAGTGGTAAATCAACCCTAATTAATGAAACACTTTACCCGATTTTGAACGCTCATTTTTTCAATGCCGTAAAAAAACCGATGCCTTACAAAAAAATAGAAGGCTTGGAACATATCGATAAGGTAATTGCCATTGATCAGTCGCCCATTGGACGCACACCTCGTTCCAATCCAGCGACTTATACAGGAGTTTTTAGTGAAATACGTACTCTCTTCACACAAACCCCCGAAGCGATGATTCGTGGTTATAAACCAGGGCGTTTTAGTTTTAACGTTAAAGGAGGACGTTGTGAAACCTGTGAAGGATCAGGACTTAAAGTTATTGAAATGAATTTTCTTCCCGATGTATATGTTGAGTGCGAGACTTGTAAAGGAAAGCGTTTCAATCGCGAAACTTTAGAAGTACGTTACAAAGGGAAATCCATAGCAGATGTATTGGATATGACCATTGCCGAAGCTGTCATTTTCTTTGAAAATATTCCCAAAATTTACCGAAAACTAAAAACCATTGAAGAGGTTGGCTTGGGATATATCACCTTAGGACAGCAATCAACTACCCTCTCCGGAGGTGAGGCTCAGCGAGTAAAATTAGCAACCGAACTATCCAAAAAAGATACTGGAAACACCTTCTATATATTGGATGAACCTACCACAGGATTGCACTTTGAGGATGTAAACGTGCTTTTGCAAGTTCTTGATAAATTGGTTGATAAAGGAAATACCGTTTTGGTTATTGAACATAACATAGATGTTATCAAGAAAGTTGATTATATCATTGATATTGGTTATGAGGGTGGTAAAGGTGGCGGTCAATTAGTAGCCTTTGGAACTCCCGAAGAAGTAGCTAAAGATACGAAAAGTTTTACAGCTCAGTTTTTACAGGATTTTGCTCAAAAAACATCGTAAAAGAGACTTTACTTCTGGATAGTTGTGAGAAAGTTTGTCAAAAACCAAAAAAATGGTATCTTCGCCACAAAAATAAAAAGCCGATGGAACTACCTTTTCAAAATGACGCTATTGTTTTAGGTGTACTAATGGTATGCTTGGGAATAGTTTTTTACACATCTTCTTTAAAAACAAGATTTTGGAAAATATTTTATACTATTTTTCCAGCCTTATTGATGTGTTACATGCTTCCCGCTATAGTTAATTCTGTAGGAATCATTTCCAGCAAGAATTCGAATCTTTATTTTGTTTCAAGTCGATATCTGTTACCTGCGGCTTTAATCTTGATGACCCTAAGTGTTGATTTAAAATCAGTTTTTCGTTTGGGATCTAAGGCTCTCGTTATGTTTTTTGCAGGAACGATAGGAGTTGTTATTGGAGGGCCTATCGCTATTTTGATAGTGTCATTGATCATGCCAGAGGCTGTTGGTGGTGCAGGTTTTGATGCTGTTTGGAGAGGATTGTCCACCTTGGCAGGGAGTTGGATTGGTGGTGGTGCTAATCAGGCTGCTATGCTTGAAATATACCAATATAATCCTGAAAAATACGGAGCTATGGTGCTTGTGGATATTGTAGTGGCTAACATTTGGATGGCTTTTCTATTGTTTTTCATTGCTCGTTCTCAAAAAATAGATAAATGGCTTAAGGCCGATAATTCGTCTATTGAAGAGTTAAAACAAAAAGTAATCACTTTTAGTGAGAAGACAAAGAAAATACCAATGTTGACTGACTATAAAATCATGTTAGGAATTACTTTTGGAGGAGTAGGTCTTTCGCATTTTGGAGCTGATTTTCTTACCGATTTTTTAAAAAATAAATTTCATGTGATTGGAGATAAAACCAGTGCTCTTTCTTTTTTTGGAGATAAATTCTTTTGGATGATAACCTTTGCTACTTTAATTGGTTTAGCATTATCTTTCACAAAAGCAAAGAATTACGAAGGAGCAGGAGCAAGTAAGTTAGGTAGCGTATTCATCTATATTCTGGTGGCAACCATCGGTATGAAAATGGATCTGACTAAAATTTTTGATAACTTAGGATTGCTTCTTGTTGGAATAATTTGGATGGCGGTTCATGTAGGGTTGATGTTCATTGTAGCGAAAATTATTCGAGCTCCACTTTTTTTCTTGGCTGTGGGAAGTAAAGCAAATATAGGAGGGGCTGCTTCGGCTCCTGTAGTGGCATCAGCATTTCATCCTTCGTTGGCAACGGTAGGCGTACTTTTAGCTGTTTTAGGATATATTGTAGGGACGTACGCTGCAATGCTTTCTGCTTTCTTGATGGAGTATGTATCTGTTACACAGGGTGTTATGAGTTAATAATAAGTGTTTAAATTTTTATATGTATATGAAAAAAATAATCTTTTTAATTGGTGTGCTGTTAGCCATAGGTTGCTCAAATTCAGGAGGTAACGAGAAAACAATGATTGTTCAAGGAAATGTTGAAGGACTCAAAAAGGGAACAATTTTCTTACAACAATTTGATGGTGAGAAACTCGTAAATATAGATTCTGTCGAAGCCAAAGGAAGCGGAGAATTTACATTTAAAAAAGAAATATTATCTCCTGAAATATTTTATATTTTTTTAGATTTAGGAAAAAACCAAGACCAGACTTTTGGTGATCGTTTGGCCTTTTTTGGAGAACCAACTACCATTACAATTAATAGTAAACATGAACTTTTTGACATTCATGCTAAAATTGAAGGTTCGGAAAGTCAAAAATTATGGGAAGAGTATTCAAAGAACATTCGTAAATTTAACATACGTAACTTGGAATTGTTGGAGATACAATTAAAATCAATTAAGGAGGGATATCAACCAAAGGCAGATTCATTAGCTAAAATCATAGAAAAGAATCAGTTAAGAAGACATTTGTATGCGTTGAATTTTGCGATAACCCATGGCGATTCACACGTCGCTCCCTATATTGTACTGACAGATGTACCTGATACGAACGTAAAATACTTAGATTCAGTATATAATGCACTTACCCCAGAGATTACAGCCGCAAAATACGGCAAGGAATTGAAGGAATACATCAATAAGGTAAAAGAAAAAAATCAGTAATTTTTATAATGAAGAAGAAAATTGTCGTACTCACAGGAGCAGGTATCAGCGAGGAAAGCGGTATCAGAACGTTTCGTGATGCCAATGGTTTATGGGAAGGACATGATGTGATGGAAGTAGCATCTCCCGAGGGTTTTTCTAAAAATCCTTCATTGGTATTGGAGTTTTATAACCAACGTAGACGACAGCTTAAAGAAGTTAAACCTAACAAAGCACATCAGTTGTTAGTTCAGTTAGAAAATGAGTATGATGTTGTAATTATTACACAAAACGTAGATGATTTGCACGAACGAGCAGGAAGTTCCAATGTCATACATCTCCATGGAGAACTATTAAAATCAAGAGGTGTAGATAATGATGCAGAGATTTTCGACTGTCAGGACGATATTCTTCTCGGAGATTTGAGTCCATCGGGAGTGCAATTGCGTCCGCATATTGTTTGGTTTGGAGAAGATGTTCCTTTAATAACAAAAGCGATTGAGCAGGTGGAAACTGCTGATATTTTCCTGATTGTAGGAACCTCACTGCAAGTCTATCCCGCCGCAGGATTGATACACTATACGCAACCAAAAACTCCCGTGTACTATGTAGATCCATTTCCACAGATTCAGTCTAATAAACAGCTGACAGTAATAGCACAGAAAGCATCTTCAGGAGTACAAAAAGCAATAGAAACAATCAAATCACATATTGTCTAATATGGGTTCCTTTATATCAATATAAAAAAAATCAATAGAGAAAGTATGTTTTCAAAAATAAATAACACTACCTTTGCAACAGAAATCAAAATGTAAATAAAAAGGATTATGAATTATAATGTATTAGGACTTGAAAAGTCAAAAGCAGAAAAAGTAGCCAATGAATTGAACGTTTTATTAGCAAATTTCCAAACTTATTATCAAAATTTGAGAGGTTTGCATTGGAATATCAAAGGAAAGAATTTTTTTGTACTTCACGAGAAATTTGAGGAACTCTATGATGGAGTGCAATCCCAAATCGATGAGATTGCAGAGCGCATTTTAACCTTAGGATTTACACCTTTACATACATTGGAGGCATACGTTAAACATTCAACAATTACTGTTGGAAAAGATGTTTCCGATGATGTTGAGGCAGTTAAATTGGTTATCAATAACTTAGCTGAATTATTGAAGTTTGAACGAGGTTTGTTAGAAACTTGTAATGAAGCAGAAGATGAAGGAACCATAGGTTTGGTAGGTGGATTTATTCCTGAGCAAGAGAAAACGATTTGGATGTTAAGAGCTTACATCAATGCGTAAAATTATAAAAACTATCTAAAAAAACTTTTTAGATAGTTTTTTTTGTTTACTGATAATCAGTTGAATAATTCAAAAAAATATGTTGCAACAAAAAAATATTTTTCTCTTTCGTTTTTTAGTAATTTAATTTTTTATATTCTGAATATATTTTTGTACATTTGTATCGGATTATAAAAGGAAAAATTATGTCAGAGCAAGTAAATAGACCAACTCCTGTTAATGAGGAGATTGCTTGGGATAAAACAAGGACGATTGTCAGCACCACTGATAAATTCGGTACTATTACCGATGTGAATCAAACGTTTTTGGATGTTTGCGAATATACTCCTTCTGAGCTGTTGGGTAAACCACACAACATTATTCGCCATCCTGATATGCCTAAAATCATTTTTAAAATCACTTGGGATAATATTAATGCGGGTAGAAATTTTCACGCTATTATCAAAAATTTGACCAAAACAGGAAAATACTATTGGGTGATTACAGATTTTGAGGTAGGAAGAAATATCTTAGGTGAGGTTGTTAGCATCATGGCAAGACGAAGATCTGTACCTGAACATGTGATTAAGGAACATATAGAGCCTCTTTATCAGACTTTATTAAAGTTAGAGAAAATTGGAGGTATGGAGTTGAGTAACCGTTACTTCAAAGGATTCCTAGAAAAGCATGGCAAATCATACATAGAATTTATTATGGACATCATGGATGAAAATAATAAAGACATTCGTTTTGAACATGAAGGAGGCGATAAGAGCATTACCACTGAAGAAATTTCTGATGATATTTTCAGTGAAGAACGAGGTGAACTATCGAAACGTAAAAGTTTCTTCGCTCGTTTGTTTGCAGCAAATTAAAATTATCCATACTCATTGAACGAAAAGGTTGTTAGGTTTTTTCCTAATAACCTTTTCTTTATTTACTTTCATTTCATAGAATTATTTGATATTTGTATTTTTATAATAGCTTGGCTTGTATCAAGTTACATAATGAAAATTTCAAAATGAATGTATGTTTTTTTTTGAAAATTATTTTCCAATCTTTGCTTTATAATCTTCTATTTTCATGTCTTTTTGCTAATATAAGTGAATATATTTTATTGAAAATTAAAATAAGAATTTATTAATAATCAAATTATTAGATAAGATTTACACTGGTAGATGTTAGATAAAAGATTCTGAAATGCTTTCTATATACTTTCGAGATAATGTTAAAATTTAAGATTTTCTTTTCAATTTGATTTTAAAATAGTATTTTTACCCCCATAAACAATCAATTTTTTAGTAATTTATTTTTATATGGAAAAATACATAATTTATCTTCCTTTAGCTCTGGCAATTGTAGGGCTGTTGTTTATGATTTCCAAGTCATTGTGGATTAACAAGCAAACCACAGGCACGGAACGAATGAAAAGTATTTCTGAAAAAATTCAAGAAGGAGCAATGGCTTTCTTGAATGCGGAGTATCGTATTTTGGCTATTTTCGTTATCATTGCATCTGTAGCTCTTTTTGTGGTTTCCCGAATGGTTGAAACTTCACACTGGCTCATTGTGGTTGCTTTTGTTTTTGGAGCGTTATTTTCTGCTTTAGCGGGAAACATAGGTATGCGAATAGCTACTAAATCCAACGTACGCACTACAGAAGCTGCTCGTGCCAGTTTGCCAAAAGCATTAAAAATTTCTTTCGGCGGAGGAACAGTAATGGGCTTAGGAGTAGCAGGTTTAGCTGTTTTGGGGCTTAGTTTGTTCTTCTTGATTTTTATAAACATATTCATCACCGAAGGAGGTAATTTCTACAATGAAATGACCATCGTTTTAGAGGCTTTAGCTGGATTTTCATTAGGAGCTGAGTCTATTGCGTTATTTGCTCGTGTGGGTGGAGGTATCTACACTAAAGCAGCGGACGTAGGGGCTGACCTTGTGGGTAAAGTAGAAGCTGGAATTCCCGAAGATGATCCTCGAAACCCAGCTACTATTGCTGATAACGTAGGTGATAACGTAGGTGATGTGGCAGGTATGGGAGCTGACCTCTTTGGTTCCTATGTTGCAACTGTTTTGGCTTCAATGGTACTTGGTAACTACATTATCAAGGATATTTCAGAAGCTACTGGCATAGCTTATACTGATAATTTCAATGGATTAGGGCCTATTTTACTCCCTCTTGTGATTGCAGGAGTTGGAATCATAGCTTCTATCATTGGAACATTCTTCGTAAGTATTAAAAATAATGAGGCGAAAGAAAAACAAGTACAGCAATCGTTGAACATGGGGAACTATGTAGCATTAGCATTGACCCTCATATCTTGTTGGTTTTTGATTGATATAATGCTTCCAGATACTATTCAAATGAAATTCTTTGGAGAAGGGGTTAAGGAAATTGCAAGTAGTAATGTGTTTTTTGCAACCGTAGTAGGTTTGGCTGTAGGATTGTTGATTTCTGCCTTTACTGAACATTTTACGGCATTAGGTAAAAAACCTGTTTTGAATATAGTTCAAAACTCTTCAACTGGAGCGGCTACCAACATCATCGCAGGTTTGGCCACGGGTATGAAATCTACTTTTTCATCAGTCCTATTGTTTGCTGTGGCAATTTGGGGGTCATATGAATTAGCCGGTTTCTATGGTGTTGCGATTGCAGCCTCAGCAATGATGGCTACTACGGCTATGCAGTTGGCTATTGATGCTTTTGGGCCTATTGCAGACAATGCAGGAGGTATTGCTGAAATGAGTGAATTACCAAAAGAAGTACGCCAACGCACTGATATTTTAGACTCAGTAGGAAATACTACAGCTGCGGTTGGTAAAGGATTTGCTATTGCTTCAGCTGCACTTACGGCACTGGCGTTGTTTGCAGCTTACGTAACTTTTACAGGAATCGACGGAATTAATATATTTAAGGCAGATGTATTGGCAGCTTTGTTTATTGGAGGTATGATTCCAGTAGTATTCTCCGCTTTAGCTATGCAATCAGTAGGAAAGGCTGCAATGGATATGGTACAAGAAGTTCGCCGTCAGTTCCGTGAAATTCCAGGAATTATGGAAGGAACAGGAACACCTGAATACGGAAAATGCGTGGATATATCAACCAAAGCAGCTCTTCGTGAAATGATGCTTCCTGGAGCTATTACAATTATCACGCCTATCGTTATAGGATTTGTAATGGGGGCAGAGGCCTTAGGGGCATATATGGCAGGAGTAGCTGTTTCAGGGGTGCTTTGGGCTATTTTCCAAAATAATGCTGGAGGAGCTTGGGATAACGCTAAAAAATCATTCGAAGCAGGTGTTGAAATCAATGGGAAAATTGAGAAAAAAGGTTCAGATGCTCATAAAGCAGCCGTTACGGGAGATACTGTAGGAGACCCTTTCAAAGATACCTCAGGACCTTCGATGAATATTTTAATAAAACTAACCTGTCTGGTAGGTTTAGTTATTGCTCCTATACTGGGGGGACACACTACTACTGTAGTAGCTGAAAATAAAGTTACGGAAAAAAATGTTCCTGTAACTGAAATCGAAAATAAGCAAGATGTTACTACAAGTAATTTGGACGAAGGCTTGTTAGATGCTTACGGAAATTACAAATACAACGTAGGGGAAATCACTCCTTTGCAGTTGTCTGAAATTTCAGCAATAAATGTAGGAATAAATTCTTCAGAGAGAAAAATCGTAAATCTTTTATTGGATGAAAATTTCGATATAGAAAGAGACTCAAAACAAAACTGGATTACGTTGGATCGTGTTTTTTTTAAATCAGGAAGTGATGAACTTATCGAAGAATCGGAAGAGCAATTGAAAAATATCGCTATGATTTTCAATACTTTCCATAAAGCAGGACTTCGTATAGGTGGGTACACTGACAATTCAGGAAATAATGAAAAAAATATAGAACTATCAGCTAAAAGAGCTGAGGTTGTAAAAGCTAAATTGATAGCTTTGGGGGTAAATCCTTCACAACTTAGTTCTGCAGGTTATGGTTCAGAACATCCTATTTGTCCTGAAAATGACACACCTGAGTGTAAAGCAAAAAACAGACGTGTAGATGTTCGTTTGACTTCCAAGTAAGTGTTCATATTATTCGAAAAAAAGGAGAATTTCAAAGAGAAGTTCTCCTTTTTTTGTTATATCTTCAAGATTGGATATTCTTAAAAAAAGGCAATGTGGTAAAAAAGCAGTATTTTTTACCACATTGCCTTTCATCACATTGTCTATTTTAAAACTATTATTCTAACTGATATGCGTCCAAATATTTTTGTACTTGTGTAATTGTGTCAGCGTGTATGCTACCATTCTATTTTCGTTTTTTTGAATGTAAGGGTCGCTCCTGAGTAAATCGATTGCTTGATAACGAGAAGCTTTCAAGATGGATTGATCTTTTACAATGTCTGCGATTTTTAGGTTAAGTACACCACTTTGTTGAGTCCCCATCAAATCACCTGGCCCTCGTAATCGTAGATCTACTTCGGCAATTTCAAATCCATCATTGGTGTTCACCATCGTTTGCATACGTGTTTTAGAATCACTACTTAACTTTTCTCCTGTCATTAAAATACAAAAACTATGTTCGCTACCACGTCCGACACGTCCACGTAGCTGATGTAACTGCGATAGTCCAAAACGCTCCGCACTTTCAATGACCATTACGGAAGCGTTTGGTACATTTACCCCCACTTCGATTACTGTTGTTGCTACCATTAATTGAGTTTCACCTCGAACGAAACGCTCCATTTCTGCATCCTTTTCAGAAGGCTTCAATTTTCCATGGACGATAGAAACTTTGTATTTTGGCAAAGGAAATATGGATGAAATTAGTTCATATCCTTCTGTAAGATTTTTAAAATCAACAGATTCTGATTCTTCAATAAGAGGATAAACAATGTAAACCTGTCGTCCTTTATCGATTTCCTTTTTGATGAATTCGTACACTTCAGCCCGTTTATTTTCATAGTAGTGTATAGTTTTAATCGGCTTTCGTCCTGGTGGGAGTTCATCAATTACGGATATGTCTAAATCACCATATACACTCATAGCTAATGTACGTGGAATTGGAGTAGCTGTCATTACCAAAATATGAGGAGGTATGTAATTTTTTTGCCATACTTTGGAACGTTGTGCCACTCCAAAACGATGTTGCTCATCGATGATTGCTAATCCTAAGTTATTGAAAATTACCTTATCTTCAAAAATAGCATGTGTACCTATTAATATAGAGAGTTCGCCGTTTCTCAATGTTTCGGTGATGGTTTTACGTTCTGAAGTTTTGGACGAACCTGTCAATAGAGCTACTTTAATGTTCGTTTTCTTTAATAATTCGCTGATTCCCAGATAGTGTTGATTTGCTAAAATTTCAGTTGGAGCTACTAAACACGCTTGAAAACCATTATCCACAGCTAACAACATTGACATTAGGGCAACAATGGTTTTTCCTGATCCTACATCACCTTGCAACAGTCGATTCATCTGTGAGTAGGAACCCATATCTTTTCGAATTTCTTTTAAAACTCTCTTTTGTGCGTTGGTTAGAGGAAATGGTAGATGGTTATTATAGAAGTCCATAAAATATTTTCCTACTTTTTCAAATGGAAATCCTTTTATTTTTTGTTTATGTAGAAAATTTTTCTGAACCAGTTGTATTTGAATATAAAATAGTTCTTCAAACTTGAGTCGTAAGGTAGCCCTACTTAGTAATTCTTGGTTTTTTGGAAAGTGAATATTGTGTAGAGCCTCTTTTTTGGATATTAAATTCAAGGAGTTAAGGATATTTTCGGGTAAATTTTCGTAAAAAACATCACCTACTTGTTCAAAAATATGTAAAATCAGCTGACGAATGACCTTGTTTGTTACGCCTCGCTTTACTAATTTTTCGGTAGAAGGGTAGATAGGTTGAATACTGTTTCCCATAGTTTTGTTATAATCGGTTACCAAATCCATTTCAGGATGTGGCATCGAAAACGCTCCATTGAAAACATTTGTTTTCCCGAAAATTACGTAAGGCTCATTGATTTTCAGGGAGTCCCGAATCCATTTTACACCTTTGAACCAAACTAATTCTATGCTTCCTGTGTCGTCCACAAAGGTTGCCACCAAACGATCTGTATTTTTTGAGGCGTTTGAGCTTACTGTTTTTATATGTACAATTTTTCCAATTATTTGTACTTCAGTAGTATTATTAACGTAAAGTTCGTTGATTTTGTAGAATTTAGTACGGTCTATATACCGATAAGGAAATAAATTAAGTAAATCCTGAAATTGAAATATTCCTAGTTCACTTGACAATAAATCAGCTCGTTGTGAACCAACTCCTTTCAGATAAGCAATGGGTGTATGTAAAACTTCTGGATTGTTCATGCTAATTTAGGTCATTATTGTAACAATAAGGAATCTAATTAACCTCGTTGATCACTGCTATGCCATTAGCAATACATCCAATAACTTTTCCTTGAAGGGTTTCTCCTAAGAAAGCGGAATTATGAGAACTTGATAAAATATGCTTATTTTCAAATAGATAAGTTTCATCTGTTCTAAATATTGTGATGTCAGCTTGTTGGTTTTCTGCAATGGGCTGGGTTTCAATTCCAAATCGTTGACGAGCAGCGGTAAGTAGTTCAACAGCTTTTTCTAAAGGGACGTATTGATTTAAAATTCCGAAAATCGTCTCCAAGCCAATTGTTCCATAGGAAGCATGATCAAACTCTTTAAATTTACATTCAATGTCTAATGGAAAATGGTCTGAGGTTATAAAATCGATAGTTCCATCGTTGAGAGCTTCTCGCAAAGCGACTACCGTTTCCATATCTCGCAATGGAGGTAACACCTTAAAGTTCGTGTCAAAACTCGTCAGTACACTATCATCAAAATGTATGTTATGAATTGCTACACTGCAAGTTACGTCTAATCCTTTGGACTTAGCTTCCCGAATCATTACCACTGATTTTTTGGATGATATCGTCGGTATATGTAATTTTCCACCTGCATACTCTAATACTGCTAAGTCACGAGCCACGCATAATTCCTCTGCCAATGCAGGAATGCCTTTTAAACCAAGTTTAGTGGCTGAAATGTGTTCATTCACAACACCTTTTCCCATTATTTTGCTGTCATTCGGAAATGAAATTACAATTCCGTCAAAGACTTGTGTGTATTGCAACGCTATTTTCAATAGATTGTTATTACTAATAGCTTTTTTGTAGTCCCCAAATGCTACCGCCCCTCCGTTTTTCATATCGAACAATTCGGCGAGTACTTCTCCTTTGCTTCCTTGTGTTAAAGCACCGATGGGATGTGCTGTAGTTAACTCGTTTTTTGTTTCATTTTTCAGATATAAAACAGCTGACTTTGTATCAGTTATAGGATTTGTTGCAGGGTTTATTAGCACATGTGTAAAACCACTTTTTGCAGCTGTTTGCATTCCGTTTGTTAAAGTTTCACGCTCCTCATAGCCTGGCTCTCCAAAACAAACACTGCTGTCTGCCCATCCCGACGAAACATATACATTTTCGATGACAGTATCCACTTTTTCAGTAGATAAGTTAGGAGCTATTCGGGTAATAACTCCGTTAGTAATTAGGATATCATTTGTTTTTTGGTGAAAAACACTCTTTGGGTCAATGACAACGGCTGATTTTAGTAAAATATTCATTTCGATATGCGTATTAACTTCATTCCTTGTAGGGAATATCTAGATGTTCGATGTGCAAAAATAAAATTTTGGCTCGAATTATACAATTATGCTTTTATCTTTTTATGAATCTTGCAACAACTGTTTGCAATATTGGTCAATAGCAGGTTTACAATCATGAATAAATAAACGTTCTATTTCCTGTATTTTGAGATTTATTTCTGCAGGATTTTCTTCGGAAATTTCTTCCAATTGTCGTAGCAATATCACCTCGCGAGTCGCTTGGATTTGTCCAAACATAGTCAACATTTTGTGAGCAATGGCTCGTATTTTTTCGTAATCCTGAGTATCGGAACAAGATTTTAGAGTCGCTATATTTTCAAAAGTATCCTTACAAAAATTTTTGTAGATGGTAATAATTTGCTCTTTATCATCTCCCATAAAATCTTCTAATGAATTGATTTTGTATGTTTTATCATTTGTAAGGATAGATGGAGATGTTTGTGTGTTTATCCTTGGAAAGAACTCTTGTAGCTTTTCGTAGAACTGGGTAGGTGAAAAAGGTTTGTGTAACACTCCTGAGAATCCACTTTGTACATAGAAGTCATTTGGCACATCTTTACGTCCTGTAATGGCAAGTACAGGGATGCTCTTACCGTACTTTTCATTGAAAAGTGTAACAAAGTGAAACCCATTCATTTCTGGTAATTGAATATCTGTAATCACCAAGTCAAAATTTAGGGTTTCCATGTTAGTAATGGCATCTTTGCTGTTGTCAAACACAAAAACCCCAATATTTTTCTGTTTGCAAAGTTCTTTCATAAGTGACAAAATATTCGTGTCATCGTCAATAATAACAATGTTGATATCATCAATTGCTTTTTCAGACATTTCAACAACAGTGTCTGCTTGTAAAGGTTGTTCTGAAATTTTACTGGTAACGAACGTCAATGTGAATGTACTTCCTTTGTTTTCTTGACTTTCGAGCGTAATATTTCCTTTTAAGAGTTGTGCCAATTTTTGAGAAATATGTAATCCTAAACCAGATCCGCCATATTGTTTTGATACCTCTTGATTGGCTTGTGTAAATTCGTCGAAAATATGTGCTTGTTGTTCTTTTTTGATACCTATTCCTGTATCCGATACTGAAATTGAAATTTCGAATTTGCTGTTATCTATCTGTTTTTCAGTGGTTGTAATGCGTATTTGTCCTTTATCAGTAAATTTGAAAGCATTTGAAATCAAGTTGTAAAGGATTTGTTTAATACGATAAGGGTCGCTTGAAAACCATTGATATTGAACGTTTTCAGAAAAATTAAATATTAGTTCAACAGGCTTCGATTTATGGATGGAATATATATTTGTCGCAACTTCTTCAATGAGTTCTGAAATGTTCAACGGGACTTTTTCTAAGCTAATTTTCCCTGCTTCAATTTTGGAATAGTCTAATAATTCATCTACCAATTTAGTGATATAATCAGAGGCATGTTTGATATTTGACAGATAATTTTTTGTTTTTTCATTTGTACTTTGATTATCAAGTAATTCAGTGTATCCTATAATGGAACTCAACGGAGTACGAAGATCATGACTTACCATTGAGATGAGTTGTTCGCGGCTTTTTAAAAGTCGTTTATTTTTTAAGTTTGCTACCTCTAATTTCTGACGTATACGTTGTATTTTCCAAAAATCATTGATAACGATGAATGAAAATACCACCATTAGTAAAAGAGCTATAACGTATGATATTGTTAAAAAAGAACGGCTTTTTTCAAAAACAGCCTGTCGTTGTTCGTTGAACTCTTGAGCACTTTTGAGTATATTATCTTCAATATCAGAAAGTAACTGATGTAATTTATCCGATAAAAGATTGTCGGTATGCCAAAGTGTATGAATTTTTTCACTTTGTTGATCTTTATATTTGATGGTTTCTTCATGTACTTTGTTGAGTAACTGTAAGGTTTCTAACACCGTGTTGTCAAATTTTTGCTGACTGCGTGTTGGAGGAATTTTAATGTTTTTATATTTCTGAATGATAGAGGCGTAAGAGGTTCCTGTTGATAAGGTTTGTTGTGACTTCGATGCTGTCCGTTTTTTTTTGGCTATAGCATTGTCGTTCAATAGGAAATATCCCAATGTGGGTTCCAAACTTGATAATTTTTCAATAGCATTGCGGATGATTACGGATGAACTATCACTGCTTTGTAAAATTTTAAGTTCTTGCAAATTTTCGCTTTTTAATTCCAATAAAATTTGCACTGAATCAAACAAAGAAACATACGAACTGTTTTTAACTTCTTTTTTAAATTTTATGATGGAGTCTTGCAAGGCATAATTTCGGTCTAAAAAAAAGTTCAAAGCCTCTTCATCATCGGTTCGGATAGCAATTTTTCCAGCACTTTCAGTTTCGTTCATTAAAGTGAGTATTTTGCTTATTTTTAGAACTTTACGTCGTTCATAAATGCCTTCTTCTTCCAAAAAAGTTAGCTTTTGAATTTGATTGTAAATAATGTATCCCGTGATGAACGAAACACTGATTAACAGTACGTATCCTAATATAATTTTAAAAATAATTCTTGATTTCATTTTGATATCGAAACGTTATTGCTCAACTGTAGGTTCAACCTACAAAATTACTATTTTTTCGTTCATAAACAAAAAGTTTGATTTTCAGCATAAGAATCGTTACTTTTGTCCCTTACAAAAAAAATCTATAAAAAATGAAAAAAACGTGCATCGCATTTATTTCGATTTTAGCATTCGGGTGTACTGCTCAAAAGGAAATTTCGAATAATTTGAGCAAATTATCAATTGACAGTCAAATCAATGAAATCTCAGAACGACGCTTACGTGAAACCTTGGAAGTCATTGCTTCTGATGAAATGGAAGGGCGTATGACGGGTAGTGAGGGGCAGAAGAAGGCTGCCGACTATATTGTAAAATACTTTGAAAAAGAAGGTATTAACTATCCACCCAAAGCAAAAGGATGGTTTCAAACCGTACCGAAATCATTTATTAAAAATCGTTTTGGGGATTCCGATAACATTTGGGCATTCATTGAAGGAAGCGAAAAACCTGAGGAAATCATCGTTGTATCAGCACATTATGACCACATAGGAACACAAAAAGGTAATATTTTTAACGGAGCTGACGACAATGGTTCTGGAACGGTTGCTGTGATGGAAATTGCAAGGGTATTTAATGAGGCTAAGAAAAAAGGACACGCTCCCAAACGTTCCATACTCTTTTTGTTAGTTACTGCCGAAGAAATTGGGCTTTTTGGTTCAAGCTATTACGCTAAAAATCCATTGTATCCGCTTGAAAATACTGTGGCTAATATTAATATTGATATGATTGGACGTGTCGATGATTTGCATACCGATAACAATTACATTTATGTAATCGGTGCTGACAGACTTAGCTCTGATTTACATAAAATTAATGAGGCTGTAAACAAAAAATACACTCAATTGAACTTAGATTATAAGTACGATGACCGCAACGACCCTTGGCAGATTTACTATCGCTCTGATCACTACAATTTTGCTAAAAACGGAATCCCTTCTGTCTTCTTTTTCAATGGTGTACATCCTGATTATCATCAACCTACAGATACCGTTGATAAAATTGACTTTCCTGCAATGACTCAACGAACCAAACTCATTTTTGCTTTGGCATGGGAACTGGCAAATCGTTCGGAGCGAATCAAAGTCGATAGAGATGGGAAATAAATTTTATTATACCACAATAAATTACTACTTTTGCAAACCTTAAAAAAATATTTATAATGAAATACATACAACATAAATATGTCAAAATAATTTTGGCCGTATTAATTTTCGCTTATGCTATCTATCAGTTTACGCAAGGAAATATTGGGAATGGTATCGCTTTAATTTTTTTAGCTGCAATTCCTGTGTTGCTCTACTTCCGTAATGAGTTTTTACTATTGGCGTTTTTCAGATTGCGTAAGCAAGACTTTCAAGGAACTCAAAAATGGCTAAGCAAGATTGTAGACCCTGAGACAGCTTTAATCAGAAAACAACAAGGTTACTACCATTATTTACATGGGATTATTTACTCCCAAATCAATCTTTCTCAGGCTGAAAAATATTTCCGAAAAGCCTTACAATTAGGATTGAATATGAGTTATGATGTAGCCATGGCAAAATTAAGTTTGGCGGGAATTATGATGCAGAAACGCAGAAAACGAGAAGCTCAAGAATTACTAACTGAGGCTAAAAAGCTCGACAAGCAAAACATGATGACGGAGCAAATCAAAATGATGCAACAACAATTGAAGAAGATATAAACAAAGCAAATAGGCTGTCCTTTTCGGACAGCCTATTTTTTATCTGTTTAAAACCATTTTATAAGTGAATTCCTCGGTGGGAATGCCCCTCTTCGTGTTTGTGCCTTGCAATATGGTCTAAATCTTTCTGAATTTCATCTTCCGTAACGCCAAATTCTTTGGCAGCATCTGCCTTGAAAACTGAATCAGGAGACTGTTCTTCGGTGTAAATACGGACAGGAATTCTTACATTTACGTCCGCCTCATAGAATCGACTACCGCTCGGTAATTCATTAAAAGCATACAAGCTTCCATCCTCTTTGAGTTTTGTTTTACCAATGCCCGTGAAATGAGCTAACGTGATTCTCAACATAAAAGTCATGTAGTTTTCCTTAACATAAAAAAATCCCTTTAAACCTATTGGATCATTTTCTGTTGGATTTTTAGCGTCCCACGTTCTTTTCAATAGTTTTACTCCCTTCTCATTGATGTATTTGTCTTCAGGATTAGTGTCACGATAAGTATATTCTAACACCTGATTCATTGTTGGAGTAGGGCGTCCATCTGTAGTTTTAGCTTCTTCCATCATAAAAAAATGTTGATGGATACGTGCTTCTGTATCCGAAATAAATTCACTGTTGATACGTTTTCCTTCAACATTGTAATGTATTATTTCAACGCCATAGTGTTTTCCTTTTTTTAATCGTACTGGCGCTCCTTCCATATTCAATTTATTTTCCTCAAGGATAAAGGTTATCTTTTGTATTTTTTTTAGATATTTCAGCTCCTTTATTTCTTCATCTCCATAAAATTTATTTCCATGATGGGTGTGTCCTTCAGTAAAAATAACTTCCATCTTAGCTGTTGCCTCGTGTTCTCCTTCTGGATGAGGTTCTGGGGCATTTTTTGAGCAAGACGTTCCTACTATAACCAGAAACGATGCTATGCTAAACTTAAAAAAGTGTTTCATTATTTTTGTATTATATTATGTTATTTTCTTTTTTCAAGATATTTCTAATTGAATATCTTTTCTCTTTTTGTTTGTAAAACTTCGCCAAAACTTTCAGCGTATTTTGACGAAGTTTTTAAAATGTGACTATTTTTTATCAAAATGACCTTCGTATGTAAACTTTTTTCCTACTTGATCAGTAATAGTTACAAAAAAGTGATAGTGACCTTTGGCAAGTGATGATACATTAATATCCTTGTTAAGATCATACGAAGTCTTTCCTACCAAATCTTCATCTGTGTAGGTTTCTTCAATACCTCTCACTCGTACATGAATACTGGCTAATTTATTAGGTGCAGAAACCTTTGCCTTAATATTCAGCACGTCATTATCATATGAACTACTTTTTTCAGTAACTATCGGCAAAGAAGGATCACGTTCGATGGTCAAAACATCTTCTACAACGGTTTTATTTCCTTTTGCATCCGTTACGATGATAACTACATCATATGTTCCTTCTTTTGCTCTTTTAGGAACATCATAATGTTCGTGTAAATTTGCTTCTTTATTTCCTGTAAATCCTTTTGTATAAGTTCTGTCTACAAACCAAGAACCTCCTGCTTCTTTTGGAGTGATTTGTACTCGAACACTTTTAATTGTTCCTTCAGCTGTAATGTTAGCTTCCAAATGTAGATCACTTTCTGTATATGCTTTCTTACCATTTTCGTAACCTATTTCAAGGTTTTCTACTTTTGGTTCCTCCACAGGTAAATCTTTATTGTCTTTTTGGCAACTAACAAAAAGTATTTGTAAAGCAATTAAAGTTGTTACTGATAGTATATTTTTTATTTTCTTCATTTTAAATTGATTTTTAGGGTTAATAAATAATTATTTTTGTAGTTCATATTCTCCGAAATAGTATAGTCCTTGATATCTGAAAACTGTAAGAGTATTTCCTACAAAATATCCTATTTCTGAAATTCCTGTATCTTTAAATCGGAAAACACAATTATTAATAAGTTCTAGTTTCTTATTAGGTGTAACAGCATTTACATCAACTCCGGAACCATAATGTGTACCTTTTTCATCAAACTTGTAGTGAAAAACAGGACGGAAAGATTCCCCAAACTTATACTCTTCTCCTTTAAAAACTTTTCCGACCAATTGGTTTTCTTCAGGAATAGAAACTAAAGTTGCAGTAGCAGGGTAGACTTTTTTCAAAGCTCGATAGTATGCTGAAGTAACTTGTTTCTTATCATTCAGAGCAAATTTTGCAATTCGATAATTTGAATCACTTTTTATCTCAAAAATAAGACTGTCTTTTGTGAGAGTGTAATTACCAATTAACTCTTGTGAGGAATTTAAAAATACGGCTTTCCCTTTTTCTAAAAAGTTTATCACATATACCGATTTATTCTTATCACCAATCGTACCTGCTATGAAATGTTCCGTTATATCAAACTCTTTTTCTAAATTAGGTTTTTGAAGTTGTTCATCTTTTGTACAAGATGACATAATAATTAAAATAGTTGCTAAAAAACTTATTCTAAATATATTTTTCATCATTTAATCTTTTTTTTATTTGTTATTAAATTATTTTTTTGTTTTTTTACTTTAAATAAACTATTATCTATATAAAATTTTATTTTTTCAATATATAAAACATATTAAATCACTATATAAATACTTCATCCCTTTAGAGAAATGATTTATACCTTTAGGGAAATGCTTCATCCCTTTAGGGAAATGTTTCATCCTTTTAGGGAAATGCTTCATCCCTTTAGGGAAATGTTTCATCCCTTTAGGGAAATGCTTCATCCCTTTAGGGAAATGTTTCATCTCTTTGGGGAAATGTTTCATCCCTTTAGGGAAATGTTTCATCCCTTTAGGGAAATAATTTATTTCATATAATAAATTTTCTCTTGTACATTTTTTGCTTTTAGTTATATCTTACTAAAAAGAATATACTACGCGTAATTGAATATTTCTACCTAAATCATGTGCATAGTATCGAAATCTATTCGTGTATTCTTTATATAGTTGGTTCAATATATTTTCAGCAGACATATGTACATCAAGCGATTGATTTCCTAAAGGTAGTTTAACGCCAAAACCAATATCAAATAGGTTATAAGCATCAGGGGTAGAGCTTACCAATTCTTGTGATGAGTCAAAACGAGTTTGTTTATTAACAAATTGATGTTTTGCAGAAAAATATACATTTTTCCAAATGCCTGTGTCAGGTAACTCAAATGAAACTTCTTGTGAAAAACGCTCTGAAGGAATAAACGGAAAGTATCGGCCTGTTTTAATTTCATTAGCGTAAACTACCGAAGCCTTTAAACGATATTTCCATGAAGGTAAAAATTGGTATCCAATTTCCAAATCAGCTCCTCTGAAAAAAGCATCGGATTGCTGATATTGAAAGATAGGAAATACTCCCGAAAATAAAGTTCGCGTTTTTCCTGTTGGAGCATCATAGATGTAATTTTGAATTAACTGAACAAACAAATCAACTTCGGTAGAGAATTTTTCTTTTTGATATTTTACCGAAGTAATCCACTTTCCACCTCTTTCGGATGTAAGTGAACCATCTCCAATATCAAAAGTTCCTGCTCCGTGATGAAGCCCATTACTGTAAAGCTCACTAACATGAGGGGAACGCCAAGCAACTCCTATATTAGATGTTACAGACCAAAAGTCAGTTGGTTTATAACTTCCTCCTATAAGATACGTCAAGTTATTAAATGTACGATTCCCTCCATAACGTTGCCCGAACAATCCGTAACCATCAGCATTCAATGTTTTATAATCATACCGAACTCCTGTTTCTGCTTCCCAACGCTTTTCAACATACTTTTGAATAGCAAAAGCTCCATATCCAACAGAAGCAAAATTAGGAATGACGGGGGTAATTCCCGTACCTGGTTTGTTATAATTCTCTTGACTTAAAGCAGTTAATCCTAACTGACTTTTCCACTTCCCGTACATATTTTCCCAAGAAATATCAAGCGAGTGAGTTGCTAAGTGCATGTCCAAAGCAGGAATACGACTGCGTTCCAATCGCCGGACACTGTATTCATGTCGGATATTATCTTGGAAAGCATACTGAGCTGTTAATTTACCTCCAAAAGGAAGGAAAACATAAGCTTTTGCCTTTGCCAAATGATGTATTACCTTTTGTTTTGGAGCATTTACCTCATAGGAAAATGGATAAGTAGTCAAAGGACGACCCACTTGAAAACGCGTTTGCAAATCTTCTAAGTTTCCAATGTGAGAACCATAGAATACACCAGACTCATTATTATATTGACTATAAAAAGCCTCTATTCCCCATAGTTCCTTCTCCCATCCTGTTTCCAGAGAAAAATTTTCTTCACGAACTCCCGTATTATTAAGATAATAATCAGCGGTTTTAATATCCCCAGCACGTTTTAATGTTCCCTGTACTCGCCACGCCCATAGCGGAACCTTTGGAACAGTTCCTTCTAACTTTGCGGAAGTTGTTGTTCGTCGTCCGTTAGATGAAAACGAAGGAGATACTTCTCCATGCAGATTATCTCCATACGGAAGTTTACTTGAGGATAGCAAAATAACTCCTCCCAAAGCATCCGAACCATAACGAACAGCATCCGCACCCTTAACAACAGTTATCCGATTTGCCATTGAAGGATCAATTTCAGGAGCATGATCTGCTCCCCATTGCTGTCCTTCTTGCCGAATACCATTATTAAGTATCAGTACGCGATTGCTATGTAGCCCATGGATTACGGGTTTTGCGATGGTAGCTCCGCTTTGTATCATCGAAACACCTTGCACAGAACTGAGCATTTTGGCAAGTGACTCTCCAGATTGTTTCTCTAAATCATTCTTGGTCAATACTCCCGTGACTGTATTGCGATGTACTCCCTGATAAGAGGAAGATATGATAACCTCCGAGAGTTCATTCAGGCTTTCTATCATGGATATAACCACTAGCGAATTAGTTGTAGGAAAGGTCACTTTACCTTGATACTCCTCAAATCCTAAATACGTAACTCTAATAGGGAATGTTCCTTTTTTTAAGTTAAGTATAGCAACTTCTCCTTCAAGGTTAGTGACGTAATGTTTTCCTAAAAAATGAATTACAGCACCTACCAAAGGTTGTTTTTCTTTACTATCTTCAACTTTCAGATGTAATTTTTCTTGTCCGAAACCAATAGCCATACAGCTGAAAGTCAAAAGATAAAGAATATTTCGCATATAAATCTTTTGATATGTTTGTTTGAAAAAATAGTGTAATGATTCTGTAAGGAAGAATTCTTCCTCAGAACATTATTTAGAATACATCTTCGAAAAAGATGTTCATTTTAAGAGAGTACAACACTCGGTGGAGCTCTGGTTGAAGTGTATAAATGATACGCTATATAGTTTTTTTCTTGATCTACAAAACGTGTAGAATTGTTTTGTTCAAGTAACGTATAAATAAAGTAAGGTTGCACAAAAAAGTTGTGCAATTGAAAGAAAATACAGTCGATTGGATGCTGGTGCGAGTCCGAGAAGTGAGCTTCATGCTGACACTTTTTGTTGGTAGCGTGTGTACAGATTTCTTCCGCCGAATGATGCTCATGGTGTTCGTGAAAAAATTCTCCCACAGGAAAAGCAACTTTAAGCATACTAACGAGTAGCAAAAAGTTCAACAAGCGGATATGTACATTTTTTTTTCTCAACGCTATATTCAAATAACTTGACCCTGAAATAGGATGTATTAAGATGCGTATTTTTAGGTTTAGTTTTTTATTACATACAAAGGTTGTAATGGAAATCGTTCCTTACGAGTATTGCAACCCGTTTTTGAAAACGGGTGCAAATATAAGAAAATATTGAAAATCTTAAAACTCCCAATCACCGCGTACTTTGAGTACCTGTGTGATTACATCCCGAACACAACCTTTACCCCCTTCCAAGTGGGAAATATAATCGGCTACGGCTTTTACTTCAGGAGCAGCATCTTGTGGACAGGTAGCTAATCCAGCGTGTTTCATTGGAGGAATGTCCGGTAAATCGTCTCCCATATAAAGAATTTGTTCCTTTTTTAAGCCTTTATTTTTTTGGTATTCAAGAAAAGTATCTAATTTTTGGTGTCTTTTCATGAATATATCCGTAATTCCCAAATCTTCAAAACGTTTTTTAGTTCCTTGGTTATTTCCGCCCGTAATGATGCAAATGTTATATCCTTTTTCAATAGCGTATTTCATTACGAAACCATCCTTAACGCTCATGCTTCGAAGTAATTCTCCTTCATTGGTTACTAATACTTGAGCATTGGTTAGTACGCCATCCACATCAAAAACAAATGTGGTTACGTCTTTTAAAAATTCTTTATAACTTTTCTTTTCCATATGTGGTTAATATTGAATTTGTAATTGTTTTGTATATCTCTTTTTCAACTCCATTGAGCATAGCCATGTGATTTTTGATTGTTTGTTGGTCATCGCGTCGGGCAGGTCCCGTTTGAGCTTCTATGGCTGAAATATTTTGTAACTTTTCAAAGGTCTCGGTTAATAAAGGTTTGAGTATTTCGAAGGGAATTTTATGTTCATCGCACAGTTTTTGACCAATCCCTACCAGATGGTTAGTAAAATTATTTACAAAAACTGCTGAAATATGGAGTATTTTTCGTTGAAAACTATTAATTTCATAGATGTTTTCAGAAATAGATTCAGCTAAATGGCGTAAAATGTTCAAATCTTCTGCTTTTTTAGCTTCTAAGCATAATGGAATTTTCCTAAAATCTACGGGTTTAGCTTTTGAAAACGATTGCAATGGATAAAAAACACCTTTTCTATTTTTGTCATTCAGTAAGTCAATGTCCGTATTTCCTGAAGTATGAACCACTAATGAGTTGGTGTAAGGCAACCGTGCTGAAACATCAGCAATCGCATCGTCTTTCACAGCAATGATGGTCAAATCAGTGGGTTTTAATTCGGCGATATGAGTCGTTTTCTTAATTTGAAATTTATCAAAATCAGAAGTGAAGCAACTTCTGTTGTAAAGTTGCTTCACTTCCACATCTGTTAATTTGAGGAAAGTATTAACCAAATGAAAAGCTACGTTTCCTCCTCCAATAACTGTAATCGTCAATGTTTTTTTCATCGATTTTTATATTAATATATGCTCCAATCTACCACCATTCGGTCGATTTTAGCATCTTCCTCGATGTCATCTTTGGTTACATCAGATGAAAGTCCAAAATTTTTATTTTTTAAAGCCGATTTATCAAACGTAAAATAAACGTTTTCACCTTTCGGAGTAATTAAAATACTTTTAAAGGTCTGTTCTATTTCAAAATCAGTGTATTTTGATTTAATATCTTTGTAAGTACTTGCCAAAGAGATTCCTTTTTCTGTGGTAAAACGCGGATCTAATATACGTACGCTTTCCACGACTTTTTCATTTGTTTTTCCACTAATGGCAGGTGTGATTTCCAGTAATTCTTTTCCTCCTTTTTCAAAGATTAGAATACGCTCAGTGTTCGCATATCGGAGTTCTCCTTCATAGGTACTGTTCACTAACGAATCCTTAGCATAAATAGAATCTAATTTCTGTACAGCTACATTTTTTTGTAATACACCTACGCTTTCTTTGGTTATTAAATAGGTTTTATTCTCAGAATTACAAGCTATTATTGATAAAGCAATAAACGTTAATCCAATTATTTTTCTCATGTTCTAACTATTGATTTTATATATTTATTTTTTAATAACTTTATTTAGTATTCCCAACACTCCACGCACAAAAGTAGCACTTGTCACCATTTTCAACAGCGGATTTTGAGCGGTTGAGCGAGTTGTTCGAGATGTTTTGCGTGTTGTAGGGGATTGTGATTGACGCGATTGCTGTTTTTCAGCTAACTCACGTTCTTTTTCTTTGGTTGCACTGGCTTGAATTTCAGCTATTTTTTTGTTTAATAACTCGTAAGCACTTTCTCGGTCAATGGTTTCGTTGTATTTTTTGGCTAATTCCGACCGATTTACTAAACTATTTATTTCGGCATCAGAAAGAATATCCATACGACTCATCGGAGCTCTAAGCATGGTAGCAACCAAAGGGGTAGGGATTCCTTTTTCGTTCAAAACTGTCACGAAAGCTTCTCCTGTTCCTAAAGAGGTCAGTACTTCTGCAGTGTTGTAGTATTCTGTGATTGGGTAATTTTCAGCCGTTAGTTTGATGGCTTTTCGATCTTTGGCAGTGAAGGCTCTCAGAGCGTGTTGCACTTTCATTCCTAATTGCGAAAGTACAGCATCAGGTACATCTGTTGGATTTTGTGTGCAGAAAATCAAACCGACGCCTTTGGAACGGATTAATTTAACGATATTTTCTAATTGATTCAACAAGGTTTTTGATGCTTCACTGAAAATTAAGTGAGCTTCATCAATAAAAATCACCAATTTAGGTTTTTTAAGGTCTCCTTCCTCTGGGAAAGTTGAGTAGATTTCTGCTAACAAACTGAGCATGAAAGTAGAAAACATCTTTGGACGATCTTGAATGTCTGTCAATCGGATAATATTTACATACCCTTCACCTTTATTGTTAGTTCTTAGTAAATCAGAGGGTTCAAAACTACGTTCGCCGAAGAATAATTCTCCTCCTTGGTGTTCCAATTCCACTATTTTTCGGAGAATAGCACTTGTTGATGTTTTAGCTATAGCTCCGTATTCTTTTTCAAAATCAGTTTTACCTTCTTCTGTAGCAAATTGGAGTATTTTTTTCAAATCTTTTAAGTCCAACAGCGGGTAATTGTGATCATCACAATACTTAAAGATAACAGCTAACACGCCTTCTTGTACATCGCTCAAATCTAAAATACGGGAAAGTAATACCGACCCGAACTCAGAAACTGTAGCACGTAAACGAACCCCTTTTTGTTCTGAAATGGTTAAAAGCTCCACAGGGAACGATTGATTTTCAAAAGGAAGCCCTATCTTTCTATGACGTTCTGTAATGAAAGATTTTTCTTCACCTGCTTCTGCCAATCCGCTTAAATCACCCTTCAAGTCCATTAAAAGTACAGGAACACCATTTTTGGATAAATTCTCTGCAATGACTTGCAAAGTTTTGGTTTTTCCTGTACCAGTCGCACCTGCGATGAGTCCATGACGATTCAAAGTTTTTAGAGGTAAATTAACTAACAGATTTTCAATGGGTTCTCCATCGAATATCGCACCTCCTAATGTAATGTAGTCGCCCTTACAGGTATATCCCGAAAGGATATGCTCCTTAAAAGATTCTATTTTACTCATTCTTTTTGTTCACAAAGTTACAAGGTAACAAAGGTACAACAAAAAGTGGAAAAAAAGAAAGTTTCATTTCAAAAAAACAGAATTGAAAGCTAATATTATTTTTTAACATCTTGTTTTCTAAAAAAGATGTCAAAAAATATATTTTATATATGATTGATTATAAGTTGTTTAATTTATGTACATTTTTCATATAACAAAAAAAATCTTTTTTTATTAGCCCAGTACAAATATTCTTCGTACATTAGCACGTTAATTGAATACAAAACATAAAAAATAGTAAGAAATAATATGGCAGAAGGAGAAAAACTCATTCCAGTGGACATTGGTGATGAGATGAAATCCGCTTACATTGACTACTCAATGTCGGTAATTGTTTCGCGAGCATTGCCCGATGTGCGTGATGGTTTGAAGCCAGTGCATCGTAGGGTGTTGTTCGGGATGAATGAATTAGGAGTTTTTAGCAATAGTCAACACAAAAAATCAGCAAGGATTGTGGGAGAAGTTCTTGGTAAGTACCACCCCCATGGAGATTCCTCAGTATATGATACTATGGTACGTATGGCTCAAGATTGGAGCTTACGTTACATGCTTGTTGATGGAAAAGGAAACTACGGTTCGGTTGATGGCGATCCTCCTGCGGCAATGCGTTACACAGAGGCTCGTATGCGTAAGATTTCCGAAGATATGTTGGTTGATATTGACAAAGACACGGTCGACCATCAGTATAACTTCGATGATACTTTGTTGGAGCCCAAGGTTTTGCCAACGCGTATCCCCAGTTTATTAGTTAATGGTTCTTCGGGAATTGCTGTAGGTATGGCAACCAATATGGCTCCTCATAATTTGACGGAAGTCATTGATGGAACGGTAGCCTACATTGAAAATCCTGAAATAGATATTGAAGAGCTAATAAAATATGTCAAAGCTCCTGATTTCCCTACAGGAGGTATCATTTATGGTTATGAAGGCGTTCGAGAGGCATTCAAAACGGGACGTGGTCGAGTTGTTGTACGTGCGAAAACTAATATCGAAGAAGTAAATGGAAAGGAATGCATCATAGTTACCGAAATTCCATATCAGGTCAATAAAGCTGAAATGATTAAAAAAACGGTGGATTTGATCAATGAGAAGAGAATTGAAGGAATTTCAGAGGTGCGAGACGAATCGTCTGGAAGAGGAGGAATGCGTGTTGTTTATGTTTTGAAACGAGATGCTGTAGCTAATGTAGTATTAAATAATTTATTCAAACATACTGCTCTTCAAACATCGTTCAGTGTAAATAACATTGCTTTAGTTGACGGTCGTCCACAATTGTTAAATTTGAAGGATTTAATTCACTATTTTGTGGAACACCGCTATGATGTGGTTTATCGCAGAACTCAGTTCGAACTGAAAAAAGCACAGGAAAGAGCACATATTTTAGAAGGATTAATCATTGCTTCTGATAACATTGACGAGGTAATTGCCATTATCCGTTCGTCGGAAAATGCGAACGAAGCTCGTACCAGATTGATGGAGCGTTTTGCATTATCTGAGATTCAATCACGAGCCATTGTTGAGATGCGTTTGCGTCAGCTAACAGGTCTGGAGCAAGATAAGTTGCGTATTGAATATGAGGAGGTTATGGCTCTTATTAAAGATTTGGAAGACATCATCGCACGGAAAGAGCGTCGTACTGAAATTATCAAAGAAGAATTGCTTGAGGTGAAGGCAAAATATGGTGATGAACGTCGTTCACAAATTGAATATGCAGGAGGAGAGTTTAGTGTTGAGGATATGATTCCTGATGAAACAATGGTCATCACAATTACACATGCTGGATACATTAAACGTACATCGTTGAACGAATACAAAACCCAAAATAGGGGAGGTGTGGGGCAGAAAGCGTCCAATACGCGTGACCAAGATTTCTTAGAACATCTGTTCGTAAGCTCGAATCACCAATACATGTTGTTCTTTACCCAAAAAGGAAAATGTTTTTGGATGCGCGTGTATGAAATTCCTGAAGGAACAAAAACATCGAAAGGAAGAGCCATTCAAAATCTTATCAATATTGAACAAGATGATAAGGTTAAAGCCTTTATCAGCGTAAAAGATTTGAAAGATGAGGAATACATCAATAACAACTTTTTGATTATGGCGACAAAACAAGGAATCGTCAAGAAAACGTTATTGGAGGAGTACTCCCGTCCACGTCAAAATGGAATAAACGCTATTACCATTAAAGATGGTGATGAGTTGTTAGAAGCAAAACTTACTTCAGGAAAAAGTCAACTAATGTTGGCAGTGAAATCAGGACGAGCTATTCGTTTCGAAGAGGAAAAAGTACGTGCAGTAGGACGTAACTCACAAGGGGTTCGAGGTATTGATTTGGACGTGGAAACAGACGAAGTAGTTGGAATGATCGCTATTGAAAATCCGCAGGAAGAAACCGTTTTGGTGGTTTCAGAAAACGGCTACGGAAAACGTTCTTACATTGATGAACCTGAAACTGGAGAAGCAGTTTACCGAATTACCAATCGAGGAGGAAAAGGAGTAAAAACCATTTCAATCACTGAAAAAACAGGTAACTTAGTGGCTATTAAGAGTGTACTTAGTGGTGAAGATTTGATGATTATTAACAAATCTGGAATAGCTATCCGTTTACCAATAGACGATTTACGAATTATGGGACGTGCAACACAAGGGGTTAGGCTCATCAATATTAAAGGAAATGACTCTATAGCAGCTGTTGCGAAAGTTATGAAGGAGGATGAGCAGGAATCTTCAACGGATGAAAATCAAGAAAATGGTACAGAAATTGAGAGTACAGAATAGAAACAAAAAAATATTGTAGAATTAATTACCAGAAACAAATGAAAAAACCATTAGTGATAGCAGCTGCTTTATTAGTTTCAGCAACTGCATTTGGACAGAAAAAAGAACTCAGAGAAGTTGAAAAGCTAATCAAAAAAGGAGATTTAGCGGGAGCAAAAACGATGCTTTCTCAGGTGAAAAGCATAGCCTCAAGTGGTGATTTTGCGGCTCAATACTATTTTTTGGAAGGGACAGTAGGTTTGGAAAATGCAAAGAAAAATGCTAATTTACTTGCCTCATTGAAAGATGCTTCACAAGCATTTGCCAAAGTGAGAGAAATAGAGGGAGGAAAAGGGAAATTTACAGCTCAACTACCTGCTTTAAGTGAAGTAGCCGCTAAAATTGCATCGAATAAAGGGCAAGAAGCGTACACAAAGCAAGATTTCAAAACAGCTACTACAGCTTTTGAACAGGTATACCGCTTCAGCCCAAAGGATACGGTCAATCTATACTATGCTGCTTCAATGGCTGTTCAAGATAAAGATTATGATTTGGCTTTGCAATATTACAAAGAGTTAAAAGATATGAACTACGATGGTTCAGAGGTTCTTTACTACGCAAAAGACAAGCAGTCAGGAGAGGAACAGTTATTTGGAAACAAAAATCAACGTGACTTGATGGTTAAAGGTGGAACGCACACGAATCCAAGAACCGAGAAAACCCCATCAAAACGCGCTGAAATCGTAAAAAATATCGCTTACATTTATGTAGAGCAAGGCAAAAACGATGAAGCATTACAAGCTTTTGAAGAAGCTCGTAAGAGATTTCCAAACGATGCCAACATCGTGGTACAAGAGGCGATGATTTATTTCCAATTGGATAATAAAGATAAATTTAAAGAATTGATGCAAGAAGCTATCAGAATTGAACCTAATAATCCTGATTTGCATTACAATATAGGAGTAATCAATTTACAACAAAATAATGTAGTTGAAGCTCGTAAATCATTTGAGGAAGCATTAAGACTAAAACCAGACTATGCAGCAGCTGCGTTAAACATCTCAACATCATACATTACTCAGGGTAATGCCTTGATTGAAGAGATGAATGCTTTGGGTAACTCAAAAGCAGATGTTAAAAAATACGAAGAATTGAGAGTGAAAAAAGATGATTTCTTCAAAAAAGGAGCAGATGTTTTGGAAGATTATGTAAAAAAACAAGGTAATACTAAGGATATTTTAGAGCAATTGAAAAGTATCTATGGTGCCTTAGGGGATCACAGCAATTTCCAAAGAATTAAATCTTTATTAGGAGAGTAGTCATTGATTGTCTCAAACGAAGTTAAAGAAAGTTGTCCACAATATTGGGCAACTTTTTTTGTATGGTAGTTTTTTTTTATCTTTTCACCTTTGTACAATGAATTGACTTTTATTAAACTTAAAAAAATACTTATTTGGGTGTTATGTGAAAATCACAAAATATTTTAACATTTAAATCTATTCAGATATGAAAAATTAGCATATATTTGCAACCTGATACAAAGCATTTAACTACTCAAAACTTTATGAATTTCATTACAAAATACTTGCATAACTCATTGAATTTCTGTATATTTGCATTGCAAATTGATATGGAAAACGCAACGCAACGCAACGCAACGCAACGCAACGCAACGCAACGCAACGCAACGCAACGCAACGCAACGCAACGCAACGCAACG
>NZ_CDOI01000014.1 GCF_000827555.1 Capnocytophaga canis
TAGCTTATGGCGTATAGCTTACAGCACAAAGCAAAACGCTCAAAAAAATATTTTGAAAAAAAGTTTGCAAAAGTTTTGGTAGTTTAGAAAAAAGTATTACTTTTGCACCCGCTTTGGAAGGCAGTTAGTTATTAGCTTATAGCGTATAGCTTACAGCGCGAAGCGAAAAGTTCAAAAAAAAATATTTTGAAAAAAAAAGTTTGCAAAAGTTTTGGTAGTTTAGAAAAAAGTATTACTTTTGCACCCGCTTTCGAAAAGCAGTTGGCTATTAGCTTATGGCGTATAGCTTACAGCGCGAAGCGAAAAGTTCAAAAAATATTTTGAAAAAAAAGTTTGCAAAAGTTTTGGTAGTTTAGAAAAAAGTATTACTTTTGCACCCGCTTTTGAAAAGCAGTTGGCTATTAGCTTATGGCGTATAGCTTACAGCGCGAAGCGAAAAGTTCAAAAAAAATATTTTGAAAAAAAATTTGGAAGTAAAGATAAAAAGTTATTATCTTTGCACCCGCTTTAGGAAAGTTAATAGCGATTGGCTATAGGTCAAAAGCGAAGAGTAATAAAGTTCATTGAAAAAATTGTTGACAGCACAAGAATAAGATTTAAAGAATTATCCTAAGAGTCGATTACT
>NZ_CDOI01000015.1 GCF_000827555.1 Capnocytophaga canis
GATCCCCCGGGCCATACTAGTACTGGATGCATCTGCAGGATATCGCGGCCGCACGCCCATATAAACGATCGGATAAATAGCTGAATTTCCATGCCTTACGCGGTTGTCAGGACACAAGCACCATAAAGAAACAAGGGTTGGTCCGGAAGCCTTTAGCCAAGTTTAGCCACCCTGAAAGTATCTCTGGGAGGTGTGGAGGGAAAAACTGCTGTGATTTTAAACCTAAAAGTAACTTAACTCATAATAAGTTGGTAGTTAGACCACATGAAAAAATTGCTTTTGTTGGCCCAGTTCTGTTGATCTTTGAACCATGGTGGGAAAAGTGTAGTTTTAGTCAGTCTGAAGCTGCCATGTAACCAGTGCAAATGAGATAGTGAGTTACA
>NZ_CDOI01000016.1 GCF_000827555.1 Capnocytophaga canis
TTTCAAAAACTCTTTGTAATTACTTAGTTCTCCGTTTACATATAGTTGTAGAATCAAGATATTATCCGAATCAGAAAACTCATATCTATATTCATTTACCGAATCAGAAACTTTAAAACCAGAACCAGGATTTAATACATAGAATCTATCTCCTTTTGTATAATAATATTCCACCCTTTTATTTTTTTCTCCTGTGTCTCGATATATGAGAAAATGTTCGCCAGTTTCTGTGTATTCACTATAAAACGTAACAGTAACAACTTCCTCAAATGTTTTAGAATTTATTACTGCCCATTTCCCAAAGAAACGACTGTCTCGTTGTTGGGCTTTAAAATAATCAGCCGTCATATGTTCATCTTCCGAACAAGCGAATACAC
>NZ_CDOI01000017.1 GCF_000827555.1 Capnocytophaga canis
TCAAAATATTTTTTTGAGCGTTTTGCTTTGTGCTGTAAGCTATACGCCATAAGCTAATAGCTAACTGCCTTCCAAAGCGGGTGCAAGAGTAATACTTTTTTATAAAACACCAAAAGTTTTGGAAAGTTTTTTTGAAATATTTTTCATATATTATCTTATCATACTTATTATCAAAAACTTGTAAATGAAAAATAGAATGTTACTCTTTAAAATACTTATTAATACCGTAAAATAACTTATTCTTGGGTCAAAAACTTATTAATACGGGATTGGGGTTATTTAGTTATTGAGTTTTCAAAGATAAACAACTATCATTGTATATTTAATGATGACAGCTTATCTTATATATGAGTAATAATATAAAAGAATAAGTATATACTTATCTACAAATCTCTCAAAATTTATCTGTATTTTCCTAACATGTATCATATAAACCTTGGTAAGTTTATAATTCTTAGAAAATCTAAAATAGTCATTTTTGAAATATTATTCCGATATTTGCTCAAAAATTAGAGTTTGAAGCAGAATTTAATTCGTAAAAACTCTAACGAAAAAAACTGAGTAGACGTATAATAAGTTAACAATAAGCAGAAAATGACAATACAAATCCCTATTCCAAACCTCCTCGCCGACCCAACTTCTTTCCTCGAAAAGGAACTTTTACAAATAGAAGGCGTTGTAAGTGCTAAAGTAGAAATCAACAATCAGCGGGTGGTACTAGATACCAAAAACCTAGAATCAGCAGCTTTGGCAGTACAAAAAATAAAAAAATTAGGCTATAAAGTACCCATTACTCAAGCAACATACCCCGTCCTTGGCATGAGCTGTGCGGCTTGTGCCAGCGGGGCAGAAAACATTGTAAAGCAAACCGAGGGCATCGTATCGGCTTCGGTAAATTTTGCCACGGGCAACCTTACGGTGGAATATTTTCCGAGTGCAACAAGCATTGCCGAAATAAAAAAAGCCGTACAAAAAGGCGGGTACGACCTACTCATCGAAAATGAAGAAGAACAACAACAAACCCTCGAAGCTCTCCACGAAGAAAAACTCAAAAAACTAAAATTCAAATCGTTTTGGGCGATTATTCTGTCCCTTCCTGTGGTGATTATCGGAATGTTTTTTATGGACATGCCCTATAGCAACGAAATTTCATGGTTATTTGCTACCCCTGTCCTATTTTGGTTGGGTAAAGATTTCTTTGTGAATGCGTGGAAACAAGCCCAGCATCGCACCGCCAATATGGATACACTCGTGGCACTCAGCACAGGAATCGCTTATCTTTTTAGCGTAGTAATGATGATTTTTGCCGAGCATCTACACAAAATAGGTATCCATCCTCATGTGTATTTTGAAGCAGCATCGGTGATTATCGCCTTTATCTTATTAGGAAGATATTTGGAAGAAAAAGCCAAAGGAAATACCTCTACCGCTATCAAAAAATTAATGGGATTGCAACCCAAAACCGTGGTAATACTCCATGAAAATACCGAAAAAATCACACCGATAGAAGCGGTAAATACAGGGGATATTATCCTCGTGAAACCCGGTGAAAAAATTGCAGTGGACGGCATCGTAACGCAGGGAAACTCATTTGTAGATGAGAGTATGCTGAGTGGCGAACCTGTACCTGTACAGAAAAAAGAAGGCGAAAAAGTCTATGCAGGAACCATCAATCAAAAAGGAAGTTTTCAGTTTCAGGCAGTGAAAGTGGGCAAAGAAACGCTCCTTGCTCACATCATCAAAACGGTACAAGACGCCCAAGGAAGTAAAGCCCCTGTACAAAAATTAGCAGACAAAATCGCTGCTGTTTTTGTTCCCGCTGTTTTATCCATTGCGGTACTCACATTTGTACTTTGGGTAGTTTTAGGTACTGAAAATCAATGGGTACAAGGTTTGATTTCCGCCGTTACGGTATTGATTATCGCTTGCCCTTGTGCCTTGGGATTGGCTACTCCCACCGCAATAATGGTAGGTGTGGGCAAAGGTGCCGAAAACGGAATCCTCATCAAAGATGCTGAAAGTTTAGAATTGGCAAAGAAAATCAATGCCATCATTCTCGATAAAACGGGTACCATTACCCAAGGAAAACCTGAAGTTACTGATGTCCTTTGGCTAAATAACGATAGCTCTGCTGAAAGTATTCTTCTAAGCATTGAAAAACAATCCGAGCACCCATTGGCAGAGGCGGTTGCACTTAGACTCCACTCGGTAACCACTGTTGAAATATCTGATTTTGAAAGCATCACAGGCAAAGGTGCCAAAGCGATATTTAATGATAAAATGTATTTCGTAGGCAACCAAAAATTGCTGCTCGAAAATCATATCAATATTGATGCAAAGCTACTTGAAAAAGCCAACGAATGGACACACCAAGCCCAAACCGTAATTTGGTTTGCCGATAGTGAAAAAGCATTGAGCGTTTTGGCAATTTCGGATAAAATTAAGGAAAATTCCGTCCAAGCTATCCAAGAATTGCAGCAAATGGGGATTGAACTGTATATGCTCACGGGCGATAACGAGGCTACAGCAAAAGCTATTGCCCAACAAACGGGCATCGAACATTATCAAGCGGAAGTGTTGCCACAAGACAAAGCAGACTTTGTAAAAAAACTGCAATCTCAAGGAAAAGTAGTAGCCATGGTAGGCGATGGCATCAACGATAGTACGGCACTTGCCACGGCAGATGTGAGCATCGCGATGGGAAAAGGCTCTGATATCGCAATGGATGTTGCCAAAATGACGCTCATTTCATCAGATTTAACCAAAATTCCACAAGCTATTCGCTTATCAAAACATACGGTAGCAGCCGTTCGTCAAAATTTATTTTGGGCATTTATCTACAACCTCATCGGTATTCCCATTGCGGCAGGGGG
>NZ_CDOI01000018.1 GCF_000827555.1 Capnocytophaga canis
ACACACTTTTGAGACATCGGATACGCCGAGCGGTGAGGAAAACTTGTTGTTTTTCAAAAAAGTTTGAAAACCATATAAAAGCCTTTTGAAATTGTATTTTTCTACATCAATTTTGGGTGGATTTGAGTATCATACATTGTGTAACTCTACCCAATACTTAATTTTGTTATGTTTTGGAGGATAAAGTTTTGCTAGGTTTCAGGTTTAACTGTGATAAGAAAAAAGAATACAGTAAAGTTATCGAATTCCGAAGAAAATATACTTTACACGCTAATTAAAAGAACATGGCTCGCTGAGCCTTGCGAACAAACATTACACCTATAAAAACAAAAAACTCCAATCATATTTCTGATTGGAGTTTTAACTTAAAGAAGGCGACGGTTCGACCAAAGGGACACGCCGCACCTTAGCATAAAAAAATCCGTTTCATATTGAAACGGATTTTCAATTAAAGAAGGCGGCGACATACTCTCCCACTTGCGTAGTACCATCTGCGCTA
>NZ_CDOI01000019.1 GCF_000827555.1 Capnocytophaga canis
TTATTTACGTTTCAGAAATCGTTTATAATTACTTAGTTCTCCGTTTGTGTATTCTTGTAAAACCAAAATGTTATCCGAATCAGAAAATTCATATCGAAATTCATATACCGAAGCGGAAACTTTAAAACCAGAGCCAGGGTTTAATACATAGAGTCTATCTCCTTTTGTATAATAATATTCCACACTTTTATCTTTTTCTTCAGTGTCTCTATGTATGAGAAAAAGTTCCCCAATCTTTGTATATTCACTATAAAACGTAACAGTGACAATTTCCTCAAATGTTTTAGAATTTATTACTGCCCATTTCCCAAAGAAACGGCTGTCTCGCTGTTGGGCTTTAAAATGTTCAGGGGTCATATCTTTATCTTCCGAACA
>NZ_CDOI01000020.1 GCF_000827555.1 Capnocytophaga canis
GCTACGACTACTTTGGTAACTATCGGCAATATCCAAAATCCTACGGGTTCGAATGTACCTGCTTTGGATACAAATGGAAATATCACGATCCCTCAAGGAACTTTACCGAATATTTATACGATAACGTATGAGATATGCTTGTCAGGAGGTTCTACGGATTGTGATACTGCGGAAGTACAAGTTGTAGTTGGAACACCTACGTTAACAGTTGCTAACGATACCTATACGGCTACGACAATTGCTACTCCTAGGGTAGTGGGTAATGTGTTGAGCAATGACGCTATTAATGGTCATACCCCTGTATTGCCTTCGTTTGTGAATATAGGAGTTAAACAACCGGCGACCCCTATTGGAGCGGGAGTGACGCCTACTTTATCAACCATTACGGGAGATGTAGAAGTACCTGCCAATACCCCTGCAGGAGTTTATACGATAGTGTATGAATTGTGTCCTAAGGGTATTGCTACGGGTTCAGCATCTTGCAAAACAGCTACGGTAACAGTAACAGTAACAGCACCTACGATAGTAGCGTTGCCGAACACCTATACGGCTACCACAACA
>NZ_CDOI01000021.1 GCF_000827555.1 Capnocytophaga canis
AAAGTTCAAGTTATCAAATCAAAAGAAGAAAAACAGGAGGGAGAGAACAAAGTAATTACCTATAAATGGGAGGCTTCCGATGATTGTGGAAATAAAGTTACTCATGAACAGAAAGTTACGGTTATTTCTTCAAAAATAGAATTTACAGGAGATTTGCCCAAAGACATGACTATCTCCTGCGAAAAAGAAATTCCGTCAGTTCCTACATTGCAAGTATCAGGCAATTGCAATCCGAAAGTGGTTTATAACGGAGAGACGAAATCCAACGAGAAATGTAAAAATGATTATACCCTAACACGCTCTTGGACAGCTACTAACGATTGCGGAAAATCCATTATACATACCCAAACCATTACGATAAAAGATGATAAAGCTCCGACATTTAATGAGTCTTTACCTGCGGATGTTTCTGTAGAAGAAAGTGAAGTCCCAACACAAGAAACGTTAACTGCTACGGACAATTGTTCTGCTAATATTGAAGTTATCAAATCAAAAGAAGAAAGACAGGAAGGAGAAAATAAAGTAATCATTTATAAATGGGAAGCTTCCGATGAATGTGGAAACAAAACTACTCACGAACAGAAAATTACAATACAAAAATCATCAGAAAAAATAACTGTTTACAATGGTGTTTCTACTGAGTCAGGTTCGGAGAATTATTTGAAAATTGAGCCTATCAAGAATTATAAAAATCTTCAAATTGAGATTTTTAACGAATTAGGTCAGAAAGTGTATGAATCGAAAAACTATCAAAAAAATGGCGAAGTTTTCCGAGGATATGCCAACGTGAAAGGAGTTTTCGGAAAAGGCAAACGTCTTCCCACAGGAACGTATTTCTATATACTCAAATATCAAGACATTACAGGAAAATCAAATACAAAACAAGGCTATTTGTTTGTAAGATAATTGTTGAAATTCCCTTTGCAAAGTTTTACGAAGGGAGTTTTGCTTTTTTCTAAAAAAAATCGAAAAATCTCATACTAAAAAATATTATTCGATGAAATATTATATCTATCTCATTTTTAGCTTTATCAGTTTTGGGCAAGTGGTTTTTGCACAAGAAACGATTAAAACGTCAACAAAAGCCATTGATGTAATTCATTTATTTTCAGCAGGAAATAAGATTGAATGGGCAGTGCCTATATCTAAAAATGAGAAAATTTTATTACAGTGGGAAGAACGACATACTTCATTTACTCAAAGTGAGGGCATTCGTTCGTTTGTGGGGTATCACGATAAAAATTTAGTGGCGGTTATTTCCATTTTGAATGGAACCATTTCGGGAAATATTCGTTGGAAAGAAAAAGAAATCGTTCTAAAAACGTCGGAAGATGGTTTTCTAATCTTGTACACCGAAAGTTCCAATCACAAATGCGGTACGTGTGCTAACGGACATTGTCATTCTGAAAACCCTTCCACCAAACGTCCTGTGCTTCTGTCGGGTTCGAACACCTCAACGCCCTCCATTCCCAACACAAATGTACTTAGAGTCTATCGATTAGCGATGGCAATCAGTTATGAATATTTTTCGGATACATATGTTGGTTTTAGTAGTAAGGTGGAAGAAGTGAAAACGTTTTGGGCTACCAAAGAAATGGAACTCAATGAGGCATATACGCGTGATTTGGGTATCCGATTTGAAATTGTAAAGGATGAAAATCTAATTTCGAAACAAAAAGATGAAATTTCTAATAAGAGTGCAAGTTATATTATTAACAATGCCACAAGGATAATAAATTCAAAAATAGGCGAAAAAAACTATGATTTAGGAATATACATAGCCAAAGTTACAGAAGTAGCGGGACTTGCGTATTTAGAAAATGCCTACAAAACGGAAAAGGCTGGGGCGGTGGCTTTGGTCTCTCGTTCCGTTATTATGCACGAAATAGGGCATTTATTTGGGGCAAGACATACGTTTGCTTTTACGAGTAATAGACTTATTGACCCTGCCAGTGATAAAACGGAAATGCTGACAGGACAATCCATAATGTCGTATGGAAATCCTCGGGATTTTTTTTCCTTACGAAGCATACAAATGATTCGAGAAAAATTGGTTAACGTACCTTATTTTTCGGATACCAATCGAACTCAAAAAGTAGGTAACAATTCGTCAGTGACTAATTTTCCGTACGGAATAGCTATTCAAAATCAACCTCCTACTATTGACAAAACGAAAATAAAAGCAAGTTATAAAATTCCGAAAGAGACTTTTTTTCAGTTTTATATTCCTGCTCAAGACCCTGAAAATAAGCCTTTGTTGTATGCCGCTCATCAAACGGATATTCGCAGAGGGGCTGAACGCTCAATAGCCAGTTTTTTAACACGAAAAGCCACCACCAGTAATCCTGTTGTATTTCAAACAGAATACAGCGAAAAATCTCGTAATGTATTACATAATACGACGCCTAATGCCGTAGGTACGTTTACCTTTTGGTTGGGTGTGAGCGATGCTCAACCTCAACAGGTGAGCAATTATATCAGTCAGTACGATATGGCTCAAACCCAAGTGATTATTGAGGATGGAACGCCTTTTAAGATTACTTCTTTAATGGGAAAAAATTATAAAGGAGGGGATAATGTCCAGCTTACTTGGAGTGTAGATGAGCAAATTTTTAACAAAAACACCAGCAGAGTTCGAATTTTGCTTTCGGACGATTTTGGTAAAACATTTAAATACACTTTGGCTGCTTCTACGGAAAATGACGGAAATCACACCGTAAAACTACCAAATATATCGGTAAATACCATTGCTTTTGGAGGACAAAAACCAGATGTATCAGCAGGAGTTATAAAAATAGAAGAGATTGATGGTATTGCTTATGCGCTTACCACTTTCGACCCTAAGAAAGGAGGTTTTACAATTACTCGTGACCTTTCTTTGCCTGAAACACTTGTATTTACAAAAACTCCTAAAACCTCACTTTCCGTTTCTTGTGATGCTGTTCCAGATGCGGATAATTCACAATTTGAAACCAGTGGCTGTGTTTCGGTAAATATTACGCACATCGATACAAAAATAAATGGAAATTGTGCCAATACGTACACTATCAAACGCGTCTATACAGCAACAGGCTGTGGTCAATCGGTTAATTTTGAGCAAATTATTTCTGTAAGAGATGATAAATCACCTGTATTCAAAGAACCTTTACCAACCAATGTCTCGGTGGAAGAAGGAAAAATTCAAGAGCAGATACATTTAACCGCCACAGACAATTGTTCTGTTAATGTTGGAGTTATCAAATCAAAAGAAGAAAAGGAAGAAAACGGAAATAGAGTAATTATTTATAAATGGGAAGCCTCTGATGATTGTGGAAATAAAGCTACTCACACACAAAAAATTACTGTTATTCCATCAGAAATCAATTTTGTAGGCGAATTACCTAAGAATTTGACAATTTCTTGTGAAAAAGAAATTCCGTCAGTTCCTACATTGAAAGTGTCAGGTAGCTGTAATCCGAAAGTGGTTTATAATGGACAGACGAAATCAAACGAAAAATGCAAAAATGATTACGTGTTAACACGCTCTTGGACAGCCACTAACGACTGCGGAAAAACTATCACACATACTCAAATCATTACGATAAAAGACGATGTAAAACCTGTATTTTCAGGGAATTTACCAACTGATATTTCTGTGGAGGAAAACAATATTCCAATACAAATTGATTTAACCGCAACGGATAATTGTTCTGAAAATATTCAAGTGACAAAGAATCAAGAAGAAAAGCAAGAAAACGGAAATAAAGTAATTATCTATAAATGGGAGACTTCCGATGATTGTGGAAATAAAGCTACTTACACACAGAAAGTTACCATTATTCCTTTGGAAATACGATTCATAGGAGAATTACCTAAAAATATGACTGTTACTTGCGAAAAAGAAATTCCATCAGTTCCTACATTGGAAGTATCGGGAAATTGTAGTCCGAAAGTGGTTTATAAAGGAGAAACAAAATCCAACGAGAAATGCAAAAATGATTACGTGTTAACACGCTCTTGGACAGCTACTAACGACTGCGGAAAAACTATCACACATACTCAAATCATTACGATAAAAGACGATGTAAAACCTACATTTTCAGGAACTTTACCTGCTGATATTTCTGTGGAAGAAAACAATATTCCAACACAAATAGATTTAACCGCTACGGATAATTGCTCTGAAAATATTCAAGTTGTTAAAATCCAAGAAGAAAGGCAAGAAAACGGAAACAAAGTAATCATTTATAAATGGGAGGCTTCCGATGATTGTGGAAATAAAGTTACTTACACACAGAAAGTTACTGTTGTTCCATCAGAAATCAATTTTGTGGGCGAATTGCCTAAGAATTTGACAATTTCCTGCGAAAAAGAAATTCCGTCAGTTCCTACTTTGAGTGCATCAGGCAATTGTAATCCGAAAGTGGTTTATAATGGAGAAACAAAATCCAACGAGAAATGTAAAAATGATTATACCCTAACACGCTCTTGGACAGCTACTAACGACTGTGGAAAATCTATTACACATACTCAAGTCATTACGATAAAAGATGATGTAAAACCTGTATTTTCAGGAACTTTACCTGCTGATATTTCTGTCGAAGAAAACAATATTCCAACACAAATAGATTTAACCGCAACGGATAATTGTTCTAGTGTTCAAGTAACCAAGAGCCAAGAAGAAAGGCAAGAAAACGGAAATAAAGTAATCATCTATAAATGGGAGGCTTCCGATGATTGTGAAAATAAAGCTACTTACACACAGAAAGTTACCATTATTCCTTTGGAAATACAATTCATAGGCGAATTGCCTAAAAATATAACAGTTACTTGCGAAAAAGAAATTCCGTCAGTTCCTACATTGCAAGTATCAGGAAATTGTAATCCGAAAGTGGTTTATAACGGAGAGACGAAATCAAACGAGAGATGCAAAAATGATTACGTGCTAACCCGCTCTTGGACAGCTACTAACGATTGTGGAAAATCCATTACACATACCCAAACTATTACGATAAAAGACGATGTAAAACCTGTGTTTTCAG
>NZ_CDOI01000022.1 GCF_000827555.1 Capnocytophaga canis
TGGACAACTCAGACAAATACCACAGGAGGACATACCTTTGTGTTGAACGCAGACGGAACATATACGTTTACTCCTTCGACAGACTTTGTAGGAACGGTATCTTATACGTATGAAGTATGTGATAACGGAACACCGCAGGCATGTGCAACAGCTACGATAAGTATCCAAGTATTACCGAAAGGAATCAATAGTTTGGTTGCGAATGATGACACAGCTGTTACTAAAGTAAATACAGGTGTTTTGATAAGCGTGTTGTCGAATGACTTTGATCCAGAAGGAGATACTTTCAGTGTAACGAAACATACGAATCCATCTCATGGAACAGTTGCCTTGAATGCTGACGGAACATTCACATATACACCAACAACAGACTTTGTAGGAGAAGATGAGTTCACTTACACCATTTGTGATGGTAATGTAACGCCTACTTGTACAACAGCGAGAGTACATGTGTCTGTGGTATCTACAACAACTAATATTACAGTTGCTAATGACGATGCTTACAATACGGATGTTAATGTAGCAGTAGTAGGAAATGTGTTGAATAATGACACCGACCCAGAGGGCGATACAGTAACTACTACAGTGGTAACAACTCCTTCTAATGGAACGTTGAGTTTGAGTACAGATGGAACGTTTACGTATACACCGACTACGAACTTTGTAGGGACAGACTCCTTTACGTATAGAGTTTGTGATAGTGGAACTCCACAGGCATGTGATGAAGCTACGGTTTACATTACGGTTAAAGGAGTTGTAGCTACGCCTACAGCGAATACCGATACGTTTACAGCCACGACTTCGACCAACACGCAAACAGTAGGAAACGTATTGGATAACGACAAGCTTGGTACAAAAACACCAACAACATCTGATGTAACGATAACTGTAACGTCAACCCCAACGGGAGCAATCGTACCGAACTTAGACCCTGTAACAGGAAATGTTATGGTGCCGTCAGGTACGCCAACGGGAACGTATACGATAGGTTATAGCATCTGTACAAAATCAGGAACGATTACATGCGATACTGCTACAGTAACGATAGTAGTTACAGAGGTAACAACTCCAACGACACCTGTAGTAGCGAA
>NZ_CDOI01000023.1 GCF_000827555.1 Capnocytophaga canis
TTACGGACGTTTGTGATTCGGCGACTGTAACTATAACAGTAAAAAATAGGATAGAAGCCAATGATGACGACAATGGAGATTCTGTAAACGGTTATAATTTAGTACCTAACAGTACGATAGATATTTTTGCTAATGATAGGTTAGACGGAAAAGGAGTGAGTTCACAAACTGTCACCATAGCCACACATACGTCATTGCCTGTTGGAGTAACTATTGATGTTAACGGAAAAGTAACCATTGGTAGTGATACCCCTACGGGATTACATTCGTTTACTTATACTCTTTGTGAAAAAGGCGTCACACCAGCTAACTGTGATATAGCAAAAGTTATTTTCACTGTTAAAAATATCGACGCTGTTGATGATGATTTTGGAGTTCAA
>NZ_CDOI01000024.1 GCF_000827555.1 Capnocytophaga canis
GGGGGGGGGGAATATATTTTTAAAATTTATATCTTTTCGCATCCGAATAGAAACTATTGTGCCAGGATACTCCTGGTCATCAGGATTAAATTTATTAATTCTTATGCTGAAGGCTCGTTCTATCTTGGTATTGATAATTTCTATCATTGCAGCAATATTATTCAGACCTGTACCTCTTCGTTCAAATTCATAGAATTTTTTAGAATGTTCCATCCCTACCCCATTGTCTGAAATCGTGATATAGTAGAAAAAATCATCTTGAGTAAAATCAATCTCTAACAAAAATGGAGCTACTTTTCGATGTCGAACACCATGAAGAAGTGCATTTTCTACCACCATTTGGAGCGTCCCAATGGGCAGACGATAATCCAAGGGAACTACTTCTACATGAGAAACTGTAATCTGTAATTCTTTAACATACAACTCTTTGTATATATCAATAGTATTGAGTGCTAATTTCCATTCTTGAGCGAATGAAATACAAGGTTGATTCTCTTTTGAAAATAAGTGAATAATGTTAATATTTTCGCCTATGCGGCTAATAATTCGCTCGGCGTGAGGCTTGTCGTACAAAGACGCTCCTAAACTGTTGAGAACGTTCAACATGAAATGAGGACGAAATTGTTTACCAAGGCTAAGCATATTCAACTGAGTTATTTCCTTTTGTTGACGTTCCATTCTTTGTTGGATTCTAACCTGTTTAATTACAATCAACGTTGGGAACAAAAGTAATAAGAACCAAAACCACCACTGTTGCCAGATGAATTTAGTAATCGTGATGGGATATTCATGCACCGAATAGCTACCGTCTTGCTGACAAATTAATACTTGAAAAATATATTGTCCAGGAGATAGATTCTGAAAATTATAGTTTTTTTGTATAGCTATATCTTCTATTTTAGGAGTTTCGCCCTTCTTAACCAAGTGTGAACGCATATACCGAGGCATATTGTCCTTTCCTTGGTAGGTAACTTGAATTTCGAAGGAAGTTTTTGACGGAGAAATCTTTAATGCTTCATCCGTTTTTAAATCTATTACAGATTCTCCTTCATGAAGCTGCACACGTGGGGTTACATGAAAAGTAGGTAATTTCAACCATTTTTCGATATCCCATTGGTAAAGCATATCGCTTGTAGCAAACCACAGCGATTGATCTCTGAAATCGGTCAATACGGTATTTTGCTCAGTTATACTTTCTATTTTACATTCCATTGGATTTAGATACCGAACTAAAACTTTCCGATCCTTATGCCAAGTAGCTATGTTGAACAAAAGTACCTTATCTTTAGCTCCCAATACCAACCAATCATTCCACTGATGGATGAAAGTAATCATCTTTCCTTTTACTAACAGAGGGTGCTCAATCCGTACGAAACTTTCAAATCTAAAATCATCTTTATGCTTTCCATTCCAGTAGAAAAGTTCCCCCTGAGAGGTTCCAAACCACAAGGTATCATAAGTATCTTTGAGCATCGCTATAGAACCAAATGGAATGTCTTTTTCCTTAGCATAAAGCGAAATAGCTTGGTTTTTATCTTCTTGAAAAACAGCTAATTGACCTCCAGCACCTGTCCAAATATTCCCGAATTTGTCCTCGGCAACCGTGAGGCACGATTGGAGTTTCATCCCTTTATCTTTACCTACGAACTTCCATTTAACAGATTTGTTTTCAAGGTCTTTCAAAGGTTTATACATCAACCCGTAATTAAAAGTCCCTGTGAAAAACATACCTTTACTACTCACAAAACTGAAATATCCACCAACAGTATCATTCAAAATAGTATATTTGTTTTCATTCTCGTAAAGGAACGTTTGTGCAGGGTCATCAACATAGACCAGCATTTTGTTTCCGACCGACATGGCTCCAGGCAAAATACGTTTTCTTTGTTTGGACTGTACTATTTTACGATCGTCAATAACAGAAAAATTATTCCCATATGACCCGACCCAAATCTTACCATCTGGAGATTGTGTGATACTGTGAATGGATTCGGAATTGTCTCCATCAAAAATACGAGGATATTTCTTGATATACGGAAAAAGCCTCCCCAAATGCTGTGGAGTCGACACATAGAAACTGTGACTTTCAGGTGAATAAGCGTTCTTATAACGCAACTTTATATCCGAGCTGACAGCCATAAGCTGTGGTGGAGTTTGTGATAAATCATAAATGCGATACGCCTCTTTCTTTTGCTCTCCATAAAACCTATTTCTTAAATCATGGTCGGACATAATTCCTTCAAAAACAGGAGTTGAAACCCCATCTTTGTAGTGATACAAAATAGTATTAGAATTTTCAAAATAAAAATCATCAGGTGAAATAATATAACCTATCGCCGAAGTAATAAATGGGTAAGTTTTTACCAATTTAAAATTGTCAATAACATCATAAAGAAACGTCTTCCCTTCCTCAGAAACTATAAAATAAATGGTTTTATCATTAGATATTAAACGATTTAGGTTATTAAATTCGGTTTTTATATTTTTAAACTGTTTATTTTCAATATCATAAACGTACAACCTTATTTTATTTCGTTGAGTTATATGAATGACAGTGAAATAGATATGTTTTTCATGCTCGACTACGTGGCTAATAAGAAAATCCTCTTCAACATCAAAAGGAAGTCGCTCAATTTTTTCACCACGTTGGCTGTAAATTGATTTTTCAAAGAAAAAATAGGTCACACTATCTTTTTCGATTATACCTGAATATTCGTAGTTTCCATCAAACTTATCACTGATTGTACTAACCGTATTACTTTCCAATCGCTTCAATTTCTTGCCATAAGGGGCTAAATATACGCTTCCTTCTGAGTTTATGTGTATAGGTCTAACAGCATTAACGAAATCGTCACCAAAGTTATATTTATTGTAAATGAAAGTATTAGACTCATATATAGGCAATTCTTGTCCATGGATATAACACATCCCAACGAGCAAAGCGCATATTTTAATAAAGGTTTTCATTTAAACAATTTTTGGTTTACATCTTTCTTTTCTAGAGAGAAGTATACAAAGTCACAAAAGTAAGGATATTAAGAATTATGTAGGGATAAACTCCGTGATGCTGAATGAAGAAACTCAATCAATCGGATTTGATTCGTTTCGTTCCTTAGTTTTTTTAATTTCCTCGACATCGTTCTCTTCAGGAGTTTTAAATGCTTCAATGGGTTTAGGAGCTATTTTCTGTGCCTCCTCACTAAAAATTTCATTCTGATGGCTGATGCGTTCTTTACCTCGCCAAATGAATTCTTTAAAAAGTACTTCTTCTTTGGATAATTTTTCTTCAGGGTACAAATTTCCGATAGGTTGTGTGATAAATACCACTTGTGCAATCTGTTGATTTTCATCCAATCTCAACTTTATGTGGCTACAGGTAAGTTTATTGATACCGACCAATTCATTTTTTTCGGTGTAGACGTACTGAATAGATTCCGTATTTTGAATGAAGTCAATTTGTTTTAATCTATTTTTCTTAAATTTCCCATATAAAACCCTACCTTTCACTTGGTTATATCCATCACCTAAACTATCTTTTTCTACTACCAAGGCATTGTTAAACACCTTGAGGGAGTCCATTTGTTGAGTTCTTTTATCAGCAATCAGATGTATGTTCTCTCCTGTTATTTGACTTTCTCCTGTCCAAGCTACTGGATTTCCAATGAGCTGTGTAAGCCCGTTTTCTTCATTCGAATGAATGGAATCACATTTGGCTTGTAGGTCAGTTTTGTAGATTCGTGCGTCGTGAAATACCCGTATGTTTCGCTTACCTTCCTTGCCTGTAACCAGTATCTTTTTTCCATGCATATACATCGAATCCCTTTCTACCAAAGTGATTATCAATGGTTTTTTAGTAATAAACATAGAATCTTTTGCCTTATGAACCTCCCCATAATGCCCCTTAACTGTAGTTTTATTAAGGCTATCCAAAATAATTATGTTGTTAGTTGCGGAAGCAAATTGTCGTTTTTTATCGAAATAAAGACTATCTCCTTTGATTGTTTTTAGGTCATAATCAATTTTAGCATTCTGCTTGAAGTACCCCTCCTCACGGCGAGTGTCATAAAACCCTTTTTCGCTATATGTTTTATAATCCTTTCCTACAATAGTGGTAGCTCCGTAAAAGTACGCATTTCCCGTGTTATGAAAATAGTCCAAGACCTGAGAATCTACCGTAAAATCCTTATTTACAATCTTCACAGCATTAGTAAACTGATTTTTTTTAGTTTCTATGAAATATTTACCAACCTTGCTCGTTAGCTCGTTTTCAATGTCAGTAATTTTACCAAAGTTGTTGTAGTAAGCCACTTGAGCATTCCTGTCGAGGAATAGCTCTTCAGTTTCTAAAGTCATTGTTTCATTTTTCAGCACCACCTCTTCCTTAGCAACTGCAGTTTTTAGGTTTCCGTTGTAAGAAATATATTTGCTGTTCATTTGCAAAGTATCACCTTGTTGCAAAAGTACATCTCCATAAGCAATAACCTCATTTCGAGCTTCATAAAGCACTGCCAAATCACACCAAACATCCAACCCTTGATGATGAAATTGCACTCGCTTACCGTCGGATTTAAAGATTGTAGCTCCTGGATATTTCACATGGTCAATGGTGAACTCCCCTCCATAAACAATCTCAATACGCCTTTTTTTTCCTTCTTCTTGTTGAGCAAAAAGACTGAAAGTTGTTACTAAAAAACTGACTATTAAACAGATATACTTTATCATTTGCAAATAATATTTTCTTTGAGTCGGTCACCCCCCGACAACTTTTCCTAACGTAGATTTGGTTATTGTACTTCCACAGAAGAACTAAAAAATATTTTATTAAAATCTGACCTGCACCGACAGACCAAATTGAGGTTGTGCAGTAAATTCATTGATCTCTATAAACGGTTCAAAGCTCAATTTCTCATCAACATTGAACTGTTTTAGATGTGCATCCACATTAGCATCGACAATATTCAGTGCATATAACCCAATGGTTATCAACAAGGAAAGTTCTTGATTTCGACGATAAAACTGTTGAGCTCTTCGCAATCCATCAGTACTCAATCTTGGCTGTCCATCGGGACGATTACCATAAAATTCATCATCCGTAAACCCCGCGGCACGTCGTTTGTAGGCAGCTTGATAGCGGTTAAATTCGCGTGTGTTAGCGATATAAAAATAAATAGGTGTGCCGATAGCCACATAGACTATCGGCATTTTCCAGTAACTTTTATTGTAGGCTTGTCCTAACCCAGGAAGTATAGCTGCATAAAAAGCTGCTCTTGCTGGTGAAAGAGGATCCGTATTCCACGTAACCTGCCTCACTTCCTTTTTATCCTCGACAGTACTAATTTTCAGTGTATCAGATAAATTGGTTTGCTGAGCCTTGGCTACATATCCTCCCAAAAATAATAGTATCAAAAAAAATCTATTCATTCCCTATTTAATAACCGTTGAATTCGTCTGAAATCCTCTTCCGAACTGAATGGAATGATCAACGTTCCTTTACCGTTTTTGGCTACTTTTACGCTTACTTTTGTACCAAAGAAGCGATCGAACGTATCCATACTTTCAAGTACATAACTAGGAATAGTTCCTTTGTTGTTTTCTATCTGAGGTTTAGGTATTTCTATTCCAACGATGTTATTTTCTGTGGTATTTATTTCTGGATTTTGCAATTTACGTACCAAATCCTCTGTTTCTCGAACTGATAAATTATCGGAGATAATACGTTGATATATCTCAGCTTGGACTTCAGGATTTTCAATGGTAATAATGGCTCTTCCATGTCCCATTGAAATAAACCCATCGCGAATACCTGTTTGAATGATAGGAGCTAACTTCAACAATCTTAAATAGTTAGTAATTGTCGAGCGTTTTTTCCCTACTCGTTTACTCATTTGGTCTTGCGTTAGGTTGATTTCTTCAATCAAACGTTGATAAGACAATGCTATCTCGATAGGATCCAAATCCTGACGCTGTATGTTTTCGACCAGTGCCATGGTAAGAGATTCATTGTCGTCAGCAATACGAACATAAGCTGGAATGGTTTGCAATCCTGCTAACTTTGATGCTCTGAAACGACGCTCTCCCGACACAAGTTGGAATTTATTTACGCCAATCTTACGTACTGTAATAGGCTGAATAACACCCAACTCCTCAATAGAAGAAGCTAGTCCTTGCAATTCTTCCTCATTGAAAGATGTACGTGGTTGAAACGGATTTACCTCAATACTATCTAACTCCAACTCAATGATGTTCCCCACCACTTTCTCAGCGTTCTTATCAGCGATTGAATTAATGTCATTTTCAGGACTATTGCCGAAAATAGCAGAAACTCCTCTCCCTAACGCTTGTTTTTTAAATGCTTTTGCCATTAACGTTGTCTATGCTTTATTTTTTTCGATGATTTCTTGTGCTAAATTCAAATGGTTGGTAGCTCCTTTACTTCCTGCGTCATAGTTGATAATAGTTTCTCCGAAACTTGGTGCCTCACTCAAACGAACGTTACGTTGAATAATCGTTTTGAAAACCATATCGCTAAAGTGCTTCTGAACTTCTTCCACTACTTGATTTGACAAACGTAAACGTGCATCATACATAGTTAACAACAAGCCTTCAATGTCCAAACTTGGATTGAACACTTTTTGAACACTTTTGATAGTGTTCAACAGTTTTCCTAGTCCTTCCAAAGCGAAATACTCACACTGAATAGGAACTATTACGGAATTTGCTGCCGTTAGCGCATTTAGGGTAATCAATCCTAATGAGGGTGCACAGTCTATCAAAATATAATCGTACTGGTCTCTGATAGGCTCTAACGCTTTTTTGAGCATATACTCACGTTGCTCTTTGTCGACCAACTCAATTTCAATCGCCACTAAATCAATGTGAGCAGCAATCAAATCCAAATTCGGTGATTCAGTTTTGATGATCATATCTTTAGCAGGAATCGTATGCTCTAATAATTCATAGGTTCCGTGTTCAACAGATTCTACATCCACCCCCAATCCTGAAGTTGCATTCGCCTGAGGATCAGCGTCAATCAACAATACTTTTTTCTCGAGTACGCCCAATGAAGCTGCTAAATTTACGGAAGTTGTGGTTTTTCCAACGCCTCCCTTTTGGTTTGCAATAGCGATTATTTTGCCCATAATTATTTTTTTATGCTATATTTACCTTATTTAATTTCAATTTTCTGAGTATTTAAACGAACTTTGAGCCATTTTTCTAAAGCTTCAAGCTCCTTTTTCTTCGTACTTTCATCAACATCTTTTTCCCATTCAAAACGAAACACTGGGATAGTATCCGTTTTTTTAAAGTTACTACGCAATTCATTAGCAAACGAAACTGAAGCTATCAAATCACTTTTAGCAGCAATCTCCTTACTAATTTGATCAAATTTCGAGGCTTCACGCATATATTTGTTTAAAGACTCTAATTTGCTTTGCAATAGTTTTATTTCTCCTTGACTTGAAGCAAGTTGTTCTTTATTGGTATTGTAAAGTTCTGCTATGTAACCACTTTGATCTTTATTTTCACTATCACTCAAAATTCGTAACTGCGTGTTTTGTAGATAGCTATAACCGTTCTTTTGATTCTCCCAAAGAACTCTAACCTCAGGTGATATGCTTACATCTCCAAAAAAAACTAACTCAATATACGGATTTCCATCATTATAATTTGCCTTTGAGAAATCTTTAAGAAAATAGCCTTTTTCACCAAAATCGTAGACTTCTATGCTATTTTTGATGAAACGATTGGCATCTATCTCAAATTTTGATTCTTTCCATACTCCATAAAACGTATATCCTGCAGGAATCATCATCAATGTGGAAACAAAATACGCCATCTGCGAAATACGTTTTCTTTTGGATGAATTGGCATAGACTACCATTGGAATTTTGATAATACGAAGTATCAAAAATGTAGCCAAAGCAATAAAAAACGTATTAATTAAGAACAAATACAACGCTCCTGAAGCTAATTTAAAATCCCCGATTGACAAAAAATAACCTACCGTACAAAGCGGTGGCATCAAGGCTGTAGCAATGGCAACCCCAAAAATAACGCTTGCCATGGTTCCTTTTTTGGCTCTCGCAATCACAAGTGCCAAACCACCAAAGAAGGCTATCAACACATCGCGTATGTCAGGTGCAGTACGTGCTAAAAGTTCAGACGAGGTATTGCTTAATGGAAAAATGTAGAAGAATGTAAAAGCAGAAACCACACTCAAAACTACCATCACTCCAAAGTTTTTCAAAGCTCTTTTCAATAAGTCGACATCGTTCATAGCCAACGCTAATGCCATCCCCAAGATAGGTCCCATCAATGGGGAAATAAGCATCGCACCGATGATAACCGCCGTTGAATTTGCATTTAATCCTAACGACGCAATAATAATGGCACAAATCAAAATCCACGAAGTATGTCCTTTCAGCGAAATATCGGCCTTAATACTTTCTATAGTAGCCTCTTTATCAGTCTGCTCGTGAATGTTCATCAAATCTGCCAAAAAATCTTTTATCTGAACAAAAATACTTTTTGGACTCTCTTTAAGCGTATGTTCGTTATTTTGGTTATTTTCCATCATTTAAAATTTAGATGTATGAAACTTTTCTGTTTTTAAAACAACCCTGGTATGTTTGGCAATCCTTGCTTTGCAACAGCTGCCAACTCGGTTTCGTTAATTTGGGTAGCTTTTTCAATGGCTTTGTTCAGCGTAAGTACCAAATAATCCTCCAATTGCTCTCTGTCCTCTAAAAGACTATCGCTAATTTCCAACGATTTAATCTCCCTGTTAGCGGTAATCGTCACTTTAATACTTCCGTCGGACGAGGTCTCGTCAATCAGTACGTGATTTAATCGTTGTTTTGTTTCTTCTATTTTTTGCTGGGTTTCTTTAAGTTTGCCCATCATCCCCATAAGGTCTCCAAACATAGTTCTTATTATTATTTTTTATGTGGACAAAAGTAAGAATTTTTTTTGAAGTAGCAAGTTTAGAGATTTGTTAAAAAAGCCACCGCTAAAGTTAAGTTCTATTTTCCTTTTCGGAAGTATATTGTACGTTATTTTTAATAGCTAAATTGATAATTATATGTAGGTTAAGTAAGTTTTTGAAGTCCTGAACAAGTCAAAATCAATTATTAATCAACAAAGTACGACCTACTATGTAATAGACCTTCCTTTGAAGAAAATTAACGTAAAGGTTGATATCTATTTTTTTAGGATTTCCTCTGTAAATCTAAGATTTTCCAAAAGGTAGCTTCTTCGGTTTTATCAATGAAGACAGTTTCGATGGGGAGATAAAAAATATCCGACAAGCGACTTTCTAAACGTACATAATCCTTTTCTGTGGTAAGTACACGAGGGGATTGTTTGAGTTTTTCGATTTCGGTTTCTGAAAAATGATGATGATCAGCAAAATTCAAATGCTCAAAAGTTGCTCCACATTTATTCAAAAAATTGAGAAGAGGAATGGGATTTGCAATGCCCGTTACCAAGAGAAAAGGTAATTTAATAAATTCTTCTAAATAAACAGATTGATTAGCTGAAATCACTTTTTCTCCATAAGCAATGGTTGCAAAAACCACAGATTGATGTTCTTTCTGGCGTATCTGCGTAGCAATTTTTTTTCGCTCCTGCTGACTGATATGGGGTGAGCATTTAGTAACTACAATGACGTCCGCCTGTTGTACTCGTGAAACAACATCTCGCAAGTTTCCAGTAGGTAAAAGCCAATCATCGGTAAATAAATTTCCATAGGCCGTCAAAACCACATTGATTTTCGCTTCTACTTTGCGATGTTGAAAAGCATCATCAAGCAGGATTACTTCGGGAGGCTGTGGTAAAGCCAACAGATGGGATATTCCTGAAGCTCTGTCTGCATTTACCACCAAACTAATTTTAGGATATTTTTTCCAAAATTGAAATGGCTCATCCCCTAAATCGTACACGGTAGAAGTAGTATCAGCCATGACTAATCCCTTTGTTTTCCTCTTGTAACCTCTACTAACTACTCCTATCTTATAGTTTTCCTGTAGATTGCGGATTAAATATTCAACCATAGGCGTTTTTCCTGTACCTCCAACACTGACATTTCCAACACAAATGGTCGGTATTTCAAATTGTACACTCTTCAGAACACGTTTATCGTATGCCAGATGGCGTACCCGCACAACGATGCCGTACAACACTGCAAACGGAAAAAGCATATACCGCAATAACTGTATCATTTTTTAATATCAAAATAAACTTGGAAAGCACAAAAGTACGCAATTCTTAGAAATTATTAGGCATTGAAAAAAAAATGATTGTCCGTTTTTTTCTCGTAGAACAGTTACAAATCCTTCTTAAGATAATGTACATAGCTTTAATAACTGAGCAATTTACAGATAATAAAAAAACAAAAACTTGTAATAAAAGAACTAATACAGTATTTGAATCCAACAAGTTATTGGTAATGAAACATATCATTAAACAATTATTCTGAAAATTGCCACCCGACTTGTCCATTTCAATTTATTCCGTACCTTTGCCTCCTTATGAGTCGAAAAAACAAAAATATCATATTCGAAAACGTTGAAGTAATTGATGCAGGGGCTAAAGGAAAAAGCGTGGCAAAAGCTCCTGATGGACGCGTTATATTCTTGTCGGATGCTATTCCTGGAGATGTTGTTGATGTACAAACCACCAAGAAAAGAACTGCTTATTTTGAGGGATTTGTTATCAAGTTTCATAAAAAATCGGACAAACGCACTGAGCCGGTCTGTTCGCATTTTGGTTATTGTGGTGGATGCAAATGGCAGAATATGAGCTATCAATATCAACTATTCTACAAACAAAAGGAGGTAGAAAACAATCTGAAACGTTTAGGACGCATTGAAATTCCTGAAATGCAACCTATTTTAGGGGTTGAAAATCCGTATTTTTACCGTAATAAAATGGAATTCTCTTTTTCTGACACTCGTTGGCTGACCCCTGAAGAAATCAAAAAAGTGGAAACGATTGACAATCGCAACGGATTAGGATTTCATATCTCGGGTGCATGGGACAAAATTTTGGATATTGACACATGTTACCTGCAAGAAGACCCTTCCAATGACATCAGACTAAAAATAAAACAGTTTGCTATTGAAAACGAGATGCCTTTTTACAGCCCTCGTCAGCAAACAGGTTTTCTGCGTTCAATGATGATTCGCATTACTTCGATTGGGGAAATTATGCTCGTTATTCAGTTTTTCGAAGAAAACAGGAAAATGCGAGAGCAATTGTTAGACTTCATAATTGAAAGTTTCCCACAAATCACCTCCTTGCAGTATATCATTAACGGAAAGCAAAACGATTCAATTTATGACCAAGAGGTGATATGCTATAAAGGTCGTGATTGCATCTACGAAGAAATGGAAGGATTGCGATTCAAAATCAATGCTAAATCGTTTTATCAGACCAATTCGAAACAGGCATATAACCTCTACAAAGTAGCACGTGATTTTGCGGAATTGAAAGGTAATGAATTGGTGTATGATTTGTACACTGGTACGGGGACCATTGCTTTGTTTGTTGCCCAAAAAGCAAAAAAAGTGATTGGTGTTGAAGCTGTTCCAGAAGCGATTGCCGACGCTAAAGATAATGCTAAAAACAACAATATTAGCAATGTTTCATTTTTTGTGGGAGATATGAAAAATGTTTTTAACGAAGCATTTATAGCGGAAAATGGCACACCCGATGTTATTATCACCGATCCACCACGTGATGGAATGCACAAAGATGTTGTTACTCAAATTTTAAGCATTGCACCTCCAAAAGTGGTGTATGTAAGTTGCAATAGTGCAACCCAAGCTCGTGATTTAGCTCTAATGGATGCAATGTACAAAGTAACTAAAGTACAAGCAGTGGATATGTTCCCTCAAACGCATCATGTTGAAAATGTCGTTCTATTGGAAAAAAGAATATAGTTTATAATTCACATACTTTTGGAGATTCGTGATTAAACCTTTATGAAAAAAAATAAAATAAGAGTATTCAGCCTATTTTACCTTGCACAAAAGTTTTCGGTTATTTAATCCAATCATTAACCCGATTAGCATCCAAGCGAAGAAATATAAACAAAAGAATAGTAAATGCCCATAACCCTGAACCTCCATAGCTAAAAAAAGGTAATGGAATACCTATGGTAGGTATCAATCCAATCACCATACCTATATTTATACAGTAATGCATGAACAAAATTGATGCCACACAATAACCATAAATTCGGCTAAATTTGGAGCGTTGTCGTTCCGCTAAAATAATCAAGCGAAGAAGCAAAAAAGTAAAAATTACAATCACTGTGAGCGTACCTACCAGTCCCCATTCCTCGCCCAAAGTGGTAAAGATATAATCCGTATGTTGCTCTGGCACAAAACTCCCCTTAGTACGAGTACCTTCTAAAAAACCTTTTCCAAAGATTCCTCCTGAAGTAATTGCCGATTCGGACATGTAGGTATTATAGCCAAAGTCACGACGCATCTCACTGATTTTCTGAGGGTCTTGCTCCATACGTAACCATAAACTCAACCTGTTTCGGTGGTGCTGTTTCAAAACCGAATCAAATACAATCGATGTGGAAAACGATGTGAGCAAACAAACCGACAAAAGGATAAATATATTCTGAAAAGGAATTCTATTGGTTCTTCTTTTATACCAAAATCCGTAGAAACCAATCATCAATAAGCAGATGATTACAGCGAAAAGCACACCAAATTTCAAAGTTATAATAAAAACTATGGCTACCAACACCATGTAGAACAACAAAGCAACGTGCATACCTTCACGGAACAGCACAAATGTTAAGGAAAAAAAAACCAGTAAACTCCCTACATCAGGTTGCAGAAGAATTAAAATAGCGGGTAATGCCAGAATAAGTATTGCCTTAAAAAGATCTTTAAAATTCTGTATGTTAGTATGAATATCACTCAAAAACTTTGAGAAAAACAATGCTGTGGCTACTTTAGCAAACTCACTGGGCTGCACAGTGATAGACCCAATAGCATACCACGATAAAGCTCCGTTGGTTTTCTTTCCTAAAACAAATAGTCCCGCTAATAAAGCTAATGAAATAAGATAAAATACAAAAGAAAAATTTTCGTAAAATTTTGAATCTATTGCCAGAATAAAAACAATAAGCAATAGTCCAAGCCCAATAAAAAGCGTTTGTTTTCCGTAAAATTGATCAAGGTCAAAAATAGAAGTTACCTCAGCCTCATTATAAGTAGTTGAAAAAATAGCTATCCAACCAATACTAACCAATAATATATAACAAAAAACGGATAACCAATCTAAATTTTTTATAAGGCTTTGTTTCATAAAATCTAATTTGAAAGTTGTTTTGTTTTTCTAAATAATAGATTTGCGTTTTTATCGGACATACATTGAATCTGTGTCTGGTTTTATCCTATTTTTACACAAAGTAATCCGCTATATAATTGAAAAACATAAATCCACTCAGTATTTTCATCATTACCCCTTATTTGGATTCCATATGAATACCACGATACAGTTTCGCAAAAAAATAGAAGAATATGACCTTGATTGAAATATGAACAATATTTTCTAAAATTACCTTTATAACGATGAGGTTCCGACTACATATCCGAATGGAATGTAATTGAAACCTCAAATTTTTAACTCTTTATATAATTACTTTTTTTTGAAAAAATAGTACAAAGCATAGTTCAGAATAAGACCAAACCAACGACTTTTTGGTTTGAAAAAGCTCCCTCCTACGTTTGAAAAAGCACTAGCCATCAAATTCTTAGGAGCTAAGCTATCCGTAAAATTTGAAGTACTGTTCTTCAACTGCAACCAGTCAATTTCTTTTTTGAGTCTCAAGATTTTTAAATCACTTTCAATTTCCTCAAAAGATTGATAAATTCTATTTCTCCTCATCCTCTTCTCCCGCTTTAAAGTACACCTCTGAAAGAGTCTTCAATAAAGGTCTTTCAATCATTTTCTTTCTGAAAAGATAGGCTATACACATTACTAAACAATAAAAAAGTGCCATAACAACAAATCCTAAGGCAATGTTGCCAATCCAAATTCCTATGGCATAGGCAAACGCGAAAGAGAGTGAAAACAATACCAATAGGCTTATCATACCCAATACCAAAATGGATAATAGCCCATAAGAAGTCTTCGCTATAAACCTGAAAACAAATAGTTTATAGTAAGAAACATTTGTTTCTAACGCTTCATTTCCTCTATCGGGGAGTTCTTTAAAAGCCTCTTTTATGTTATTCATCAACATATTTTATTTTTGCAACTTAGCGTTTGCCTCTTTCAAAGCTGCTAATTTTTTTTCTAAAAAAGTAATTACATCCTCGGCCTTATAGCTTGATTTAGACAATACTCTGTCCATATTTTCCTCCAAAGACCCTTTAATTTCCGTAGTTTTTGATTTCACTTCACGTGTTAAATTATCTATTTTTTCCTTTAACATATGCGTGGTATCATCTACCGAATCTTTAATTTTTTTACGAGTATTTTTTCCTTTGTCTGGTGCAAAAAGAATTCCTACTCCCGCTCCAATAGCTACTCCTGTAACTAACGCTAATAACACATTTCCTGTTTTTGCCATAATAATTTAATTTTAAAGGTTTAACATTCTGTTTTTTGTGGCTTATAGCCAAATAATTGTTTCTCTTTGATGATTTCAGAAACCCCTCCTGGTAACAACTCCTCCCAATTGGTTTCGCCTCTCTCAATCATCGATAAAATTTCTCGAGAGAATATGTTGAGATGTGCCTCATCATATCCCTCAATATCCACCACCTTTCCGTTGAATTTGAAAAACTTGTACAATTCTTTCATACGTGGATGCACACGCAAATTCTCACTGGTGATGATTTGACCTGTTTCTGGGTCTTTCATCGGAAACAAATATATTTTAATATCACGATAAAACAATTTTCCAAATGCTTCTAAAATACCTCCACTCAAATGTCGGTAATATTTTTCATCGAAAATCGCAATCAAATTATTCACTCCCATCGCCAACCCCATTCGCATACGAGTGTAATTTGAAAAATATTCTACCACTCGATAATACTCTTTAAAATTAGAAATCAATACTTTTTGACCTAAGGAACACAACAATTTGGCTCTGTCCATAAAATCTTGCTCATCAATTTCTCCTTCTGCTATCAAATTCGACAGCGTAATTTCAAAAATTACCTCAGTACGGGACGGATTGACTTTATTTTCCGCCAAAAACATCTCCAAAGATTTTTGATACATATCCATATTGACCTTAGTCACAGGTCGGAAACTCCCTCGCAGAGTCAAGACATTTTTTTTGTAAAGATGCTCCGCAGGAAGAATATTATTCCCATCAGGGCCAAACATAACCGCTTCAGTCATCCCATTTCTAATAAGTTGTAAACTCATCAATCGATTGTCCACATCCTCAAAATCAGGCCCTGAAAAATTTATCATATCAATTTCTATCAAATCCTTATCAATATGGTCATATAAATATTTCAATATTTTTTTAGGTTTTGATGTTTTATAGAAAGCTCCATAAATGAGATTCACTCCCAAAATTCCTAATGTTTCTTGCTGAGCTCTGGCTTCAGTCTGATGAAAACGTACGTGCAAAATAATTTCGTTATACGCTCCGTGAGGTTTAGTTTGGAAACGCAACCCAACCCAACCATGTCCTTTATAACGCTTGGAAAAATCGATAGTTGCAACAGTATTGGCGTAGGAAAAAAATACCTTATTAGGGTGATTATTTCTGGTCAAACGCGTTTCGATGAGTTTAATCTCATAATCCAGCATTTTTTTTAGTCGGCTTTCGGTTACGTAACGTCCATCCTCTTCCACTCCGTACACCGCATCACTCACCTCTTTGTCATAAGCACTCATGGCTTTGGCGATAGTCCCCGAAGCAGCTCCTGCTCTAAAAAAATGACGTACCGTTTCTTGACCTGCTCCAATTTCAGCAAAAGTTCCGTAAATATTTTCATTCAAATTAATACGCAACGCCTTAGCTAAAGTGGAAGGCACATCTTCAATGGCTATATCCTTATCTCCTTGAATTATGACGCTCATTTTTTTATGTTTTTACTTTATGATGTATGCTAATAAAACCTGCCCAACAGTTAGGACTATCTTTAAATCGCTTTCTATTAAAATTTTGTTAATATTTTTTTTAATGCAGTACAGCCTTGATAATGACTCTACAAACTAAAGTTAATTTAACTATACAAAAAACTTTGATTTCTTTACATAAAATACGGCTGACATCTTCTTTAAAATAAAGGATTAGCCTCATTTAAAAAGTTATTTGTACAAAAATAGGAAATTCTATTGAAAATTCCTATTTTTGTCGTAAATTTTTTCACATTGAGAGTAATTTTTTTAGGAACAGGCACATCACAAGGGATTCCCGTAATAGGAAGTAATCATCCCGTAGGATTAAGTAAAAACCACAAAGACAGTCGATTACGAACTTCTGCTCTTATCTCTTGGGACAACATAAATCTGTTAATTGACTGTGGCCCTGATTTTCGGCAACAAATGCTCACACACAAGATAAACCATCTGGAAGCAATTCTGTTCACACACGAACATGCCGACCACACCGCAGGACTTGACGACATCCGCCCTTTTGTGTATCAACAGGGTGACATGCCAATATATGCCCTACCGCGTGTAATTTCTGAGTTGCGACAACGTTTTAACTATATTTTTTCCACCGAAAATCGGTATGCAGGAGCTCCATCAGTAGCTGTCAATGAGGTAAACAATGAGTCATTTGAGTTTTATGGAAAAACTATTCAGCCAATTCATGTGATGCATGGTGATTTACCAATTTTAGGCTATAGAATTGAAAATATCGCTTATATTACGGATGCTAAAAAAATAATAAACAACGAATTAGACAAACTTCACGGACTGGATCTTTTGGTGCTAAATTGCCTACGTGAGGAGATTCACCCCACACATTTAAACTTGGATGAAGCTTTGGAAATTATCCGTATTGTACAACCAAAAAAGACCTATTTCACCCATATCAGTCAAACATTTGGATTTCATGACGAGGTGTCTAAAAAACTACCAGAAAACGTTTTTTTGGCCTATGACAATCTGATTTTAAACAATATATAAGTATTTAAAATCTAAAAAATCCGTCGGGAGTAGCACAGTAATCCAAAGGAATATCAGTTGAGAAAACCCCTTCAATTTTTAATTCAGGGAGAAAAAATGATAGACCTACCTTTAAAGTAGTTACAGGACAGTTTGATAAAAATCGGTCATAAAATCCACCTCCATACCCGACCCTATTCCCTTTTTGATCGTAAGCCAGTAACGGAACAAATACCACATCTATTTGGGCAGGCTGCACTTCAATACCATTACATGGCTCTGTAATTCCTAAATGGTTTTGCTTCAAAATAGTTTGTTCCGTTAGTAAAATATGCTTTAATAAACCTACATCTCCATCCATTTTAGGCAATATAATGTTTTTATCTTTTCCATGGAGAATATGCAAGATATATTCTGTGTTGATTTCAAACAATCTGGTTATCGGAAGAAAAATATGGTAATTTTCCCTATGCCAAATAGGCATTTTCAATAATTGATTGGCTATTTGTAAACTTTTTTGCTCACGCTCTTCTTCTGAAAGACCTGCTCGAAGTTGTTTGTAATAATTCCTTAACTCTTTTTTGTCCATAAAACATGTTTTTGGAATTAGCAAATATACAAAAAAAGCAAATAATTTCATTAATTAGTTAAAAATAGGACATTAAAGACACGAAAATTATGAACCTTTAATTCGTTTACTCGAACCTTTTTTGAATTTGAAAGTTAGTAAAAAAACATTAAGTTTCCGTAAATTAAATTTTAAACCACATAGAGACATAGTGTTAATTCTATGTCTCTATGTGGTTTAAATATAATAGCTCTAAAAATATTATTTGATGTGTTTAACCTACAAAAACACTCCTACCTTTAATCGAAGAAAATATCAATAATCAGACTCTTTTATAATCTACTGAATAATAAACCTATTACGTAAACTCTCCAAATAACATACATTATTTTTCAATTTCAGAAACTCTTCTGCTCAAATTAGAGAGAAAATCATGCAAGTTTGGATTAAACTTCAAAAAAAACGAAAATATGTTTTTTTACTTGTTTCGCCCCATTTCTTCGGGATAAAGCTCAAAAACAGGATTGCTTTGCCAAAATTCCTTGGTATTGATATCCATCACTGTAATACGCCCTTTAAACGCCGCTCCCGTATCAATATTCCATACATTGTTAGCAGACATAGGTTTGTCGGTTTCGAAACGAACAGTAGGTGTATGTCCTATAAAAATTTCGGAATAGAGTTTCAATCTATTTGGATAACGAATTTGTTCAGGCGACATTTCTACCGAAATAGCTAATTCCCAAAGAGTTCTATCCCAATAGAATGCCTTGGGAAAATATTCATACTCTACTCCTCTCAAATTAGTGAACCCTGCGTGAACAAACAATCTATTTTGGCTATCTAACTGATAGTTAGACAACTTTTTCAAAAAATCGATATGCTTTTGCTTGGTTTCTTCAGGGATGGATTCGTAGGCTTTTTCGGTAGCATCTCCTCCGTGGAAATACCACATCTTTTCCATTGATTTTCCAGACAAAAAATCTAAACACAAATCATCATGATTCCCTCTGAGAAAAGTGCAATCGTATTTTTTACCAAAATCTATCAGAAAATCAATAACTTGAGGTGTCTGACTCCATCCATCAGCATAATCTCCTAAAAATATGAATTTGTCTTGATCTTGAATATTCACTCGTTCAAGTACTTGAATCAATGCCTTATATGCTCCGTGAATATCCCCTATTACTAATGTTCTCATCTGTGAGTATTGTATTTTAATTTACGCATAATGCGAAGTGTCCGCTTTAAAGCGGGGTAGGATTCCCTATCTATTTCTCTGTATTTGAACCGAGCTTCTTCTAATAACTCTTTGGCCTGTATGTAACCACTTAAATAACACGTCAAAAAAGTGGATGGTAGCAGTTTTAATTTATTCAAACCACTGTTATTCAAATCATTCCCCTCTATTATATTTTTAACTATGGGCATATACTCGTCCCATAAAAGAGCCGATTTTTCAAGATTATACGCAGGAGGAATAAAAACCAACTTTTGATGTATTTTGTATGTTCCATTATTAAAAAACTCGATGGTGAGTGTTTCCAATGGGTGGTATTTTTGTGAAAAATCAGTTGCTAATTCGATATATTCCGTAATTTGGAATGAATTTGCTTGAATATGGATTTCAACCAAATCCAAGGCAGAAAAAAACAGTTGTACTTGTTCGTTAATCAGTTCAATATCAACTCTTGAATAAAATAATTTTCCATCAACACGCTCTGGTTTCCCTGCGTAACATAGCACAAATTGTTCTCTGAAAACGTGATAAAAAGCCTGTAAATCCTTGTGTCGGTGATTTAAAAAATGGATTGTGGCATCAAGAGTATGTTGAATATTATTGCTTGAAAGTTTTTCTATTTGCCGAACTGTTTTTAGGTTTACATCGCTTATTTTAAAGGTTTTATCAACAATTTTACTGTTACTACCCTCTCGTTTGAAAATGGTTCCTTTCGGGTATTTCCACACACCTTTTGATAAAGAACATATTTTTTGAGATGATCGTACTGTAACCAAACCAACCACTTTATTTTCAGCAATATCTGGAAAAATAATATTTTCATACATTACTGATGGGGGATTTTCTAAATAGGAATTGACCAGATTTTGAATATGGCTGTCATCGAAAAAATCCACCCCAAAAATTAAGCGTGATTCATCTTCAACACCAACAATTATAAACGCATTATTATAGGGATTCGAATTGGCTAAAGCACAAACTATTTTCAAAAACTTAGCCTTTCCTTCACGATCACTCAAATTGATGAAACGCTTACGATCATAGAAACTGTTTTCGTCGCTATGAGCTAATAGGTTCTTAATTAGTAAGCGCTTATTTATCATATTAGTGTTACTTTATTTTGAAATACTTTACAACATACTTATTTCCAAATCATTACGATCAGGAGCAAATTCTTTTAAAATTTCGATATTTCCGTTAGCCAACCAACGGTGCTTCGGCTTTTCAGTGGCATCATTTAACAATTGATTTTGACTGAGTATGTTTTTAGTTTGTCTAGCAACGGCATATCCAGAATCAATCACTTGAATATTTTCGGGGATAAGTTGCTTAATTTGAGGCAATAAATACGGATAGTGAGTACATCCCAACACCAGATAGTCTATTCCTTCTTCTACCATTGGATACAAATATTTTTTGAGCAAAATCGTCATTTCAGGACTATTAATTTTGCCTGACTCTATGAGTTTTACCAAACCTTCTCCTACCCTTTCAATAAATTCAATACCGTTATTTTGTGCTAAACTATTGCTATTTTTCTGAAATAATTCACTCGTCAACGTTCCTTGAGTAGCTAACACTCCTATTTTTTTAGTGACACTTCCCAAGGCTGCAGGTTTAATAGCTGGTTCAATACCTATGAAAGGTATATGTCTATATTTTTCACGAAGATAGGAAATAGCGTTAGTTGTACCCGTATTACAGGCTAAAACAATGATTTTCACATCATTATTGAGCAAACACTCTGTATTCCTTTCGCATAAAGCAATGATTTCATCCTTCGTTTTTCCGCCGTAAGGAGCATTTTTATTGTCTGCTAAGAATAGGGTGTTCTCATTGGGCATCAATGCTACGACCTCTTTCCAAATGGTGGTTCCTCCAACACCCGAATCAAATAATCCAATAGGAGCTTGTTTTTTCATAACACAAAAGTAACACTTTTTACTTGAAAAACGAAATAAAGAGTTTTCGTTTTACTTATTCTCTCTTGAAAAGTAGTAGAAATCTTTAGAGGACTTTCTGTTCAGCGTCAACAGAAAACCATAACACAAAAAGATGATTCCGATCTGTTCATCATTCTTTTGCTGTTGAGTGAGACCTCTGAATAATAGCATATTGACTGTCTCGCCTATTACGCCTTTGTGAAAAGCATGACCTTGTTTTAAAAATTCTATAATAGACTCAATTACTACTCTTTTCTTATGTACCGAATTGAATTTTATCCTTGTATAACTCTGTATCTTTTTAGAAGTATATAATAAATTTGGTATAATCAATGAACTATAAAGTCTTGAGAAAGAAAAAAGTGTTTTTTCCTTCTGAAGCAGTCCTTAATGATCTCACTAAGTTAATTATATTCTAATTATAAATGCTTTATCTCTCCTTAATTCGATTCGAAAGAATCAATTCAGCCGTTTTTTGACTTGCCCCACTTCCCCCTAATTGATTTCGTAAATCCATATAGTCTTGCAGCAACTTATCGCGATGTGTTGGAGTTAAGAGTTTATCTATTTCAAAACGTAAATTTTTGGTATTCAACTCCTCTTGAATAAGTTCTGTAACTACAGGTTTATCCATAATAAGATTTACTAACGAAATATACTTCAAATTAATCACTCGCTTTGCAATTTGATATGACAGCCAATTACCACGATAACAAACCACTTCTGGGACATTAAACAAAGCTGTTTCCAAAGTAGCTGTTCCACTGGTCACCAATGCACAAGTGGCTACGGATAATAAATCGTAAGTTTTTCCACTAACAAAATATACATTATTATTTTTGATAAATTGCTGATAAAAACCATAATCTTGTGATGGAGCTCCTGCAATAACAAATTGATAATTAGGATAATAATCCACTACTGAAAGCATCACTGAAAGCATTTTGGCGATTTCTTGTTTTCGACTTCCGGGAAGTAAAGCGATAATGGGTCGTTGGTCTAGATTATTTGCTACCTTAAACGCATGCGGATCTATTGGTTCACGATTAGCTATAGCATCTAAAAGCGGATGTCCTACAAAATGAACAGGATAAGCATGTTTTTTTTCATAGAAATCTTTTTCAAAAGGCAATATCACATACATAAAATCTATGTCGCGCTTAATGGCTTTTATACGATTTTCTTTCCACGCCCAAATTTGAGGCGAAATATAGTAATGTGTTTGAAAACCTTGCTGCTTCGCCCACGTAGCGATACGCATATTAAAACCCGGATAATCAATGAAAATCAGCACATCTGGTTGGAAATCCTGAATATCTTTTTTGCAAAAAGCGATATTCTTTAAAATAGTTTTCAGATTGGTGATAACTTCCCAAAAACCCATGAAAGCCAAATCTCGATAGTGCTTGACAAGGGTTCCTGCAACGGATTTCATTTTATCTCCTCCCCAAAAACGTATATCGGCACTGGAGTCTTTGGCAATAAGTGCTTTCATCAGATTGGCTCCATGTAAATCACCCGATGCTTCACCTGCTATGATGTAGTATTTCATCTCTTGTTGGATTGTTGTTTACGTTTGAGGAAATCAAACAATTTATGTAATTTTTCAAATTGAAATAACCCTTTATCCGTAGTAACACGAATGGTTAGATATATTCCTAAAGGAAGTAAAATCAACGTAGAAAACCATGGTGCAATGACAGGGCTTACCGTGTTATTTTCTGCTATATTCTTAACAAACAAACTTATAAAGTAATAAGATAAAAACAGAACCATTGCCACTACAAAGGGCAAACCCAATCCTCCTTTACGAATGAATGCACCTAACGGTGCCGCCACAAAAAACAATACAAAACAAGAAAATGTCAAGGCAAATTTATCACTCAAATTCAGAATATGGAGGTTTAATGTTTTGTAACGATATTCAATGTCACGCTGCCTGAAATCTAAATTATCATACTGACTTTGAGCATTGCTAACAGCCATATCCCATATCTGCCGTTTTTTGTGAGCTTCGAATAGGTTTAGCAGTTCTGAAATATCCTCAACATTGTTATTCTCAGAAGTTTTTATATTTTTTTCAGGTAGAAAAATACCTGTACGACGCATCATACTCCCACCATGATCAGCTATATGTTGTTTAAAGTCATTCCGCAATGAATCTATAGCGTAGTTCAATTGTCCAACATTCATCATTCGATAAGTAGTAATATTGGTTTTCTCATTAAAATCAACATTATTCAAATGGGAAAGATCAATATTGATGACATATTTATCAAAATGTACTTTCGCAAAAGGGAAACGCTGTTGTTGGGCATAAGTTTGAGTCTTGATATCTTCGTAATAATTACCATCTTCCAAGATAAGTTGCAAAAAATCACTATTTTTAACATTTTTTAACTCGCCTCGTTCTGCAATAATTACAGTCCTGTTCACACGGTCAGGTGATTTTTTATGAATAACCACCTTTTCTAAAAATTCATCATTTTTACCTGATTTTTTATCAACTTTGATACTGAAATCATCACCTATATCTGAAAAAATTCCTTCTGCAATAGCCATTGCTGGTTTCACTTTGGCAATGTTTCGACGTAGGTCAAATAATTCCGTATAGGAAACAGGAATCACCACATTGACCAAAAAAAAAGTAAATAAACTCAAAAATCCCATAAAAACCAACAAAGGTCGCATGGCTCGTTGCACCGAAATTCCTGATGCTTTCATTGCTGCAAACTCGTAATTTTCAGCAAATGCTCCAAAGGTCATAATGGAAGAAACCACCACCGCCAACGGCAAAATGATCGGAATCAATTGCGGAATGAAAAATATTAAAAACTTAGCTATAATCCACATCTCCAAACCTCTACCCGCTAAATCGTCGATATATGTCCACAAAGTATGGAACATAAATATCAGAATTAAAACGAAAAGAGTTCCTAAAAAATTCTTTAGGAACTGTGTCAAAATATATCTATCTAATATTTTCATTTTGCGTATGTTAATACTTGTCTTGGATTTTCTCCTCTGAATATTGCGATTAACTTCTCAAATGGAAACTACAATTCAGAGATGTAATATCCTTCTTTTTTATACTTTTCCTTATCAAATTTAAATAAATTAGCCGGAATTGGTTGATTGGTTTTGAACGTGTTAACTGTAATGGTAGTTTTCGTATTATTTTTCCCTATTTCAATTAGGTTATAAATATGCTTTGTTTGAACATCAATTCCCAACAAAATTTGTTTTACGTCCGATGCTTTCTGTGGTTTAAGTTCAACATACTGAATCTTTCTGCCACGTACATTTTGTTCAATATCCCACTTGTAGGTATATCCCTTTCTATAAAATGTTAACATTTTTGAAGGCGTAATTGAAGTTTCCTCTTCCGATGTTGATTCGATTACAACTTCCTCATTTTCAGGAATTATAGTATACGATTTGTTACCATCATATATTTTTGTGGCTCCCATATAATTCAAAACATATTTATCCTTAGCTAAAGTCACATTTCCTTTGATTTCTTGATTAATATTTTCGGAAATATTATCTAAATTATATCGAAATTCAATATAAATATTATCATAGCTAATCATCTTGTTATATACCTCATCCAATAAGGTCTTTGCTTTATTCGCGTTCTGAGCTTGAGCTACAAAACTACATAAAGTGATAATCGAAATTATTATTTTTTTCATTTTTTTGATGTTTTTCATAATTATTACTATAATGTGCATTCATACGTAAGATACTCCGAAAGAACCGTTTCATATCAAACCACAAAAAAATCTCATTAATAAATTATTAATCCTTCTCTATGGCCGAGTACAAAATTACGTAAAAACGATGCTCTTTAACGACTTACTACCATGAATATCAATTTCCGTTCCAAAATTAACGTCCATTCAACAAATTTTCGAGTGATACGATGTCAGAAACAAGTACCTTTCGGGCTTTACTTCCATCAAAAGGCCCCACAATTCCTGCGTGTTCCAACTGATCAATAATACGTCCTGCTCGATTATATCCTAAACTCAATTTACGCTGTAGGAGCGATGCCGAACCTTGCTGTGCATTAACAATGATTTCAGCCGCTTCTCTAAATAATTTATCACGGTCAGCAGGATCAAAATCCAACTCCGTAGCTTCACTTTCACTACCTACATATTCAGGCAATAAGTAAGCATCGGGATAAGCCTTCTGAGCTCCAATATATTCAGTAATATGATTGATTTCAGGGGTATCTACAAAAGCACATTGGATACGAATAGGCTCATTCCCTTGAGTATAAAGCATATCTCCACGACCTATTAGCTGCTCGGCTCCCGAACCGTCTAAAATCGTTTTTGAATCTATTTTCGAGGTTACACGAAATGCAATTCGAGCGGGGAAATTTGCCTTAATAATCCCTGTGATAACGTTTACCGATGGACGTTGCGTAGCTATAATCAAATGAATACCAATGGCTCGTGCCAATTGAGCCAATCGAGCTATGGGCAACTCCACTTCCTTACCTGCCGTCATAATCAAATCGGCAAACTCATCAACCACCAACACTATGTACGGTAAAAATCTGTGACCTTCATTCGGGTTTAATTGCCGAGCCTTAAATTTTGCGTTATACTCTTTGATGTTACGAACCATTGCATTTTTCAACAACTCATAACGATTATCCATTTCTATACAAAGAGAATTGAGCGTGTTGACTACTTTTTTGTTATCCGTAATAATAGCTTCTTCACTATCAGGAAGTTTTGCTAAAAAATGGCGTTCAATAGTGTTGAACAAAGTCAGTTCTACCTTCTTCGGATCTACTAATACAAATTTCACCTCGGCAGGATGTTTCTTGTAAAGTAAAGATGTGAGTACAACATTAAGCCCCACAGATTTACCTTGCCCTGTAGCACCAGCCATCAGTAGATGGGGCATCTTAGTGAGGTCAGCTACAAAGGTTTCGTTGCTAATGGTCTTTCCGAATGCTACAGGAAGCTCCATCTCCGAGTGTTGAAACTTGGGCGAAGTAATCATGGAACGCATAAAAACAGTGGTCGGTTTCTTATTCGGAACCTCAATACCAATAGTCCCCTTTCCTGGAATCGGTGCAATAATACGAATACCCAAAGCCGCTAAGGACAAAGCTATGTCATCTTCTAAATTTTTAATTTTCGAAATGCGAATCCCCGCAGCAGGGACAATCTCATAGAGCGTAACCGTTGGACCAATGGTAGCCTTTATCTGTGATATTTCAATTTTGTAATCTCTAAGGGTCTGAACAATTGTATTTTTATTCTCCTCCAATTCCTCCTGATTGATAATAATACCACTTTCTTTGGGCTCGTTTAAAAGTTCGATGGTAGGAAAACGATAGTCACTCAAATCCAAACGTGGATCGTATTCTCCGTAGTTTTCAACCAATTTTTTAGCTAATAATTCAGGATCAACTTCCTCACTTTGCTTTGGTTTTTCTACTTGCAGATCCAACTCTTCAGAAGGAGTATTGGTTATAAAGAAATTTTCTTCATTCTCTTCATTTGTCAAGAAAGGGATTTCTTTTTTATGAGTGAATACATCTAATTTTTCGTCAGATTTATTATTGTCAATAAAGATCTTTTCATTATTAACATCTGTTGACTTCAAAAAATCATCATTATTTTCCTCAGGATTCGCTGGAACAGCTACTTTCTTTACTAGTTTAGAGGGACTTAAAGTATCCGAAATTTTGACTTGATTGATTTTAGTGAAAACTGTCTGAAACATTTTGCTCACTTTTTCGGGCGTAAGTTCAGCTTTCAAAATAGCATAAAGTAATAGAAATAAGATGAGTAGTAACGCTGTCCCAAACACCCCAATGTAATCTTGAACAAAATGATTGATTTCGTAACCTGAAATACCTCCTAAAATACTAGCTTTGCCTGAAAAAAAACCGAAAAAAGTAGCAATAAAAATCATCCACAAAATTCCCCAAAACCATCGATTGAAAAGAGGCATTCGCAATCCGAATGAAAGTTTTAAACCTGTCAAAAAAGCCAATACTGCAGGAATAAACATCGCAATTCCAAATCCTTTATAGATAAAAAAATGTCCCAAAAAAGCTCCAATTTTACTCACCAAATTCTGAGCTTCTTGCTGTCTATCCCCTAAAGCCAACCAAACACTTTGATCGGTTTGCCAAGTAAAAAGATAAGACACAAAAGCTACAATAAGCATCAGTGAAACAAAAGTAAGGACAACACCGAAAATTAATTTCCGTTGTTTGCCTTTATCCGTCTTTGTTTTAGTTTTTTTATCGGAGTCCTTTTGTTTTTTTTGTGACATTTTTTTAGTTTAATAGGTAGCAGATTGAAAAGTTAAATCATCACGCAAAAGCCTACAAAAGCTACGTGAGATTTTTCAACTTGATGACACTTATGTTTGTTCTACATGTTATATTTTAAAACTACAATTTTGCCAAAGCAGCTGCGTAATTTGGCTCGTTAGCTGTTTCTGCAACTTGTTCGTTGTGGATAACATGCCCTTTTTCATCAATAACAACGATACAACGCGAAAGCAAGCCTTTGAGAGGGCCATCAGTAAATGTTACGTGATAGTTTTGAGAAAATTCACCTCTGAAATCGGAAAGCATTACCAAATCATCAATACCCTCAGCTGCACAGAATCTGTTGAAAGCAAAAGGTAAATCTTTTGAAATACAAGCTATTACAACATTATCCAATGCAGCAACCTCTTGATGAAATCTACGTGCAGAAGCGGCACAAACTCCCGTATCTATACTTGGAAATATGTTTAAAACCAGTTTTTTACCATTAAAATCTTGTAAAGAAACCTCTGATAAGTCTGTTTTTACTGCTTTGAAATCAGGAGCTACTGCCCCTACTTGTGGAAGTTCACCTTGTGTATGAACCGCTCCTCCCTTAAAAGTGATTGTAGCCATAATAATTATTCTGTTTTTTAATCCGTAACCGCAAAGGTACGTAAAAAAAAACAAAAACCAAACTTTAATTTTAGGAGGATTAATTGGGGAAGGATTACATTATAATCAATACATTCGGATACGCAAACAGAAATTTTCACAAGAGATAATTATGTCTGTCAAAAGTAACAAAACTCTAAATCAACAAACACAAAACCTCCTAAAACGTTATTTTCAGGAGGTTTAACTATTAATATTTTAGAGTTCTACAACTCTAAAGCTGCTTTTATGTTACCATTCATTAGGATTTCAACTGGATTTTCAAGAGCTTCTTTCACGGCTACTAAGAACCCTACCGATTCGCGTCCGTCAATGATTCGATGATCATACGAAAGAGCTACATACATCACAGGAGCTACAACGATTTGTCCGTTTTTAACAACGGCTCTGTCCACCACGTTGTGCATTCCTAAAATTCCCGACTGAGGTGGATTGATTATCGGAGTAGATAACATTGATCCGAAAACGCCTCCGTTAGTAATCGTAAACGTTCCTCCAGTCATCTCATCTACAGTTATTTGCCCGTCACGAGCTCGTAATGCTAAGCGTTTTACTTCAGCTTCTACTCCTCGGAATGACAAGTTTTCAGCATTACGGATAACAGGCACCATCAGTCCTTTAGGTCCTGAAACGGCAATGGAAATATCACAGAAATCATACGTAACTTTCTCTTGTCCGTCAATCATTGAGTTTACATCAGGGAACATTTTCAACGCACGAACTACTGCCAAGGTGAAGAAAGACATAAACCCTAAATTCACATTATGCTTATCTTTAAAAGCATCTTTGTATTGGCTTCTAAGTTCGTAGATAGCCGTCATGTCTACCTCATTAAAGGTAGTAAGCATCGCAGTTTCATTTTTAGCACTCACCAAACGCTCTGCTACTTTACGGCGAAGCATCGACATTTTAGCTCTTGTTTCGGTTCGTAAACCTCCTGTAGGAGTTCCCATAGATGGTTTTGAAGCCTTAAGAGCATCTTCCTTAGTGATGCGTCCGTCTTTGCCTGTACCTTTCACAGATGAGGCAGGTATTTCTCTTTCTTGCAATATTTTACGAGCTGCTGGACTTGGTGCGTTAGTAGCGTATGTCGTTTTTTCAGCTACGGAAGCAGCCACTGGTTTAATTTCTTCTTTCTTTGGCTCCTCCTTTTTAGTTTCTGCTTTAGCAACTCCTTC
>NZ_CDOI01000025.1 GCF_000827555.1 Capnocytophaga canis
CCAACACGCCATCAGGTACGTACACAGGTACTTATACGATTTGTGATAGAGTGAATACGAGCAACTGTACAAGCACTATGGTAACTGTAATAGTTACTGCAGTAACAACCCCTACGGTAATCACGGCTACTGACGACCCTGTAACTGTAACGACCACTCAAAGTGGAACTGTAGTTAACGTATTGGATAATGATAAAATTGGTACGAAAACGCCAACAACATCTGATGTAACGATAACTGTAACGTCAACCCCAACGGGAACAATCGTACCGAACTTAGACCCATCGACAGGAAATGT
>NZ_CDOI01000026.1 GCF_000827555.1 Capnocytophaga canis
TAATTGTTATTAGCATTCAACAAAAATACAACTTTATTCCCTGATTGTCAAATTTTTATACCATCATACTTTTTAAAACACGACCACAAATTTTATATATTGATATTGACAATGTCTTAGTTGATTTTGAAAGTGGATTAGAAAAAATTGACGAAGAAACATTGAAAAAATACGAAGGTTGTTATGATGAAATACCTGGAGTGTTTGCACTGATGAAACCAATGGAGGGGGCTGTTGAAGCGGCTCACCAATTAGCAGAAAAATATGATGTTTATGTGCTTTCCACTTCTCCTTGGTTAAATCCGTCAGCGTGGAGTGATAAATTGAAGTGGATTCAGTGCTATTTTGGAAAAGACCCAAATAGTATATTCTATAAACGATTGATTTTATCAAGCCACAAAAACCTAAATATGGGAGCAATTTTGATTGATGACCGCCTAAAAAACGGAACTGACAAATTCCAAGGTAGGCACATACATTTTGGGACAGAAAAGTTCCCCGATTGGAAAAGTGTATTGCAAGAGTTGATGTAAGTTGCATTTAAAAATCATACAAATGAAACATTTATTTTTTAAAATATGTATACTCATAGTTTTTCAAAATATGGCTATGGGTCAGGAGATAGCAGACCTAATGAAAGAGTTGTATGTTAAAGAGCCAAGTCTTAAAACCTGTGAGTGTGGTGAATTAAAAGAAGATATAAAGCAAAAAGCCTTAGAATATGTCAATGCCGTACGAGCATTACACGGACTTGAAAAAGTAACTTACAACCACGAAAAACAAAAAGAAACGCAGTGTGCTGCATTTAGCATTGTAGCTAATAAAAATATGACGCATTACATAACTCCTAAAGCAAGATGCTACACCATAGATGCCGCCAATGGAGCAATGAATAGTAATTTATTCTGGAGTAGTCTTTACTATCCTGCCCATGCTTTTGTGTTATTTTTAATTGAAGGTTGGATGGATGAAAAGGGGAGTAATTCAGTAGGGCATCGTCGTTGGATTTTAGATCCTTTTATGAAAAAAATAGCCTTTGGGGTAGCCGCGGACTATCAAAGTAGATCAGCAGGAGCATCACTATATGTCGTTGATAGAGGTAGAAAGTCAGAAAAATTAAAAAATCAGAATTTACAATTTATAGCGTATCCTTACAAAAAATATCCAGCACATCTATTTCCAAAAGATGCGTATCTAAGTTTTTCAGTGATTGCAGACAAAACAAGTCGATTTGATGACAACCGTGAGGTTGATTTTTCTAATGCGATAATTTCAGTATTGCATCAAAATGAAAAGTATATAGTTTCTGATGTGTCGTATGACAACGAAGGAGCAGGAGTAGCTAATTCCATTCAATGGAAAGTTGAAGGACTTGAAGAAGGAAAAGCATACACCGTGAAAATCCAAAATGTAAAAGTCAAAAACGAAACAAAAAACTATCAGTATCAATTTACGATAGACCCCAATATGAGAATAAAATTGTAAGAAATGGAGCAAAATAAAGGTTTATAGAATATTAAGAAACTGAAAATCAATAACAAAATGAACGCAATACAAATTTTCGTACTGATATTGCTCTTGTATTTTTTTGACTGATTTTGGTTTGCAAACCAAAATCAGTCAAAAAAATACAAGAGCAAACAATGGAAACAGGCTCTAAAAGCCTGTTTAAATTTTATTGAGTAAAATTTGGTCGTGTTTTAAAAAGTATGATGGTATAAAAATTTGACAATCAGGGAATAAAGTTGTATTTTTGTTGAATGCTAATAACAAT
>NZ_CDOI01000027.1 GCF_000827555.1 Capnocytophaga canis
TATGTTATAGGTTATGAAATCTGTACAAAAGTAGGAACGATTACCTGCGACACAGCTACTGTAGTAATAACAGTTACAGCGGTAACGACCCCTACGGTAATCACGGCTACTGACGACCCAGTAACTGTAACGACCCCTCAAAGTGGAACTGTAGTTAACGTGTTGGATAATGATAGACTTGGTACTAACACACCAACAACATCTGATGTAACGATAACGGTAACGTCAACCCCAACGGGAACAATCGTACCGAACTTAGACCCTGTAACAGGAGATGTTACGGTACCGTCAGGTACTCCAACGGGAACGTATGTTATAGGTTATGAAATCTGTACAAAAGTAGGAACGATTACCTGCGACACA
>NZ_CDOI01000028.1 GCF_000827555.1 Capnocytophaga canis
TCCAATTGTGATGGCACTACTGAAATTTCGGTAACCCATACCGACACAGAAACAGGCGATTGCAAAACAGGTAAAACGATTGTACGCACCTATACGGCAACCGTTTGCGGACAAACGATTTCTCAAAAACAGACCATTACTATTGCAGGGGATAATGAGGCTCCCATTTTTTCAGGAGAATTACCGAAAGATATTTCGATTACTGAAAATCAGGAAGTACCGACACAAAAAACGCTAACCGCTACGGACAATTGTTCTGCTGTTCAAGTTGCTAAAAGCCAAGAAAACAAGGTGGAAAACGGAAATAAAATAATTATTTACCGATGGACAGCAACAGACGTTTGTGGAAACGAAACAAAATACAGCCAAACCATTACCATTACTCCTACACCGGAAATAACCTTTATAAATTTCCCCGCGGATGTGAATTTATCTTGTGGAAAATATAAACCTCAAGTAGAGAGCAAATTACAGGTTTCCAATTGTAATGGAACTACTGAAATTTCGGTAACTCATACCGACACAGAAACAGGCGATTGTAAAACAGGTAAAACGATTGTACGTACCTATACAGCAACCGTTTGCGGACAAACGATTTCTCAAAAACAGACCATTACTATTGCAGGGGATAATGAGGCTCCCATTTTTTCAGAAGAATTACCAAAAGATATTTCGATTACTGAAAATCAAGCAGTACCAACGCAGATGAATTTAACCGCTACGGATAATTGTTCTGCTGTTCAAGTGACCAAAAGCCAAGAAAACAAGGTGGAAAACGGAAATAAAATAATTATTTACCGATGGACAGCAACAGACACTTGTGGAAACGAAACAAAACACAGCCAAACCATTACCATTACTCCTACACCGGAAATAACCTTTATAAATTTCCCCGCGGATGTGAATTTGTCTTGTGGAAAAGATAAACCTCAAGTGGAGAGCAAATTACAGGTTTCCAATTGTGATGGAACTACTGAAATTTCAGTAACCCATACCGACACAGAAACAGGCGATTGCAAAACAGGTAAAACGATTGTA
>NZ_CDOI01000029.1 GCF_000827555.1 Capnocytophaga canis
ACAAAATTCAACGAATCTACGGCTGTCTTTACTAAGGATGGCAATACCGTTTATTTCACACGTAATAATTATGTGAATAAAAAAGTGGGGATGAATAGTGAAAATACTATTCTCTTAAAAATTTTACGAGCGACTAAAGACGCTAACGGTAATTGGGGCAATGTGATTGAGATGCCTTTCAATAGTAATGTTCACAGTGTGGCACACCCTGCGTTGAGTCCTGATGGAAAGTATTTGTATTTTGCTTCGGACATGAAAGGAACATTAGGAAATTCTGATATATTTCGTGTCCAAATACTCAAAGATGGCTATGGAAAACCTGAGAATTTAGGAAATGTGATTAATACCACAGGGCGTGAGTCTTTCCCATTTGTTTCCGATGATAATGTTCTGTACTATTCATCAAATGGTTTTCCAGGTTTGGGAGGTTTGGATATTTTTGCGGTTAAGCTGTATGACAATGGAACAACTTCAAAACCAATCAACATTGGAAGACCTGGAAATAGTGCCGATGATGATTTTTGTTTTGTAATTGACAGTGATAAAAAGATAGGATTTTTGACTTCAAATCGTCCAGGAGGAAAAGGCAAAGATGATATTTATTCCTTTTATGAACATACACCGCTACGATTTGTATGTACACGAACTATGCGTGGAATTGTAAAAAATCAAGAAACCAATGAAATTATTCCTGATGCTAAGGTGACTTTATCAAATAAAGATATGGCGTTGTTGGGTTCTAAACAGGCAGATTCAAAAGGAGCTTTCCTTTTCGATGATGAATCCATAAACTGCACAGATGCACACTTCTACTTAAAAGGAGAAAAAGAAGGATTTGAAACAGCAGAGGTCAATGTAGTAGCAGGAAAAGATAAAGAAATTTATTATGAGATTCTATTGAAACCGCGTGTGGTTAAGGTTGGAGAAGGTACGGATTTAGCAAAAGTACTTCATATAGATAATATTTATTTTGATTTAGATAAATCGAATATTCGTCCTGATGCTGCGGTGCAATTAGCTAAGGTTCTTGAAGTTATGAAAGAATATCCGAATATGAAAATTGATGTCCGTTCACATACTGACAGCAGGGCGTCACATGCTTATAACTTATCATTGTCCGACAGAAGAGCAAAATCCACCGTAAAATGGATTATTGATAACGGAATAGATAAGAGTCGTATCACAGGAAAAGGATATGGAGAAACTCAGTTAGTTAATGGTTGTTCGGATGGTGTTTCATGTTCTGAGGAAGAACATCAAGCAAATCG
>NZ_CDOI01000030.1 GCF_000827555.1 Capnocytophaga canis
CCAGAGCCAGGGTTTAACACATAGAGTCTATCTCCTTTTGTATAATAATATTCTATTCTTTTATTTTTTTCTCCTGTCTCTCGATATATATGAATCAACTCTCCATTCTCCGAATATTCAGGATAGACAGTGGTCATTACTTCTTCTAAGGTGTTTATATCTACGTCATTCCATTTTCCAAAGAAACGGCTATCCCGTTGTTGGGCTTTAAAATAATCAGCCGTCATATGTTCATCTTCCGAACAAGCGAATACACC
>NZ_CDOI01000031.1 GCF_000827555.1 Capnocytophaga canis
ACGATTTTCTCACGGACAAGGGCCTGGAGAACTTTCCCGATTGTACGATATTGATTACGATTTTAAAAATGATGAATTAGTAGCCTATCAACATTCTTTTTTGTTGTTTTTTGATAAAGTGGGAAATTTTCTTCGGCAGAAGAGACTCCCTTTAGGGTTTAACAATTTAGTAGTAACTGATGATGGTTATATTTTTAAAACCCTTTCAAAACGAGGAGATCCTCATTTAGAGGATAAAAGAGATTACACCTTATTGCTAGCGAGTAAAAATTTTAAATTGAATTTTGTTGCCCTTCCTGAACGAAAAAAAATAAAGGCTCTATCGGCTTACACTTATCTTTATAAAAATGGCGATTTAATCAGTTTAACAGGGCAAATGACTGATACCATCTACAAATATAATTCCAAAACGAATGAATTAACCTCCGAATTTGTGTTAAATTACGATAAAAAAGTCCCTCGTAAGTATCTTTATGGAGAAACTTTTGAAACGTTTACAAAAGCTACCCGAAATAACGACTACTATTTTAACATAGGAGAATACTTTGAAACTTTTTCGCAAAATGTTTTCTTTTTACATAATAACTATACTGAACTGAAAACCGTAGTATATCGTGATAAAAAAACGGGAAATATGGTGGGAGGTAATAACGCTAATCTTAAACCAAAAGAAATTCCTCCAATAGCTTTTCCCAAAGCCGTGTATAAGGATTATTTTGTTTCTACCTACATTCCAAGTTCAGAAGATTATGAAATCTTAAAAGATAGCAAAATCATCTCAGCAGAGGACAAAGAAAAAATAAAACATTCAAAAGATGATGACAATCCCGTGTTGGTATATTTTAAATTGGAAGAGTTTTAGTTTTTCCTTATTGAGAAGTTTGTTTATAATACTTATCTTCGTTAAACATAATATTTAACTGTTTAGAAAAAGAATCTTTTTAAAATAAACGCCGTATGAAACAAATATGCTTTTTAGTTTGTGTACTTCTTTTTAATAGTTGTCAAAACACACCTGAAAAAACTCGCTATACCCAAGAACAAATAGCTTCCCTACAATTGGAAGAAACAAAAATATTGACCCCTAAAATGGACTCTATCAAGAAAATAGACTTAAATCCTTTTCTTGGAAAAAAACACTTTGAGTTTGGAAATTTAGTAAGCGACGTAAAAATTATCCCGTTGGAAACCAATAACAAAAGTTTAATTGGTGGTATTTATAAAATCATAACTACGGAGGAATATATTTATATAATGGATAAATTCAAAGGTAGGAATATCATCATTTTTGACAAAAGCGGAAAATTTATAAAACGATTTTCTCACGGACAAGGGCCTGGAGAACTTTCCCGATTGTACGATATTGATTACGATTTTAAAAATGATGAATTAGT
>NZ_CDOI01000032.1 GCF_000827555.1 Capnocytophaga canis
AAATAAGTAATCGACTCTTAGGATAATTCTTTAAATCTTATTCTTGTGCTGTCAACAATTTTTTCAATGAACTTTATTACTCTTCGATTTTAGCTACTAGCTAACAGCTATTAGCTCTCAAAGCGGGTGCAAAGATAATAACTTTTTATCTTTACTTCCAAACTTTTTTCAAAATATTTTTTTGAACTTTTCGCTTCGCGCTGTAAGCTATACACCACAAGCTAATAGCTAACTGCTTTTCGAAAGCGGGTGCAAAAGTAATACTTTTTTCTAAACTACCAAAACTTTTGCAAACTTTTTTTTCAAAATATTTTTTTGAGCGTTTTGCTTTGTGCTGTAAGCTATACGCCATAAGCTAATAGCTAACTACCTTCCAAAGCGGGTGCAAAAGTAATACTTTTTTATAAACTACCAAAACTTTTGCAAACTTTTTTTTTTCAAAATATTTTTTTGAGCGTTTTGCTTTGTGCTGTAAGCTATACGCCATAAGCTAATAGCTAACTGCCTTCCAAAGCGG
>NZ_CDOI01000033.1 GCF_000827555.1 Capnocytophaga canis
ATTTTGAAACCCGTTGTAGATGAATATATTACATCGGTTAAATTTCCTGAGTTGAAAATCCACACCTCGGATATTTTTTAACATAAAGAATAATCCTTATGGCTACTATTAATAATATCAATCAGTTAGATTTAGTAAACGGTGTGTATACATACGCAGACTACCTTCTTTGGAAATTTGAAGAGCGTGTGGAGCTTCTCAAAGGAAAGATTTTCAAAATGTCACCTGCACCCAGTTTGAAACATCAACAAATTTCTCTAAATATAACCTTATTTCTAGGGAATTATTTCAAAAATCAGAAATGTCAACTTTTTGTAGCTCCGTTTGATGTACGTTTGCCTAAAAAGGACGAAAAAGGTGATAATATTCACACGGTAGTTCAACCTGATTTATGTGTAATTT
>NZ_CDOI01000034.1 GCF_000827555.1 Capnocytophaga canis
CTACCGAGAATGAAGTAACATCTGTACTAAAACCACTCGGTAGATTTATTGAAGTTACGTTTAAAGAAGCGTCCCCTATGTTTAGTACGATAAGTGTTTTTGAAACCTGCTCATTTGGTTTTACCGTTCCGAAATTTAAATTGCCTGACAAAGAAATTCTTGCTTCTGTTTTTTGTTGTTCTTCTTCCACTTGTGCAGAAACAGCAATCTTAGCACTACCGTTCGTTGCATTAGAATTTACCATAATATCCCCAGAATACGTACCTGGATTATTTTTTGAAAATGAAACTCTAACCTCACGTGAGCTATTAGGAACTACCGAGAATGAAGTAACATCTGTACTAAAACCACTCGGTAGATTTATTGAAGTTACGTTTAAAGAAGCGTCCCCTATGTTT
>NZ_CDOI01000035.1 GCF_000827555.1 Capnocytophaga canis
AAAGCCTGTAAAGGATCGTCTTCAGCAAATTCGACAGCTTTTCGGATAGCGGAGTCGCCACCTGCAATAAGTCCTATTATTCGATCGTGGGGCATTCCGTAGGTTGGAGGTATTTCAGAGGCATCAAGGATTCCAAGGCGTCCGCTGGTTCCTGCTCCAATGTAAAAAAGCCGTCCGCCTTGTTCAAAACGAGGAATTAGGGCGGTCACTAATTTTTCAATTTGAGGAATGGCTAAAGCAACCATTTCGGGTACTTTTCGGTCTTCGTTATTCATGTTATGGAGCAAAGAATTGACGTCCATTTCTTCAAGATTATCATAAGCCGAAGTCTCCTCCGTAATTTTTCGATATAAACTCATTGAGGTTCCATTTTGTATGGCAAATATAGGAATAAATTTAGCAAAATAGAAAATTATGTAAAAAGAAAAAAGCCACTCATAAAGAGTAGCTTTTCTAAAAAATCAGTCTATTTAATATGAACAAATTATGCTTTTGCTCCTGGAGCCCATGACGAGCATAACATTTCAGCAGATGCTTTTGCTGGATGGGCACACTGTGCAGTCTTGAAACGAACGCATGTACCACAACTGATAGCATCTTTCGCTGCTACTGTCATATCGAAGCTGTCACAAGTATATTTAGCTTCTACTTTTGTATGGTGAACACTACATACATTATTTTCCTGTAAATTTTGGCAGTTTACACAACCGTTTGTCAATCTGATAGCCATAACCTTTTATTTTTTAATTCAACATTATTTTAACTTCTAAATTCTGATGCAAAGGTACGATGAAATGAATATAGAAACAATTTAAATAACTGAAAATGAGTTATATATATTTAGATTGTTTACAGTTAAAACTTATTTATAAAAGGTATAAATTAAACTAAGTTCGAAACTCAATGTGTTTGTGATAATTAGATTTGATGCATTTTCTTTTATCTCTGATTAACGAGGATACGAACGTTGAGTTTCTAAACTATTTCACAGGCGTTCCATTGGAAATTTGATCCGCATCAGGGTTTAGGAATACAAATTGTCCTGTTGTATTTTCAACCATTAAAATCATTCCTTGGCTTTCTATACCACGCAATTTTCTTGGAGCTAAGTTAACCAAAACGGTTACTTTCTTGCCGATAATATCTTGTGGATTGAAACTTGTGGCGATTCCAGAAACGATGGTGCGAACATCAATTCCTGTGTCTACTTTTAAAATTAATAATTTGTCAGCTTTAGGCATTTTTTCTGCCTCTAAAATAGTTCCGATACGGATGTCCATTTTTGCAAAATCTTCGTATGAAATCAATTCTTTTTGAGGTTCAATATTGCCCACAACTTGTGCTTTATTTGCTGATTTCGTAGCTTCCAAACGGGCTAATTGTTTTTCAATAGCATCATCTTCAATCTTTTCAAATAACAAAGCAGATTTCCCTAACGTGTGATTAGCAGGAATGATATGTTGATCTATTTCGATACTGTTCCATGTTGGTTTTGTCTGTAAATTGTTAAAGTTAAGCATGTTGCATAGTTTTTCAGCTGTAAAAGGCAAAAAAGGTTCACTTAAGACAGCTAAAGCTCCTGCAATTTGCAAAGCGATATACATTTGTGTTTTTACACGCTCAGGATTCTCTTTGATAAGTTTCCAAGGTTCTTCATCAGCGAGATATTTGTTTCCCAAACGAGCTAAATTCATTAACTCTTGTGATGCCTCACGGAAGCGATAGGATTCCAAAGAGTTAGATATTATGTTCGGGAATTCTTTTAACGTAGCTAATACCTGTAAATCTGTGTTGGAAAATTCATTTGGTGTTGGTACATTTCCGTTGTAATATTTTTGTGTTAAAACCATCACTCTATTTATGAAATTTCCGTAAATAGCTACTAATTCATTATTATTTCGTGCTTGAAAATCCTTCCAAGTGAAGTCGTTATCTTTGGTTTCAGGTGCATTGGCTGTTAAAACATAACGCAATACATCTTGCTGATTTGGAAAGTCTTGCAGATACTCATGTAGCCAAACAGCCCAGTTTTTAGATGTAGAAAGTTTATCGCCTTCTAAATTTAAAAATTCGTTGGCAGGTACGTTTTCGGGCAAAATATACGACCCTTCGGCTTTCAACATGGCAGGGAAAATGATACAATGGAATACAATATTGTCTTTACCAATGAAATGGACTAATTTTGTGTCTTTATCTTTCCAATAGGGTTTCCAGTCTTTACCTTCTCGTTCTGCCCATTCAATGGTTGAAGAGATGTAGCCGATGGGAGCATCGAACCAAACGTAAAGTACTTTACCTTCAGCACCTTCCACGGGGACCGGAATTCCCCAATCCAGGTCGCGTGTGACTGCACGTGGTTTCAACTCATCGTCTAACCAACTTTTTACTTGTCCGTAAACGTTTGGCTTCCAGTCTTTTTTATGACCTTTCAAAATCCATTCTTCGATGAATTTTTGGTATTTGTTCAAGGGTAAAAACCAGTGTTTGGTTTCACGCATCGTAGGAGTAGTACCTGTGATAGATGATTTTGGATTGATTAAGTCTGTGGCATTTAAGGAACTACCACATTTTTCACATTGATCACCATACGCCTCAGGATTGTTGCATTTTGGGCAAGTGCCTATCACAAAACGGTCAGCTAAGAATTGCTGTGCTTTTTCGTCATAGAGTTGTTGTGATACTTCCTCTATAAAATCATTTTGGTCATAGAGTTTTTTGAAAAAATCAGCCGCTGTTTTGTGGTGTATGGGTAGAGAAGTTCGGGAATAATTGTCGAATGAAATTCCGAAATCTTCAAAAGATTGTTTGATGATAGCATGATATTTGTCGATAACTTCTTGTGGAGTGATTCCCTCTTTTTTTGCTTTAATAGAGATAGCTACACCGTGCTCATCGCTTCCGCAAATGAAGGCTACATCGTTGTTTTTCAGACGTTGATAACGTGCGTAGATGTCCGAAGGAACGTATACTCCTGCTAAATGTCCGATATGAATGGGGCCATTGGTGTAGGGCAATGCCGCTGTGATTGTAATTCTTTTTGCCATGTTTCTTTTGAATATAACTATGAGTTGGCAAAGATAGTGTATATTTAAAAATAGTCAAAAAATATTTTTCTGATAAAGATCACTTAGATTCAACCCTCAAGCATATTTTTTTACATTTAATTTTCGCATTTCGTAATTGATTTCGTATTTTTGCCGAATTGAACTCATTTTAAAAAAGTTGTAAGCCTTGACTTACGAGAAAATATGCAATTTGAATTACTAAAAACAGACGAAAAAACGAAGGCTCGAGCAGGAAAAATCACCACAGACCATGGAGTTATTGAAACCCCTATATTTATGCCAGTAGGTACAGTAGCATCGGTGAAAGGGGTGCATCAGCGAGAACTCAAAGAGGACATCAATCCGGATATTATTTTAGGAAACACCTACCATCTGTATTTACGTCCGCAAACTGCGATTTTAGAAAAAGCAGGGGGCTTACATAAGTTCATGAATTGGGACAGAAATATTCTAACCGATAGCGGGGGGTATCAGGTTTATTCTTTGGCGGCTAACCGAAAAATTAAAGAAGAGGGTGTAAAATTTAAAAGTCATATTGATGGGTCATACCATTTTTTTTCACCCGAAAATGTGATGGAAATTCAGCGCAGTATTGGAGCAGATATCATTATGGCATTTGATGAATGTACTCCCTATCCTTGTGATTATCAATATGCAAAACGTTCATTGGCGATGACGCATCGTTGGCTTGACCGCTGTATTTCTCATTTGGAAAAAGTACCTCCCAAATATGGCTATTCTCAGAGTTTATTCCCTATTGTACAAGGTTCGGTGTATAAAGATTTACGCCAACAATCAGCGGAATACATTGCTTCCAAAGGAGCCGACGGAAATGCGATTGGCGGATTGTCCGTAGGAGAACCTGCGGAGGAAATGTATGCAATGACCGAAGTAGTTTGTGATATTCTCCCTAAGGATAAGCCTCGCTATTTGATGGGAGTAGGAACTCCTATCAATATATTAGAAAACATATCGTTAGGGGTTGATATGTTCGATTGTGTGATGCCAACGCGGAATGCTCGGAATGGTATGCTTTTTACCTCACAAGGAGTTATTAATATCAAAAATAAAAAATGGGAAGATGATTTTTCACCCATTGATCCTGATGGACATACGTTTGTGGATGTGCAGTATACCAAAGCCTATTTGCGACATCTTTTTGCTGCCAATGAATATCTTGGTAAACAAATTGCTTCGATTCACAACTTAGGATTTTACCTTTGGTTAGTCCGAGAAGCCAGACAACGCATCTTGGCCGGTGATTTCAGCATTTGGAAAGAACAAATGATACGACAAATGACTACCCGTTTGTAAGTATGGTTATTATTGAAATAAAATGAGTATGAAGATATTAGATTGGTACATATTAAAACGCTATTTAGCCACATTTTTTACGCTTATCATTCTTTTTATTCCTATTGGAATTGTAGTGGATTTGTCGGAAAAAGTGGATAAGATGATAAGTCGGAATGCACCTATTGACGAAATTTTGATTTATTACGCAAGTTTTACTATCTATTTTGCCAACATTTTATTTCCAATTTTCTTATTTTTATCTATCATATGGTTTACCTCTAAGTTAGCTAATAACACTGAAATTATTGCAATACTTGGTTCAGGAATTTCATTCAATCGATTTTTGAAGCCTTATCTCATCGGAGCTACAATCATTTCGATCATTGTTTTCTTTATGGGGATGTTCATAACCCCTGCAGCCAGTAAGATTTATAATGAGTTCTACGATAAATATTTAGGAAGTAAGAATACTACCAGTGTGACTGATTTGTACAACCAGTTCTCCGAAAATGACTATCTCTACGTGAGTTCATTCAACTATGAAACCAAAACAGGATATAACTTTTCAGTAGAGCATTTTGACGGAGTACATTTGAAACACAAAATTATGGCACAATCCATTAAGTGGATCGAAAATGACAGTGTAAAAACATATCGTTTAACGGATTACGTCAAAAGAACACTCACTGAACAAGGGGAGATTTTAGAAAAAAGATATGAGCTTGACACCTTGTTTGCTTTTACTATTGACGATTTGATGCCTGTTGAATATGCTGCTGAAAGCAAAAATATTTTTGAACTTGACAAATTTATTGAACGAGAAAAAATGAAGGGTTCTCCTAATATAAATCTTTATTTATTAACGAAATATCGTCGTTGGGGATTGATGTTTACGGCATTCATCCTTACGTTCATTGGAGTAGCGGTTTCTTCTGTAAAACGCAGAGGGGGAATGGGAGCAAACTTAGCGTTTGGAATCGCTATTGGATTTATATTTATATTTTTTGATCGTGTTTTTGGAACACTTGCCGAAACCTCGGGAATATCCCCATTGACAGCAGTCATCATCCCAAATGCGATTTTTTTAGCATTAGCATTATATTTACTTAGAACTATAAAGCATTAATAATTAAATAGATATGAAGAGATGAACTTTGAATTATATCGTAAAAATGATGTGGATTATTTGAACAACTTTTTTAGTATATGATTTATGCCGTTCTTTTTATATGATTTTCACCATATTTATTTGCAGAACCCCTTTTTTTTCCTTAAACTTGCAGTCTAATTTCACAAAAAATGCTTACCTTTGTAGGCTATTGATATATAAAAAAATAAAGTAATACACATAAGATAAATATGGGCTTTTTTGATTTCTTAACAGAAGAAATAGCGATAGATTTAGGAACAGCGAATACGTTAATTATCCACAATGACAAGGTCGTGGTTGATAGTCCCTCAATAGTGGCACAAGATCGAACCACCAGCAAAATCATCGCTGTGGGTAAAGAAGCACGATTGATGCAAGGAAAAACGCATCCCAATATTAAGACTATACGTCCGTTGAAGGATGGAGTTATTGCTGATTTCGACGCATCAGAACAGATGATTAGTATGCTCATTCGTAGTATTCCTGCATTGAAAAAACGTTTTTTCTCACCTTCGTTGCGTATGGTAGTTTGTATTCCCTCGGGGATTACAGAGGTGGAAACCCGTGCTGTACGCGAATCTTGTGAGCGCGTGAACGGAAAAGATATTTATTTGATTCATGAACCCATGGCAGCCGCTATTGGTATTGGGTTGGATATTATGCAACCCAAAGGAAATATGATTATAGATATTGGAGGGGGAACTACAGAAATTGCTGTAATTGCTTTAGGGGGAATTGTCTGTGATAAATCAGTGAAAATTGCAGGGGATATTTTTAATTCTGATATCGTGCATTACATGCGTACGCAGCACAACTTATATGTAGGGGAAAGTACGGCTGAGAATATCAAAATCACCATTGGAGCAGCCACTGAAGATTTAGAATCTCCCCCTGATGATTTGAGTGTGCAAGGTCGTGATTTGCTAACAGGAAAGCCAAAACAGGTACAAGTATCCTACCGTGAGATGGTTAAGGCTTTGGATAAATCCATCTTGCGTATTGAGGATTCGATTATGGAAACCCTTTCGCAAACGCCTCCAGAGTTAGCAGCTGATATTTACAACACAGGAATTTATATGGCTGGTGGAGGAGCTATGCTTCGTGGTTTAGATAAGCGTATTTCTCTCAAAACTGATTTACCTGTGTATGTTGCTGAAGATCCATTGCGAGCTGTAGTTCGTGGAACGGGAATTACACTCAAAAATATCAATAAATTCAGAAGTATTCTCTTGAAATAGTAAATGAGGTTCCGTGAATCTATATTTCATATAGAGATGAAAGTTTTGTTTTTCAGCAGGAATTTATTGTTTTGAATATATCCTGCTGATATGCAAATATAAATGAAGGAAATTTGTCTGAGTTTTTGTTCTTGGTGAGCGTTCGCCATTGGAGTATAACATTGTCTCTGGCAAGTTACGTCTAATGTAAAATCAAATAAACAATCAAATAAATTTTATATTTTTACGAAATTATGCAACAAATCATTTTGTTTTTTATACGTAAGAAAAATTTTTTCATGTTTTTGTTGCTTTTTTCTTTTTCTATATCATTGATTTTCAGGGATAATTTTTATCCCCAAAGTAAATTCATCAATTCAGCAAATGCTGTTTCTGGTACATTCTATCGATTTACAAATTATTGGCGTCAGTATTTTGATCTGCGTACTCAGAATGAAATGCTTAGCGAAGAAAATAGAGAACTTCGTAGACAATTGTTGGCAATGCAACAGTACGAAAGTCGTTATGTTTTTATGGATTCACTGCAGTTTTTTGATTCTTTGAAATATGAAGTTAGAAAGGCTAATGTAATCAGGAATAGCTTTTTACATAGTAAAAACTACATGACCATTGACAGAGGAGCGAAAGATGGCATTACCCAAGATATGGGAGTTATCTCTTCTAAAGGAATTGTTGGAATCATTGAAAATACGGGAAACCGTTTTTCGACCGTGCAAAGTGTTTTGAATACCAAATCAGCATTAAATGCTATGGTTAAGAACTCAGGACATTTTGGTTCTTTGAAATGGAACGGAGATAGAATTAATGTTGTGCAATTAGTTGATATACCAAATATTGCACCTATTCAAGAAGGAGATACTGTTATAACGGGAGGAATGTCAAACATTTTTCCAAAAGGGATTCCCGTAGGGAAAATTGTAGCTATTAACAGAAGTCAGATGGACAATTCATATGTGATTGATGTGGAACTTTTCACCGATATGGCAAAGATTGATTTTGTGTATATCATTGAAAATAAGGATAAACAAGAGATTCATAATTTAGAAAACCAGATCTCCTATGAATAATATTTTTATAAAGAATACTGTATTGTTTGTCGTGCTACTGCTATTGCAGGTTCTTATTTTTAATAATATTAGTTATTGGGGGTATGTTAATCCGATGGTCTATCTGTTGTTTATCATTTTATCTCCTTATCGAGAAAACAGAGTTCCTTTTCTGTTTGCATCTTTTCTATTAGGATTGTGTGTAGATATTTTTTCTAACACAGGAGGGTTGCATGCAGCAAGTAGTGTGTTTGTAGCCTATTTTAGGTCAGGTATTTTAACTTTGGTTTTTGGGAAAAATCTAGACTATCAAGAAATAAAATTACAACAGCATCCATTTACAAAGGTGCTTGTTTACGTAGTTTTATTGGTTATATTACACCATATTTTATTTTATTTTCTCGAAATTTTTAATTTTAATCATTTGCTTACGACTTTTGCGAGGATTGGTGTGGCTTCTTTCTTCACAACGGTTGTTTGCTTGCTGTTTATTTACATATTTAGCAATACGAAAAAATGAGAAAATATTTACTTTTTTTCGCTATAATTTTAACTGGTATTATCTTTTCATTGCGATTGATTTATCTACAGGTTATCGCCTTCAATGAAGATGCGCGTCCTGATGCGGATGTGGCGATTGAGGTGGTTTATGACTATCCAGAAAGAGGCTATATCTATGATAGAAATGGAGAGCTATTGGTGTCGAATCAACCTGCTTATGATGTGATGGTTATCCCCAACGAGGTAAGACGTATTGATACCTTGGAACTATGTAATTTGCTGTCAATCAACAAAGAAGTTTTTGAAGAACGTTTGAAAAAGGCTAAAAAATATTCCTATCGAAAACCTTCCGTTTTAGTAAATCAATTATCAAAAGCTGACTATGCAGTTTTGCAAGAAAAATTGCGAAAGTTTGACGGGTTCTATATCCAGAAACGAGCCTTACGACACTATTTGACTCATAATGCAGGGAATGTTCTAGGGTATATCAGTGAGGTAAACGAATGGGAATTGAAAGAAAATTCATATTATCTTTCGGGGGAACTTATTGGTAGACAAGGTGTTGAAAAACAGTATGAGACTTTTTTACGAGGAGAAAAAGGGGTGCGTTACTTCCAAAAAGACAGACATAATCGTCAAATAAGTAGTTATAAGAATGGCGCTCTTGATACGCTTCCTGTGATGGGACAAGCATTGCAATTGACCATCGACATTCATTTACAGGCGTATGGAGAACAGCTCATGCAAAACAAGAGAGGTGGCGTTGTCGCTATTGAGCCTCAAACGGGTGAAATCTTAGCGTTGGTTTCTGCTCCGTCATTTGACCCTAATTTATTGGTGGGACGGCAACGTTCCAAAAATTATACAGCCTTATACCAAGATTCTATTGCTAAGCCTTTGTATGACAGAGCTTTATTGGCTGAATATCCACCAGCTTCACCTTTTAAAGTAGTGAACGCTTTGATTGCTTTACAGGAAGGAGTGATTGATCCAAACACCCGATTCAGTTGTGGTGGTGGCTATCACTATGGAAATCGTGTGATGCGTTGTCATTGTGGTCGTTCAAGTAATGATTTGTATCACGGAATTGCATTTTCATGTAATTCCTATTTTGCCAATTCTTATAGGCGTTCGATTGAAAAATACCCTAAAACAGCTATTGGGATGGATGCTTGGGCGAATCATCTCAAAAGTTTTGGTTTAGGAGGTTTTTTGGGGAGCGATTTTCCCATTGGTCGTCCAGGAAAAGTGCCTGACGCATCCGTTTACGACAGGGCGTATGGGGTAGGTCGATGGACTAGTTCGAATAACGTTTCCAACTCAATTGGGCAAGGAGAATTGCTTACCACTCCAATTCAGTTGGCAAATGTGATGGCTATTGTGGCTAATCGTGGTTATTTTTACACACCTCACATAGTGAAGAAAATAAATGGTCAGGTGACTCCTTTTGAACAGTTTACTAAACCTAAACATACCACTATAGACGAAAAACACTTTGAACCTATTATTCAAGGGATGAATATGACCTATAATTATGGAACGGCACGAGGTACTGTCATTGAAGGGGTAGATGTAGCAGCAAAAACAGGAACAGCTGAGAACTTTATCCGAATCAATGGAGTACGCACAAAACTTGAAGATCATTCCATTTTCGTAGCATTCGCACCTTTAGAAAATCCTAAAATAGCCATAGCTGTGTTTGTTGAAAATGGTTCGTTTGGTTCACGCATCGCAGGGCCAGTAGCTTCTTTGATGATTGAAAAATATCTCAATGGTGAAGTGAAGCGTACTGACTTGGAAAAGCGTATGTTCGAACGAAGTTTGGAAAGTGAATATGCTAAGCAGTTGAAAAAAGATTAAGAATGTAAGGAGGGTTTTTATATGAAAGGTTTTCCATTTTTCAAAAGAAATCAGCGAATTGGAATCTTCCTATTGCTACTACTCATTGTATTGATACAAATCGCTTATTTTGTAGTTGATTTCAGTGAAAAAACATCTGAAAGATCTTCGCAATTGTTTGCAAACATAGAAAAACAGGTCGATTCGTTGCGTACTGTAGCGTTACGTCCCAAAAAAGATACAATCTATCCCTTTAATCCAAATTATATTACTGATTATAAGGGATATATTTTAGGAATGTCTACCGAAGAAATAGATCGATTATTGGCTTTTCGTAAGCAAGGTAAATTTGTAAATAGTACCCAAGAATTTCAAAATATTACAAAAATTTCTGATTCTCTACTGAAAAAAATAGCTCCAGCGTTCAAATTCCCTGAATGGGTAAACAACAAAAAATCAAATGATTACCAAAAGGTAAAAACTTCATTGACCTCTTCTCACAAAGAAAAACAAGATATTAATACAGCCACCAAAGAACAACTGATGGAAGTAAAAGGAGTAGGTAATGTGTTGTCAGACAGAATATTAAAATACAAAGAACGTCTACAAGGATTTGTTGAGATGGATCAATTAGCCGAGGTATATGGTTTGGAAACAGATGTTGTTGAGCTACTCAAAATACAATTTGAAGTAAAAACACTTCCGAATATCGTTAAAAAAGATATTAACTTGATAACCCTCAGAGAATTAGCTAAAATTCCGTATCTTAAATACGAGGAAGCTAAGAAAATCATTGGGTTACGAAGTGAGTTGGGAAATTTTAAAAAATTTGATGATTTGTTGGAAATCAATGAATTTGACACATTGAAGATACGAAAACTCCAATTTTATTTGTTTATTGAGGATTAAATACTTTTATTTTTCAAATTATTTATGTAATATTGCTCACGAGAGAGGTTAGCAGTTCGTGATGCTTTACAAAAAGGAATTGTCATATCCTGCCGAACTTTTATTATCTTGATTACACATATTTTCGACATATGTTCGGGTTTTCGACATATGTTCGGGATTTTGGTAAAGGAAGAAAATTTGTATAATCTGTACTATATTATTTGTTATCAGATTGTTGTTAGGTGATTGAGGTAAGGATCTTGGCCTTTTGATAAAATTTAAATAGCAACCATATAAAAATAAATAGCGTATGAATTTTAGTTATTCCGAAACACAAAAGATTGTAGCTGAGACGGCCAGAGATTTTTCTGAAAAATATATTCGTCCTAATGTCATGAAATGGGATGAATCGCAGGAGTTTCCCGTTGAGGTATTCAGGAAAGCAGGAGAGATGGGCTTTATGGGAATTTTAGTTCCTGAAGTTTATGGAGGTTCGGGGCTTGACTATCATCAGTATATAGCCATAGTGGAAGAAATTTCAAAGGTTGACCCATCGATAGGTTTGTCGATAGCAGCTCATAACTCACTGTGTACAAATCATATACTTTCTTTTGGGAATGAAGAACAAAAACGAAAATGGTTGCCAAAATTGGCTTCAGGTGAGTGGATTGGAGCTTGGGGAATTACTGAACATAATACAGGGTCTGATGCAGGAGGAATGAGTACAACAGCTGTGAGAGACGGTGATTTTTGGGTGTTGAACGGAGCTAAAAATTTTATAACACATGGAAAATCAGGTCAAATAGCAGTTGTTATTGCACGTACTGGAGAAAAAGGAGATAAACATGGTATAACAGCTTTTGTGGTAGAACGCGGTACTCCAGGGTTTAGTAGTGGTAAGAAGGAAAATAAATTAGGAATGCGAGCCAGTGAAACGGCCGAAATTATCTTTCAAGATTGTAGAATTCCAGACTCTAATCGATTGGGAGAAGTAGGAGATGGGTTTATTCAAGCAATGAAAATTTTGGATGGAGGACGTATATCTATCGGTGCTTTGTCGTTAGGAATTGCTAAGGGAGCTTATGAAGCCTCGGTGAAATATGCCAAGGAGCGTATGCAGTTTGGACAAAGATTGATTGATTTTCAGTCTATTGCGTTTAAAATAGCCGATATGGCAACTGAAATAGAGGCTTCCGAGTTGTTGTTGCATAAAGCCGCTTATTTGAAAAATACAAATCAGAAAGTAACCCAGCAAGGAGCGATGGCAAAAATGTATGCTTCTGAGGTATGCGTAAAAGTTTCCACTGAAGCCATTCAAATTCACGGTGGTTATGGCTATACTAAGGATTTCCCTGTCGAGAAATTTTTCCGTGATTCCAAATTATGTACTATTGGAGAAGGAACTACTGAAATTCAAAAATTGGTCATCAGTCGAAATATAGATAAAGCCTAATTCCGAATAATATACAATAAGCTAATGCCATGGTAAAAGCATTAGCTTTATCTTTTTTGTATGAAATCTTACTAAATCATGATACTTCGAACATTATGATATGTTAGTAAGATTTCTACGAAATTAAGGTGAAACCCTGTAAATATTTAATTTTTAACTCTTTGAAAAAGATGTTTTTATATAGGACATACCGCATATTTGAAAGTAAACACTTAATTGTAAAAAAATGATTCGATTTGCAATAAAAAACGATGCTGATTTTGTAGCTCCACTGATGTTTCAGGCAATGGAAGAAATTGTTTTCAAACTCATTGGAAAAGAAGATAAAACTCAAGCAATTTCTTTCTTAAAAATGCTTTTTTTGGAGGAAAGAAATCAATATTCCTATACAAACACAATTGTTTTTGAAGAAAATAGCCAAGCTATTGGCTCTTTAGTTTTTTATGATGGTGCCGATTTGCACGAACTTAGAAAGCCTGTTCTGACATTGTCTGAGCAAATTTCTGGAAGAAAAATCATTGTTGAAGACGAAACTTCCGAAGGAGAGATTTATATCGACACAGTAAGCGTAAGCCCTCAGGGACAAGGAAAAGGCATTGGTTCACAATTAATTACTTTTCTGAAAGAGTATGTTTCTAAACACAAACTTGGAAAAATCGGGCTACTTGTTGATGAAAAAAATCCACAAGCCGAAAAGCTCTATACTCGCTTAGGATTTGAATATGTGAATAGACAATCACTAGCAGGTGGAAGTTATAAACATTTGGTTTTTGAAAATAAGTTATTGTAAACTAGTATTATATATCCATTAAAAAGTAATAAATATGGTTAGACTTTTACCATTACTTCTATTATGTTTTTACCATTCCTATGGTCAGAAAAGCAACCGAATTTTCTCCAAAACAGGACAGGTTACTATAGATAAAACTGTTTTCGACAAAATCCCAAACGATGTGAAAATTATTGGCTTGGGAGAGTTCACCCACGGAGGGAGAGAGGTTGTGCTTTATAAAACCGAATTATGCAAATATCTTATTGAAAATCAATCAGTAAAACAAATTATATTTGAATATTCAGATATAAATTTACGTCCTATTAATAACTATTTATTAGATGATAATCAGAAATTTAGCGATGAAAAAATTAAGTCATTAGTGAATGCTCAATTGAAAAATTCTATATTTTTTACAGAAGAGTACATTGATTTTTTTATTTGGTTAAAGCATCACAATTTAAAAAGTAAGCAAAAAGTAAAATTCAGAGGTTTTGATACCATAGTTCCTGTTCCTATTCCTTATCTAACACATAACTACCTAACGAAAATAGATACTAATTTTGTCAATAAAAATATTGAGAGATGGGCACTTCCTCATAATGATTCGTTAGCCATTAGTAATATTTACGATTGGTTTGAAAAAAATAAAGACAAAATAAAATCAAAATTGAAAGAGGAAGATTTTCAATTATGCTCAATGGACATACGAAATGCTAAGGCTTACATTACCCAACGCCATCTTAAGAAAAGACATCAAGATTATGAAACATACAGAGATAGCCTAATGGCTGTTAATGTTTGTGAATTAGCTGATTCTAAGAGTGTTGTTTGGGCACATAATGCTCATATTTTACCAATTACAGATTACTATAAGAAAGAAGATAAAAAAACATATTATCAAATTTTAACAAAACGCTTAGGAAGTTTTCTAAGGGAAAAATATGGAAATCAGTACTTTACTATAGCAACAACTTATTCCAAAGAAGCAACTATAGCTGTTCTAAAAGAGGAAACTCCTATATCAGTTTTTCCTTTTGAAAATAAATCTTTTAAGTGTCCAAATTACGCTTTTCCTTTTTTCCTGAGAGGAAAATACAAGTTCAAAGAAGGAGTTTTGCTCTCAGATAATGAACTGCTACAGAAGAAAAGGCCATTGATGTTAAGTGATTTGGATTTGTTTGGAAAAGAAATAATGTTAATTGTTGATGATTTGGACATACTAGTAATATTGGAGAATGTAACCCCTATTAGAATTTTAAAATAATTTTTTATGAAATTTTTATTATCAATTACCTGTTTTTTATTGATTTCATTTTGTTACACTCAAAATTTAAAAAAAATATCTCTAGATAGTATTTTAGATAAACAAATTACAGATGAAATAAAAGTAGTTGGGTTGGGGGACATTGGTCCTTTCCCATCGGAAGAAATTTCTTCTTATGCTTTCGAGATAAGCAAATTTCTGATTAAAAACAAAGAATTTAAGAACGTTTTCGTACCAGCGACAGACATTCTATTAAGACCTTTTAATGACTATATCAATAGTGATTCGGTCTACGAAAAGAAAAAAATAGATTCCATATTTGCAGAAATTCCCTCCAAAACAAAAAAAGAGTATGTTATATTTGAAATCTCCGCTTTTTGGAATTTGATTTCTTTTTTAAAAAAATATAACTTAGAAAATCCCAAAAAAAAGATAAGTTTACACGGCACTGAGTATTCCTCTCCTTACCCGTCCTATTTTTTTTATAAATATATTTCTCCATTAGACAAAAGCGAAAGTAAATCTACTTCACAAAAATGGGTAGAAAATATCACCGAGGATTATGTTATTGGCGTTTGTCAAAAAATCGTGGCTTGGCACAAGGACAATATAAGTCAGATTGAAAAATTGCCTAAAAATCAGTATTACAATTACTTAATGAAAGATGTAAACTCTGCCAATACATTACTGAAAATAGCAAAAGTAAACAATGATGAGGCTAAAATTGTTTCTCTTGTTTCTGAGAATTTATCCAATGAAATTCTTAACTTAACAGACGGAAAATCTGTTATATGGTCAAGAAATCACCTTGTAGCAAAATCTTCTAAAAGAGAAAAAAGCCCTCAAGCAATTTTTTTTGGAAGTTTTTTGAATTCTGCTTTAAAAGACAGCTACTATGCCATCTTATTTGATTTTCCTGAAAAAGCAGAAATTTCTGTTCCTAAAAAGGATTCACAAGAAATTGTTGTTGAGCATTTTTTTGCAGAGAAAGATGCTACAATAAAACTTCTCACCAAAAATACAACAAAACAGTTTTTTCTTTCTAACGAGTTGAAAGTTGTAAAAAAACCTTTAAAGGTAATTTCCATTCCCTACAATTTTGGGAAATATCCAAACTATATTACATTAGAACCCAAAGACTTTAATTTATTGATACAGAGCAGCAATTAAGTTTACGAACAACGATAGCTCGTTTTAATTATAATATATTTTACACAATACTAAAATGCAATTCTCTATACAATCTGATTTTCAGCCTACTGGCGACCAACCTCAAGCTATTAAGCAACTCACGCAAAGCATCGAAAAAGGGGAAAAATATCAGGTCTTACTCGGTGTGACAGGCTCAGGGAAAACCTTTACTGTGGCTAATGTGGTGCAGAATGTACAACGTCCAACGCTTGTTCTAGCTCACAACAAAACCCTTGCTGCTCAATTATATAGTGAATTTAAAGCCTTTTTCCCGAACAATGCGGTGGAATATTTCGTGTCGTATTACGATTATTACCAACCCGAAGCCTACATTCCCACTACGGGAACGTACATCGAAAAAGACCTATCCATCAATGAAGAAATCGAAAAATTACGGCTTAGTGCTACTTCTTCTTTGCTTTCAGGACGACGTGATGTGTTGGTTGTGGCTTCCGTTTCGTGTCTGTATGGAATCGGGAATCCTATTGAATTTCAGAAGAATGTAATCACCATAAAGCGAGGCGAAGTACTTCCACGAACCAAATTTATGCATCGTTTGGTGCAAAGTTTGTATGCCCGAACCACTGCCGATTTCATTCACGGAAATTTCCGAGTGAAAGGTGATGTGGTGGACGTTTACCCTGGCTATTCCGATACGCCTTTCCGCATTCATTTCTTTGGAGATGAAATCGAAGAAATTGAGGTTTTCGACCCGCAAACTAACAAAGTATTAGAACGTTACGATAGTTTGAATATCTATCCTGCCAATATGTTCGTAACCTCGCCCGATGTGTTACAAAAAGCCATTTGGAGCATTCAGCAAGATTTGGTTAAACAAGTAGAATATTTCAAAGAAATTGGTAAACACCTGGAAGCAAAACGTTTGGAAGAACGCACGAATTTCGATTTAGAAATGATTCGCGAGTTGGGATATTGCTCTGGAATTGAGAATTATTCACGTTATTTGGACGGAAGAGAGCCTGGTTCGCGTCCGTTTTGCTTGTTGGATTATTTCCCTGATGATTTTCTGATGGTCATCGATGAAAGTCATGTAACTATTCCGCAAGTACACGCAATGTACGGAGGCGACCGCAGTCGAAAAGAAAATTTGGTAGAATATGGGTTTCGTTTACCCGCTGCTTTGGATAATCGTCCACTGAAATTTGAGGAATTCGAAGCACTTCAGAATCAGGTAATTTACGTAAGTGCCACACCTGCTGATTATGAACTTCAAAAAACGCAAGGAGTTTATGTTGAGCAGATTATTCGTCCGACAGGATTGCTCGACCCCGAAATAGAAATTCGTCCGAGCGAAAACCAAATTGACGATTTGGCGGAAGAAATTCAGCTTCGTGTAGAAAAGGACGAACGTGTTTTGGTAACCACTCTTACCAAACGAATGGCGGAAGAGCTTACTAAATATTTGACCAAAATTGGGGTGCGTTGCCGATACATTCACAGCGATGTGGATACCCTTGAACGAGTGGAAATTATGCAAGATTTACGCCGTGGATTGTTCGATGTTTTGGTGGGCGTAAACCTGCTTCGTGAAGGTTTGGATTTACCTGAAGTTTCGCTTGTTGCCATTTTAGATGCTGATAAAGAAGGCTTTTTGCGTTCTACACGTTCGCTGACTCAAACGGTGGGACGAGCTGCCCGAAACGTAAACGGAAAAGCCATTATGTATGCCGATAAAATTACTCAAAGTATGCAAGTAACCATTGATGATACCAACTATCGACGTGAAAAACAGATGAATTACAATTTCCGTAATGGAATCACTCCCAAGCCATTAAACAAAAAAATCGAAAATACACTTAGCAAAAGTCCAATTACTGAATTTCATTACGACCCTTCGTTTAAACATGTAGCAGAAGCCGAAATTTCGTATATGACAGAAAAAGAGCGGACAAAAAAAATAAAAGAACTCAAAAAACAAATGGAATCTGCTGCTAAAGAATTAGATTTTGTAAAAGCAGCACAATTGCGCGATAAGATTAAAGAATTGGAAACAATTTAGAATCATAAAAAACGTCCGAAAAGCTTTGCCTTTAATGGTTCATTGACAAAACTTTCCGGACGAATTTTAGCACGAGCATGTATCAAATCTTTACTGTCGCCATTGTGATGGATTTTGACGCCATTCTTTGAGAGTATGTAGCTCATCTTTAGTGATATACCCTACCTTTAACGCTTGTGTCAACAGATTTTCGTAGTCGCTAAGTGTATATAGTTCTACTTTTTCATTTGCAAAATTGGTGTGAGCCAAATCGAATCCATAGGAGAAAATCGCAATCATTCCCAAAACATTTGCTTGACTATCCTTAAGAGCTTTAACCGCATTCAAACTACTCATCCCCGTACTGATAAGGTCTTCAATAACGATAACGTTTTGATTTGCTTCCAGAAGCCCTTCGATTTGGTTTTGTCTACCGTGTTTTTTAGGCTCAGGACGTACGTAAATAAAAGGCAAACCGAGTAGATTTGCTACTAGCATTCCAATACCAATTGCTCCAGTAGCAACTCCAGCAACCACTTCTGTTGTTGGAAATTTTTCCTTAATTTGTTCAGCCATTTGTGAGGCAACAAAATTACGAACCTCTGTGTATGAGAGAATTATACGGTTGTCACAATAAATTGGCGATTTCCAGCCCGAAGCCCATGTAAAAGAATTTTCAGAATTCAATTTAATTGCTTTTATTTGCAATAAAAATTCAGCTGTTTTTTGTGCAGTGTTACTATTTAATACCATTTTGATTATGTATGAAATTTTTGTAAACAATAAATCTATCGTTCTAACAAGTGTAGAGCAGACAAATGTAGGTGAAAATAATAAGAATGTCAAATATTTTCCTCTAAAAAAGGAAATTACTATTGAATTTCTTATTTCTGAAATAAATAAAGAAGAAGTTGATAAAATCTACCTTTATCATCCGAAAGAGGAAAAACTTTTGAAAAAATTCAAGAAAAAAGTTACGACCATAAAGGCAGGTGGGGGTATTGTAACCAATGCAAAGGGTGAAATACTTTTCATAAAACGACAAGGTAAGTGGGATTTGCCTAAAGGAAAGAAGGAAAAAGGCGAAAACATCGTTGTTTGTGCTTTGCGTGAAGTGGAAGAGGAAACAGGAGTTAAAAAATTGAAAATCATACGTTTTAATACGATTACCTATCACATATTTAAGCATGATGGAGCATATTTCATGAAAGAGACTTATTGGTATGATATGTTCACCAAATACAAAGGAAAACTAAAACCTCAAACAGAAGAAGATATTGAAAAAGTACGTTGGAAAGCTCTCTCCGAGATTCCAGAGCTGTTGAACAATTCATATCGAAGCATTCAAAAAATATTTGAAGGAATAGGGGAGAACAAGGAGTGATTTTCTTTTAAAAAAGAGTTCTTTTGCTTTGGAATAATACATAAGAAATGAAAAGAAACATATTATTAGCCTTACTTTCAGGAGTACTGTTAGCAATTTCGTGGCCTACTTATGGTTTTGCGATGCTTATATTCATAGCGTTTGTACCTTTACTGTTTGCAGAGCAACATATCCGTAAAAATTACAAGCATACCAAACGAAAATTGTTTTTCGTTAGCTATTTATCTTTCTTAGCTTGGAACGTAATTACCACGTGGTGGATTTGGCATTCTACTCAAGGCGGTGCAGTTTTTGCTATTTTAGCAAATACTTTATTGATGACCATCGTTTTTATGTTATATCACATAGTAGCCAAACGAATGGTTCGGAAAGTAGCATATATTTTTCTAGTAGCAATATGGCTATCGTTCGAAAAATTTCATTTGTCATGGGATATCTCGTGGACATGGTTGAATTTAGGAAATGTATTTTCAGAATATCCTGCTTGGGTACAGTGGTACGAATATACAGGAACCTTTGGCGGAACCTTGTGGGTTTGGTTGGTTAATATTATTTTATTTTTATACGTAAACGCTTTTTTTGAAACAAAAAACAGAAAAATATTGGCTAAGGGTGTTGGAATTTCGGTTTTATGCTTTGCTGTGCCTATTATTTTTTCTTATTTCACGTATATTAACTACAAAGAAGATGAAAACCCGATAGATGTTATTGTTTTACAGCCAAATGTAGATCCTTATTATGAAAAATATCAGATTTCTAATCCTGAAATCGCTAATTTATTAGTCAAGTTATCTGAAGATAAAATAGATCATAACGTCAATTTTATTGTTACTCCTGAAACTGTTTTTGGAGATAATATAGAGTTGAACCAATTGCAACAATCATGGGAGATTTCTATATTACGACAAATGGTGGCTCAATATCCGAAATTGAACATAGTTGGCGGTGTAGCAATGATTGATTTTATCCAAGATGAATCCTTATTAACTCCTCAGAGCAACTATTTGGAAAAACACAACGTTTGGTACAACGACTACAATTCAGCTTTTTTGCTAAATAAAAATGCCGATATTCCTCTTTATCATAAATCGAAATTAGTGGTTGGTGTGGAAAACTTCCCATATCAAAGTGTTTTAAAGCCTATTTTTGGGGAAACGTTGATAGATTTAGGAGGAACAGTAGCTTTAAAAACTACTCAACCACATCGAAGTGTGTTTTACGGGGAGCAAACTAAAGGAAAGGCTGCTCCAATTATCTGTTATGAGTCAATTTATGGTGAATTTGTGACCGATTACATCAAAAACGGTGCGAACTTTTTGGCTATATTGACCAATGACGCTTGGTGGCAAAACACCCAAGGACATAAGCAATTACTAAGTTATGCACGTTTGAGAGCCATCGAAACTCGCCGAAGTATCGCCCGAAGTGCCAATACAGGAATTTCAGCTTTTATTAATCAACGAGGCGATGTGCTAAGTTCATTGCCCTATGATACGCAAGGTAGCTTACGAGGGACTATCAACTTGAATGAAAAAATTACATTTTACACGAAAACAGGGGATTATTTAGCTCGAATATCCTATTTTTTGAGTTTGTTTGTGTTTTTATACGCAATAGCTCGGAAAAGGGAGGTGATATTTCGTAATTAGTAAACAGCAAATAGTAAAACTTTTAAACCTTTAGCCTTTACGGTTGGAGGTTTATTTTTTTTGTAATAAATTTTATTACATAAGAAAATTATGTATATTTGCAACATAAATATATAAGACGATGAAAAAACAAAATTCAGCACTCTATAAAGGAAGTCTGAGTACCATCATTATGAAGCTGTTACAGGACAACGGACGAATGTATGGCTATGAAATTACTCAGAAGGTAAAGCAGCTTTCGCAAGGAGAGATTGCCATAACTGAAGGTGCTTTATACCCAACTTTGCATAAACTCGAAGCCCAAGGATTACTTACACCTGAAATTGAGCAGGTAGACAACCGCATTCGTAAATACTATAAAATAACGGAGAGCGGTATCAAAGAAACCGAAAAACAGGTGTCTGAAATACAAAATTTCATAGCTTGTCTTCAGAACATTATTAATCCTCAGGGAGATACGGATTTAGTACCCGTTGTAAAACTATAATTCCAATAAATATAAAAATATTCCACAGATACCCTGACGGATTATTTTTTAGATTTTAGATATATTCTGTTGAAGTTTGTGTTATCAGTGGAAGCAAAATCGTAGAAATATATTGCAACATATCTCTGCAATAAAAAGTAATACCATATAATATGAAAACCATAACCGCAAAGCAAATCGAACGTCTGTACGAATTTACGCATCAGTGTCAGGTGAAATACTTTGACGTACAAACTGAACTGGTTGACCATCTGGCAAATGCTATCGAAACGCATTGGCAAAAATTTCCTGACGACGATTTTGAAATCGTTTTAATACAAGAAGCTCAAAAGTTTGGTACTTTTGGTTTTAAGGAAATTACAGAAGAGAAAGAAAAACAACTGCGTAAACGATATAAGAACATTATTTGGAAAGAAATAATCGCTTTTTTCTCGTTCCCAAAAATTATAATGATAATAACTCTGACAATGTCATTATTTATTTTGTTAAACCTATCTTCTGACAAAGGAACCGTTGTTAATGTGCTGTTTATGAGTACCTATTTAACAATTATTTCTTTCTTCATCCAACAATATATCAGGAAGAAAAGACAGAATCAAAACGACAAAAAATGGATTTTAAAGGATATTATTTTTAATAATAGTTGGTGTGTTTCTCTTTTAGTAATCATACTTAACACACTTTCTATGGCTAATATTCATCATACTGAACATATTGAAAATAAATATTTTATAAGCATATTTTCTTTTGTCATAGTTCTTATTTATATTTTTTGCTATTTGGTGTTATTTCATATTCCTTTCAAGAGTGAAAAATATCTTACAGAAACATATAAAGAATACAAAGTAGCAAAACTTACATCGTAAAAGTAATGCGAGTTTGTTACAAGTCAGAAAATTACAATGAAAAGTAATTCCGAATAGAAATACCCAAATAAAAACACATAAACTAAAATCGAAAAATTTTATGAAAACCATAACCCCAAAACAAATCGAACGTCTGTACGAATTTACGCGTCAGCATTACGTGGAATACTTTGACGTACAAACTGAACTGGTTGACCATCTGGCAAATGCTATCGAAACGCATTGGCAAGAATTTCCTGACGACGATTTTGAAACGGCTTTGCAGAAAGAATTCCGTAAATTCGGGGTGTTTGGGTTTAATGATATTGTAGAGGAGAAAACAAAACAAATGGAAAAATTGTACAAAAGGGTGCTTTGGAAGAAAAAAATTGAGTTCTTCACCTTTCCTAAAATACTACTTACTCTTTTTATATCAGCTGTAATATATACATTACTTTCCGCTTTCAATACTATGTGGATACCTTTCTTAGGAATTATCATTACGTTTTATATTTTCAAAGGTATCATTTATCTGAAAACTAAATCTATTTACAAAAGAAAATCAAACAAACAATGGCTTTTCAAAAACATCTTTCTGTATCAGGATAATTATCCTTTGTTGTTACACACTTCTATGTACATCATTCTTTATTATTGGCTGTTCATTCAAAAGCAGCATATTCCTATTTTATTTATTGTTGTAGGCTTTACACTTCAATTTATCTACACGTATATTATAAGCTATCATATTCCGAAAAATAGTGACTGCTACTTTCTGGAAATGTTCCCCGAATACAAATTTGAACTCTCAAACTAAGTTTCTACTATGAAAAAAGTAACCCCAAAGCAAATCGAACGTCTGTACGAATTTACGCGTCAGCATTACGTGGAATACTTTGACGTACAAACTGAACTGGTTGACCATCTAGCAAATGCTATCGAAACGCATTGGCAAGAATTTCCTGACAACGATTTTGAAACGGCCTTGCAGAAAGAATTCCGCAAGTTCGGGGTGTTTGGGTTTATGGATGTGGTGGAACATAAAACTAAAGAAATGAATAAACGTTACAGCAAAATACTATGGCAAAAAATTAAAGACTTTTTTACTTTTCCTAAAATAATGATGACTTTGTGTATTGCGTTGGTTGTTTATACAGTTTTGTATTTCTTCAAGGATATAGCCGCTGAAATCGTTGGTAGTATGACACTTATCATTTTGTTTTTCATATATGCCTTTTTACTTTCAAAACCCAAGTTATATCAAAATAAAACTGATAAAAAATGGCTTTTTGAAAACGTCCTCTTAGGGTATAACAACTATGTGGGGGCGTTAGGATTGTTGGCTCAGCTTCATTTTTTTATTAGATATTTGGGAGAAAATATTGCTTTTATGGCTGTTTTTTCGATTTTAATTACGTTTTTAGGCATATCGGTATATTTAGTTTTTTATTATTTACCCAAAAATCGAGATAAGTATCTAATGGAATTGTATCCCGAATATAAAGATTTTATGATAACTACTTAGTATGGCATATTACAATATGTCTTTATAATAAAAATAGAATAGTATATAATATGAAAAAAGTAACCCCAAAACAAATCGAACGTCTGTACGAATTTACGCGTCAGCATTACGTGGAATATTACGACGTACAAACTGAACTGGTTGACCATCTGGCAAATGCTATCGAAACGCATTGGCAAGAATTTCCTGACGACGATTTTGAAACGGCCTTGCAGAAAGAATTCCGTAAATTTGGAGTGTTTGGGTTTATGGATGTATTAGAAGAAAAAACCAAACAAATGAGTAAACGTTATAATCGAATGTTGTGGAAAAAAACCAAAGAACTGTTTGTTATTTCCAAAATAATCTTGATATTTTGTATTGTTATCTCCATTTTTTCACTATTTACTTTGTTTGGGAACGCAAAAATTATGGTTCCCGCGTTGTCTCTTGCCATTTTTATTGCTGCTATTGTATTTATGGTTAAAAACAGACGTACGCTTAAACAAAAAGGTGATAAAAAGTGGCTTTTTGAGGATATCATTTTGCGATTGAATGATCATACTTTCTTTTTCTTCTTTCCTTGTCAGATGAGTTTACAGTTTTGGCGTGATTTTCCTGATACTGAAATGGCGTACATAATTTATTCTGCAGTATTCACGTTTCTACTTGTTTTGATGTACGTGCTAATGGTCTACTTTCCCAAACATCGTGACAAATATCTTCAGGAATTATATTCTGAGTACAAAACTCAGTATATCAAGTAATTTTAAGAATATCAAAAAGTAATGAGTAGAAAAAAACTTTATATATTCTACTGCTCTGTATGGATAGATGTATTTTTTGAAAGGAGAATCTGCAAAGATTTGAGTAATCTCTGGAAACAAAAACCTTAAGTAGGGGCGTATCGCAATACGCCCTTACGATGGTATAGGAAACCGTAGGGGCGTATCGCAATACGCCTTTATGATGGTACAAGAAA
>NZ_CDOI01000036.1 GCF_000827555.1 Capnocytophaga canis
GGGAGCCGATGACGCTTCCTCGGGGTATGGAAAGCATATTCGTATCGATCACGGCTATGGCTACATAAGTCTTTACGCCCATTTGAATGACTACAAGGTTAAGGCAGGACAACGCGTTAAACGAGGAGAACTAATTGGCACAGTCGGTAATACAGGACGCTCACAGGCTCCTCACCTGCATTATGAAATCATTAAAGATGGGGAGCATATCAACCCGATACATTTCTACTACGGTAATTTGTCACCTGATGAGTATGCCGAAATGTTGAGAGTTTCAACTCATGAGAACCAATCTATGGACTAAGTATCTTTATGGAAATAAATTTACCTGAAAAGTTGTATTACACCATAGGTGAAGTTGCAAAAGCCTTTAATGTAAACACTTCACTACTACGTTTTTGGGAAAAAGAATTTGGAATAATTAGTCCAAAAAAGAATCTCAAAGGAAGCCGAAAGTTTTCTGCCGATGATGTGAAAAAACTACAGTTGATATATCATCTGGTTAAAGAAAAAGGATTTACCCTTGAAGGTGCTCGTCAAAAACTGAAAGAAGGGCATGAGCAGGTTTTATCTAATTACGAAATCATTGAGAAATTGGAGCATATTAAACGCAGTTTAATTCGAATTAAAGAGGAATTGTAGCATGGATGTGCTTATCAACGGCTACTATAATTAGAGTCCTTTTTGGAAGCAAAACTTACATACTTCGTTGTCTCTTAGCTTCAAAAACTAATATGGCGGCGGCTACTGAAACGTTCATTGAGTCGATAACTCCTTGCATCGGGATGATTATGTTTTGGTTGGAATTGGATAGCCATTCTTCTGTAAGTCCTTCGTCTTCTGTGCCGACAACAATAGCAACTCCTTGATTAAAAGAAACTTCTGTGTAAGGTTTTGATGCTGAGAGAGCTGCACAAAAAATATTAATTCCTTGATCTCTCAAAAAATCTATGATTTCAGTAGTTGTTCCCATCGCGATGGTTGTTGTAAAAACGCACCCCACACTTGAACGGATGATGTTCGGATTATATAGATCCGTTTTTGGGTTTGCAATCAACACCGCATCAACTCCCGCTGCGTCTGCCGTACGTAACAGAGCGCCGATGTTCCCAGGTTTTTCAGGAGCTTCGGCAACTAAGATTAGAGGTTTTGTTTTTTTGAGGTGTAAGTCGCTCAATGAATGTGATTTAGCAACGGCTACAGCAATCACACCTTCTGTTGATGAACGATAGGTAAGTTTCTCGTAGACTTCTTTGGATATGCAAATGCACTCAGGGGAGGATTTGGTTTCCAGAAGTAGTGACTTCAGTTGGGCTTCCGAAAAAATATCTTGTTGAAAAAGAATCCTTTGTAAAGTATACCCACCCTTGATGGCCAATGTTATTTCACGAGTCCCTTCAATAACGAAAATACCTTCTTTTTTTCTGTTTCGAGATTTCTCTTGAAGCAAAAGTAATTGTTTAATTAAGCTATTTTGAGTGCTTGTTATCTCTTTCATAAGATGCTATGCTGTTTATTTCTTATTCATGCCCTATAACTAAATAGTACTCCGAAAACGGAAGGGGTCATTTCAAATGTCAAAAACTCTAAATTATGATTATTTGACCATGCGTAAATCAATTGATATATTTTTTGTGAAGATAAAATCATTGATTTCCGTATTTTTAATTTCCGATGGAGTTCCATTTGATAGGAAGCGGTGCAAAGGTATGAAATATATTTTGTTTCACATTTCTAAAGTTGAATCACTATTTTTGCTATTTCTATTGTTTTTTCTATTTTTGTTGCTTTAAAACAGATATAATGAAAATAGCCATTGGGAATGACCATGCAGGTCCTGCTTACAAAAAAGCCATTGTAGATTATTTAGAAAGCCGAAGTATAGAAGTTATCAATTTCGGTACAGACACCTTTGACAGTGTTGATTACCCCGATTTTGGGCATAAAGTGGCTGAAGCCGTAACTTCCAAGCAAGTTGATTTAGGTATTGTCATCTGCGGAAGTGGCAACGGAATAGCCAT
>NZ_CDOI01000037.1 GCF_000827555.1 Capnocytophaga canis
TTCGTCTCAAATACCTTAACTCCCCAACGATTGTAAATACGAACCGTATTATTAGGATATCTCTCTATACCTTGAATATGGAAGTAGTCATTCAATCCATCTCCATTCACAGAAATACCATTGTGAGGAATTACATCATTCAACACCGTTATCGTTACCTTAGCTATAGAACAGTTACCCATCGTATCGCAAAGCTCATACTCGAAACTGTCTACTCCTGCATAACCTCGGTTAGGTGTGTAAACAACCTCATCATCCGACGGA
>NZ_CDOI01000038.1 GCF_000827555.1 Capnocytophaga canis
ATTGCAGGGGATAATGAAGCTCCCATTTTTTCAGGAGAATTACCGAAAGATATTTCGATTACTGAAAATCAGGAAGTGCCAACGCAAGAAACGCTAACCGCTACGGATAATTGTTCTGCTGTTCAAGTGACGAAGAGCCAAGAAAACAAGGTAGAAAACGGAAATAAAATAATTATTTACAAATGGGAAGCCTCTGATGAATGCGGGAATAAAACTATTTACACACAGAAAGTTACCATTAAAAAAACTTCACAGCCCACACCACCTAACGGAGGTTCTGAAGTAGAAAAAGAAATAATTGTTTACAATGGTGTTTCTACCGAGTCAGGTTCGGAGAATTACCTGAAATTTGAACCTATCGAGAATTATAAAAATCTTCAAATTGAGATTTTTAACGAATTAGGTCAGAAAGTATATGGATCGAAAAACTACCAAAAAAATGGTGAAGTTTTCCGAGGATATGCCAACGTGAAAGGAGTTTTCCGAAAAGGTAAGCGTCTTCCTACAGGAACGTATTTCTATGTGCTGAAATATCAGGATATTACAGGAAAATCAAATACAAAACAAGGCTATTTGTTTGTAAGATAATCATTGCGTCATCTAAAAAACATCTGAAAAATAATCAATTACATAAAATCAATAAGAAAATGAAATATATAGGTCGTCTTTTAATATTTATGATAGTATTTGGGCAATCGGTCTTTTCGCAAGAACAATTTAAAACCTCTTTGAAAGTGGAGCAAGTGCGGCAAGAGTTTTCAAAAGGAGGCAAAATTTCGTGGGCAGTTCCGATTTCGCAAGGGAAAACCTTGTCTGTCGTTTGGCAAGAACGTCCAAACTCTTTGGCGGGTATCCAAACTTTTGTCGGTTACAAAGAAGATGAGCTTATAGGGGTGCTGTCGATAGACGCTACTTCGGTGTCGGGAAATTTTAATTACGATGGAAATACTTACAAAATAACTTCTGAAAAAAGGAAAGTAGTTGTTACTAAGGAAGATGAAAACCAAACCGAATGCGGAGTTTGCTGTGGCGAAAATCATAACCACACCACACAAAGACCTTCATCGCCTGATACAGAAAATAATAAATGTGCCCCCGATGCCAATGGGTTTTTGGATAATCATTGTTTGGATAATATCCAAATTTATACCGATGGAGTTTTACGCATTTATCGGTTAGCCTTACTCATCAATTATAGTCAATTCCAAAATCATTTCAAAAAAGATAAACAAGAAGTACGAAGATTTTGGGCTGCGACTGAGGCTTTTGCCAACGAGCTTTATGTACGTGCCGTTGCTGTGAAGTTTACTATCGTTGATGATGAGGCACTTATCAGAGATACGCCTGGAAAAGAAATATTAAAAAATTATCGTTATGGGTATCAAATGCTTCAAAATCAGAGAAGTACTCAAGCGATGAACGAAGTAATAGCTCCTGATAAATATGATGTAGGTCTGATAGTTACATTTCTTCCACGTGTTAACGGACAAGCTGCTATGGAAGCTGCCCATAGTGCACATACTAAGGCTGATGGAGTAATAGGTCGTCCCGCCCCCAGTACCGTAGCCCACGAATTAGGGCATATGTTCGGAGCTGACCATACCTTTGCCACAGGGGAAGATTCAGGTAAGGTAGAACCTGAAAGAGGGAGGTCTATTATGGGGTATGGACATAGTTTTCCTCGTGATTTTTTTACGCTGTATAGTGTGCATTCCATACGAAGAGGACTGACACACAGTTCTGTGTATTTTTCGGATAAGGAGCGTACTCAAAAGGTAATGTTAGCCCGAGGTGAAAATCCGATTTATGGTATTAAAACTTCAAATCGTCGTCCGGTAATTGATGCTTCAAAATTAAAAAAGAAATACGTCATTCCACAAAATACGTATTTTCAGTTTCGTATTAACGCTTCGGATCCCGACAATGATAAACTCATTTATGCGGCTCATCAAACCGATATTCGCTTACGAACTAATCCGTCTAATGCACTGTATTATTCAGCAAAACCAAGTTATAACAATGTGATACGTTTTCAGAAAGAATATAAAAAAGATGGAACTGTAGACCATTTTTTCTCAACCCAAGGTATTTATCGTTTTTGGTTGGCGGCAAGTGACGGAATTTTAGGTCAGGAGGCACTCACCAACGAAACCCACGCCACGCATTACGATATGGTGAAAACCGATATAGAGGTAAAAAATGGAATGCCGTTTGTGATTGCCTCAGATTTAAAAAAGACATATTCAGCAGGTGAGCAAGTTGAGTTACGTTGGAATGTAGATAAATCTATTTTTGGAGAAAATAGCAAGGTTCGGATTTTACTCTCTGATGATTTTGGGCAGACGTTTAAGCATATCATTGTTTCTGAAACAGATAACAACGGAACGTTTACCTTTACGATGCCACATATCAAAGTAACAAAAAATGGAAATCGAGGTAATGGACTTATCAAAATAGAAGTACTTGACCATATTGCTTACGCTGTTAGTGATTATAACCCAAGTAATGGGGGATTTGAAATTACACCTTCTGCAATTACTTTTGAAAATCTGCCTGAACCTACCATTTATGTAAAAGAAAAGGATATTCCTGAAAATTATTCAATTACGGCTGTGACAACCTGTTCTGATAAAGCTGTAAATCTAAAATACACCGATGAAAGGAAAGAAAATTTTATCAAACGTACCTTTTCTGCAACTGATAATTGCCAAAATCAAGCAAGTTTTGTGCAGCATATCTTTATAGAAGAAGACGTACTTCCTTTGCAATTTGTTGGTGTCCTTCCGCAGGATAAAGTATATCATTGCGAGGCTACTTTTGATAAAACGCTACCTAATGTTCAGGTTGTAGGCGGGAAATCTCCTACGATAGAACTTACCCAAACCCGAATGGAATCAGATTATCATATCAATTACATTCTCAAACGCACTTGGAGAGTTACTGACCCTGTGGCAAAACCCATTGAACACACCCAATTGGTTTTTGTTTATGATAATACATCGCCAATTTTGGTAACAAACCCTCAGGATATTATTGTGAATAATGAATTTGAAGCTTATTCCTATGTCGAAACTCCTCCTATAGCTTTTGATAATTGTGGAAATAAGTTGGAATGGAGAAGACCTATTTCCCCCGATTATAAGTTCGGAAGCAATGGACTCGAATCTGTTTCAGTTATTTGGGAGGCAAGAGATGGTACTTTCAATACTGTGAGGGTTACTCAAAAAATCATTGTAGATAAGAATGCTACGGATATTTATTTTCAGAATCTCCCTGCTGATATGCAACTTTCTTGTAAAGACGGAATTCCTCAGGTCGTGGATTTGAAGGTGGTAAACTGTTCTTCGGCACAAGTAAGTCACACCCAGACTGAAAAAATTGAGGGAGGTAAAAAAATCATTACTCGTATCTATAAAGCGGAAGGTTGTGGAAAAGCCATCTCAGCGACACAACGAATTACCATTACAGATGATGAAGCTCCTACGTTTATCGGAAAACTACCCGAAAATATTTCGGTGGCAAATTCTACTGATGTTCCTCCTTTGGTTGATTTAAGTGCTACTGACAATTGCTTTCAGAGTTGCTCACAGAGAAAAATTGTCATAACAACAGAATCTGACCCTCGAAATCAGGAGTACCATAATTCTTGGAAAGTTGTAGGAGATGAAAATTGTGTAAAAACGGTACAGGTCACCAAAAATAGAACGCAAAGTGCTGATGGTAAAGTCATTACCGATACTTGGATAGCCACAGACGAGTTTGGCAATACTCAAACTTACAGTCGTACTATTAAAGTAGCTTCGCCAGATGTTCCGAAAGCTATTACGTTTCTCAATTTTCCAACTGATGTGAATTTGTCTTGCGAAAAGGATAAACCCCAAGCAGAAAGCAAATTACAGGTTTCCAATTGTGATGGCACTACTGAAATTTCGGTAACCCATACCGACACAGAAACAGGCGATTGCAAAACAGGTAAAACGATTGTA
>NZ_CDOI01000039.1 GCF_000827555.1 Capnocytophaga canis
TACTACCTTTAGTATTTGCCGGTGGCGTGGGGGCAGCAGGTAACCGATCGGTAGCCACAGGTGCGGTAACAGGGCTTTTGTTGGGTACATTCATTGGGCTGATTGTCATTCCGGTACTTTTCGTGGTTTTCCAACACCTACAAGAAAAAATAGTAGGGATTAAATCCGTAGAAAAACAACACGAAAGCCAAGCGTAAAACAGATTTATATCGGTACGAACTACCATACAGACACAAAACAACACCTCATACGTTCTTTAAAATACTGTTTATTGGGCTTATTGGGCAGATTTTAAAAACATAAAAACAGCCTTAGTTAGCACTTATAAAAGAATAGTTCAAGCAAAAACCATAGTTACTTAAACAGAAGCTAAATCATTTTATAACAAAACGTTAAAAACGAGTAGCTACTCAAAATTTAACTTTTCGTTAATGCTAAGCAATCGTTTTTTGAGCTAAATTTGTAACACCTTCCAACTCAAATACACGGAAGGCAAAGTATATTTAACTATTTTAAAAACGCATAACTATGGAAATGATTTTAAAAATTAAGGAGGTAAACCTTGGAAAATTCAACAACGCAGAGTACACTCAGTTTTTAAGTTTTACTAAGGAATTGATTGAAAAGGCAGGTTTGGAACAGCTTGGCATAGCCGACACCGCTTTTGAGCAATTTAAAAGCAACATTGAACTGCTTACCGATGCCGCTCATCAGAGTCGCATCAGTAGTGAAACCAAAGAGCTTTCAGAGATTGATAAGCAACGTAATGAAATCATCGCATTTTTGCTAATGAATTTCCGTTCGGAACTGAAAAACCCCATTGAAAAACGGCGTAAAGCAGGTACCGAACTCTACAATGCTACCAAACCTTACAGCAAAATTAAGAGTTTGCCTATCCGACAGAAGACACAAAACATTGAGGGCTTAATTACGGACCTTACCAAAGAGGCAAACTTACCTCACTTGAATACTTTAGGGATTAAAGAAGCCGTTGAAAAACTAAACGCTCTGAATGTCAAGTACAAAAAACTACTTGCCAATCGGGCTGATAGCCAAATTTCAGTTCCTCAAATCCGTATTGGGCAATTGCGTAAGGAAACCAATCAGATTTATGATTACCTCATCACCAAGGCTTTTGTCAGTTCGGTAGCTTCGCCATCGGAAGAAAACAAAACGTTTGTGCATTCCATAAACAAACTCATTACCGATACCACCATCGCCTACAAGCTACGGCAAGGACAAAAGGTGCGTAAAGACGGAATGAATACCAATTAAAAGCCACTGAAAATTCAGGAGAATAACAAAGTGATGCTTTTTTCAATACGCTTGCTTTTACTTATGTAGCGAATTTTTATGCTTCATCTTCCAATATGCTGTAATGGACTTACAGCATATTTTGTTTTTGTGATTTTAAACCCCAAATGCGGTTAAAAATAATTTCTATTGTTTGCCCCACTACCCTACCCTAAGCCCTAAAAAACAATATTTTAGAAATGTTAGAAACCATTTGCTTTTATAAAAGTTTCGATTTTACTCAACTTAACAACACCTTTGTCACGCTGAGCGAAGTCAAAGCCTTATAAAACCTATTGAATAATTTTGAATTACAAGGGTTAAAAACATCTTCCGTCCTACGGACACCTCCTTCAAAGGAAGATTTAAGGAAGTGAGAAATTACAAAATTCCTCCTTTCAAGAGAATTAGGAAGATGTAAAACCCATAAATATTAAAAAAATATCGTATTTAATACTATTTAGCCTTATGAAACAACAAATAAAAAAGGGGATAATTGCCTTAGGAGGGCTTCTCATTTTGGCTTCGTGTGCCGGTAGAAAACCCTACATACGTACCGAATTGCCTACAGAAAACCTTTATCGTACCGACCAACTACCCACCGATAGCATCAGTACCGGTAGCGTATCGTGGCGAACTATCTTCACCGATGACAAACTGCAAGGCTACATTGAACAAGCCCTTGAAAATAATTTGGACATACGCATAGCGTGGCAAAATATGGAGAAATCAAAAGCACAATTGCTACAAAGTAAATATGCTTTTCTGCCTACTTTAAGTCTGAATCCAAGTTACACCTATACAAGTCCTTCTTTAAACACCCCCTCAGGAAACTTTTCAGGGGAAAGAACCCACCTGCGTCAATGGGATTTGACAGCTACCACGGCGTGGGAAGCCGATGTTTGGGGAAAAATCAATGCCCAAAAGAAAGCCAATTACGCAGGAACATTATCAAGTATTGCTTCGCACCAAGCCATACAATCGGAAGTGGTAGCTACATTGGCTACGGCTTACTAT
>NZ_CDOI01000040.1 GCF_000827555.1 Capnocytophaga canis
AATAGCGGAAAGCTATAAAGAGTTCATTGACATATTGGGATAAAAAACACGAGAGATCAAATAAGATTGATTAAATCGAGAAAGAAATAAAAGAATCAAAGAGAACGAGGTATGTTTTGCAATAGCAAAACAACTACAAGCGCAATAAGTTATGTAAGGGCGTATGGGGGATGCCTAGGCTCTCAGAGGCGAAGAAGGACGTGATAAGCT
>NZ_CDOI01000041.1 GCF_000827555.1 Capnocytophaga canis
TCGAAATTCTTTTACCGAAGCCGAAACTTTAAAACCAGAGCCAGGGTTTAATACATAGAGTCTATCTCCTTTTGTGTAATAATATTTTTTTTGAGAATAATATGGTTCTCCCGTAAGATAGAAATATTGTAACTCACCATCCTCAATATAGTTACGTGTAAAGTCTGAAAGTTCTTCCAATGTATCAGAATCAACAAATATCCATTTTCCAAAGAAACGACTGTCTCGTTGTTGAGCTTTAAAATAATCAGCCGTCATATCTTTATCTTCCGAACAAGCGAATACACCCAATAATGCGAATATAAAACAAAACTTTTTCAT
>NZ_CDOI01000042.1 GCF_000827555.1 Capnocytophaga canis
TTAAAATATTATACTACTAAATATATTGATGAGTGGATTAATATGTCCAATAGACATTTGATTGATAAATCAAAAGTAGTGAAGTACAGCCCTATTCCCATTTATAAAGCGACTCCTGTTTTGTATTTGTTAAAACCTGAGTTAGCCCCACAGATAGATGTCTATGTCCCTTGGGTTATTGGGTATTGCAATGGTATATCTTGTTCCATAAGTGATATGCCAGCGAAATTAGTTTCTTTAAAAGCTCCTATTTTGGGAGAAATGACAGCAACTGCACCTTTTTCTATACCTCAAATAATGGGGATATATCGTCAAGAA
>NZ_CDOI01000043.1 GCF_000827555.1 Capnocytophaga canis
AATAATTTACCAATTGGAGTAACACTTAATTCGGATGGTACGTTAACGATAGGAAATACAGCTTCATCGGGTACACATACGTTTACGTATACTATTTGTGATAAGGCAAATACAGGTATTTGCGATACAGCTACGGCGACTGTTACGATTAAGAAAGTAGTAGCTACGGATGATTCTTACTCAATCACGGATACCACGGTAACTCAAACTGTGGGTAACGTATTAGATAATGACAAGGTAGGGACGCAAACGGCTACGACTACTTTGGTAACTATCGGCAATATCCAAAATCCTACGGGTTCGAATGTACCTGCTTTGGATACAAATGGAAATATCAC
>NZ_CDOI01000044.1 GCF_000827555.1 Capnocytophaga canis
AATCACACATGAGCCAAACCTATTGAAGAAAGCATTAGGACAGTGCCAGTCTTAATCACAGTGGGGGGTATGTTATTCCCAATGAAGTCGTCCAGAAACGGACTAGGTAGTTAGCTTTTTCTAGTGCCCAACACATTAGAGGTGTGGTTTTTTTTCTCTAAAATAAGGGTGGCCATAGGCTCTTTTAACCAGAATCGGTGTAGTCAGCTGAAATTGACTTGCACGCCTGGGTCCTGTGTGTCTACTAACTTTCTCGCGAACGATAGCTAACGGATCCCCCGGGCCATACTAGT
>NZ_CDOI01000045.1 GCF_000827555.1 Capnocytophaga canis
AATAGCGGAAAGCTATAAAGAGTTCATTGACATATTGGGATAAAAAACACGAGAGATCAAATAAGATTGATTAAATCGAGAAAGAATAAAAGAATCAAAGAGAACGAGGTATGTTTTGCTATTGCAAAACAACTACAAGCGCAATAAGTTATGTAAGGGCGTATGGGGGATGCCTAGGCTCTCAGAGGCGAAGAAGGACGTGATAAGCT
>NZ_CDOI01000046.1 GCF_000827555.1 Capnocytophaga canis
TGTTTTAAGAAACCCGACACTATATGTGTACAATTTTTAGTATAATAATGCAAAAAAATAAATTTATGGTGTATGGCTATATTCGGGTAAGTACCGACAGACAAACAGTAGAAAATCAGAGGTTTGAAATTGAGAAATTTTGTGAAAAAGAAAAAATAAATGTAGATGCTTGGATAGAAGAAACCATTAGTGGTACAAAGGATATTGACAAAAGAAAGTTGGGAGAATTATTGGATAAATTGGAAAAAGATGATATTTTAATTTGCTCAGAACTTTCTCGTTTAGGACGTAATTTATTAATGATAATGTCTATCCTTAATGAGTGTATGAAAAAAGAAATACAAGTTTGGACAATAAAAGATAATTATCGTTTGGGAAGTGATATTTCTTCAAAAGTATTAGCATTTGCATTTAGTTTATCAGCTGAAATTGAACGGAATTTGATTTCGCAGAGAACTAAAGAAGCATTAGCACGAAAGAAAGCAGAAGGCATCCATATTGGTCGCCCCAAAGGTGCTTTATCTAAAAAAGTTAAACTATCAGGTAAAGAAGAAATCATAAAAAACTATCAGAAAAATGGAAAATCACAAGTATATATCAGCAAAAAATTAGGCGTAGCAAGAGGCACTCTAATTAATTTTTTAAAGAGGAAAAATTTACCCTCAAACGAATGAAAAAAGGCGATATTCTTATTTGTTCAGAGTTATCACGTTTAGGGCGTAATCTATTGATGATTATGGGAATACTCAATGAATGTATGAACCGAGATATCCAAGTCTGGACAATTAAAGATAATTACAGATTAGGGAGTGATATTAATTCTAAAGTCTTGGCATTTGCTTTTGGTCTTTCGGCTGAAATAGAGCGAAATCTTATCTCTCAAAGAACCAAAGAGGCATTGGCACGTAAAAAAGCCGAAGGGGTAATTCTCGGTAGACCCAAAGGTAGAAAATCCTCTAAAACTAAACTCACAGGGCAAGAAAAACAAATCAAAGAACTTTTAGATAAAAAGGTTTCCTACTCCGCCATCGGTAGGATTTTGGGTGTCCATCGGCTTACGGTAAGTAGTTTTGTAAGGGAAAGAATTTTTGCAGGTTAAACGGTAGTGAAATTCGTAAAAATATAAATTTAGATAAACCATAGATATGTGTTGTTAGATAGTTGAGAATAAAAAATAAGTATAAAGCACACTGTTCTGCCGCAAATATTTACTAAACTTACGACAGAATTTTATTCAAAAATAAATAAAAAGTATTTATAATAAAATGCTTGAAAAAATAAAAAAAAATGGCTATACTAAAATTTTTGTGAAGATTATTAAATCTGTATTTTTTGATTTTTAAAAATTTGTGTTCATTCTGTACATTTGTGGTCAAATTCAAACCACAAATACACACAAATTTTCACAAATATGCTTTCAATAAACTAAAATCACTAAAATTATAAGGACTATTTTTTTGAAAGGTCATCACAAAAATTTTACTAATGCCAAAAAAATAAAAATTATGAATGTAGGAATCATAGGTTGTGGTTGGTTAGGGGAGCGGTTGTTGAGTCACTTGTCAGACAAGCATCGTATGTATGTGACAATCAGGACGAAAAGAAATCTATCTACAGACAACTATTACCATTGTTTAGAAGTCGATTTTGATAATTTTATTCCAGGCAAGTGGCAAGTTTTGTCCGATTTAGATAGTATTATCATAGCAATACCTTTTGGACGTAGATTATCTGTCGAAATATTGCAAAATCGACTTAAAAATATTTGCAATTTTATTGAAGGATTCAATAAACAGCTGTTTTTTACAAGTTCTGTGGGGATATATCCATCAGTCAATGGAACTATTGATGAGAATTTCCCAATTCCAGACTTGCAACCCGAATTATATTTTGTAGAGAAGTATCTGAAAGATAAATTTCCAAAGATAAATATTCTTCGTTTAGGAGGATTGATGGGGGATGATAGATATTTAAGTAAATATGTCGTTTCGGAACCTCATCAAAAGGTAAATCACATTCACTATCAGGATGTTTGCCGAGTTATTGAGCGAATAATGACATTTGGGTTGCATTCCAAAACATACAATATTGTAGCTCCCAAACATCCTACAAAACAAGAAATTATCAATCATCAAACAGGCATTCACTTACCACTTGAATCCGCTTATGGTAAGATAGTTACTTCTGAAAAAGTCATTCGAGAATTGGATTACGATTTTTTATATCCAAATCCACTGTATTTTTGACCAAAGGATAGTCAGTGTACCTATTGTGACTGTAGAATGAGCTTTGTAGGACTTATTTCTATAAACTTTACACGCTGAGGCGATTATGATAGCTCTAAAGTATTTTTTGTTTTATTATTTTAGTACAGTCTTATATCTAAACAAAAAGGATTTCCAAAATTTAGAAATCCTTTTTGTTTTGTGCATAAAACTTTATTTAGTTTACCGCATCAGAAAGTTCAGAACCTGCTTTAAATTTTACTACATTTTTAGCAGCAACCTTAATCATCTCCCCAGTTCTTGGATTTCTCGCTTCTCTTGCTTCCTTTTTAGCAATCGACCAAGAACCAAAACCTACGATAGCCACTTTATCTCCTTTTTTTAAGGATTTTTCTACATTTGAGAAAAAAGACTCTAAAGCTTTTTTAGCAGCCGCTTTTGTGATGTCCGCATCAGCAGCGATTACATCAATTAATTCTGTTTTGTTCATAAGTATCTTTTTTTATATACAGTTAACAGCACAAAGGTAATAATATATTTAACGTAAACAATGTTTCAGACTCAAAAACCGTAATTTTATGTGAAGTTTAACAATTTTATTCCTATTTTCCGCTAAAATCATTCTTTTATTGGTGTAAAATGCTCAAATCTTAATGAATCTTTCATTGGGAATAAAGATTGCATTGTGTCAATTTGAGAATGAATATACTTCATTTGGTCATCTAAATCACTCTCATAGATACTATTGATTCGTGTAATAAGTCCGTTAAACGTATTTTTAATTTTATCAATATGCTGATTGATTGCAGTTTCTTCAAAATCAGAATTGTTTTTTACATTATCAGCCAGTTCCTTGATCTGAGTTTGAAATAACCTAAATCTTGATTTGATGGCAAGAGAATTGATCGGTTCAGGGAATTTATCTTCAGCCAAAAGTTGGTTTAGCTCCTCATCTAATTGCGTTAACCACAAATACAATGAAAAATAAGAGCTTTTTACATTTGTTTGTTGATTTAGGATTTTGTCAGAAAATTGATGTATTTTTGAAAAATATTCAGGAGGAACTTGCAAGGTAGGTCTGTAAAAAATGATATTCTCTCCTTTTTTAGCATCTTCATTGAAAAGAATTTGTATGCTGTACGTAGCTCCTTGTTCAGGGGTAAATTGTAACTGTAATTCTTTCCAATCATCCGATAAGTTTAGTTTTCGTCCTGCTTTGTTGTGAGTTTCTGTATTAAGCTCAAAATTAGATTTTTGTAATTCCTTTTGCTCATCTAAAAAAAGTAATGCTATTTCACTTTGGTTTATTCCTTTTACAAAGACAGAGAGAGTATATGGTACATTTTTAACCAAAAACATATCCCATTGAACAAAAGAAAACTCACTTTCACTATCTTTTTCAAAACGATAAATAGTATCTATGGTATTATTTTCCAAGCTTCGCCAATCCCGTTCCACAAAAGCGTTTTTTAAAATTACATTTGTATTTTTCGGATAAAGTCGCTGATAAATCCGCAGTGAATCAGGTGTTGTTGAAACTAAATTCTCGGTATTTTTAATTTTTGTAGGAGCCATACTAACGATAACTTGTATCAGAGACTGAAATGACTGCCAATTTTGCAGGTCATGAGTAGATTTCGGAGAAATATCAGTTACACGAAATTCTTCAAAATTAACTGTTTTCACTTGATATTCTTTCGGAAGTTGCTCTTTTTCAGTGCTATTATCACATGAGATTAAAAGAACAAATCCTATAGCATATATTTTGATTCCTTTCAAAAATAAGGATTTCAAAGTAGTCTTTGCAAAGGTAAATGAGAATATTTTCATAATCTTGTAAAATATAAAAGAAAACACCAAAGCCAGACTTATGGATATAAGCCTGGCTTTTAGTGATAAATCTAAAACCTAAATGACTATTTAGCTAACTTATTAATATGTTTTGATAAGCTACTTTTCAAATTAGAAGCTTTGTTAGCGTGAATGATATTTTTCTTAGCTAACTTATCAATCATAGAAACAACTTTAGGAAGAGCTTCTTTTGCTTCTTCAAGATTCTCCATTGCGCGCAACTTTCTAACCGCATTACGAGCTGTTTTGTGTTGGTAACGATTGCGTAATCGAGCTGCTTCATTTCTTCTGATTCTTTTTAATGCTGATTTATGGTTTGCCATATTATAATTTTCTTAATTAGTTGTTATATGATATAACTTTTTTAACCATCATATTTTGTAGCCCGTAGGGGAATCGAACCCCTGTTACCAGGATGAAAACCTGGCGTCCTAACCCCTAGACGAACGGGCCAATAAATTATAAGTATTTCTAAGAATAAGTAGCCCGTAGGGGAATCGAACCCCTGTTACCAGGATGAAAACCTGGCGTCCTAACCCCTAGACGAACGGGCCAATATTTTTTGCAGGTGAACTTATTTCTTCATTGCGGTTGCAAAGGTACAACAATTTTTTAATCCTGCAATATTTTTGAAAGAAAAAAAATATTTTTTTTGTATTTTTTTTATAGTTTATTTTTAAGGTGTTTATAATCAGTGTTTTATTAAACTGCTAAATTTATTTTATAATCTATTTTTTTAGTTCTATTATTTCCTTTCTCCGAAAAAATGAAGTTGTGATTTATTAAAGGATGGGGGAGGAGGTCAAAACTATTGTTTTTCAAGCAAACATTTTATTTTTTTTTGAAAATAGTAAATTATTCTTTTCTTAGTTAGAAACCTTTTGTAGAAGTAAATAAAAATACAGGGAGAAGAATATGTTTTTAACTCAAAGTGCTTAGTAATGAATTAATTTTACTTGTCTCAAAGTTAAAACAAATATTTACAGTTATTTTACCCCTAGAACGATTGACTTTGGGATTTGTGCTAAGTGATAAAAACAGAGTCTTGATATTGCTGAAAATGATGTAAAAGAGAGAAACTTAGAAATCGGTTGAATGTAGATTTCAGTGAGGTTTCAGATGCTATTTTAACTTCCAAAAGTGTCTAATCAAAAAAGGCTACTTTCAAAAGTAGCCTTTTGGATTTTATTATTTTTTAAATAATTACAATTTTGGAGCTCCCTTAAGTACTTGTGCATCAGCTCCTTCTTCAAATCCTTTATCTTTGAAATTTTGTAAAAATGCTTCCGCTAATTCTTTTGATTTAGCAGCGAATTGAGCTTTATCGTCCCAAGTATTTTCAGGATTCAAGATAGCTTGGTCAGAAACACCTTCGCAAGATTGTGGCACTCCAAATCCGAAAATTGGTAACTCTTTGTACTCAACTTTGTCCAAAGCTCCTGTAAGGGCAGCAGTAATCAAAGCACGAGTATCTTTCAAGCTGCAACGTTTCATTTTTCCGTTGTAACCTGTATTTACTAACCATACGTTTACGCCTGATTTCTCGATTTTTTCAGCCAACATTTTTCCATATTCAGCTGGGTGAAGAGGCATAAATGCTGCTCCGAAACAAGCTGAGAATGTTTTTTGCGGTGTGGTAATTCCTACCTCTGTTCCTGCAACTTTTGAAGTATATCCTGAAACGAACTGATAAGCAGCTTGTTCTGGAGTCAATTTAGAGATTGGAGGCAATACTCCGTAAGCATCAAAAGTTAAGAAGAAGATATTTTTAGGATTTTTACCTATTGAACCAGGTTGAATATTAGCTATGTGGTGAATTGGATACGAAACACGTGTATTTTCAGTGATTGAAGTATCTGCAAAGTCAACCTCTCCGTTATGCATAATCACGTTTTCAAGGATAGCTCCTTTTTTGATAGCTGCGAAAATTTCAGGCTCTTTTTCAGGTGTCAAATCAACTACTTTTGCGTAGCAACCACCTTCAAAATTAAATACTGTGTTTTCAGGTGTCCATCCGTGCTCATCATCTCCGATTAGGTGACGGTTAGGGTCAGCTGAAAGCGTTGTTTTACCAGTTCCTGAAAGTCCGAAGAAAATCGCTGTATCGCCATCTTTACCAACGTTTGCAGAACAGTGCATTGGCATTGTGTTTTTGAATACAGGAAGTACGAAGTTAAGTGCAGAGAAAATACCTTTTTTCATTTCTCCTGGATATCCTGTTCCACCGATTAAAGCGATTTTTCTGGTGAAGTTCAAAATAGCAAAGTTTGATTGACGAGTTCCGTCAACAGCTGGGTCAGCCAAGAATCCTGGTGCGTTGATTACCAACCACTCTTCTTTGAAGTTTTCTACTTCGCTGTCTTCCAAACGAAGGAACATATTGTAAACGAATTGTGCACTCCAAGGAAGTTCAGCAATAGTACGAACATTTGTACGATAGTTAGGGTCAGCACAAACGTATCCATCGTGAACGAACAATTCTTTTCCAGAAAGATATGCCATTACTTTATCATAAAGAGCATCAAATTTTGCTGAATCGAAAGGAATATTTACTTTTCCCCACCATACGCGGTCTTTTGTAATGTCGTCTTTTACGATGAAACGGTCTTGTGGAGAACGTCCTGTAAACTTCCCTGTTTTGATAGATAAAGCTCCAGAGTTAGCTTCTTCAGCTACACCTTTTGCGATAGCTTCTTTGTGCAACTCGTCAGCTGAAAGTTGGTAGCGCACGTTTGCATTTTTAATTCCGTAATTTTCAACAGAGATTGTGTTTGGTTTACTCATAACTCTTGAATTTTGTAAAATTGTTTATAATTAATTTCTTTATGTTTACATTACGATTTTTATGTCCTTTTTTCGGAAGGTAAAGGTACTAATTTTTTTTGAAATATAAAATGAATTTGATATTTTTTTTAAAAGAAAAATACGAATTTCGTATTTTTTTACTTAAAACGTTTGAAACTATCTGAAATACTGATACATATGTTTTCATATTTTTCATTCCAATTACCCTAATAGTAATCACTTTTTCTTTAAATTATCCGCATTTGCAATTAGTCTCATCGTTTCCGCAACCTTTTTTTCTTTTTTTCTTATAGAAAAAAGTACGTATCAAGAAAAAAACGGCTATTATAACTAATGTATAAGCGATAATTTGTTGAATGTCCATTTTCTATTTTTTAAATACTTCAAAATATTGTCTTTCCAAAGTTTCTCTATGGTCGGGGTGGGCGATGTTTATCATTGCTTTAATTCGCTCGTGAATATTTTTTCCAAATAGATGAGCTACTCCATATTCTGTAACTACGTATTGTACATGCGAACGTGTGGTGACTACTCCAGCACCTTGCTTCAAAAATGGAGTGATGCGACTAACTCCTTTTTTGGTCATTGAAGGCAAAGCTATTATTGATTTTCCTCCTTCGCTGAGTGATGCTCCTCGTACAAAATCAATTTGTCCTCCGACACCAGAGTAAAGTCTTGTACCAATGGAATCGGCACACACTTGTCCTGTTAAATCCACTTCAATAGCAGAATTTATGGAAATCATTTTGGGTTGCTGACGAATCACTGCAGGATTGTTGGTGTAGGAAGCTTCTAACAATTCTACAGAAGGGTTGTCATTGACAAAATCATAAAAATCTCGTGAACCCATCATAAACGAAGCTACTACTTTGCCTCGTTCCGATTTCTTTTTTGAACCATCTACCACACCTTGTTTGATGAGGTTGAGCATTCCCTCAGTAAGTAGTTCTGTATGGACTCCCAAATTTTTCAGATGTCCCATTTTTGACAATACTGCGTTGGGGATGTTCCCTATACCTAATTGGAGTGTACTTCCATTCTCAATTAAGTCGATAATATGATTTCCTATCTGATCCTCAATTTCGTCGGGTGTGGTTGGCGACACTGCAAAAATTGGTTCGTCGTGTTGCACTAAATAATCAATATTGTCAATGTGTACAAAGGCATCTCCAAAAACACGAGGCATCCATTTATTAACTTGAGCAACAACTCGCTTAGCGTTTCGCATAGCAGCTTTACAAGCCTCTACGGAAACTCCAATGGAACAATGTCCGTGTATATCGGGAGGTGAAACTTGAATTAAGGCTACGTCTACAGGAATGTGTTTTCGGTCAAATAACAAGGGTAAATCACTCAAAAAAACAGGTGTGTAAGAACCATTACCTGCTTCGAGCGTGTGGCGTACGTTCTTTGATAAAAAGAAAGAGTTTACAAAGAAACTATCCTTATATTTTGGGTCTGCATACGGAGCATCGCCCTCCACATGGATATGTCCAATGGTTACATTTCTCAGTTCGGAAGCCCGTTGTACTAAGGCATCGACCAGTCGATTTGGAACGGCGGCTCCTCCTTGAATATAAATAAAATCATTACTTTTAACGATTTTCAAAGCCTCTTCAGCGGTTGTGTATTTAGTCATATACTTATATGGTGTTATTTTCTTTCAAAGGTACAAATTTTTATGAAAAATACAAGTTTTTTATTTGGCAAAACCTATTTTAGTGGGGTTCGAGTCTTCTTTTAATTCTTTCACATCAATATTAGTCAATTCGGCTAAGGAGTATGGTCTATTTACTTTGATATTTTTATCATTAGATTCTAAATATTTGTTACACTTTTCAACCGATAATTCCTTAAATTTATATTCAGCAATAAGTCTCCCTTTTCGCAAAAGAGCAGGATCTATTTTTGAAATATCGGAATTAAACGTGCCAATCAATTGACACTCCAGCACATCGGACAATATGCCATCAGCGATGTTCAAAATTGACGAAACAACGTCCGTATTGCTATTGAATGTGGTTCGTTCAGCGATGTAGTTCTCACAATCCTCTAATACCAACACCGAATTGTTATTCTCCATTAGTAAACCTATGAATGAAGGGTCAGTGAGTTTTCCTATCATTGTGGTAGGTACGAAGATAAACTTCTTATTTGGAATTTGACTTGTTAACCATTTGATATAATTGGTTTTGCCTGATCCTGCAATGCCGTGGAATAGTATAATGCCTTTGTTCTCATTGGTTAAACTATTTTTTACACGATGATGTACCTCCATAAAATCATCGTTGTACATAGTTTCAAAATCAATGCGATATGGTTTTATGATGTGGGTTCTGATTTCAAAACCAAATTTGGTCATCAAAAGTATCGAAACTTTTGATTCCTTTGAAATATGTTTTTCAATATATTCAGAAAAAAGAGTATCTAAATTTTGCTTTGCCTTTGGATTTGTATTTTGGTAATAAACATGGCTTACTTTGAACAATCCCTCTTCAAAAATTTGGTTGTCATATTCATTTGATAAGTTTTTATCAATCAATATAAAAGCCTCTAAATCAGGGTGAAAATAACACTGTTCCGATTCAAAAAGTTCATTTTGTTTGGAAGCGTACTCCACCGTGTAGTAGTCTGTACATTTTTGAAAATGCTTCAATTTTTCACGATGAATGACCAAATCTTCATCCGCAAGATAAATCGATACCATCAAACTGTTGAGCAAGGTTCGAAATGGATTGTTAAACGATAGTATGTTGTGTTTATCAAAAAGTTCGATACGTTCGTCACTATCCAATTGTAGGATTTTTATAGGTCGATAATATTTGGATTCTGTTATTTTCATATACTACATAGATTCTATTTACGGTAAATACTACTTATTTTTGTAATAAAATCATCCGTAAAGTCACTCATTTTTTCGATGATAATGTCCGACTTTGAAAGGTCTTGTACTCCCGAATTAGGATTTTTAAAACCAATACAATGCATTCCTGCACTTTTGGCAGCTTGAACACCGTTTTTGCTATCTTCCAATACCCAAAAATATTGAGCATCAATGTTATATGCTTCAGCTACTTTCAAAAATATATCAGGAAAAGGTTTGCTGTATTGTACATCGTCCCCACTCATTATTACATCAAAAAAATGTGCTATCTCAACTTTTTTTATGAAATAATCAATTAGTTTTCGTGATGAGGAGGATGCTAAGGAAAGTAAAAAACCTCGGTCTTTTAGTTTTTGTAGAACATATTTAACTCCTTCAATTTCATTGACTTCGATTTGTTCAAACCGTTTATAGAAGTACTCACGGTGAAAAGTTAACAATTCATTTGCCGATTCAGTACGTTTCGCATCTTGTTTTACCTTTTCCCACATGGGAACAGCAGACATTCCTGTTAAGTCTCTTTCGATATATTCTTTTGAAAAAGGAATGTCTAATTGTTCAAAAACTTCGTAAATAATTTGTTGGTGCATGGGTTCGCTATCCACCAAAACACCATCCATGTCAAAAATAAAATGTTTTGTCATTAGTGAAAAATAAACTAATCCAATTTTTTGTTAATTACCAACTTGTTCAGAGCTTCGATGGTAACATCTAAATCTTCATAGCTCAGAGCGTCGTTAAGGAAATAACTTTCGAAAGCACTTGGAGGTAGATAAATTCCTTCAGCAAGCATTCCGTGGAAATATTTTTTGAAACGATCAATGTTTCCTTTGGCCGAAGATTCAAAGTCAACAACAGGATTTTCGTTGAAATGTAGTGAAATCATCGAACCAAAGCGATTTATTTGGAAAGGAATGTCGCTTTTGGACATCACTTCTTCAAATCCGCGGTGTAGATATGCGGTTTTTTCTTCCAAACTTTTGAACACCTGTGGATTGTCATTTAATGCTGTAAGCATAGCCAGACCTGCACTCATAGCCAACGGATTCCCACTCAGTGTACCTGCTTGATAGACAAGTCCTTCAGGGGCTAAATGATTCATAATTTCATTCCGAGAAGCAAAAGCACCCACAGGTAGCCCTCCTCCAATAACTTTTCCAAAGGTTACAATATCGGCTTGAATATCAAGCACTTCTTGCGCTCCTCCCTTCGCTAAACGGAAACCTGTCATCACCTCATCGAAAATGAGTAATGCTCCATTTTCCGTACACAGTTTTCGCAAGGCTTCCATAAATCCTGCTTTTGGAGGTACACACCCCATATTTCCTGCAACAGGTTCAATGATTACCCCTGCAATTTCATCTTTATTCGTTTCAAAAAGGGATTTAACCGACTCGATATCATTATATCTTGCCAAAAGCGTATCCTTGGCGGTTCCTTGTGTTACCCCTGGGCTATTTGGGCTTCCAAAGGTTGTAGCCCCGCTTCCTGCTTGGATCAAAAACGAATCCGAATGCCCGTGGTAACAACCTGAGAATTTGATGATTTTTTCACGTTTGGTATATCCTCTCGCCAAGCGAATGGCACTCATACAAGCCTCTGTTCCGCTGTTCACAAAACGAATCTTATCAATGTTAGGCACCATTGAAACGGCTAATTCTGCAATTTGGATTTCGATTTCTGTAGGGATTCCAAATGAAGTTCCTTTTTTAGCTTTTTCGACAACAGCTTCAACCACAGGAGGATAAGCATGTCCTAAAATCAGAGGACCCCACGAAGCTATGTAGTCAATCAATTTACGTCCGTCCTCATCATACAAATAAGCTCCTTTACCTTCTTTAATAAAAATAGGCTCTCCACCCACTGCATTAAACGCCCGAACAGGTGAGTTCACACCACCTGGTAGCACCTTTTTCGCTTGAGCAAAAAGCTCACTACTTCTTTTATATATCATTGTGTTAATATATTGATTTTTAATAGTTTATTGTTCATAGGTTACTACATACGTCATTTCTTTTTCGCGTATTATAGTTTTCCAAACCCAAGCTACAAAGTTACTATTTTTTGAGATTTATAAAAAATATATTTTCATAAAAATGTTATCTATCATAAAAATACTATCTTTGTACAATGGAAAAACTGAATTTTAATGATTATTCATTTCGGATTAAAGAAGTTGATTCTAAGCGTTTTATCTTTGATGAAATCCGTAGAAAATTTGTGGTGTTACAACCCGAAGAGTGGGTGCGTCAACATGTTATTCGCTATCTGATTCAGGAAAAAGGCTATCCCATATCACTTATAAATGTGGAGAAAGAATTAAAAATAAATGATATATCCAAACGCTACGATATAGTTGTTTTTTCAAAAAACGGAGATATTCTTCTTACGGTAGAATGCAAGGCTCCACAAGTTCAGATTACACAAAAGACTTTTGATCAAATAGCACGTTATAATTTGGTTTTAAAGTCTGATTTTCTGATGATTACTAACGGTTTGAATCACTATTTCTGTACGGTGGATTACGTTCAAAAAAAGTATATCTTCCTCAAAGATTTACCAGCATATTCTGAAATAAAAGGATAAATTCAGACCAATTTTCAAATTTAATGGAAATGTCATATGCTACTTCAAATTACAGAGGTAACTTTTTGAGAGTAGATTAAAAAAGTTAAAAATTTTGTTAGAGAGTAAATTTTCAGTACCTTTGCCCCAAGTTCATACAAAGAACCCCAATGGGGTCGATCGGTTTTGACAGTAAGTCGAATTGAAATGTAAGCATACCGAGCTATGAAATTAATGCTCGTTAATCTCTATTTCAAACTTTTAAATGGCGAGAATAACTACGCTCTTGCTGCCTAATCTGAAGTTTAGTAGGATTTCTGGCTAAGTCTCTACAAGGTAGGGAAGCGAGATGTCTCTGAAAAGCCCTTGTTGACGGCGGTTCGTACAGAGGCACCATAAAAGTCAACATTGAATCGGATGATGGTTTCCGCTGAAGATTCGGATTTTAGGGAACTAAGCGTGTTGTGGGCGGTTTTTGGTCAGCAACGCGACGAAAATCAAACAAAAACTAAGTATGTAGAAAGCCTTTGAATTGCTTATTTGGACGAGAGTTCGATTCTCTCCGACTCCACAATAAAAAAGGATAACTATTTGTAAAAAAGGTAGTTGTCCTTTTTTTGTTTACCAATTTGAACAACCGTTGTACAACCAAAAACCAAACATCTATTTTTTGGGCTTTTTTTCAGATGTAAAAAATTAAATTCTGTAAGTTTTACCACAACCCTTATCACCCGAAGAATTATATCCGCTAGTTATCCAATAGAGAAAAAAATCCTTTTTTAATTGCTAATTTAACAAATTATACGTATCTTTGATGTCCATAATATAAAAATAAATTCACTATCAATGGCATCAACAAAAAAGAAAATACAACTCATTTTAGTTGACCGACGAACAGTAACATTCGTCATTTGTTTGTTAGTATCAATAGTTTTGTGGTCTCTAATTCGGTTATCCAAAACCCTACATCGTGAGTTCAGTGTTGATGTGGCAATTACTAATATCCCTGAGGACATGTTTCTGAATACTTCTCAAAAATACAAAATTAAAATACGAGCCGAAGGTAATGGATATGCTTTGTTAAAGTATTATTCTCAGGGACAAGTGCTTAGTGTGGATTTTAATGATTTGGAGTATATCGGAAACAAACGATACAAACTTTCTAAAAATATTTCCAATAAATTGAATGTAATTTCGAAGAACAACTTCAGAATACAAAACACGTACTCCGACACCATATATATAGATTTAGAAAAGAAATACACCAAAAGATTACCCTTGAAAGTTAACTTAAACGCTTCCTATCATCGAGAATATCAGTTGACCGATTTAGAAATAATGCCTGATTCAGTCGAAGTTATGGGATTTAAAACAGCTATAGATACTCTTCAAGAGGTGGTGGTCATTTTGGATGGAAGAAAAGAAGTCAAAGAGTCTTTTGAAGCAGTTCATTTTCTGAAAAAATCAGATTTTTTGCAATACAACACGGATAAAATTACGGTTAAAGCGATGGTGGATAAGGTCAGTGAACAAATTATAAAGCTACCTATACAAGTAACGAATATTCCAGAGGGGAGTCAAGTGAAAACCTTTCCGTCAGAGGTTGATGTGTTATGTTCGGGTGATTTGAATTTATTGAAAAACATCAAGCAAGATGAGATACAAATAATTGCTGATTATCTTGATGTTCAGGATGATAGCAGGATACCATTAACCATACAAACAACATTGAGGCGTGTCAAGATTACGTTTTTAGGCGAAAATAAAGTAGAATATCTGATTAAAAAAATATGATGGTTGTAGGACTAACGGGAGGTATAGGCAGTGGAAAAACTACCATTGCAAGAATGTTTCAAGATTTAGGAATTCCGGTCTATATTTCTGATATTGAGGCACAAAAAATTATTGAAACTGACCCTGTGGTCAAGCGAAGAATTATTGAAGAATTTGGCGAGTTGGCGTATATTGATGGAAAGTACAATCGCAGATATATAGCAGATATTGTGTTTAATGATAAACATAAATTACAAAAGTTAAACAATATTGTACATCCTGCATTAGCGCTACATTTTCAGAGATGGAAAGATATGCAAAAATCTCTATATATTATTAAAGAAGCTGCAATTCTTTTTGAAAGTGGTGCCTATAAGCAATGTGATTATATCATTACGGTAACGGCTCCCGAGCAGGAAAGAATACGCCGAGTGGTTGAAAGAGACCAAGTTACAGAGAAATTGGTGAGGGAGAGAATGCGAAATCAATGGACGGACGAAGAACGTATAAAATTGTCTGATGAAGTGGTCGATAACATAAACATTCAAGTATCTTTGTTAAAAGTCAAAGAAATACATTCTAAATTAATAAAAAAGTTGCGAAATCGTCAATAAACCAAATTTTATAGTTAAATATATGTTAAAAATTAGAGGTGCAGAAAAAAATGTATTAGTTTTGTACAATGAATAAGAGATTGAACATAATAACCGTTGTTTTGATGACCATTTCGCTGATAGGAATCATCCTTATTCAGGGGTATTGGATAAAGTCAGCAATTGATAAACAGCAGGAGGCTTTTTCTCACTCTATTCAACAGGTGCTCAGTTCAGTAACTGCCAGTTTGGAGAGCCAAGAAGTGAATAAATATATAGCTCAAATTATTGAATTACGTGAAAAAGACAGCACGTTAATTTTGAAGGATTCACATTTGAGAGAGTTTATGTATGTTCAGGAGAATAAAAATACCAAAGAAACGTTCATTTACAAACATGGAATTTTACAAGAGGATTATAATCTTCCGACCAATGGGTTTAATGGTATTTCATCCAACGATACGGTTTTATTCAAAAACTACATCAGTCAGCAGACGGAACAGAAAATAACGTATGCTACTGAGCTGGACAATCAGATTGCACCCAGTATTGAAACCTACCAAAAATTGAGTCGATTGCCTCAAATTGAGAAACTGATGTTGGAGGAATCCATAAAAAATATTTCTCAAAAATTATCCGTGGTGGATAGAGTTTCTGCAGAGCAGATTCAAAATGCAGTGCAACAGGAATTAGATAAGCGAAATTTAAATATGGAGTTTGATTTTGCGATCTACAATCGAAATATATTATCCAGCATACGATCCAAATATTTTGATTCGACCAAAGGTCAGGAATATCGAATGCCTCTTTTTAACACAAGCTCAGGGGATTCTCGTTATGAGTTGGCATTGACCTTTCCGCAACGAGAACACTATATGTTTTCATCTGTTATTGTAATTTCTTCATTATCAATGGTTTTTATGATAATCATAATTGGAGTTTTTACCATAACGTTGAATCAAATGTTGACTCATAGGAGAATTTCTCAGATCAAGACGGATTTTATAAACAATATTACGCATGAATTTAAAACTCCCATTGCGACCACCAATTTGGTGTTAGATGCCATAAAAAATCCGATGACTATCAATAATCCTGAGAAAATATTGACCTATATCAATATGCTTCGGGAGGAGAATAAACGAATGCACTCTCAGGTAGAGAATATTTTGCAAATTTCACGGATTGATAAAGGCGAACTTGACCTTTCAAAAGAACCTTTGGATGTACATCTGTTATTGGAAATTGCAATAGGACACGTACAAATGATGTTACACGAGCGTAGCGGAATGATTCGTACTCACTTTGAAGCCGAAAATAGCGATATTTCAGCCAATGAGTCGCATTTTACCAATGTTTTGATTAATATTATCGAAAATGCAATTAAGTATTCACCAAATCCACCTGATATTGATATTTATACTGAAAATATAAAAAATAAGATACTTATAAAAGTTAAAGACCGAGGGCAAGGAATGAGTAAACAAGCTGTGAAGCAGGTTTTTCATAAGTTTTATCGTGAACACACAGGCGATTTGCATAATGTAAAAGGACATGGATTGGGACTTGCTTATGTAAAACGTATTGTTAACCACCATGGTGGAACCGTCTACGTGGAAAGTGAAAAAGGCAAGGGTAGTACTTTTTTTATTAAAATGCCTACAATTTGATTCTTTTCTAACAAATATATAAACTACATAACGAAGAAAGCTAAATTAATCAGTATAACCTTTAAAAATAGAATATTATGACAGATGAAACAGAAAGAGGGTACGACATCAAATCCATGGGAGCAAACAAAAGAATCCTTTTGGTGGAAGATGACCCTAACTTTGGAACAGTGTTGAGAGACTACTTAGTAATGAGTGGTTTTGATGTGTCATTGGCTAAAAATGGTATGGAAGGTTTTGAAAAATTCAGAAAGGAGATGTTTGATCTTTGCATTTTGGATGTTATGATGCCTTATAAAGACGGATTTACCTTAGCCAAAGAAATACGCGAGAAAAACGAGAAAATTCCAATCATATTCTTGACAGCAAGAACGATGCGTGAGGACATCATTAAAGGATACAAAGTTGGAGGTGATGATTATTTGAATAAGCCGTTCGATTCTGAAATTCTGTTGATGAAAATTCGTTCCATGTTACAAAGAAAAGCAGTGGAAACGGTGGCTGATAGCAAGAAATTTGAATTTGAAATTGGCGATTTCTTCTTTAACTCAAAGTTGAGATTCCTCAAATATAAAGATGAAGAACCTGAAAAATTATCACCAAAAGAGAACGAATTGCTTCGTTTGTTAGCGTTACACGAAAATGATTTGATGCCCCGAGAGTTGGCATTGGCTAAAATTTGGAAGGACGACAATTATTTCACCTCAAGAAGTATGGACGTTTATATCGCCAAGTTGAGAAAATATTTGAAAAAAGATGAAAAAGTAGAGGTATTGAACATCCATGGGGAAGGTTTCCGATTATTAACTAATCGTGAGGAAGAATCCTTTATTTAAAAAAATGTAATTGTAATATTTTTATAGGAGCTGTCCAAAAAGTCATTAGCTCAAGGTGTGCTTTTTGGACAGTTTCTTCTTTTTATTTTCATATAAATATTTATGTCATTAAAACTCAAAGGATACATTTTAGCACTTGTTTCAGCGATCACATACGGAATGATTCCACTATACATGATTCCAATAAAACAGAGTACCTTATCGTTGGACGATGCCTTGTTTTATAGGTTTGCTATTGGTGGTGTTTTTATTTTAGGTTTTTTGATATATCGTAAGGAACGATTGCAGGTTAATTTTCGTGAATTATTGATTTTTAAAATCTTAGGTTTGTTATACGCTTTGTCATCCGAGTTTTTATTTGCAGCGTATGACTATCTTACGCCAGGCATAGCTTCAACCATATTTTTCATGTATCCGATTGTGGTAGCATTGATTTTAGGACTATTTTTCAAGGAAAAAATCACATTAGCTACCGTTATTTCCTTGTTGATTGTGGTTTTAGGAGTCGGATTTCTGAGCGTAAAGGACACTGATTCTTTTTCCATTAACTTCTTTGGACTGTTCATCGGTTTGATGGGAGCTGTTATTTATGGAATATATATGGTAGTAGTCAATAAATCAAAGTTAACAGCATCAGGAATTAAAATTACGTTCTATTCGATGTTGTTTTCGAATATTTATTTTTTAGTTAAATCTATGATTATTAATGGTTTTGTAGAGATTCCGACAGTTGATATGGGAATACACTTGACCGCTTTTTCACTCATTACAACAGTGCTTTCAATTTTGACTTTAGTCTATGCGATTTACTATATTGGTTCTACTCCCACAGCCATTATAGGAGCTGTGGAACCGATTGTAGCAGTGGGTATTAGTGTATTTCTTTTTGGAGAATTACTCACAAAAAATTTGATTTTCGGTGTGTTACTTATCATCACTGGAGTGCTTATTAGTATTCTTTTTGAACGAAAAAAAGGAAAAAGTAAATAACTATGCACTTAGATTCAACCCCCAAGTGCAATTTTTTTATGCCACGAATTTATAAAATAAATTCTTAGGTTCTTCAAAATCTAATGTTATTACTCACTTTTTATAGTTTTTAAAGTTAAGGTGTTAGTGATGTGCTTCGCAGTTCTCGGTCTTCGGTTAATTTTATGTTGAGTTTCTTTTATTTTTTTCTTTGCTAATTTCCTCAAAATAAGTACCTTTACGGATTATTGTCGTACAAGTTTGTTGGTGTTTTCACTCAATCCTCGCTCCCAAGAACAATACGGATTGGCAAAATAAAAATCACAACTCAATTTTTGTCCATTATACCTGAATTTACAAAAAAAACAGGAAACCCATAAATAAAAGAGACCGTCTTTCCTGACAGTCTCTTTTTCCTAATTGATAATTTATTTATGCATCACTCCAATTATCTTGAATAATTTGGAGCTTCTTTGGTAATAGTAATGTTATGTGGGTGGCTTTCTGCGATTCCACTTGCTGTAATACGTACAAAACGAGCCGTTTCTTTCAGAGTTTTAATGTCTTTTGCGCCACAATAGCCCATACCTGCGCGTAATCCTCCTATAAATTGGTGCATACTCTCTTGAAGTTCACCTTTGTAAGCTACACGTCCCACAATTCCTTCAGGAACTAATTTTTTGATATCATCTTCCACATCTTGGAAATAACGGTCTTTACTTCCTTGTTTCATAGCTTCGACCGATCCCATACCTCGGTATGATTTGTATTTTCTTCCCTCAAAAATAATGGTTTCCCCAGGAGATTCTTTGGTTCCTGCCAATAGAGAACCTAACATTACACAGTCAGCACCTGCAGCAATCGCTTTGACAATATCGCCTGTGTAACGAATTCCACCATCTGCAATCACTGGTACTCCTGTACCTTTAAGTGCATTAGCAACGTTCATAACTGCTGACAATTGTGGATAGCCTACACCGGCTACCACACGAGTTGTGCAAATAGAGCCAGGCCCAATACCTACCTTCACCGCATCAGCTCCGTTTTCAGCCAGATAAAGAGCAGCTTCAGCCGTAGCAATATTTCCTACAACTACGTCCAATTCGGGGAATTTTTCTTTTACAGCTTTCAAAACAGACACCACACCTCGGGTATGCCCATGAGCCGTGTCGATGATAACTGCGTCTACTCCTGCATAGACCAATGCTTCAGCACGTTCTACGGCATCCGAAGTAACTCCTAATGCGGCAGCCA
>NZ_CDOI01000047.1 GCF_000827555.1 Capnocytophaga canis
AATATACCAAAAAAACTATCAACACCACGAGACCCCGTATATCCCGGATTAAACATCATCGTGTTGTACATGTATTGTGTGTACTGGGATTCTTGTTGAGCAAAAACCATTGTGGCAAACAGCAACATCACCACTGAAAAAAGATTTCTTTTTTTCATATCGACTTATTTATGTTAATGATGAAGCAGTAGGCAACAGCATTTTCCATCACCTACTGCTTTATTATAATTATTACTTCTTAATATACAACCAACTTCCTTTCGTATGTTTCTTGTTGTTGTTATCGGTGTATTCAATGATATAGTAATACGTACCTT
>NZ_CDOI01000048.1 GCF_000827555.1 Capnocytophaga canis
AAAGATGATGTTGAACAGACGGTAGTTGATACACCTGTTACGGTTAAAGTAGTATCTAATGATGAGCATGTACCTACGCAAGGAACCTTGACTATTGTTACGCAACCTAAAAACGGAAAGGTTGTTATCAATGACAATGGAACGACTAATGCTCCGTCGGATGATGAGGTTGTTTACACACCTAACCGAGGTTATGCAGGAGTAGACAGTTTCGAGTATGAGCTTTGCGATACGATGG
>NZ_CDOI01000049.1 GCF_000827555.1 Capnocytophaga canis
TCTGTTAATGAGAGTTTAATTAGTAGTCGCTATAATGATGTTAAGCACTACGGAGTAATCCCTTCAAATCAAACACTTTCCAATTCGGGGCAAATATGGTTTATAAATACGCATCAAGGTTTTTATGGAAATAAAATGTTTGAAGAATATGGGGAGTAGATTTTATAGATTATGAAAAAGATAATTATTAGAAGCTTAGTTCTGTTAGGCATATCGTTAAATCTTCAACTTCGTTGCACGAAGCCTGAAGTTGAAGTAGAAAGCCCCAATAAATCCAAAACCTTGAAACATAACTACATTGTTTTAGCATCGGTAGATGGTTCAGCAGTTGAGGTTGAAGTGAGCTATTCCGTTTTTGTAGCAGGAAATTCTGAAAACATTGTAAAAACAGAAACGCTAACGACTCCTTTTATCATTGGAGGAGAGGATGTCAAAGTTGTGTATGACAGTTTAACCTATGAATCACATATGGGGAAAAGACATTTACACAACGAACTAAAAAGAAATTACACCCCAAAAGGAGCTGATTACTTGGAAATTAAAAATTTATCAAACGTGGATTTGGAATATTGT
>NZ_CDOI01000050.1 GCF_000827555.1 Capnocytophaga canis
GTGTATTCGCTTGTTCGGAAGATGAACATATGACGGCTGATTATTTTAAAGCCCAACAACGAGACAGTCGTTTCTTTGGGAAATGGATGTATGTCAATCCTGACACATTTGAAGAGGAAATTACAACATATTACCATAACTATACAAAAGATGGGGAATTTCATCTGATATACCGAGAGACAGGAGAAAAAAATAAAAGGGTGGAATATTATTATACAAAAGGAGATAGACTCTATGTGTTAAACCCTGGCTCTGGCTTTAAAGTTTCTGCTTCGGTATATGAATTTCGATATGAATTTTCTAATTCGGATAGTATTTTGGTTTTACAAGACTATACAAACGGAGAACTAAGTAATTACAAAGAATTTTTGAAACGTAAATAACACTTTTATGAAAAAGTTTTATTTTATACTCGCATTATTGGGTGTATTCGCTTGTTCGGAAGATGAACATATGACGGCTGATTATTTTAAATCTCAAAAAAGAGACAGCCGTTTCTTTGGGAAATGGAAGGCTGTAAATCCTAATACCTTAGAGGAGAAAATAACATCCTTTTATAGTGAATATACCGAAGAAGGGGTGTTTGATTTGATAGACCGAGAAACAGGAGAAAAAGATGAAAGAAAGAGATATTATTACACAAAGGAGAATACATTGTATGTATTACACCCAGGTGCTGGTTTTAAAGTTTCCGCTTCGGTAAGTGAATATAAGTATAAGTTCTCTGATGATAATAATATTTTAATCATTCAAACATTAGAGGAGTATCGAAAAGGCGATAAAGGAGAGTTTTTCAAACGTAAATAACACTTTTATGAAAAAGTTTTATTTTATACTCGCATTGTTAGGTGTATTCGCTTGTTCGGAAGATGAACATATGACGGCTGATTATTTTAAAGC
>NZ_CDOI01000051.1 GCF_000827555.1 Capnocytophaga canis
TTTATCCAATGTTTGAATTTATGGGGTGCTACGGGCGTGGCTGTTACTTTTGCCGTTTGACCTGCATTAAGGGTTTGATTTTCAGGGGATACACTACCCCAAGCCGTGTTGTTGCTCTTAGCCGTTACCTTGTAAGTAGAAACACCCTCCTCGAAAACAGCGGTAAGACTGCTATTTTCGTTTACGGTAAAGCTATACTCCGCTTGGGT
>NZ_CDOI01000052.1 GCF_000827555.1 Capnocytophaga canis
TTAAAATATTATACTACTAAATATATTGATGAGTGGATTAATATGTCCAATAGACATTTGATTGATAAATCAAAAGTAGTGAAGTATAGTCCTACTCCCATTTATAAAGCGGTTCCTGTTTTATTTTTGCTAAAACCAGAGTTAGCCCCACAGATAGATGTTTATATTCCTAAGGCTATTGGGCGTTGTAACGGTATATCTTGTTCCACAAGTGGTATGTTTGCAAAATTAATTTCTTTAAAAGCTCCTATTTTGGGAGAAATGACAGCAACTGCACCTTTTTCTATACCTCAAATAATGGGGATATATCGTCAAGAA
>NZ_CDOI01000053.1 GCF_000827555.1 Capnocytophaga canis
CATAATGTTTCCAAATAGTTTGCATAATATCTCTCTCTTGCGATTTCTTCAAACCGTTCCTTTGGAAGCATTAAAATAAAATTATTAATTGTGCCTCCGTTTGCATAATGATTAAAACTAAATGAAATTTGCCAATTTTTAGGTTCGTTTACGTAAAAATATTCGTAAATCTTACTAACTTCGCCATTTTCATAAATTAAATCTATTTCTTGATGCTCTTTGTAATAAGTTGTCTTTTCAATATGAAATTTAGTGCCTTCATCATTTGATCTGATTTTTCTACTTTCTGTTTTTTGCACACCGTCTTTATTGTCAATGATGATAAAAAGATGGTTTGT
>NZ_CDOI01000054.1 GCF_000827555.1 Capnocytophaga canis
ACTAGTATGGCCCGGGGGATCCGTATACGTTTCTAATTTGTAGTTAACGGTTGGATACCACTTTGAGGCATGTAATATGGTACTGAGCTTCGGCACAGGGCTCAAATTGCATCATTAAATGTCTCCGATGTGGCTATATGTCATGGATAAAGGCAGCCCCCTATATCTTTTTTTGTGGCAGCATGGGTCCATCAAAGCAATTATTCAGGGTCTTAATGACCTCCACAGCTCTAAACGTAATTCATCTGGCTTTGCCTGTACTTACTTCCTCCATGAAAAAAAGTGTTGATAATGCTCATAATGCTGCCCAGCAATTTCCTCCCTTCTCAAGACTATTCTGGCTTCCTGGGTACTTAAAAACAGGGCTTAGAGTATGGCTGG
>NZ_CDOI01000055.1 GCF_000827555.1 Capnocytophaga canis
CTCTGCAGTTAAGCCTATGGATTTGTGTAATGTAACAGGTAATACGATAACGGTAACCATCACAGCAACAGATACTTTTGGTAATACATCGACTAAAACGGCGTTTGTTAGATTAGTAACTATTGATGCTGTTGATGATTTGCTTATAGAGGTTGATGCACTTAGTCCTTTGCGTACGTCTACAACGACGATATTGTCGAACGATACTTTGGGAACTGCATCGGCAACGTCTACCAATGTAACTATTACACAAATAGCCACTACCGACCCGCGTGTAACAATTGACACGGCAACGGGTAAAGTACAAGTGAACAGTGATTCTGTTCCTACGGGAATATACACTTTGACCTATACAATTTGCGAAAAAGTAAACGGTACGCCTTGTGATACAGCAACGGTAACGGTGAAAGTAATAAACATCAAGACAGGAGATGATGAATTTACGTATGAAAACGGATCTCTTTCAGGAAGTGGAAATATATTGGATAATGA
>NZ_CDOI01000056.1 GCF_000827555.1 Capnocytophaga canis
ATACAGCTTCATCGGGTACACATACGTTTACTTATACTATTTGTGATAAGGCAAATACAGGTATTTGCGATACAGCTACGGCGACTGTTACGATTAAGAATATCGACGCTGTTGATGATGATTTTGGAGTTCAAACTGTAGGAACGACCACCAAGACAGTGTTTGAAAATGACAAGTTGAATGGAGTATCACCAACGAGTGCGACGGTAAGTGTGACATCTACGAATTTACCAATTGGAGTAACACTTAATTCGGATGGTACGTTAACGATAGGAAATACAGCTTCATCGGGTACACATACGTTTACTTA
>NZ_CDOI01000057.1 GCF_000827555.1 Capnocytophaga canis
TGTTATTAGCATTCAACAAAAATACAACTTTATTCCCTGATTGTCAAATTTTTATACCATCATACTTTTTAAAACACGACCAAAAATGATATTATTCCCTTTGAACGTAATGTAACGAATCGTGTGGTTCGTTTTGGAGTTTGCTACTACATTAAATAACTAAATATAAGCTAATTATGAAAAATATATTCTGTGCATTATTTTTCTTTCCGTTTGTGCTAATTGCTCAACAAGATAACAGCACACTGCGTTGGGGAGTTGAAGGAGGTCTAAATTTATCCATTTTTCGTAGTCAGACAGAAAATTTCCACAGTAGCACTGGGGTCAAACCTGATATGTACATGGGTTTTTTCGCTATCAATCAATTTCTGGAGGAGACCGATCTAAAACTTAGTGCTTCTTATTCTCGACAGGGGAGTTATATTCAGGAACAAAATACTACTAAACACACTATAACAATTGATTATATATCTTTCGGGAACGTATGGAAAGTAGGAGTATGGCGTAGTATTTACTTAGATGTAGGCTTAGTTCTTGACGTAGTAATCAATAATCCGTCAGTTCCTTTTCTGAATAGTAGTAACCTAAAAGGAAAAATTGGAGGAACATTTTTCTTAACAGATAAAATAGCGTTAGAACTCAGCGTCAAAGAATCGTTTTCAGGTATCCATAACCATCTTATGAAACAAATTCCTCCTTTTGATGGTTATATGAGCAATAGAGTTTTTCAGTTTGGCTTGATCTATTTTTTCAAACCCTATGAGCAAAAAGCTATCTTTAAATAGGTTGTCTAGAAAGGAAATCTTAAAGAAAAAGTCTGGCTTAATAAGTTTTTAACCTCATAACAATAGGTATTTCAAATATTTTTATATCTTTGTAGTTTGTGTACAAATTAAGCATAGCGTATGGGACTTGTAAATGCGAAAGAGGTTGCCAAGGCACTCAACATTGATAAATATGGCTTTGTAGGTACTTTTGCAGGGTGGTTACTGATGAAAATCCTTCGGTTATCAAAACTGAATAGGATTTATGATCGTAATAAACATTTGCAAGGAATTGATTTTTTAAATCGGCTATTGGATGAATTTGAAGTTCAGTATGACATGCCAGATGAAGATTTGCAAAACATTCCTAAAGAAGGAGCTTTCATAACTATATCCAATCATCCGCTGGGAGCCATGGATGGAGTGTTGCTTTTGAAATTATTAGGAGAGAAACGCCCAGATTTTAAGGTAATGGCAAATTTTCTGTTGCAACGCATTGAACCTCTGTCAAACTATGTAATGCCTGTAAATCCGTTTGAAAATCGTAAAGATATAAAATCCAGTGTTTTAGGATTTAAACAATCGATTCAACATCTCAAAGAAGGAAAGCCTTTGGGTATATTTCCTGCTGGAGAAGTATCAACTCAAAAAGAAGGTAAATTTATCGTTGATAAACAGTGGGAAGAAGTAGCTATGCGTTTGGCAAAAAAAGCACAAGTACCTATCATACCGATTTATTTCCATGCAAAAAACAGTAAATTGTTTTATTCACTTGCCAAAATCAACGATTCGCTTCGTACGGCAAAACTTCCGTCTGAAATGTTGAGCCAACGAAAAAGACCTATTCACGTACGGATTGGGAAGCCTATATCGGTAAAGACTCAAAACGAGCATACTGATTTAGAATCTTATACTGATTTTTTGCGTAAAAAAACCTATCTATTGGCGAATACATTTGACAAAACTAAGAAAAAGAATCCGCTTACATCCGTATTAAATAAGTCCAATAAATCGGCAGAAGCCCCTGAAGAAATCATAGAGCCTATCGACATTCAATTAATTGAGAAAGAAATTTCTCTTATTACTGAAAAAGACCTACGACTTTTCAAGAGTAACAATTATGAGGTTTTTCTGGCTCCGTATGAAGATATTCCAAATATTATGACCGAAATTGGAAGGCTTCGCGAAGTTACCTTTCGAGAGGTTGGGGAAGGAACTAATGCATGTATTGACATCGACGATTTTGATGTTTACTATCACCATATGTTTTTATGGGATGCCGATGCTAAAAAAATTGCAGGAGCCTACCGAATGGGATTAGGTGCATACATATTCCCTAAATATGGCATTGATGGTTTTTACACTCATAATTTATTTCGTTTTGAACCTGAACTTTACGATATGATGAGTAAAACCATTGAAATGGGACGTGCTTTTGTCATTTCTGAATATCAACAGCGTCCGATGCCTTTGTTTTTACTGTGGAAAGGAATTGCTCACACAACACTCCGCTATCCTGAACACCACTATTTGTTAGGAGGAGTGAGTATCAGTAATCAGTTCTCAAATTTCTCAAAATCACTCATGATTGAGTTCATGAAATCGAATTACTACGACCCTTATATCGCTCAGTATGTACGACCTAAAAAAGAATTTAAGGTTAAACTCAAAGATGCTGATAAGGATTTTATTTTCGACGAAACCAAGGCAGACCTCAATAAGTTTGACAAAATTATTGATGAATTGGAGCCTGGAACATTGCGTTTGCCCGTACTTATCAAAAAATATATCAAACAAAATGCCCGTGTTGTAGCCTTCAACGTTGACCCAAAATTCAATAATGCCATAGACGGGCTAATGTATATCCGAATTGCAGATCTGCCTGAAAGCACCATGAAGCCTGTGATTGAAGAGTTTCAGATTGAAATTGAAGCAAAATTGAAAGAAAATATAACATAAAAAATTTAAAATGAGGGTTTTAAAGCACATTTTTACACTCTGTTTATCCTTTATCTCAATTGACAGTATCGCTCAATCTGAGAAGGAAATACTTGTCATTGAAAATAATATCTTAAAAAAATGTGATTGTGAAAAAATCCCTGCCAATGGACATGTAGTGATACCTTATTTCGTGAAAACCATTGCAAAAGAAGCTTTTAAAAGCTGTCACCGGTTAAAATCTATTGAAATTCCAAATACGGTTGAAATTGTTGAGGAAAGAGCTTTTTTTGATTGTTATAACCTAAATAAAATAGACTTATCTCGAGTTTTTGAAATCAAAAAAAGTGCTTTTGCATATTGCACCAATTTGACTGAAATTACCTTAGGGGATGGATTGAAGTCTATTGAAGATAATGCCTTTGAATCATGTTTCAAATTACAGAGTATCACACTTCCCAACTCATTGACCACTTTGGGAAACGAAGCTTTTTCGCAATGTAAGGAACTCGCAAATGTAACTCTTTCAGAAAATCTCATACACCTTCCTTTTAAGGTTTTTTACGAATGTAAAAGTCTAAAAATCATTGAAATACCTAAAAAAACACTCCACATTAGAGCCAGTGCATTTGCTTTTTGCGAATCGCTGACTTCAGTTTATTTTTTGGGGAATTTAGAAAGTATTGGTAATGATGCTTTTGAACATTGTGTGTCACTCAAAGAGATAGAACTCCCTGATTCTGTGGTACATCTCGGAGCAAGTGCTTTCTTCAATTGCTCGGCATTAGAGTGGATAGGATTACCTGCCTACCTTACTCAAATTAAAAATGACACTTTTTCAGGATGTAATAGCTTGAAAGAGATACATTTCCCTTCGGGTATAGAAAAAATAGGAATGCATGCTTTTCGGAATTGTAGTAATTTGATTTCCTTGGACTTGCCTATATCTCTAACAGATATTTTATTTGGTGCGTTTAATGAATGTACAAGTTTAAAAATTATAAAATTTGCTGAGAATGTGAATTATATAGGTATTTTTGCCTTTGCCAATTGTGTGAGTTTGGAAAAAGTAGAGCTACCCAAGTCTGTTGTAAAAATTGAAGATAGGGTTTTTTACGATTGTAAGAACTTAGCTTCCGTAAAACTATCGAGTCACACAAATAGCATCGGTGTTCAGGCGTTCAGTGGATGTGAAAAGCTAAAAAAAATAGATCTTCCTGCTACGTTAAACTACATAGGTGTGGAAGCTTTTCGCAATTGTAGTTCGTTGGAAGAAATTATCTGTCGAGCAAGTACGCCTCCACAGGTAAATCTATCGTTGGGATATAAGGGTGTAGTAATTGTTCCGAAAAAAAGTCAAGAAGCCTATCTACAAGATGATATTTGGAAGCAAATGATTATCAAATAGTTGGTCTTGATAAATCCCTTATACTTCATTATATGAATATGATTGGTGTGTAAAACCTATTTACAACGAAACAGAAATTCCCGCATAAGGCATAAATCCAGAAGCAAAAACACTTGAATCTTTATTGTAAAGTAAGTTATATCTCATCCCCAGTTCTGCATAGGCTTTTCCTCCTATCTGATGACGATATCCCACACTCACAAACAAGGCATTTTCACTCCTTTTAGCAATATTTTCTGTGATTTTCACTTTTGTCGAAGACATCAAATGTTGATAGGATGTTCCAAAAACAAATCCTTGATAAACATAACTTAAGTAAGGCCCCACACCAAGAGTCCGCATACTAACACTTTTAGTGTTACGAAACGTATAACTTACACTTGCGCCTAATTCTAAATTTTCGATAATTCTATAACCTACACGTGGGGCAATTTGAATATCTAATCTTTCAGAATCAATATTAGCTCCAATGTTTCCACCAATAATCCATTTTCCATCGGAATTGAAAGTTGATGAACTTGACTTTTGAGGAAGTAAAATATTCTGAGAATATCCCATTCCCATGATAAATATACCGAACAAGAAAAATATACTTCTCATAAAGCAAATGCTTTTAGGTTTAACAACACAAATGTATATATTTTTATTGAACAAAATATCATTTCAATAAATTTTTAACAATGGTATACAAAAATAAAAATTGCCTAAAAAATTGTTTTTAAGTTATAACAAATCTACATTCGTGATTTGTTGCTAAAATCAGCTGGTTGCAAAGCGACTATAAACCCTGAAGTTCATACTGATTATAGCGGATTTAATTCAAAACAATATCTTTTAGGCAATTTTACAGAAAACACTTATTGTTTACAAGTCAGAATAAGTATTTTTTCTTTTCAGCAAAAACTACTTTTTAGCTTTGAGATGTTTTTCTAAAAATTGATCTTGTTCCCAAAGGGTGTGCAATATGCTTTCTTTTGCTTGATATCCATGGCTTTCTAATGGCAGAAGTACCATACGTACTGGAGCTCCCAAGTTTTTAAGAGCTTGGAAATAACGTTCCGTTTGGAAAGTAAACGTTCCTGCATTGTTGTCTGCTGCACCATGAATTAACAAAAGAGGTTTTTTCATTTTGTGAGCGTTCATGAAGGGAGACATGGTGTTATAAACCTCAGGAGCATCCCAATAATTTCGTTGCTCTGATTGAAAACCAAAAGGAGTCAGCGTACGGTTATAGGCTCCGCTTCGAGCTATTCCACAAACGAACAAATCAGAGTGTGTGAGTAAATTAGCCGTCATAAACGCTCCGTAAGAGTGTCCTCCCACAGCGACTCTTTTTCTGTCGATATAACCTAATTTATCCAATGCATCAATAGCAGCTTCTCCATTGGCTACTAACTGCTCAATAAAGGTGTCATTAGGTTCTTGCTTATCTTCACCTACAATCGGGAAAGCAGCATCATCCAATACGGCATACCCCTTTGTGACCCAATATATAAAGGAACCATAGTAAGGATACGTAAACTCATTAGGGTTTGCCGTACTTTGCCCTGCCGTGTTTTTACTTTTGTATTCACGCGGATACGCCCAGATGAGTAAAGGCAATTTTTCTTTCTTTTTGAAATCATAATTTTTAGGAAGATACAATGTACCACTCAAAGCAACTCCGTCTTTGCGTGTGTAGTTAATAACTTCTTTATGAATTCCTTTCAAGGATTCAAACGGATTTTTGAAGAAAGTAAGCTGTGTAGTTTTCCCTTTTTTATAATTCTTTACGAAATAATTTGGGTAATCCGTTGCCGATTGTAAACTTACCAACATATCTCCTTTTTTGATGTCCAACACCTCAATAATATTCTCTTTTTGATTTTTTAGTTTCGAGGTATACAGTCGATTTTTTTTCAACGTTTTCAAATCTAATTCATCAAGGAAAGGAAATTGCCCCTCTTTGGTATGTCCTGCTCCTAACCAATAGGTTTTCCCATTTTGAATTTGAAGAACATATCTGTTCCATTGATTTTTAATAGTTTGAGGAGAACCCGGATCATTGTAAACATCCTGATAATTTCGATCAATAATAACCTTTTGTGTATTATTTTTTAAATTTAACAATATTGCTTTTTGGTTACGGGTATCGTACCAAAGTTCATACACTAAAGTATTTTCTTCATCGCCCCAAATAATGGAATTGAAACGCTGTTTTAGTTTTATCAAAGAAACAGGTGATTGATTGAAAGGAGCTTCCCACTGAAAAACTTCATCGCGGAACTCAGCCTTTTGGTTTTGGTCTCCTCCGTCCAGAGCCTCAACAAAAAACAGCGTGTGTGGCTTATCAGAACGCCAACTCATAGAACGTTTTCCTTTATGGGTCGACGAAAATCCTTTTGGCATATTTTCAATCAAAGGCAAACTATTTACCAGTGCAACTTCTTTTCCTTGAACATCATAAACTTTTGATTCTCTGGGGAAACGATTAAATGGCACAATGTATGAAAACGGTTTTTTAAGCTCGGTTATCATTAAATAGTTCCCATCGGGAGAGAAACTTTCTGAAAGATACATTCCTGCACCTTTAAAAAGGCTTTCTTTTCCATTTAAATCTATCTTTTTCAATTCCGAAGTAACCAAAACTTCAAAATTAAACTCATCAATTTTATTTTTCAACAAATCTTGATATGTTCTGTTTTGTGAAACTTGTCCGGTTCCCACTGATACAATAGGTCCTTTGGGAACGCTTTTAGCTTCGCTCTGTAATGCAGGACGGTTGGTTACCAAAGTTCTTACAAGTAAAAAAGAACCGTCGGACGACCATGTGTAAGGCATTCCGAAATTAGCATTTAGCAAGTTGCTACTCAATCGTTTTGCTGTAGCCGTTTCCAAGTCAAGTACCCACAACTCTAAACCTTTATCAGTTGTGTGTGTAAAGGACATTTTTTTCTCATCAGGAGAAAACCCTAAATAAGCGATTTTAGCGTTTTCAGGTAGATTTTTCACCTGTTGAGTTTGTTTGTTTCCTACTTTTTGTACTTTTAAATTATTGATGTAAGTCAGGCTACTTGAAGCATTTATATTTGGATTCATTCGTAGACCTCCTAAACGAATTTCCTCTTGATTAAGTTCCTCCAAGTTTCGGTAAGTAGACCGATAGCTAAAAACCATCCAAGTACGTTGGCTATTCATCATCACTGATGGAGCCCTTTCAAAATCAGCTAATTGCAAAATCTCCTCTGACGGTTTCTGATACGTCAGATTCTCTTGTGCTGTTAAATAACTCATTGATGAAACGAGTATAAGTGATAAAATTTTTCTCATATATTTAATTATTTTTCCAATTCTTTAAGATGTCCGCAGGAACGCCGTCTTTATGTAGCATAATAGCAGTAGTTTTGTAGGTTACAAATGCTTTGGTAACATACAAATATCCTTGATGGTCGTTGTTCACTCCCCATGAATTTTTTACGATGTAGTACTCCCTCCCGTTTTGATCTTTGGCAAGTCCAACGATGTGCATTGCGTGGTCGTCCGTAGTTTCGTAATTATCGAATGCTTTTTGACGCATTTCCGCAGTGATAGTTCTTTCCTGAGTTGGCGGAGCGTTAAACAACATTTTTTGTTCATCTAAAGTCATTTGATCCAAATCTTTTTCAGGAACAAAAGCTACACCATTTCTCCAACTGAAATAACGCTCACTCACATCCGATGCCCATGCTACAGTAAATCCTTTTTTTAAGGCGTTGTCTATAACTTTGACAAAATCAGTCATTTGAACGTTATAAGCCTGATCGAAGCTCCAGTTATCAGGCACAGCCATTAGCACATTTTTATATTTAGGTTGATCCTCATACGAAATCATCTCCACATAATGGTCAGGATTGATACCTACCACCTCTTTAGCAAAGGTCTGTGGGGTGTACTTCTTACCTGCATGTAAGAATGTTTCAGGAACCTGACCCAAATAAGCATCAATCGCTGCAGTAAAGGCTTTTTCCCAATTGGGTGTCAATTTTTTGATTTTTTCACGCTTAACGAGTCCCTCTAAAAATCCTTTGAGCACAGCCTGCATTTCGGAAAAGTCATTGCGTGAAGTTCCGTAGTTCAATCCTGAGTAAATATATTGAGGTACAGCTCCATATTTTGCATACATGTTGATGATGTCGTGCAATTCACCTCCGTCACCATAATCCAAATTACCATGAAAACGAACATATTGCTTTGCTTTTTCGATATACGTATTTCTTGCGGTATAAATTTCAGCCAAATCTACTGGCTTTTTACCCATACGACTCATTTCACTTTCTAAAAATGAAGCTCCAGCGTAGCTCCAACATGTACCGCTACTGCCTTGATCTTTCACTTCCATACGTTCTAAATTAATCACAGGTGTAAACTTAAATCCTGCATTTTCACTTTGATTCCCTGCCACGGCACGAATCAGATTGTCTTGTGCCGTTGCTCCAAAAAATGAACCCACAGCAAAAAATAACGCTATTTTTTTCATTTTGATTATATAATTTTAGATGATTATTTTTAACCCTACAAACGTAAGAGTTTATTTTGGAAAATCAAAGAATTTGAAAGAAATGATTACAAATAGTAATGGAATTTAAGCGTTTCGTTTCCATTGTATTGAAGGCTTAATAATCTCTCTTTACTATTGAGAATAGACACTTTAACACATCACATAGCGGACATTTTGTCAGTAATTTTGTTTTGGTATTTTTTTTGCCAAAGCAATTTTCGTAAGTCAAAAATCGTTTGATTTTTTGAGCTTTTTTAATCTTTTAATCATTAAATTATCTCATAAGAAATGAAAGGAAATATTAATGTTTCGGTGGAAAATATTTTTCCACTTATCAAGAAATTTTTATACAGCGACCACGAAATTTTTCTTCGGGAACTCATCTCTAACGCTACCGATGCTACGCTGAAATTAAAGCACTTAACCCAAATTGGCGAAGCAAAAGTGGAGTACGGAAATCCTATCATCGAAGTAAAGATTGATAAGGAAAATAAAACCTTACATATCATCGACCAAGGTATTGGGATGTCGGGCGAAGAGGTGGAAAAGTATATCAATCAGATTGCTTTTTCAGGAGCAGAAGAATTTTTAGAAAAATACAAAGATACTGCCAAAGATGCAGGTGTAATTGGGCATTTCGGGCTTGGGTTTTACTCTGCTTTTATGGTGGCAAACCAAGTGGAAATCATCACCAAATCGTACACTGACGCTCCTGCCGTTAAATGGACGTGTGATGGTTCTCCTGAATATACTCTTGAACCTGCCGAAAAGTCAGAAAGGGGTACGGAAATCATCTTACACATCTCCGAAGATTCTACCGAGTTTTTGGAAGAACATCGCATTGAGGAATTGCTACATAAGTACAACAAATTTATGCCAATTCCAATTAAATTCGGAACCAAACAAGAACCGCTTCCTCGTCCTGAAAATGCTGACGAAAATTACAAAACCGAATATCAAACGGTTGACAATATTGTAAATAACCCAAATCCGGCGTGGACAAAACAACCTGCTGATTTGCAAGACGAGGACTATAAAAACTTCTATCGTGAACTTTATCCGATGCAGTTTGACGACCCTTTGTTTCACATTCACCTCAACGTGGATTATCCGTTCAATTTAACGGGAATTTTGTATTTTCCAAAACTATCAATGGATATGCAAATCCAAAAAGACCGGATTCAGCTGTATCAAAATCAGGTTTTTGTAACGGATAATGTGGAGGGAATTGTTCCAGAATTTTTAACAATGCTTAAAGGGGTTATTGATTCGCCAGATATTCCGCTCAACGTCTCTCGTTCGTACTTACAAGCCGATGGCAACGTGAAAAAAATCGCAAATTATATTACCAGAAAGGTTTCCGACAAATTAAAATCGCTTTTCAATACAAATCGTGAGGATTTTCAATCAAAATGGAACGATATTAAGATAGTTTTGGAGTATGGAATGCTTTCCGAGCCGAAATTCTACGAAAAAGCAGGGGATTTTGTGCTTTATCCAACGGTAGATGACCAATATTATACGCTTTCGGAGCTTAAAGAAGCCTTAAAAGACCAACAAACCGACAAAGACGGAAAATTGGTGGTGCTTTACGCCCAAAATAAAGAGGTGCAACACGCAGCCATTGAGGAAGCTAAGGAAAAAGGATACCAAGTGTTGCTTTTGGATTCGCCTATTGTATCGCATTTAATTCAGAAGTTGGAACACGATAACGAAAACTTGACTTTTGCTCGAGTGGATTCGGCTCCGATTTCCAAACTGATTCAAAAAGAAGATACTACAATTTCCAAATTTTCGGAAGAAGAAAAAACATCGCTTAAAGAAAGTATCGAAAAAAGCATTCCGAGTGAAGGTTTTGTAGTGCAATTGGAAGATTTGGACAGCGATAGCACACCTTTTAGCATCAATCAGCCTGAATTTATGCGTCGTATGAAAGAAATGAGTGCTACGGGCGGTGGCGGAATGTTCGGAATGGGGAATTTCCCTGAAATGTATCATTTGGTGGTTAATACCAATTCGCCTTTAGCAACCTCGATACTAAATACAGCGGACGAAAACGAAAAACAAAGCCTCATCAAACAAGCTTTTGATTTAGCCCGACTTTCGCAAGGACTTTTGAAAGGAAAAGAACTTACCGATTTTATCAAACGCAATTTTCAGGAATTGAAATAATGTTGTTTTTTCCATAACTACTGAAAAGCGATGCACAAAAATAGTGTATCGCTTTTCTTTTTTTGCCCTACATAGGAGGCTCAAAAAAAATCTGTAAAAGAGCCAATTAGTATCAAAAGACACTTTCTATATTCATACTTTTACAAAGAAATTCACATATTTAAACAGAGAAAATCGTTTCCTCTACTTTCTAAGAAGAATATAGACTCAAGATAAGGAAGGGAAACTCTTTGTCTTTGAAAAACAAATTAGAAAACCACAAAAGTCTTTAAAATACTTTTCACATATCAATTTTAGGTATATTCCACCACATACTTTAGGTAGCACTTCATCTTATACAAAAAAGAATAACTTAGTTCCTAGAGGCATAACAACTGCAGCATTTTTGGTATAATATCTATTTTATATATGATAATCAATTAGATATAGCAACTTTACTTCATAAAAAAAGCGGATGCTAATCATCCGCCCATATCTCGTTCTACTTGCTTTATTTCTTTCAAAAATTCAATAATCTTATTTACTTCATCAATTTTATCAGCTTCAATCGGAATTTGAATTTTACTGTATTCCCACTTGATAACTAAGTTAATTTTAGTTTCACTAATTCCCTCAAAAGTAATTTCCAAAGATTCTTGTAGCTCTTTTAGTTTTTCTACAGGAACTTTAATTTCAATAGCATTCTCATTAGGATCGTAACTATAAGCTCCCCATGCATCTGCATCGTAGTTAAGCACTACTGTCCACTCTTTTTCCTCTGGAGTAATAAAAATGGCATATCGTCCCACCTTAGTGGCCTTTCCCCCAAAAAGTACATTCTGCTGAAAGGTAATATTGGTAGCCTCATTAGCTCCTACTCGCCATACTTTCCCGAACGGAACTAACTCCCCAAACACTTTACGCCCTCGAACGCTGGGGCGTCCATAATCCACAGAAATTTTGGTAACTGAAAATTGCTGGGAAACCACTTGACGCGGACTTGCCATGGGATACTTAAAATCTTGTGAGTATCCAAAAAAAACACTGAAAATCAGCGCTATTAACATCATTCTTTTCATCTCATTATGCATTAATTACTTTTTAACAAGCAAAATCTATTCCAAAGTAAGATTAATCAAGAAACCTCTTGACTTCAATCCATTTAAATTTTTCGTCCAAGGGCTGTCTGGTTTATGGTCAGGAACTAATTCGTTTCTAACTGAAAAAAGCCCTCTGATAGATGGGGATAGTCTGAAAAAAGGAGTATATATGTCCAATCCAAAACCAAGTTCATAGAAAAAAACGTTTGTTTTGGTTCGGAAAACCAAGTCATAATTATCAATCGTCAAATTTTGATTGCTACTCAGATTGATAGTCATAGACCCCCCTGCTGTGACATAAGGTTTAAAATTGTACCAACGTTCAGCACTAAATTTGACCAATAAAGGGATATAAATATACGTAGATTTTACATCTCGCAAATAGTCCCTCTTTTCGGTCATATTGTAAAAATAAATTTCTTTTCGGTTATAGACCAATCCTGGTTCAAGGCGCAGGTCAATATATTTCATCAATCGTGCAGAACCCGTTAGTCCTACGTTAAAACCGAACATTTTGTGGGTTTGAACTTCCAACAGCGAAGTGTTAGTGTACTGAAGATCTCTATAATCAAATTTTAAATCAAACATATTTCCCCCGAAATAATAGCCCCATTGCAAAGGTTTCTCATCAAAATTCTCCAAATTAGTCAACGGAGATTTGAGTTGTCCAAAGGCAATAAGAATATTAAAAAGGAAAAACAATAAGAAGATTCTCTTTTTCATATTATAAAATGCTATTTAGATTTATTCCCTACATAAATGGTAGCAACTCCACCGAGAGTTTTGGGGTAGTATTTTGTGTTAGCAAAACCGATTTTTTCCAAGATAGTTTTAAACTTTTTCCCATAAGGAAATGCAGAAGCGGATTTAGACAAATAGGTGTAGGCGGAACGATCTTTCGAGAAAACTTTTCCGATAAGAGGCATAACAAATTTAGTGTAAGCAAAATACCCTTGTCGGAACGGAAATTTCTCAGGAACAGAGGTTTCCAAAACAACCAAGCGTCCACCAGGACGAATTACGCGGAAAATTTCAGAAAGCCCTTTCTCTAAATTCTCAAAATTACGTACACCAAAAGCTACTGTTACAGCGTCAAAATAATTATCCGCAAAAGGTAAATTTTCACTATCTCCCAGAATCAACTCTACGCGATTGGATAACTGTTTTTTTGCAATTTTTTCACGTCCTACGGTGAGCATTCCTTCTGAAATATCTAGGCCTACAACTTTCACACCGTCAATCTCAGTTAAAGCAATTGCCAAGTCTCCTGTACCAGTTGCTACGTCCAATACTTTTTGAGGACGCAACTCAGCTACTTTTTCAACAACAAATTTCCGCCATTTGATGTCTGAACCCCAAGAAATCACACGGTTAAGACCATCGTAAGTTCCTGAAATAGAGTCAAACATCTGTGCCACTTGTTTCTTTTTCCCTTCGGTGGAATTTTTGTAAGGAGTAATTTTATCAGACATATATCATCTCTTTTTCAAAATAAATTGCAAAGATAAAGAAACTCCCTAAAAAACAATATGATAAATGTCTTTTTACGAAAATAATAACATTTAAACCAAAAAAATACTTCGCCAAAACACGACTTTTTAGCGAAGTACATTCTCATATTGCGTTCTAAATAAACAGTTTAAATATTTCTAACTGTTTTTAAATCAATTGTATACATCAGCAGTAGTTTTATTTTTGTAAAATCTTAAGTCTTTCTTGAGAGTTTTTACACTCCGATTTTAAAGATTTTTTCTATTCTTAAAAGCTAATCAACTTACTGAAATTAAATATTTTACTATTAAAATGTAACAGGTGCTATTTCCTGTTTTTAGAAATAAAAAGCTGAAGACTACTTTCTTTGGTAGATAGTGTTTTTGGCAATTTTCTTCCATTAAGCAGCATATAACAATGTGCCTTGGAATCAGGACTGATTATTTTGTAAAGATCAAAAATATCATTTGAGGATATAAAATTTGAATGAAAGGTGTGTTTCGGTTTTAACTCAAAAGCTTCTTTTCTGTTTTCAAGCAGGAATATTCTAAATCCATCTTCTTTTCTCACGTAGAATAACATTTTATCAACATCGGAATAGTCAATATTATCTGCATCTGATTTAGCGTAAATCACAATAGAAACCAAGTTGTCATTATTGATTTCGGACAAATCGGAATGGTTAAAAGTAATGGTGTCCGAAAGAATAAAATCGTGAAGGTTATCACAATATAAAGTGTTGAACGATAACAAAGAGAAATCACCAGAAACAGGGTAGCTAGTTATGTTTACCTTTTTCTGTAAAAGAGCTATTTCTTTTTTTTCGCCAGACTCGGTTGTTTGACGTTTCCGAGTTTCGTGGCAACCCATTAAGATAAATGTTGTTGCAACATAAAACAACATTTTTGTGTAAAATTTAGCTGTTTTCATGGTAACATTTTTTAATTAGGTTAATAAACTCATTTAAATTTCACTCGCAAGATACAAAAAAAAACGACATAAGCAAATATTTTCGCAAAAAAATAAGACTAAGTGTATGGAAACACTATTTTTTAGAGCTATTATAATTAAACCACGTAGAAACATAGTTTTTTTTCTATGTCTCTATGTGATTTTTAACTTGATTTGTGGGAAACTTTGTTTTTCTGTAAATATTTAAGATTGAAAAAGTGATTATCTCAACAAACGGTCAGGTTCTTTATTTTTATCAATTTTCAGATCCGAAAGCATACTGGCTTTAATTCCGATGAAGAAATACCACGAATTGTACTGACCTATAGGGGTAAACTGAAAACTCATTCTAAAGCTATTCAAATCACGTTCAAAACGGAATTGGGTGTATGTAATTCCCTTATTCACAAAATCATATCCACTTGAAATTCCCACTTGCAATTTGGGTGAAAGCTCCACATTTCCTGAAAACATAAGTGAGTTGTTAGAAATACGTCTTTCACGTGACATATTTGAATACGAAAGTGAATAAGCTATGTTCAAATCCCAAGGGATACGAGCATGATAAAATTTCGTTTTTTTATCCTCAGGTTCTTCTTTTTTTTCTTCCACTTGATTGTCGTTTACAGGTCGTGACGAACCAAACAAATCGTCGGAACGTCCTCCCGAAGCTCTGTTATCAGTTGTTTTTTTATCAGATTTATTTCTATTTGAAAATGAATAGTTTGTAGATATGTTTGCGTTAGTTAATCGGAAAAGACTTCCTCCATTGTTAATATTAAAAGTTTCCAATTGTCTTCCATTCGCATCAATAGCGTATGGATTGAATGTAGCTCCAAAATTTAATGGCAATTTTCCATTGAAAAGAGTTGTTCCTCCAGTCATGGTAACGGGACTAAATTGTTTTGTAATAACGTTATAGTTCGTATTGAAATTCAAACTATTGAGCAATGAAATCTTTTTAGGTTCAACCTCCGTACTATCTTTGGATCGCACTTTTGCTTCTAAAGTATTGCTTAACGATAACCCGATGGATTGCGATTCATTAAGTCCCGGCGTTCCGTAAATACCTCCTTCAAAACGAGTGTATTGAGAAACTTTGCCAAAAGCATCTGAAATATAATTTTCGTAGTACTGATCGAATGCAGGTGTATAACCATAGCTCATTGAAGGACGCATTACGTGTCGAATCGCTTGAATTTTTCTGTCTTTTTTAAACTGAAATGTACCATAGACCGTAGTACCCAAACTCGCTCCCATATTGTAGGTCAAAAAACGGTCAAAGCCATTAATGGTGTCCATACCACTCCTACCCGAAGCTGCGTTGAAATCTGTTCTGCGGATGGTTTTAAACTGCCAAGTTTCGTTCAAGGAGGAATTTAACCCTAAAGTTATATACTTAAACAACTTAGTGGTGGTACTCACTGGTATAGAATGTCTAAATCCGTTTTTAGCTTCACTGAACATTTGCTTTGAGAAAAACAAACTATCGGTTGTTGAAAAACGGTTATCTCCTTGGGAAGAGTATTGAAAATTTAAGTTTTTAAGCAATCCTTTTTTACTTTCACCTTGTTTAGCAAATGGATAAATACGTTCCATACTCAAACGAAGTGCGGGGAGGGTCATCTCAATACTTTGTGTATTCGTATTCTGAGAATGTGATGCCGTTAAGGACAGATTCATCGAGGGATAGGATGGAAATGTTTTTGAATAAGATACTGATGAGGATAAGGTATTATTCAACACATTAGGCGAATTAATCTGATTATATGAGTTTTGATAAAAACGACTACTTCCCAAGTTTACAGAAGCTGAAAAATTTGAGTTTGGATTCGATTTTGAATCTTTCGAATGCGTCCATTGGATGTTGTAAAACATTGAATTGCTGTAATCAGGCAAACCTCGAATACTGTATATCTGATTCTCATAACTGAAATTAAAGTTTCCAGAAAATTTGTAACGCTTCTTATACGTTGATTGAGCTTTGAACCCATAACTTCCATTGGTGAAATAATCTCCCGTTACAGCCAAATCAAAATAGTCACTAATGACAAAGTAATATCCTCCATTTTGAATGAAATAACCTCTGTTATTTGCCTCTCCGAAGGTTGGGAAAATAAGTCCCGATGAACGTCCCGATACCATTGGATAGTACGCAAATGGGATTGCTAAAGGTGTGGGAATATCTACTATGTACATATTACTCAACCCTGCAACCACTTTTTTTCCAGGGACAAATTTTGCTTTTCGTACTTTGATGTAGTAATCAGGATCATCCAAATCTTCTGCTGTGGTAATGATGGCATTTTGCATGAAGTAAGTAGAGTCATTCTCCTTTTTAATGATTTGACCTTTGATGTTATTTTCATCTTGTTTGGTGTATGCATTACGGATAATGGCTCGTTGGGTTTTATAGTTAAACCGAATGGAATCGGGTTCTATAATGTCATCACCTTGCTTAAAAACAGGATGTTGCACCAATTCTCCAACTGAATCCTTAATACGACCTGCGTATACCTCCGCCAAATCATATTTGATATTGGTTATCCCTGAAGTGATGTCAATATCGGTGTATTGCACTTGTGTTTCATTGTAAAGAATGATGCTATTTTTAGTCTTATTGAAAACAATACTATCCTTTGCTTTATATCTGACTACATCCTCTAAAATACTTTTAGATTTCTTTGACATACTGTCTTTTGACAGGGAATCCTTTGGCAGGGTATCTTTAGTTCGCTTTAGCGAATCCAACAAGATTCGTCTGTTTTGATTAGTAGTGTCTTTTAGAAGTCGGTTAGCTTTCTTGAGCGTGTCTATGATTGAAAACGTTTGGAAATAGGCGTAGCCCGTTTTCTTTGAAGCAAACGAGCTAGTGTACCAACAACATGTGCTGATAAACAACAAACTAATCAGTAAAACTATCTGCCGTCGACGTTTTTGCAAAGCAATACATTTTTAGGGGTCAAACTTACGGATTTTTTCCAAGATCTGAAAGAAAAATTTTAGAATTGCAAAATTAGTTAGTACTTTTGTACTTTGTCAAAATATTAATTCATTGTTTACTTTATGGAAAATTCTTTGTTTACTTTTTTACTGTTTTGCATTCCTGCATTAATTGTTGGCGGAATTGCGTATTACTTTTTCTACCTACATGTAAAAAACGAGGAAAAACGCCGTCTTTTCTTACTTCAAAAGGAAAATCAGAAAATTTCATTACCTTTACGACTACAAGCATATGAACGAATGACGTTGTTCTTGGAGCGTATAAGTCCGCAACAACTATTATTGCGAATACCAGCTCGAAATCTTCCGAAAAAAGAATATGAAACGCTATTGGTACATTCAATTGACGAAGAGTTTGAGCATAATTTAGCACAACAAATTTATCTCAGTGAAAATTTATGGAATATCATCCGTGCAGCAAAAATGGCTACTATTCAAATCATCCGTAAAGCTACACACGATGAAGAATTGGAGGACTCCAAAGCTATGACAGAATTTATTTTCAAAGAATTTATCAATAAGCCTACACCTTCGTCAAATGCGTTAAGTCATCTAAAAAACGAAGTGAGAGAAATTTTGTAGAATAATTCTCTCCCCATTAATCAATAAAGAAAAAGGCTGTCCGAAAAAGTGCATTTTAAAACAAGAACCATTTATAAATTATTAATTATCAGGTGTTTATTTTTTTTAAATAAAAATTAAACTTTTCCGATAGCCTTTTATTATTTCTAAACGTTACTTTTAACTTCAATCTAAACTTGTTTTAATGGAGGTTCCTTAGATTTTCTGCGTTTCAATAACACGAAAATTCCAATAATGATAAGAATCAGCAAAATTGCAATAACGGGTCGGTAGAAGAGCCAAGCCGTAGCGATAACAATCAAAGACCAAGCTATCCCAACAACACCTGCCACAACATAGACTCCTTTCTCAACAATATTTCCAAGAAACGGAACGACTTTAAACAGCATGGAAACAAATCCAAACATTGTCCTGATAGCTGTAATTATCAATATCACTCCCAACATACGAAGTCCCCACGTCATTTCTTCGTTGTCCGCATGAGCAGCTTCAAACATCTGCTGTGCTGAAACCTCTCCTTTTGCTACTTCCACAACAGTTCTGCCATTACTAGCTTTGTACATTTCAAATGAATTCCCTTTCACACTAGCCAACAACGAAATCACTGTAGGTTCCGTTTTTTCTACGGTAACTCTCACATCACCAACACCTGGTTTGTTGAACGACTTACCAATGTAAAGAACATTATCATTCACATGTGTCATTTTCGGTTTTTCTTGCTCTTCATCGTTGTCAGAAGGCTCTATTGATTTTCGAACTCGTTTTTTGGCAGACAATCTGACCTTTTCGGCCTCCTTTTCTAAAATTTCATTTTGTTCTTTTGAAAGATTTATCTTGGCAGGAGTATTATTTTGAATCAATTGTAGAATAAACTCAGGCAATTTGTAAGCTCCGAAATGAACGTTAGTGTTCAAAATCTCCTTATCGGGCAACTCTGCCAGGACAAAATTCTCATTCCGATACTCAGGATCGTGAAAATCCAGAGAATTTATTGGAGAACTCGACCATTCTTTTTTGTAGTGATATGTTGTTATTGTTTCCTCGCTCCCTCCCATATTCTGTACGGTCTCTGTCTCTGAGTGCTCTACCCATTGATAGTATTCCACCTTACGACTCAATCCAATAGCTAATTCTCTAACTCCTAACAGATCGTCGTAAATAGAATCTTGAGGAGAAGCGAATCCTGAGGCATGAATAAATTTACCTTCAAACTCTGGATTAATCGTATTAATATCCACAAGAGCAACCACTTCTGCAGCAGCTTCATTGAGGGCCTTTTTAGTTTTTACATAATTACCCTCATTCCAAAATAAAGTAAAAGTACCGGCAACAAGTAATACCAATCCTACGATAATGTTTTTTAAGGAATTACCCAAACGCCGCCCATAACCTGTCCTGGTCGTTTCTGTGTAAGCCATTTTAATTATATTTAAGTTGTTCTTTCTTATTATTTCTCCACAAAGGTAATTTAATTACATCGAAAGAACAACTTTCTTAACAATAAAAAGAATTTCTCCATCGTATTTCACAAAGGTAGCCTGTTTTCAGACCTCAGATGATGGGTGTTAAAATCTGTTTTCTACGGCGATATAGAGAATTTAATCGATCGAATGTCAAGCGTAACAGCAACTTTCAATCTGTCGCCTATTGATTTTGCTCAGTTCGACCTGTATAGCACAATCTACGTCAAGCAGTTAGGAAGCCTATTTATGCCTATATCAGTAACCTATACCGCAGGAGAATTTGCTACGGTGGAAATGCTTAGAATAAGCCCCGATGAAAAAAATAATTCAAATTACTTAAAAACATCTATTCTAAAAACCCACCAAAGCATAAAGGATAGCCAAAGTATGAAGAAAAAAATAAATAATATTACCATAATAGGCAATGAAAGGACTATCCAAGTCTCAAAGTCAATAAAGTATAACAGTGAAAACCAAAATACGGCAAAGAGTAATAACCAATGTCGCTTTTTCATAACATCAAATTTTTATACCACAAAGATACAAAAAAAATATGGCAATAAATAATAAATATTGTCGGCACAGCACAGGTACTGATGATGGTACAGGGTGTAATTCCATCCACTCCCATTAATGAGCATGATGTTTTTGAAGCTCTGAAAGAATGCGGTTTTCAGTACAAACTTGTAAGTTTTGAGCATATTACCGATGATAAAGAGGTTATTTTGTACGGTTATCGTTGGATGTTATGGAAAAAAGAAATAAATTTGTAAGGTAAAAGGTTGTTAGTTATGGATAACTCTAATGGTTTAGGTAGTTTTGTTTGGGGCATAATTGTTGTTTTTGTTGCTCTGCTCACAGGTATTGTATGGTATCTATTTCAATATTGGTATATTATTGTAGGAGCTATTATGTTGTGGGTTATTTACGTAATTATAGAATTTGAAGTTCGTAATCACAGAAAATTCAAGAGAGAACGTCAAAAACTTCTTGACAAGAAAAAATACACTCATTGACCTGTTTTTGGTTGTCCTTTCGTAAAATCGGATTGATTTGGAATTTTGCCATATCAATCCGATTTTTTATGGCACAAAATACCATTACCACAAAAGGCGCTTTAATTATTAACGACAAACAAAAAAGACTCCATTATAACGAAAATTAAATAATAAAAGATAAAGTAGTTTCTAAAAGTAAAATATGGAGACTTTACGTTTTACTTTCGTGTTTAAATAAAATCGAAAAAAATAACCCGCTGTAGAACAGCGAGTTATTTTAAAATCCGTGATCACGGCAGGATTCGAACCTGCGACCGTCTGCTTAGAAGGCAGATGCTCTATCCAGCTGAGCTACGTGACCGCTCTAACCAAAAAATATATTTCAAAAATGCTATGACATTAATGAAATATATTCTAAGCTGTCGGGGCGGCAGGATTCGAACCTGCGACCTCCTGGTCCCAAACCAGGCGCGATGACCGGACTACGCTACGCCCCGTAAAATTATTTAAAAATTGATGCGGAGAGACTGGGACTCGAACCCAGGCATCGGTTACCCGATGACAGATTAGCAATCTGCTCCGTTACCACTCCGGCACCTCTCCTCACTTATTGTTATGAACGTCTTTATTTCTGTTTTGCGAGTGCAAATATATAATCTTTTTTTTTTTTACGCAAATATATTTCAAACTTTTTTAAAAAAACATCTTACGTCATTGATTATCAAATGTAAAAAAATATACATGATAAAATGTCTTACAAGATGTTACTTTAAATATATTTTTTTATCTTTGTGAAAAATCACCTTAACAATGAAAAGAAAACTTTTTTTTATCTTTTTACTACATTTTTTCGCAATAAAGGCACAGGAATCAAATAACTCCGTCTCACTGTTGTTTATGGGCGACATCATGGGACACAGCCCTCAAATTGAAGGAGCGTATGACAACGAAAAAAAAGCATATGATTATATTCCTGTGTTTGAAAAAGTTAAACATATTTTTCAAAAGCACGATTTTGTTATCGGGAATTTAGAAGTTACTCTAGCTGGGAAACCTTTTAAAGGGTATCCACAATTTTCATCACCTGATGAACTCGCTGTAGCTTGTAAAGAAAGTGGTATCGGAGTATTGGTTACTGCAAACAATCACTCCTGTGACCGAGGTAAACAGGGGATTATTAGAACGTTGGACGTATTAGATTCTCTGCAAATTGCACACACGGGAACGTTTCGTAATCAAGAGGAGTTTGAAAAGAACAACCTGCTCGTACTGTCCAAAAACCACATCACCATAGGGATTCTGAACTATACATATGGCACTAACGGACTGCCAATTCCTAAGCCTACTGTCGTAAATTTGATTGATTTAGAAAAAATGAAAGTTGACATTCAAAAAGCTAAAGAACAGGTGTTGGATCAGCTAATTGTAGTGATCCATTGGGGAGTCGAATATCAACAAATTCAGCATAAAGAACAGGAAAAAATAGCTGATTTTTTGTTTAACAATGGTGTAGACATCATCATTGGTGGGCATCCACATGTGTTACAACCGATGCACTACTATCCAAAAAACGCATTACACAACGGGCGTTTACTCGTTTATTCCTTAGGAAATTTCGTGTCGAATCAGCGGAAACCAAATACTGACGGTGGAGCTATGTTTGAACTAACATTGCTCAAAGACGAACAAGGTACACATATCGTGGATTCAGGATATCACTTGGTATGGGTAAACCGAAGTCCAAAAGAAAATAAAAAGTATTTATACGAAGTCCTACCTTGTAGGGAATATGAAAACGCTAATTTCAAGGATTTAGATGTGAAAGCGATTGAATCTATGAAAACTTTTATCCAGAATTCAAGAGATTTATTCAAACGCAATACATTTATAGAAGAGAAATAAGAGAATAACTAAACAAGCGTTTTCCCTATTACCAAAGTAAATAAAGACAGAAAATGGCAGAGATTTATTTTGTATGATTCAGAATAGGTTTTTTATTAGAGTAAAAAAGGAAAAGAAATGACATAAGTACATATGAATCAATTATATACAAAAAAAAGTTTCAGATAACAATACTTTTAGGGTTGTTATCTGAAACTTCTGTTTTTGAAATATTTACTTACTTGGCTTCAGTTGAAGGAGTTGCGTTTGCCTTTTTTGACATTTCCAAGGAAATAGCGGAACGTTCAAATTTTATTTTTCCCGCCAAGGTTTCGATGACACAGCTATCATCGGTCAATTCAACGATTTTTCCGTGCATCCCTCCTTTGGTAACAACTTTATCGCCTTTTTTCATGTCTTGAATAAACTTTCTTTCTTGTTTTTGTCGGTTCATCTGTGGGCGAATCATCAAAAAATAGACAACCGCAAGCATCAGAACAGGAATTAATAAATTAGAAAAATTAGGATCCATTGTATATAAATTTTAAAATTATTACTTTTTCTTACAGAAGCCCTCTGCCAACCTTTTTCAACTCTTTTTTCTCGTCAAATTCTTTGGCTAAACTATCCAAAATACCATTGATAAAGACGTTGCTTTTATCTGTTGAGTATTCTTTAGCAATCTCAAGATACTCATTTAATGTTACTTTTACAGGGATTGTTGGGAATCTTAAAAATTCACAAATTGCCATTTTGATGATGATATTATCCAATTTGGCAACTCGCTCTTTATCCCAATTCTGAGTTTTATCATCAATGTAATTTTGGTATTTTTCATCATTCAACACTACTTTTTTCAATAAATCTTGAGCAAAAAGTTTATCCTCATCATTCTTATAAAGCTTCGGAACGAAATATTTTTCACTCTCATTCCCCTTAACTCCTTTCAATAATTTAAGAATAAAGGTATTAACTATTGGGAAATCGTCTGTCCATGTCAGGTTAAAATCATTGATATACTCATACAATTTATCCTCACAGGCGATTATCTCTTTAAATATATTGATTAAAAACTCCTTATCTTTATCGAAATTCGTGGTTTTCTCGGCCATGTACTCATTATAGCACTTACTTTCGAGAATCTTCTTGTAGATAATTTTAACGTATTCGGAATCTAAATCCCATCGATTCATACGAGCGTTATCAATAGTTTCATCCAACAATTCATTGCTCACAATCATTGTTAGTAGTCTATTATCAATAAACTTTCTATTTGGATTTTTCTCGGCGGCGGTTGCTAAATATTTTCTTTGAGCTATCTCAATCTGCTGAGATGCCATTTTGTGAAGTTCCTTAAACAGTGCAAAAGTCAGCAAATAAAGATTGTACATATCTTCGGTGCTACGCTGCAAAAACTTTACCTCTTTGTCTAAATTTTGGCTTTGACTTAGCTCCATCGCATAAATGGATTGCATTACTTTTACTCTGACATGTCTTCTTGTGAGCATAACTTTAAGAACTATGATAATGGTATTGTAAAATAAAAATATATATCGTTAAATCGGTGGCAAAAATAGGGTAAAAAAATGAAACTATCACAAAAAAAGGAAATTTAATCAGATCTTTTTAATGAAATTAAAAAACTACCCAAAAAAGAATGTCTTACAAAATTAATTCCTTAACGGAATTAAACACCCTTTCTTGGATAGTTTCAACAAATGTTTTTATAGGAAAAGCCTATTGTTGTACAGTTCCTTTGATTCGCAAAGCCACAACTGGTTTTGTTTTAGCGTTTGAAGTTATAGTAACTGTTTTGCTGATTGGGCCAACACGATTTGTGTCATATTTCACCTCAATTTTCCCTTTTTCTCCTGGCATAATTGGCTTTCCTTTAGGGAAAGAAGGGACTGTACATCCACAACTTGAAGTAGCGTTAGCAATCACTAAAGGAGCTTTTCCTGTATTTGTAAATTCAAAAACACGCACTCCGTCGCTTCCAGCTTTGATTGTTCCGTAATCAATTTCTTCCGCTGTGAAAGTGATTTCAGCTGTTGCCTCTTGTGCATAAGTTACAAGACCAAACGTAGCTACGAATAAAAATGTTAAAAACTTTTTCATGGTACAAAAAATTAAAATAATTAGTTATCTATATCATTGTTATCATCAATAAACATGCCAAGGTTTGTATTTTTCGGTTAAAAGTTTAATAAACCATAGTTAATAGAACGCTAAATATGACACCTAGAACACCTCAAACATATTTATTAAAAACGTGGGGCAAAGATAAAAATTTTCTTTAAATAAACAATTATGTTTTATATTTGCACTCAGATTTTGTAACACTCAATATTAACACTTAAAATAAAGAAAGTATCTTCATGGAAATCCCTTCAAAATATTTACCCAATTCGGTAGAAGCCAAATGGTACGAATACTGGATGAAACACAATTTCTTCCACTCAACTCCCGATGAAAGAACGCCTTACACCATTGTAATTCCCCCGCCAAACGTTACGGGAATTTTGCATATGGGGCATATGCTCAATAACACAATTCAAGATGTACTTATCCGCCGTGCAAGGCTAAAAGGCTTCAATGCTTGTTGGGTGCCGGGTACCGACCACGCTTCTATTGCCACCGAAGCCAAAGTAGTGGCAAAGCTCAAAGAACAAGGCATTGACAAAGCCAACCTTACACGTGAGGAATTCCTCAAACACGCTTGGGATTGGACGCATCAGTATGGTGGTGTTATCCTTGAGCAACTCAAAAAACTCGGCTGTTCGTGCGATTGGGACAGAACCAAATTCACCCTCGATGATGACCTTTATGCTTCAGTGATAAAGGTGTTTGTCGATTTATACAATAAAGGATACATCTATCGCGGATACCGAATGGTCAATTGGGACCCCGAAGCCAAAACCACACTTTCGGATGAAGAGGTTATTTATAAAGAACAGAACGGAAAACTTTTCTATCTGAAATACAAAATTGAAGGTTCAGAGGAATATCTTTTAGTAGCTACCACGCGTCCTGAAACAATTTTTGGAGATATTGCTGTTTGTATCAACCCCAACGATGAGCGTTACAAACATCTGAAAGGCAAAAAAGTAATTGTGCCAATTGTTAATCGTGTTGTGCCGATTATCGAAGACGAATACGTGGATATTGAGTTTGGAACAGGAGCTTTGAAAATCACTCCGGCTCACGACAAAAACGATTACGAAATCGGCGAACGCCACAAACTCGAAATCATCGACGCCTTTACCGACGATGCCAAACTGAATCATCACGGATTGCATTACGAAGGAAAAGACCGATTTGTGGTTCGCAAAGAGATAGTTAGAGAACTCGAAGCAAAAGATTTATTGCTGAAAACGGAAGATTACCTTAATAAAGTCGGCACATCGGAGCGTACAGGGGCTGTTATTGAACAACGCCCACTCGACCAATGGTTTTTGAAGATGGAAGATTTGGTAAAACCTGCTATCAGCGGAGTTTTGGAAAGTGAAGAAATCAATTTCTTCCCCAAAAGATATGAAAATACCTATCGCCATTGGATGGAAAATATCCGCGATTGGAACATTTCGCGTCAGCTTTGGTGGGGACAACAAATTCCGGCGTATTATTATGGTAGTGGAAAAGAAGATTTCGTAGTTGCCGAAACCAAAGAAAAAGCATTGGAATTGGCAAAAGCAAAATCTAATAACTATTCCCTAACCACTAATGACTTAAAACAGGACGAAGACGCTCTCGATACGTGGTTCTCTTCGTGGTTGTGGCCAATGAGCGTTTTTGGCGGAATTTTAGACCCTGAAAACGAAGAATACAATTATTATTACCCCACGAGCGACTTGGTTACAGCTCCTGACATCATTTTCTTCTGGGTGGCGAGAATGATTATGGCAGGGTACGAATTCAAAGGAAAAAAACCTTTTACCAATGTCTATTTCACTGGATTGGTTCGCGACAAACAGGGACGAAAAATGTCTAAATCATTGGGCAATTCGCCCGATGCGTTGAAATTGATTGATGACTTTGGTGCGGACGGTGTTCGTGTGGGGCTTTTATTATCGTCCGCAGCAGGAAATGACTTACTTTTCGATGAGGCACTTTGTCAGCAAGGTAGCGGATTTGCCAACAAGATTTGGAATGCCTTCCGACTCGTGAAAGGTTGGGAAATTTCGGAAGCTAATCAGCCTGAAAACAACCGAATTGCCATAGAATGGTACAGAAATAAGTTCCAAAAGGTACTTGCCGAAACCGAAGACGATTTTGCAAAATACAGAATTTCCGATGCCTTGATGAAAATTTACAAATTGGTGTGGGACGACTTCTGTTCGTGGCTTTTGGAGATGGTAAAACCTGCTTACGGACAGCCGATTGACCAAAAAACGTTTGCAGAAATTATCGCCATTTTTGAAGATAACCTCAAATTGTTGCATCCGTTTATGCCGTTTATCACGGAGGAAATCTGGCAACATATCACCGAGCGAAAACCTCAGGAGGCTCTGGTTGTGGCAAAATATCCTGAAATAACTTCATTCGATGAGCAGATTTTAGCCGAATTTGAAACCGCTGCCGAAGTAATTTCGGGCATCAGAACCGTTCGAAAAGAGAAAAACATTCCGTTTAAGGAAGAAATGCCTCTTTCGGTACTCAACAACGAACAAACGGCAACGACTTTCGATGTGATTATCACCAAATTAGGTAACTTGTCTGAACTGAAATATGTTAACCAAAAGGTAGAGGGGGCGATTTCGTTCCGAGTGAAGTCCAACGAGTATTTTATCCCGATGCAGGGCAACATCAATGTAGAGGAGGAAATCAAAAAACTCGAAGAGGAACTCAAATATACGCAAGGCTTTTTGGCTTCGGTGGAGAAAAAACTCTCCAACGAGAAATTTGTCAGCTCCGCTCCCGAAAAAGTGGTGGAAATGGAACGCAAAAAACAAGCCGACGCACTGGCGAAGATTGAAACGATTCAACAAAGCCTTAAAAACCTAAAAGGATAAGTAATAGGAAAAAGTATAAAGGATAAAGTTAAAAGAAAGGGCAGAAGTTTTTTTCGCCTTTTCTTTTAAATGTGATAAATAGTGTGTGAAAAATTGTATTTGGAGTTGAATATAGCGCTTGAATTTTCTGAAGTATAAATTTTTACTAAAAACATCATTTTTTAAAACTATTTATTATACTTTTGCAGTGTGACTTGGTTATTTCGATAAAAATGAATAGAATAGAAATAAAGGGATACAAATCCATAAAAGAATTAGATTTAGAATTAGCACCTTTGAATATTTTAATAGGTTCAAATGGAAGCGGTAAGTCTAATTTCCTGTCTTTTTTTACATTATTAGAAAATATTTATCGGAAAAATTTAGGGGGATATGTAGCTCTTAATGGTGGAGTGGATAAGTTCTTACACAAAGGAACCAAAATAACCCAAAGCATAGCGTGTCATCTTGAATTTGAAAGAAATGGATATTCTTTTAAGTTAGGTAATAATCAAGGGCAGTTTGTTTTCGAAGAAGAAGGTTTATGGTACGAAGGAAACCCTTATTACGATAATCCTATTGATATTTCAAACTTCAATTCAGAGTCTAATCTATATTTTAATACTTTACCAAGAGCAAAATATATACAAGAGTATCTTTTTGAAGTAAAAAAATATCACTTTCACGACACGGGAAAAAGCGCTCCATTTCATAAAGAATCCAATATTACTTCTGATTATTATTCCTTATATAGCGATGGAAGCAATTTAGCGGCTTTATTGTTTAAAATTAAAGAACTTAAACCTATTGTTTATAATAGAATTCTCAAAACGATAGAATCTATTGCTCCATATTTTTTGGACTTTCAATTGATTCCTAATGAAAGTGGAAATATTCGATTACTATGGAAAAATAAACACAGTGAGCAGACTTTTAGCTCCTACGATTTATCTGATGGAACACTTCGGTTTATTGCCTTGGCTACGCTTTTTCTTCAACCAAAACTTCCCGAAACGCTGATTATTGATGAACCAGAGTTGGGATTACATCCTTTTGCTATTGCAAAGTTAGCGGGGCTTGCAAAATCGGCTTCTCAAAAAGGATGTCAAGTAATTATGGCAACTCAATCTGTGGAACTTATCAATCATTTTAATGCTGAAGATATTATTGCTGTGGATAATAGAAACGGAGAAAGTGTATTTCAAAGGCTAAGTGGAGAAAAATTGTCTATTTGGTTAGATGATTACACCATTGGGGAAATGTGGAAACAAAACATTATAAACGCAGGGCAACCTTTTTAAGTAATTAATTATGATGAAGACAATAATAATTATTTGCGAGGGAGAAACCGAAGTTGAGTTTTGTCAATTACTTAATGAATTTTTAGGTTATGAAAATTACAGTATTTCACCTCGAGATTTGAAGGGTAATTGCCATTGGGAACGAATAAAAAACTTAGTCGAAAAATCATTAAAATCTCAAAAATCTGCTATTGTAACCACAATGATTGATTATTACGGTCGTAAGGCGAATACTTTTCCAGAACAATGGAAAGCTAATAGCATAAACGATATTCGCAAAAAAGTAGATTTTTTGGAACAAGCAATGAGAGATGATATTGATTCCTCATTTAAAGATAGGTTTATTCCTTATTTGCAATTACACGAATTTGAAGCAATGTTGTTTAATAATTATGAAGCTTTTGATAAAAACTTCGGTGATGAGGAATGCAAAAAAAATGAAATTCAAAAAATATTACAACAATTCCCAGACCCAGAAATGATTAATGATTCACCATTGACAAGTCCTTCACATAGATTAGAAAATACAATCATAGGTTATAATAAAATTACTTACGGAAATCTACTTGCTGAAATTATCGGATTGCGGAATATTTATTCAAAAAACCAACATTTTAGAGAGTGGGTTGATAAAATTAAGAGCAAGTAGCATCAAAATTACCACTCTTTTATGCAAGCCGTCGGAATGGGCAACGACCATCTGGTCGACTGTGATTTTCGCAACATATAAAAAGGGAAAAGATTACCTTTGTTTTATGGAAAATAAAATATATTGAAATGAACCATGTTATTATAAAATCAGAAGACTTAGTAACTTCACGAGAACAAACTCGTGCAGGATTTATTGCTTTTGCTTTGGAAAAAAACCGCCGCTCAACGCCAATAATTGAAAGTGCGAAATCTCTAAAAATTTTAGCTTCAAAAGCAAAGACAGCCAAAGATTTGTTGAATATATCAGAGATTAAACCTGCACTTCTTACTGCTGCGGGACTTTCTGATAAAGCTTTAAATTACTTTAATGAGGGAGATAAAGAGAAAGCAATTTTAGGATTAATTGAAAATTTTCTCGAACCTGTGGGAACATATTTTGTAGATGAAGTTGTTTATAGATATTTGCTGATCAGGGGCGATTCGTTGGGTGGATCAATGCGCAACATAGTTGGTGCATTAGCACAACAAAAACTTGTCAGAGCGCTTTTATCAAATCTATCTGTTTCTAATACAAATTATCAATGGCTCAACAACAAGAGTAAAAAATGGGAAAACAAACCGACAAATGATTTTTCTATTGAAGAGCAATTAAAAGCGTTATCGTGGAAGAATTCCACAGGAGCAAATCGAGTTTTGGCATTCAATTTGAATATACCGATTGTTAAAAACAATATTGATATTTGTTTGTTTAATGCTGATACTGAAATTTATGCAAATGGAGAAATCGTAAAAACACCCCACAGAATAGTAATGTTAGGCGAGTTAAAAGGCGGCATTGACCCTGCCGGAGCCGATGAGCATTGGAAAACAGGCAATACGGCATTAAATCGTATTCGCGAATCATTTGCCAAGCAAAATCTAAAAATTGAAACTTCGTTTGTTGCTGCAGCTATTGAGAAAAAAATGGCAACAGAAATTTTTACGCAGTTACAAAATAAAATACTTTCGAATGCAGCCAACCTGACCATTGATAAGCAGCTTGTCGGTTATTGTGATTGGATTTTAAAATTATAGGCTATGGAACAATTAAATTTATTTGAAATGCCGGCCGTAGCAGATAAATGGCAGGTACAGAATTTCTCAGCCGATAATTTCGGACAGCAATCAGCAAGAGAAAGTTTAGAAAAAAGACTTATTGAGATAACCGTTATTTCTAATAATTTTAATAGACAAAGTGTAAGTTATCAGTTAAGTAAAAATGATAGTCTGCACCGTTGGCTTAAGTACAAAGAGGGTTTTTCTGCCGATTTAGTCAGAAAACTTTTACAAGAATTTAAAATCAAAGCCGGCGATACAATTTTAGACCCTTTTGTTGGCTCAGGCACTACAAGTTTAGTTTGTAAAATGCAGGGAATAAACAGTATTGGTTTTGATATTCTGCCAATGTCTAAAATTGCTATAAAAGCAAAAGAATCTGTGTTTGATTATGATTTATTCGAATTAAAGAGACTCATTACTGAAATAGAAAAAACCGCTATTCCTGAAAGTTATAATAAACGAACACCTTATATTAATATTACTGATGGAGCATACCCCAACTCAACGGAAAAGGAAATATCTTTTTTTACAGAGTGGAACAGTCTTAGTAGCTATTCCAAAGTAGCAAAAAATCTGGTTACTCTTTCCATACTAAATTCATTAGAGAAAGTGAGTTATACAGCTAAAGACGGACAATTCTTACGTTGGGATTATCGCAGTAAAAAAATGCTCGAATCGGCAAAATACCGTAAGCAAAATGGGAAACCACCTTTAGTTATTCGGCTCGATAAAGGCAATTTGCCAACCTTACAACAATCTTTGTTGTACGAGTTAAACAATGTTTATAGCGATATTAGTAATATTCAGAAAACAGCTACTCCCCATAATGCCAGTTTGCATTTTTTTGAAAACAGTGCACTTCAAGAGTTACCAAAGTTAGAAAGTAACATATTAAATGGTGTAATTACTTCACCACCCTATTGTAATCGCTACGATTATACCCGTACTTATGCATTGGAATTGGTATATTTAGGAATTACAGATGAAAGAATGAAACAATTAAGACAGAAACTTTTATCTTGTACTGTTGAAAATAAATCCAAAATAGATGAGATAAAAGAGTATTATACTGCTTTGGGAAAAGAAAATGATTTTGATAAAATAATACAAATCATCCGAAGCAATAAAACATTATCGGAAATAAACAATTCTTTAACCAAAAGAAATAGCAACGGAGACATTAACAATAAAGGTGTTTTACGAATGGTGGACGGTTATTTTACCGAACTGTCTTTTATTTATGCCGAATTGTTTCGATTATGTAAATCGGGTGCGAAAGTAGCATTTGTTAATGATAATGTGCGTTATGGAGGTGAAGTAATCCCTGTAGATTTTATTTCAACTGAATTAGCGGAACAAATTGGCTTTAAACCTGTAAAAATATATTCATTAAAGCAGCAGAAAGGAAACAGTAGTCAGCAAATGGCAAAGTTTGGACGTATAGCTTTGAGAAAAAGTATTACAATATGGGAAAAACCGTAGTATGGAAGAATTCAACAAAATAAAATGCAAAAGTTTATCGATCACATACAATCAACCGTTCCCGACCGCCGGATAGAGAAATCGGATTTAGAGGAGTTTTGCATATCTAAATCTCTGAAAAAAGGCGATGTACTGCTGTCAATGGGAAACTCATTCCGTATCTCATCGCAATGAAAATCGCCAACCCTACGCAATATAGTTCACTTGCCAACGCTGTGGAACAAGTGATTGACACGACCAATACCACTATAAAACGAAGAAACAATCAGGGAAAAGGAGATAGTGAAACTAAGAAGTAAAAGGAAAAAGACAAGTTATCTCAGTGAAATAAATGCCTAAAAGGGAGAAAAATATATTTCGTAACTTTAGGCATTTTTCTTAAGCAACACGTTGTATAAATCTAAATTATGAAGCAGATGAAAAAACGGACTAATATAACAACTGTACTTCTTTGAGTGAAAAATGTTTTTCACCCTCTTCGGTTTCAACTACCAACTCTCCAGACGGCAATACCCTACGGATGATACCCGAAAAATCACTTCCCTGTTGCGGACGAAATGCCGAAACTTCGTTTAATCGAAACAAATGGCTTCTGTACGCTGGGTACAACTCCTGAAAAGAGAAGTCTATCTGAGAAAACGTTTGTTGTAAATTAACTACAATTTTATTTATAATTTCCTCTATATCAAAACTTTTACCTGTTTCATTTTTCAATGAACTAGCTTTCGGAAGTCCTTCAAAATTAGTTTGGTTCACATTCAATCCAATACCTATGATACTTTTTTCTATTTTACCACCACGTATGATGTTTTCAATAAGTACGCCTCCAATTTTGTATTTATTCGATAAAATATCATTCGGCCATTTGATGTGTAAATTCGGAACACCTAAAGATTTTAGTGTAGTTACAATGGCAATTGACGTAAGCATGTTCAAAACAAAATATCGTTCCAAATCGAAATTTTCATGTATGTATAACACGCTAAAGGTCAAATTCTTGTAGGGTTCAGCCATCCATTTGGCTCCATACTGCCCGACTCCCTGCGTTTGATTCGGAGTCCAAACAGTCAAAAAATTAGACAATCCCTCTCCCGAATTGACCATTTTTTTCAAGAAAACATTTGTCGAATCTACGGAAGCTAACTTGATAATCTTCATAGTAATACAACCAAAAAAAATCTTTGTAAGGAACTCTTACAAAGATTTTTAAGTAACTTAAAATTTAATTATTATGAGAAAAAGTTTTATTTATACATTACCTTATGTACTGCCTTCACCACATCGTTTGCATTCGGCAACCATTCTTTCAACAAAGCTGGTGAATAAGGGGCGGGAGCATCAGCCGTTGTGATTCGCTGAATAGGAGCGTCTAAGAAATCAAACACATTTTCTTGCACTTGGTAAGTAATTTCTGAAGCTACACTCGCGAAAGGCCAAGCTTCTTCCAAAATCACCAAGCGATTGGTTTTTTTCACAGAATTAAAGATAGCCTCTTTATCCATTGGACGTACGGTACGCAAATCAATAATTTCACATTCAATGCCTTCTTTTGCCAAAATATCGGCTGCAACAAACGCCTCTTTAATAATTTTCCCGAAAGAAACGATAGTTACATCTTTCCCTTCTCGTTTTACATCAGCAACACCTAATGGCAATACATACTCACCTTCAGGAACTTCACCTTTATCTCCGTACATTTGCTCTGACTCCATAAAAATCACTGGGTCGTTATCACGGATAGCAGCTTTCAACAAACCTTTGGCATCATAGGGCGTTGAAGGCACAACTACTTTCAGCCCTGGAGTGTTTGCAAACCAATTTTCAAACGCCTGTGAGTGCGTTGCTCCTAATTGTCCTGCAGAAGCCGTTGGCCCACGAAAAACAATCGGGATGTTGAATTGACCGCCCGACATCTGGCGCATTTTAGCAGCGTTATTGATAATTTGGTCTATAGCCACCAACGAGAAGTTAAAAGTCATAAACTCCACTATGGGTCTATTTCCATTCATGGCCGCTCCCACGGAAATCCCAGCAAAACCAGCCTCCGCAATTGGAGTATCAATAACACGCTTGGGGCCAAACTCATCTAACATTCCTTTTGATGCTTTATAAGCTCCATTATATTCGGCAACCTCTTCCCCCATTAAGTAAATTGATTCATCGCGACGCATTTCCTCGCTCATCGCCTCACAAATAGCTTCTCTGAATTGTATTGTTCTCATTTTTATATGAATATTTAACCATAGTTGTGAAAGGCACAAAAATAAACATATTTATTGAATTTTACATCGATGTTTATTTTTTTTTCGAATTTATATTTTTAATAAAAACGCCAATAATTGACTATCAACGATTTAAATATTTATTCATAATATTAATTTTGACGCTTAAGTCTTCTTTTTTTGAGGACAAAGTTTTCAAGCAGACAAACCTTATTTTCATGTAAAGAGGCACTCTATCAAAATGTGATGATTATCCCAAAAGTTTTATTATTTTTGTCAGCAAAATTAGAACCATTGTAATGAGCAAAAAAATACGGATAGGGAGTCGAGACAGCGAACTTGCTCTGTGGCAAGCACGTTTAGTAGAAAACAAACTAAACGCCTTAAACTATGAAACTGAGATTGTTGCTGTAAAATCAGAGGGAGATTTAATATTAGACAAACCTCTGTATGAAATGGGAATCACAGGTATTTTTACGAAAACCTTAGATATAGCTATGTTAAAAAAGCAGGTCGACATTGCAGTACATAGCATGAAAGATGTGCCGACCGCACTCCCCAAAGGAATTGTACAAAAAGCAGTATTGAAACGTGCTAATGTACATGATATTCTGGTTTTTAAAGAAAATACATTGTTTTTAGAAAATCCCGAAGCTACAATTGCCACGGGCAGTTTACGCCGTAAGGCACAGTGGTTACATCGCTTCCCTACACATGAAGTGGTAAACCTACGCGGAAATGTAAACACTCGGTTACAAAAATTGAATGACAACAATTGGAACGGAGCTATTTTTGCTTCTGCAGGATTGGAACGTATTGACAAAAAACCTGAAAATCACGTCGTTTTGGATTGGATGATTCCCGCCCCTGCACAAGGAGCTATGGTGGTAGTAGTCAACGAAGACGATTCTTTTTCATGCGAAGCAGTTGCCAAATTAAATGATCAAGAAACCGATATTTGCACTCACATCGAACGACAATTTTTACGTGTTTTAGAAGGCGGATGTACCGCTCCCATAGGAGCTTTTGCTCATTTTGAAGGAAACAAAATCATGTTTCAAGGAGCGTTGTTTTCATTGGACGGCAAACAAAAAATCAGCGTTTCAAAAGCCATATCAGAAACTGATTTCCATGAATTTGGAAAACAATGTGCTGAAGAAATACTCAGTAAAGGGGGAGCTGAGATAATAAAAAACATTACGCTAAAGAACAAGTAGAGCATTACAATCACGGAATATTAAACCTTACAAATGAAGAGATTTTTATATGCTATATGTTGTATGATTTTGATAAGTTGTCAAAATCAAAACAATGACTTACAAGGAATTGAAATCAAAGAAAGACACACGTTTTCTTTGGAAGGAAAAAGTGTCCGAGCTATGGTTCTCTTGGATAAAAATATTGGGTTTGCAGGTTCAGGGGGTGTGTTGGGTTTCATAAACACCCAAAACCTCACGATGGAAAAAACGGATTTTTTAGATGTAGAGTATCGTTCGGTAGCAGCTACAACAAATGATTTTTATATGCTTTCGGTAGGCAGCCCTGCAATGCTTTTCAGCACACAATCGGATGGCTTCAAAAAAATGTATGAAGAAACTCATGAGAAAGCTTTCTACGACAGTATGTTATTCCTTGACAATCAGTTTGGAATTGCGGTTGGTGACCCCACTGATGATTGCATGTCTGTACTCACAACCCACGATGGAGGAAAAACATGGCAAAAAAAATCATGTGATCAAGCTCCAAAATTAGCAGTAGGTGAGGCTTTATTTGCCGCAAGTAATTCCAATATCGCCAATGTGGAGAACCTGATTTGGGTAATTACCGGAGGTTCAAAGAGTCGTATATTTTCATCGGAAGACAAGGGAGTCACTTGGAAATCAACAAACCTGCCGATTGTACAGGGAACCCCCTCACAGGGAGCCTTTTCGGTAAGCTTTTACGACAAAAATAATGGAATTGTAATGGGAGGAGATTATAAAAATCCAACATTAAAAGCAAAAAGTGGAGCTATTACCACGGACGGCGGAAAAACGTGGCAAGTAATTGACGAAACTTCCTCTCCTGGGTACATAAGTTGTGTGCGATATATCCCAAACAGTGAAGGTAAGGGACTTGTAGCTACTTCATCCAGCAACGGAATTTGGTCGTCAGTCGATAGCGGGAAAACTTGGAAAAAAATATCAGAAAAAGGATATCACAGTCTGTTATTCGTTGATGAAAACACTTTGGTGGCTTCAGGGAATGAAGAAATCACCCTATTCAAGTACAAAAAATATTGAAAATAATTTGGCAGATTAAAAAAAAGTCCGTTAATTTGCACCCTGATTTTAATAGTAAGGACAATACAATAATAATAGAGAAAAATGGCAAGAGTTTGTGAACTAACAGGAAAAAAAGCATTGGTGGGGAATAATGTATCTCACGCAATGAACAAAACAAAACGTAAATTCAACGTAAATTTAAGAACAAAACGTTTTTACATTCCTGAAGAGGATCGTTGGATTACATTGAAAGTGTCAACATCTGCTATCAAAACCATCAACAAAAAAGGGATTTCAGCAGTTTTAAGAGAAGTAGAACGTAACGGATACATTTAATAGTGTGTCGTTTTAACATATAAAACATACAGTACAATGGCTAAAAAAGGTAATAGAATACAGGTAATTATGGAATGTACAGAGCATAAAGAGTCAGGTATGCCAGGTACGTCTCGTTACATTACAACAAAGAATAAGAAAAACACACCTGATAGATTAGAACTTAAAAAATTCAATCCTATCTTGAAAAGAGTAACTGTTCATAAAGAAATTAAATAATAAGGGGTTATGGCAAAGAAAACAGTAGCAACATTACAGGGAAAATCAAAAAAATTAACTAAAGCCATTAAAATGGTAAAATCTCCTAAGACAGGTGCTTACACTTTCGTTGAAAGCGTCATGGCTCCTGAGTTGGTTGACGATTTTTTAAAGAAAAAATAATTATTTTCTCTATTTATCATAATGAAAGCTGTCGTGAGACGGCTTTTTTTATTTTATATATTTGGTCATAATATAATACAGCAAACAAAACAACAGTAGTTCACAAAATTTGAAAACTGTAGGATTTGTAGAAAAAGTAAGTTATCAAGAATATATGTAAAACTAAAATATAATCCTTATTTTTGTCAGCAAAAACATACAGTAAGTAGATTAAAAATGAATGGAGTTGTTTATAAATCAACAGGTAGTTGGTATTCAGTGAAAGCAGAGGACGGTGTATTTTACCAATGTCGTATCAAAGGAAGATTCCGTATTAAAGATATCAAAAACACAAATCCCATCGCGGTTGGCGATGGCGTTAGTTTTGAACTTGAAAAATCGGGTAACGGCGTTATTTTCGATATCCATGAACGAAAAAACTACATCATCCGTAAATCTGTAAACCTGTCTAAACAAACACATATCATCGCATCCAATATTGATATTGCTTTTTTGGTGGTAACCCTAAATAATCCTCCTACTCTCACCGCTTTTATTGACCGATTTTTGGTTACAGCAGAAGCATATAGCATACGTACAATATTGCTATTCAATAAGATAGATACTTACACCCCAGAAGAACTTGACGAAATAAAATATTTAGCAGCCACTTACCGACAAATAGGCTATGAATGCCTTGGAATTTCGGCAATTACTCATAAAAACATCGACAAACTCAAGGAATTAATGCAAAATAATACCTGTGTGATTTCAGGGCATTCAGGGGTAGGAAAAAGTACACTCATCAATGCCATTGCACCCGAACTAAATTTGAAAACGGCAGCTCTTTCGGTGCAATTTCAGCAAGGACAACATACTACCACATTTGCTCAAATGTACGATTTGGATTTTGGAGGAAGAATCATTGACACTCCTGGCATCAAGGGATTTGGAATGGTTGATATTGAAAAAGAAGAACTTACAGATTATTTTCCTGAGTTTTTCAGATTAAAATCGGAATGCAAATTCAATAACTGTTTACATATTGATGAACCTAAATGTGCTGTGAAAACTGCTCTGGAAAATGACCTAATCTCATGGTCTCGCTACAAAAATTATCTACAGATACTCAAAGGAGAAGAAGAACACTATCGCACTGATGAGGGAGAGGAGGAGTCTTAACACTACCCTTTCTCCTACTCTTCTCTACTAAAAACCTTTTTATATCATACAGCTATTATTTTGCTTAATTTTCCTAAAAAAGTTGTGAAGCTTCATTATTTTTGGTAATTTCGGGCAAAATATTCTATCTTTTTTTGAAAAAAATATTATTATTTTTCACTCATAACACTGATAATCAGTATAGTAAAATTAGAAAATTATCAAAATACTTACTACTTTGTTTTCAAAAAGTCAAGGCAATTCAATATATAAAAGTTATGGTTTTAAAACGTATCCTATTTTCTGCAATATTTCTTTCAATATTTACATTGACATTTTTATATCTTAGTGACATTTTTTATAGTAGAACGTTAATTAGCCTGTTTATTATTGTTTATCTTGGGATATATTTGTATTTATGGTGGTTTAATAAGAGAAAAGAAATGTATATATCTCTAATAGCAATATTCTATCTATCTTGGTTGGCAACCAGATGAATGTTTCTCTGACTGTCTATTTTCTTATATCATCATACTTTTTACAGCACAGCCAAATTTTCTTATATGTTGGAGTAGACTTATCATAAAAAACTGAAAATAAGTCAGTTACATTTCCAAAAGTCGTATCGCAATACCATATTTTAACAATTTCTAACAAACAGTTCTCCATGCCATTGTGACTATTTGTTTCTATTTTTAAATAATTCACTATTACTCCTATACCTTTTCCCTTCCATTTTCCTCATCCTTTCGAACGAGGATGGAAACATTCACTTTAAATTGGTCACACAAAATTATCATATCTCTGTGAGCATCTAATATTGTGGTCTTAAATGAGTAAAAACTATTGAAAATCAAATATTTTTTTTGATTTCTCAGATACTAACGAGGTAATTTCACTTTGTATAAGGTATTTACATCTGTTTCTTTTAGGGATGTTGCAACCATCATTTTTTCATCGGGGGTTACAGCAAATGAAATAACGGGTATATTGAACTTAAATTGTTCCAATAAATTCCCTTCCCAATCAAACAGCATTAGCTCGGGGCGAAACTTATCCATGTGCTTCATCACATTTTCCTTAGTGCTATTCACCCAAAGCACGTAAATAAATGATTCTGTGCTATATACTTCTGCAAAATAAAGCCGTTTATCGTCAGTTTGTTCTATACTAACAGCCCCTTTATGAAGTACTTTCCCTTGAAAATCGTAGATTTTAAACTCTGGTTTATGTTGATAAAATTGTGCTACACGCTGGTTATTTTTATTCACACTCAAAATGGAGGATAGCAAATACGGCTCATGAATTTCCTCTGGTTTAGGACTTATTTTTTCGCCAAAATCAGTTATTTTTCCATCTTTAAAGTCATATTTATGAATATCTGATTGATTTTCTTTGTATGAATAGGGTAAGAAAATGAAACTATCATTGGAAAGTTTCTTGGCTTTATTGAAAACAGATTCCTCGGAAATTATGTGTTGCTTATCCTTTCCGACTGCGGTAGTATCACCCAACTGATAGGTTACAAAACTTCGCATGTCCAACATAGAAAACTCATTACCTTCAAGTTCAAAAGATTCTTGAATGACCATGTTCAAATCGTTAGGTCCTTGTCCTATATTTCCAAAAGAATAAAGATATTTTAATTCAGGTGAGAAAACATTAAACATTTGCTCATGAACATTATTGAAAACAATCACATACTTCTCATTGGCAATTACTTTGGAAGGTCGAAACAACTCTTTGGGCGTTTCGACAGATTCCATAATAAGAGGAGACGGAGATTTTGGTTCAATTTCGTTTTTTTGATTACTTGAGCAAGAAAAAAGAGCAAGTGTTACAAAGAGAATAGTATAAAATTTCATATTTAGTATATTTATGGGATACTCCCCGTTTAACCTATATTTTGTACAAATTATTTCGATATTTTATTTTATTGATTCTGTCAAACTCAATAATTATTATTTTAAGTGAAATCCATTAGAATTGTACATATCTAAAAAAGAGTGAATCAACTCTATTACCAAAGATAAAACAAGTCGATTCACCTTTGATGTGCCTTACTTTACTTTAATATGATTAAAATGACTTTTGATCAAGTCTCTAAGTTAGCTAATGCCAAATCACTAAGCGCTGCGTTACTATTATTCACACTTCTGCCTATTCCGTAGCACACAACCAAAGCTACAACTGCCAGAGGCAATTACGCTTAAAAAATTAATTTATAAACTTTCATTCGTGCTTGTTCATCTTCGTTTGAATTATCTACTTCTAAAAGATATGTATCACTTCCAAACAGAGCATACCTATACGTACCTCTATTTTTACTTTCTTTAATAGCCTTTATGTTTTCAACATTTGGACGTCTAAAATCACACAAATAGTATTTATCAAATCGTTGATCGGTTTCCATTTTCCTCTTTTGAAAATCGATAACATATTTACCTATTTCAGATTTGATATAAAAATTATTACCCACTTTTAAAAGATTGTCCACAATGCTATTCTCAGCCATGTAGGTTAAAACACCTTGGGGGTCTGTATTAAACATGGAATGTGCATCTTGAACTTTTTTTACAATAAATTCATCGTCTTCAAAAAAAGCATCCTTACTTAGAGAAAATGTTTTTAAATCTACGTGATAAAGAGATAATTCACTTGGTTTGGTAAAATAAATATTTCCTCCCTCTACAATCATGTTAGGTTTAGAAGCTACTGATAAAAGGAGTAAATCCTCATCAGTCAACTCTCCTTGAATAGATTTTATAATTTTATCTTCTTTTAGTGAATAAATTTCAATTATTGCATCTTTCTGTCCGTCACTTTTATAAAAACACACACTATTTTCATCTAAAAGTTTAAAGTTTTTTATAGCTTTTCTATAATTAAGATTTTCTCTAATAAATCTTCCTTTTCTGTCATATTCAATTAGTTTAAGAGTACTTGAACACCAAATATAAATAGACTCATTGTAAATATTTATTAACGTAGGGGTTACATACTCTCCAGGTCCTTGTCCCATTCTATTGAAAACATTTAGCTGTTCCCCTGTTACAGTGTACTCTATGATATTATTATCGGCAAGTACAAAAAAAGAAGAGTTGTCATAAAAGCTAAAATCCTTAATGTTACCTACCAAATTAATATTTTCTTGTAGGCTGCATACATGTTCTCTCGTATCCTTTTTTTCTTGTGTAATAACCGTGATTTTCTTATTTTTTTCTTGACAAGATAGAAGAACTAAGAGGAATAATGGAATTATGTGTCTCATAAAGTTTTTTTATGTAATTAATTTCACTTGGCTGTTCGTAACTATTTTATGTTTATCTTTCGCAATCGAAATCTATATGTGAATCAGATTAAAAAGCACAACAGATTGTAAATTAATAAGATATCGTGCTTTATTAAATTTATTTACTACTACATTTATAGCATCCTCCTGTCGTACAAGTCATTTTTGGAAAAGAAACATTCCCTCCTATTTCTACAGTTACATACCAAATAGGATCACTAAGTTTTGCTAATCCTCCACAACCCTCTTCATCAGTCAACGCTTCCAAATTAGCTAACGTCAAATCACTAAGCTCTGCGTTCCTATTATTCACACTTCTGCTTATTCCGTAGTCCGCAACCAAAGCTACAACTGCTATGGCAATTACGCCTTTTAAGAATTTGTTTAAGCAAAAGTAAACAACAAAACGAAATAAAACAAAAAAATGTAAATTTGTTTTGTTATTTTTTTTAAGAATACGCTCCATCTTTAGTTTTGCCCGTGTAAGAGTAATTAGATCCCCAAATGAACCACGCTTTTCACGCTATATACTATTCGGGTACTACCCTCCAATAACGCGAATCTGCAGAGTTTTCCAAATGGTCTCCTCCTATAAATTCACTCCGTCCGAAGGTTTCTAATTTTCAGATGGGAGTGAATTTACTTTTTAGGTTAAATCTAAGACATAAGTATATAGGTTTTTTTTCAAAAATTCTACACTTTCCATTATCCACATCTCTAAAAAGCATCAATAATTACACGAAATCCATAGTTTATTTTGGTATTAAATCATTATATTCAAAACAAAAACGACTGAAAATAAACAAATTAAGTATTTTAATATACTTTTATATTTCAGAATAATTATTAAATCAAAAAAAAACATTAAATTGCAACCCTTTTACGGTGCTTCCTATTTTTTGGGGATATATTTATGAAGATAAAAAAATACATATGGCTGTTTTTGGGTATTTTTATAGTTGTTTCCTGCGATTATTTCGTAAAGGAAAAACCCAAACACGCTATTGCTCGTGTAGGAGATGTATATCTCTATAAAGATGAGATAAAATCCATCATGCCAATAGATTATACTAAGGAAGACAGCATAAACATCGTCCAAAAATACATCAATAGTTGGGCAATAAAGGAATTGATGCTTTCCAATGCTGAACGTAATATTTCTGATGATGAAAAAGCAGATTTTGAACGTTTGGTAAATGATTATAGAGCGGATCTATATCTGAATTCATACAAACAAGGATTAATTAACAGCAGCATCGACACTTTAATCAAGGAGGAAGATTTACAATTTTTCTACGAAGCTAACAAGGAAACTTTTTTACTCAATGAATCTCTGATCAAGTTGCGTTATATACATTTATCATCGGCCGAAAAACAAAAAAGAGTATCTGCTTTAGAAGAAAAATTAAAGCGTTTTAACGCCGAAGACCGTCACGAACTGGATTCGATAGGTTTACAATTCAATTCAATATATTTAGGGGATTCGATCTGGGTAAAAACGGAAAGTGTAGTAAAAAAACTTCCTTTTTTAGAGGAAAAATTAAAAGAAAATAGAATTTTCTTCACCAACCATAAAGATTCTACGGGAGTATATCTGGTACAGGTACGCAATGTGCTACGAAAAAACGAACAGGCTCCAATGGAATATGTAAAACCAACATTACGCCAAATCATATTGAATCAGAGAAAATTAGAGTTCGTAAAAGAACTTGAAGCAGACATAATAAATAGAGGAATTAAGAAAAAACAATTTGAAATTATTTATGAATAGAAAAATCATAACCGCTATCGGAATGCTATTTTTTGCATGTGGACTTTTTGCTCAAAATGAAGAAATTACATCTTCTCAAAAGCGAATCAAGGTAGAAGGCGTTGCAGCTGTTGTGGGTGATTATTTGATTTTAGAATCGGACATAGACAAAGCTTTTGCTGAACTACAACAGCAGGAGGTGGACATCAAAAACATCACGCGTTGCGAATTGCTTGGCAAATTAATGGAGGATCGTTTGTTCGCTCACCAAGCTGTACAAGATAGTATTCCTATGACAGATTCCGAGGTTCGTGAATCTGTAAACAAACGTGTTGCCTTTTTGGTAGAACGTATCGGAAGCATGAAAAAACTATTGGAATTTTACAATAAGGACAATGAACAGGATATGCGTGAGGAGTTGTTCAATCTTTTTAAATTGAATATGTTGAGCCAACGCATGAAAGGTGAAGTCGTAAAAAATGTAGAGGTTACGCCAGAAGAAGTGCGTTTGTTTTTTAACGCCATCCCCGAAGAAGAACGTCCTATTTTCGGAACCGAATTGGAAATCGCTCAGATAGTCATCGACCCAGTGGCACCCAAATCCGAAGTGCAAAAAGTGATTGACCGATTAAACGAAATCAAAGCGGATGTGGAGCAAACAGGAAGTAGTTTTTCTATGAAAGCCATTCTCTACTCTCAAGACCGTGGAACAGGAGGAGAGATGCTGACTTTCAACCGAAATTCACCTTATGATAAAACTTTTAAAGATGTAGCATTTACACTGCAAGAAGGAGAAATTTCTAAACCTTTTGAATCAAGCTTTGGATGGCATATCATTGAAATGGTTCGGATTAGAGGGAAAGAAGTGAGCGTTCGCCACATTCTGTTAGTTCCTGATGTCCCAAGAACTGCCTTGGTAGAAGCGAAAGAAAAAATCGAAAAAATCAAAGAACGTATTGACAATAAAGAATTTACGTTTTCCGATGCTGCACGTAACTTTTCCGATGAAAAAGAGACCAAAGGCAATGGTGGACAATTAGTCAATCCTGATGACCTTTCTTCTCGTTTTGAGCTAACCCGTATGGAACCAGTACTTTACAATCGAGTTTCTAAATTAGGCGACAACGAGGTCTCCATCGCTTATTTGGACGAAGATGCTAATGGTAAAAAACGCTACAAAATATACCAAGTAACCAATCGCCATGAGGAGCATAAGGCTGATTTTGTGAAAGATTATGTAAAAATTCAAGACCTCACACTGAAAGAAAAACAGTTGAAAACCATCGCAAAATGGATAAATGAAAAAGTTGAAAAAACACATATCGTTGTAAAGGGAACATATAAGGATTGTAATTTTTCGAACAATTGGTTGAAGAAATAAAACAAAATTTCTGATATGTAACCTTGTTCCGTGATACTAAAATCGTACAGCAAAACCTACAAAATACTAAAAATGCAACTTTTTTATAATGCCAACATTGACGAAAATGACCATAACTTCTATTTTGACAAAGAAGAAAGTCAGCATATTGTCAAAGTATTACGTAAAAAAGAAGGCGATCAACTGTACATTACCAATGGAAAAGGATATCTATTTGAAGGAAAAATAACCCTTGCGACTACCAAACGTTGTGAGGGTAACATTTTGAATGTCAAATATAAAGAAAAACATTTCTACAATCTTCATTTAGTGGTTGCCCCCACAAAAATGAATGAACGCTACGAATGGTTTTTAGAAAAGGCCGTAGAAATTGGCGTAGATGAAATTACACCCGTCATCTGTCAGCATTCCGAACGAACTGTTGTAAAAACAGAACGCCTTGAAAAGATCATTCTCTCGGCAATGAAACAATCATTGCAATTTCACCTACCGAAGCTCAATGAACCAATCAGTGCATTGGATTTTTTTCATAGATACAAAGATGAGAAAAGTTCTAAATATATTGCCCATTGTCAAGAAGAGAAAAAAGTATTATTCTCGAAAATACTCCACCCTTTTCCGCAAAAATTAATCGTGCTGATAGGCCCTGAAGGCGATTTTTCTAACGAAGAAATTAAAACAGCATTCAGCACTGGTTTTCAGGCTATTTCATTGGGTGAAAACCGATTACGAACTGAAACAGCAGCTATTGTAGCGTGTAATGTCGTTGCTACAATGGCAACACTTTAAAATAGAAAATCACTAAATAAAAAATAATATGAACTCAAAAATGATTGCTAACGGAATATTAAGAGCTGTGGGAATAATGGTTTTAGTAGTTTTATCTCTTTATGCTCTTTCCCTTTTGAAATCGATTCTGATTTACATAGTCTTAGCATTGATAATCACACTTTTAGGAAAACCATTCGTTTTCTTTTTTCACAGACGACTAAAAATCAGAAGCAAAAGCGTTTGTGTAATCCTAACGATGACCATATTCATCATCTTAAGTTTGGGGGTTTTCAGTTTGTTCATTCCTTTGCTAATTTCACAAGGTAAAAATCTTTCGGGACTTAACATTGACCTACTCCGTACAAATTTGGATAATCTTTTACTGCATTTTTTTAAATTGACAGGAGTGAGCAAGGACGAAGAAGAAACTCTACTCAGCGTATCAGATGCTTTAAATTTCATTGACATTCCAAACCTTATAAACTCGTTTATCTCATTCATAGGAAGTTTTGGCGCAGGACTATTTTCTGTACTTTTCATTACGTTTTTCTTCATGAAAGACAACACTTCACTAATGAAGTCAACGCTGTCGTTATTACCGAATTCGCAAGTAAAAAGAACACGCACATCAATTGTAAAAATCAACAGCTTACTTTCACGCTACTTTGCAGGGCTGATTCTACAACTGACTATTTTGTTTGTTATTTACACCATCGTATTACTTATTTTTGGAGTACAAAACCCTTTCATCATCGCGTTTTTATGTGCTTTATTAAATTTGATACCCTACATCGGGCCTATTATAGCCTTTGTACTAATGGCTTTACTGACGATGAGTAGCAATATCGACAATGATTTTATGTCGGTTACCTTGCCAACTACGATTTATGTTCTGATAGGTTTCCTCATTGGACAGTTCATCGATAATGTGTTCTCACAACCGCTTATTTTTTCTAACTCTGTAAAATCAAGTCCATTAGAAATTTTCTTAATAATTTTGATATGCGGTACACTTTTCGGGGTTATAGGCATGGTAATTGCCATTCCTGCCTACACTGTATTGAAAGTCATCCTGAAAGAATTCTTACCTAACAACAAAATAGTCAAAATTCTTACAAAAAATTTTTAAAGAAAGCTGCCACGTTTTAATTGGAGAAATAAATCAATTTTCGGCGATATATCGTCAATAGTTTTGATTTGGATACAAAACCAATATAGGCACCTTCTTTCACCACGGGTAAATTCCACGCTCCTGTGTCTTGGAATTTCTGCATGATGTCAGGCATTTTATCTACTCCTAAACAGATGATTGCCGGAGGTTGATGCATGAGATCACCCACTTTTATTTGATCATATAACGCTTGGTTAAACATCATCTGACGTATATCGTCTAAAAGGATAATACCTTCAAAACTCTGATTTTGAGCATTTACCACAGGAAATATATTCCGATTAGATTTTGTAATAGCCTTTTCAATCAATTCTCCCAAGTTCATCTGTGCGGTTACGGGAATAAAGTTTTTCTCAATCACTGCATCAATATCCATCAGAGTGAGTACCTTATGATCCTTATCATGGGTGATTAGGTTTCCTTCTTGTGCCAAACGTTTTGTATAAAGTGAATGCTTTAAATAGTATTTCGACAAGGCAAAGGATACGGAAGCTACAATCATCAATGGTACAAAAAGCGTATGTCCTCCTGTAAGTTCTGCAATGAGAAAAATGGCTGTAAGCGGTGCGTGTAACACCCCTGCCACCAAACCTGCCATCGCTACGAGCGTAAAACTGGCTAACGGAACGGAATGCCCCAAAAACGGTAATTGATTAATGGTTCGTGCTACTAAATTACCCAATATTCCTCCTGTGAAAAGAGCTGGAGCGAACACTCCTCCCACCCCTCCTGCTCCAACGGTAGTTGCCATAGCAACCACTTTGAAGAGAACAAGCCCTAACATTAAAGCAATAATAGACCAAGGATTATCTACCTCCCAATTAAATGCATTTTGCAACACCTCTTTCGGGTTGCCACTAATGAGTTTATTCATAACCTCAAACCCTTCTCCGTAAAGGGGCGGAATGAAAAAAACTACCAATCCTATCATCAACCCACCAAAAAACAAACGTTTGATTAGACTATCAATTTCTTCAAAATAAGCGGTTATTCGTTGAAAAATTGTACAGAAATAAATAGACACTGCTCCAGTCAAAATCCCCAAAACAATGTAATAAGGTACATCTGCCAGAGTAAATTCTCCATCTAAATTAATAGGCATCAGAATTTCATTTCCAAGAAAAAAATAAGATGTAAGCACCGCTAACAATGAAGATGCCATCAGAGGCAAGAGTGACATCAAAGTCAATTCCAAACTAAATACTTCAATAGCAAATACGATAGCTGCCACTGGAGCCTTGAACATTGCAGCCATGGTAGCTGAACAGGCACAGGCTATAAGCAAAGTTCTATCAGATTGGTTTACGTGAAACAATCTGCTCAAATAGGAACTAAATCCAGCTCCTGAAATGACCATAGGGCCTTCCAATCCCACCGAACCTCCGAAACCCACTGTAAAAGGGGCTGTAACGAGACTTCCATACGTATGATAGGTAGGAATAATGCCTTTGAGTTTAGACATGGCGTAAAGGGTATAAGGAATGCCAGGCTCTAAACGTTTTCTAATGACGTACCTCAGTATAAAATACACGATTAAAAAACCTATGGTGGGAAAAACGAAATAAAAAGCTCGGTGATAAGAAGCTACCAATCCATTTTGCAACACAAATTGAATTAAAAGAGTTACTTTTTTTATGAATACAGCAAAAACCCCCGAAACAACACCAATAACAGCACACAAAATGAGAATAAATTGACGATTGGTAAGATTTTTTGCCTTCCAAAATAAAAATCTAACAAATAAACTTCTCTTTTTTAATCCCATTGGTCAGTTAATTAAGTGTCGGTTGCTTAAATCAAAAAACATAAAATACTCATCATCAACAACATAAAACTCATTTTTTCGATAAGGTAAAGTATTTTTCTGATTGTATAATTATTATATATTCATTACCTGGTTGACTCTCTTATTTGTAGTGATGTTTTTATAATTTCTGTTCTGAAATTACGGTCTTGATTAGTATTTTCGATACTTTCAACGAGTAATTCCATTGCTTTTTTACCAATTTCAGCCCCATGTTGATCAATAGCAGTAAGTTTCGGATACGAATATTTCGCCAAAGAACCATCGGCAAAAGTAATAATTCCTAATTCTTGCGGAATTTTAATATTTCGATCGTGAGCTTCACGTACTGCCCTAACTGCCAAAAACTCATTATTACACAACAATGCATCAAATTTACATTTGTCAAAAAATTCAGAAATGATTGTATCGGAATGTACATCTTCAACCGCTAAGATTAAACTTTCATCTATCGGAATTTGAGCATCCGAGAGCGCGTTTTTATATCCTTGTGTACGTAAATTTGCTACGCTGATGTAATTAGGAACAGTCAGTAGCGCTATACGATGGTATCCCGCCTGAATTAAATGATTCACAGCCCTATATGAGGCCATTGCATCATCTACAATTACCTTGTCGCAATAAATATCTTGAGCCACTCGATCAATAAGCACCAAGGAAAGTTCTTGATTTAAAATTTCACGCAAATGATGATAATCCTTTTTAGCTTCACTGCCTTTGGAAAGAGCCACTATAAATCCATCAATACCCGTTTGCATTAATGTTTCGATATTTTTAACCTCTTGCTCAAACAATTCATTTGAAAAACATGTTACAATATTGTAACCTTTCTCTTCAGCTACACTAGCTATACCACTCACAACAGTTGAAAAAAAATCATGTGCAATCTCAGGAATGATTACACCTACCGTTTTGGATTTTTTATTTTTTAAACTCAGTGCTATCGAATTAGGTCGGTAGTTATGTAACTTTGCAAAAGCCTTGATTCTTTCAGTAATCTCTTTACTAATCTCTCCACTGTCGTTAAGAGCCTTAGAAACTGTTGAAATACTAACATTCAATTCTCTGGCGATATCCTTTATACTTATTTTCTTTTTCATTATTCTTCCTATCCAATTTTCCGAGTAAAAATAGACATATTTTCTCAAAAACCAAAACTTTTATAAAATTTAAAATCCTCGCCATCCAATGACAGCGAGGATTTATTATTTTGAAAAAAATCAAATCGTGAAAGACCTATCCACCGAAGTCGTCGAAGCGGATGTTTTCATCAGGCAGACCGAAGTCTTGTCCCATTTTTTGTACCGCTTTGTTCATCATTGGAGGTCCACAGAAGTACAGTTCAATATCTTCTGGTGCTTCGTGTTTGCTCAAATATTGGTCAATAACCGCATTGTGAACAAATCCCGTAAATCCGTCTCCTTCCGTATCGTTAATGTCTTTCTTAACTTTCCAATTATCCTCTGGAAGTGGCTCAGACAACACGATGAAGAACTTAAAGTTCGGGAACTCACGCTCTAATTCCCAGAAATGCTCCAAGTAGAACAACTCTCGTTTAGAACGTCCTCCGTACCAATACGTTACTTTACGTCCTGTTTTCAACGTTTTGAATAAGTGATATAGGTGCGAACGCATCGGTGCCATACCTGCTCCACCTCCTACGTACAACATTTCGGCATTCGATTCGTTGATAAAGAATTCCCCGTAAGGACCCGAAATAACCACTTTATCACCTTTCTTACGAGAGAAAATGTACGAAGAAGCCACCCCTGGATTTACGTTCATCCAACCGTTTTTGGCTCTGTCCCAAGGCGGAGTCGCAATACGAACGTTCAACATAATTTCGCGTCCTTCAGCAGGATACGAAGCCATTGAGTAAGCACGTTCTACGGTTTCGCCATTTTTCATCACCAAAGGCCAAAGGTTGAATTTGTCCCATTCCATTTTGAATTTTTCAGGTTCTCCTGGGTGTTCTGCAGGGTGGGCAGTGATGTCAATATCAGAATATTTAATCTCACAAGGTGGAATTTCAATCTGAATGTATCCCCCCGGTTTGTAGTCCATATCCTCAGGAATTTCAACTACAAATTCTTTGATGAACGAAGCTACGTTGTAGTTACGAACCACGACCGCTTCCCATTTCTTGATACCAAAGATCTCCTCAGGAATTGAAATTTCCATATCCTGTTTTACCTTCACCTGACAAGCCAAACGAGCTCCTTCTTTTAGTTCTTTTTTGGTAAAGTGAGGCGTTTCTGTCGGAAGAGCCTCTCCTCCTCCTGAAAGCACGTGGCATTCACATTGGATACAAGAGCCTCCGCCCCCACAAGCTGAAGGCAAAAATATTTTCTGATTTCCTAATGTAGAAAGCAACGACCCTCCCGAAGGCACTTCAATTACTTTCTCGCCATTAATCTTGATTTTTACGGGTCCTGATGGAGCTAACTTCTGTTTTACGACCAACAAAAGTGCCACCAAAAGCAATGTTATCACCAGTAAAGCGATAACCGTTACTGCTACTGTTACAAATATACTACTTGATAATACCATTACTTAATTTCTTTTGTGTTATTGGCTAATTTTTCAGTTTTATCAACTTTTTGCTCGATAACTGCCTTTTTATCCTCGTCAGATTTTTTCTCTCCCCCTGTAAGCATTCCTCCGAAACTCATAAAGCCGATAGCCATAAGCCCCGTAATGATAAAGGTAATTCCCAATCCGCGAAGTGCAGGTGGCACGTTCGAATAACGGATTTTCTCACGAATGGCAGCAATGGCAACAATTGCCAAAAACCAACCAATCCCTGATGCCAATCCGTAAGTAGCCGCCAAACCAATGGTAGGTATTTCACGCGATTGCATAAAGAGTGAACCTCCCAAAATCGCACAGTTTACAGCAATAAGTGGTAAGAAAATCCCCAATGAATTGTACAAAGCAGGAGCAAATTTTTCAACAATGATTTCTACTAACTGAACCATTGTAGCTACCGTTGCGATGAACAAAATGTAGGTCAAGAAACTTAAATCATAACTTGCGTACTCCTCGCCCAACCAAGCCAAAGCTCCTTCTTTGAGGAGATATTCGTTTAGTAGCCAGTTCATCGGAACAGTTACAGCCAATACGAAAATAACCGCTGCTCCCAAACCAACCGCCGTAGATACTTTCTTAGATACCGCAAGGTACGAACACATACCCAAAAAGGTAGCAAATACCATATTATCTACGAATATCGACTTAAAAATCAGTTCTATATATTCCATTTTCTAATTTTTATTTAGTTACTAATTATTCCTCAATTAAGGATTTGTTACGTGTACGCTGAATCCAAATCACAATTCCGTAAGTGATAAGTGCCATCGGAGCTAATAACATAAATCCGTTATTTTCGTATCCTAATGCATACAAACCTGTCTTTTTGATAGGGTCGCCCAATACTTGGAATCCAAGTAGCGTTCCCGAACCTAAAAGCTCACGGAAGAAAGCTACGATAACAAGAGCCAACGCATATCCACCTGCATTTCCGATACCATCTAAGAACGATTTCCAAGGGGTATTTCCCAAAGCGAAAGCCTCAAAGCGTCCCATAATGATACAGTTTGTAATGATAAGCCCCACGAATACAGACAGTTGTTTACTCAACTCATACGAAAAGGCTTTTAGCACTTGATCAACAATGATTACCAACGCCGCAACCACCAACAATTGCACGATAATACGAATTTTACCAGGAATAACATTTCTAATCAAAGAAATTACTACGTTCCCCACACTAAGTACAAATATTACGGACAATCCCATAACGATAGCTGCTTTAAGCTGTGCCGTAATCGCCAATGCGGAACAAATCCCCAGTACTTGTACGGTAATTGGGTTGTTATCCCATAGCGGGTCTGTAACCAATTTTACGTCTTTTTTTGATAGTCCCATAATATTAGTTTTTTAAGTTTTTAATATAATCAACATAAGCACCAACGCCTGTTTTTACCATCTCATTTACTCCGTTTACGGTGAGGGTTGCACCAGCAATAGCATCTACTTTTCCGTCTTCTTTGCGTTTGTTTTCAGGGTCTCCGTTTGATTTTGAACCCTCTACACTTTGGAAGTTACCCGAAGCGTCCAACAAATGCTCTCCAATGAAATCGTCCATAAAGAAACGTTCTTTGATGTTTGACCCCAAACCAGCAGTTTCGCCTTTGTGGTCAAAGAAAACTCCCTGAACGATAAGATCTTTATCTACAGCCACATATCCCCAAATAGCGTCCCAAAGACCTTTTCCAAAAACAGGAATGATGTAGAATGTTTTGCTATCTTTCTCTCCAACGAAAAGAGGTAATCCCTTCTCAGCTGTCCATTTTGGGTCTTCAATCAAATCGGCTTCAACAGCTTGATTTCCTTTGATGAAATATTGCCCTTTGATGTATTTTTTGAACTCGGCAGTAACCTCGTTTGTCGGAACAAAAGTTACATCTCCTTCACCCAAATTCGTATTCTGATTACGGTTTACGCCCATTGCGTAAAGTACGTTTTGTTGCTTTTCGAACTTTCTGTTCTCGCTGATTTTATCGCTCAACGCCGAAGAAACTCCCGCAAGCAACGCTCCTACGATAATTACCATTATGATGGCAAAAATCACTGTATATGAATTACTTTCAGTTCTATTTGACATATCTATGCAGTTTTAGCTTTTAGACGTTTTTTTCTTCTTGCCACATTTGCCTGAACCACGTAATGGTCGATCGTTGGAGCAAACACGTTCATCAATAAAATTGCCAACATAACTCCTTCAGGATAAGCAGGATTGAAGCAACGAATCATTATCGAGATGAAACCTGCCAAAAATCCGTAGATGTATTTTCCTGTATTGGTTTGTGATGCTGTAACAGGGTCAGTTGCCATAAACACCGTACCGAAAGCAAAACCTCCAACAAGTAAATGTTGCCAAGCCGGTAAGCTCCACAAAGTGAAGAATTTAGTTTCCTCCATTGCAGGTGCAAAAGCATTGAAGATATACCCCATTGCCAAACCTCCAAGAACCATACTCAACATAATTCTCCAACTTCCTATTTTAGTGAAGATTAAGAACAATCCTGCCAAAATAATCAATAAAGTTGATGTCTCACCGATAGAGCCCGGTGTGAATCCGAAGAACATATCCGATACAGAAAATTTATCTGCAATGTTATGTTGTTGAGCCAAATGTCCAAGAATAGTTTCTCCTGAAATAGCGTCTAAATTCGCTCCTTTGGCGATTTCACCTGCTCTTTCAGTAGCTCCGTGTACCCAAATTTTGTCCCCACTCATCGAAGTTGGATAAGCGAAGAATAAGAAGGCACGGATAGTCAAAGCCGGATTCAAGATGTTCATTCCTGTTCCTCCGAAAACTTCTTTTCCGATAATTACCCCAAAGGCAACGGCAACGGCAAGCATCCAAAGTGGTAAATCCACAGGAACAATAAGCGGAACAAGCATTCCTGTTACCAAATATCCTTCCTCTACTTCATGTCCGCGAAGTGTTGCGAATATAAATTCAATTCCCAAACCAACGGCATAGGAAACCACCACAAGCGGAAGCACTTTCATTGCCCCCAATGAGAAGTTTTTCCAAGTCCAAAAATCAGGACTGAAAAATGACAATCCTGCTGCGTGAGCAAACTCTCCCGTAGCAGCATAATGCTGATAACCTGCGTTAAAAATACCGAAAATTAAACACGGAATTAGCGCCATAATTACAGTATTCATCGTACGTTTCAGGTCATCGGCCGCCTTAATGTGCGTACCCCCGTGGGTCGTTTCATTAGGCATATAAAGGAATGTGTGCAAAGCGTTGAAAGTTGTTTCAAGCTTCGTTCCTTTATATTTTTCTTTTAACGTATGTAATTTACTTTTTAAGCTCATTTTTAAAAAGAATGATTGTTATATTTTATTATTTTCTGCAAGAGGTAAATCAAAAAAAATTTACGCTCTAACTCTTAATTTCAGTGCATCGTACGCTGTTTTGTCGATACGCATATACTGAATAAGGTTTTTGGTTTCAAATTTGATTTTGCCTTTATCGTCTTGTTGTGCCTTATTATTAATTACCGACACGTAATAAACACCTTCCAAGGCATATAAAACAAAAAAACTATGACTTTGCTTTTTATCAGACAAGGTTAATTCGGAGATTCGCTCATAATCACCTGATTCTAAATCACTTTTAAACGATTCTTGATCTTCAATGTAAGATAACAACGGAAGTTTTTCTTCCTTAAACCATTTGTCAGCAACTTCGCTAAAAGGTCGTTTCGCTTGGTTTTTAGTTCCCAAGAAAGCTGCGTAGAAAATCACTATAATCTCGGCTACCCATACTATCGAAAGAAAAATACCATTAACTGTCGAACCTTTCACTCCCCAAGTTCCTACGGAATTGATTTCGGCTATCAATGAAAACAAATCAGAAGGATTCAGTAACAAATGAAATAATTCTCCAAAATTGACGTTGCTGATTGCCACCCCAATACGATTATTCCCAATAGTATCGGTCGTATTCAATGCCAAATCTGCCCAAACTATCCATTGAGCATAATAAGCTACCAAAGCACCCAATAGAGTAAAGATAACCCCTAAGGCATAGTTACGAACCTTCCCTAATTTGATAACTAAATTTGCAATCACCCCAGCAATAGCAAATCCGAACATAATGGTAATCAACACATTAATATAAACCAACGGAATATACCAAGTTGCGTAAGCGTAGATACCTCCCAACAACGGAAGTACGAACAACGATACCAATAAAAAATAAACAAACGCAACGGGAGAATACTTCCCAGAAGGCTGATAATACTTTGTCATAATGTTTTTCAAATTAAAAATCAAACACCTATCCCAACTCCTGCATCATTAAATCCAAACCTTCACGGATAATCTTCTGATGGGGTTGTTTTGAAACACAAACAAATTCAGTAAGTGCAAAATCTTCAGGAGCAACTTCATACGCACCCAAGTTTTCCAACTCATCTAAATCTTTGTACAAACACGCTTTCAAAAGTTGCATCGGATAGATATCCAACGGAAATACCTCTTCGTACATTCCCGTCATTACAAATGCACGATGTTCACCATTGGTATTGGTGTTCAAATTGTACTTTTTCTTAGGATTTAGCCAAGAAAAAGTCATTGCACGAGTTGTTGAAATTTTATTGAAAACAGGTTTGTTCCAACCAAAGAACTCATAATCATCACCTTCTGGAATTGCTGTAACTTGGTCGTCGTAGTATCCTAAAAATCCGTCTTCTGACACCTTTTTACCTGTCAATACGTCACCACTGATTACACGCGTCCCACTTGATTTAACATTTCCATTCACTACGCTACTTACCTGAGCTCCTGCCACTACGGAAACGTACTGTGGTTTTTCAACACAAGACCCCGTTAGAGCTAAAGTACGTGTAATGTTGAAATGCCCCGATAAGAAAAGTTCGCCAATAACTACCAAATCTTGCGGAGTCACTACCCAAACCACTTCCCCTTTGTTAATTGGGTCAATTTCAGCAATTTGCGTACTGACATTTCCAGCTGGATGTGGCCCTGATACGTTGTGAAGCACAATGTCTTTGAAGTTACGGAAAGGAGACAAAGAACTGTCTTTAAACACCGAAACATGTACTTTTCCAGTGGTCAGTTTCGCCAATGCAGAAAGAGCTACTTGCAACTGAACCTCTTTTCCTTTCAAGGCGTAGTCATAGTCGGGAGCAAGCGGATTAGTTTTACAAGCTGAAACAAAGATAGCCTTTGGTTTGTCATCAGGATTGGCAATGACGTCGTAAGGACGCTGTTTGATAAACGGCCAACACCCCGAAGCTAACAAATGCTCTTTGATTTGTTCTGCTGACAACTCTTGTACGTTCTTTTTTCCAAAATCTTTGAACTCTTGTCCGTTGGCCTCGATACGAATTTCCAAAATCCGACGTCTTTCCCCACGAACAATTTCTGTCACCTTACCACTGACTGGCGAAGGGAACAAAATACGCTCATCACTTTTCGAATGAAAAAGAGCCTCGCCTGCTTTCACTTCACTACCCTCTCTTACAATAAGTTTAGGGATGATTCTATGAAAATCATCGGGTTTTATACCATACGTTTTAGCCAGCGGAAGTTGCTTTATTGCCTTATCAGCCTCCCCTTCTAAGCGAATGTCTAACCCTTTTCGAATGCGGATGTCGTTTGACATATCTGTAAAATTGTTAGTTAGTTTTATTAAAATTCGGCACAAATATACTACAATATATTTATTTATGTAGCAAAACGGAAAGAAATTTTAATTTATCATACGTTTTATTCTTTTTCTATTTGTGTGATAATGAGAAATAATCAATACTAAAAAAATAAATTTATAAATAATCTAAATAAATATTGTGTATTAATTTTAGATGACTTACATTTGCCCAGTTTTTTAATTAAACCAAATAAACTAATATTATATGAGAAAAAACAATTCTATCAGCTTAGCAAAAAATATTTTGATAGGCTCAATGAGTAGCTTTCTTTTATTAAATGCCGAAAACAAACTCTACGCATATTCAGAAAAGCTCAATTCAAAATCAATTCAAACAGCTCAATTTCAAATTGAAGGACAGGTAACAAACGACAAAGGAGAGGCTATGGCTGGGGTTAGCATCTTCATCAAAGGAAACCCACACAAAGGGACGCTCAGTGATAGCAACGGACATTTTTCACTAACAATTTCTCCCAATGAAATTTTGGTTTTTAAACACTTAGGATACCAAACAAAAGAGGTTTCGGTTGGAAACAATTCTTCTTTGAATATTGTGTTACTTCTTGAAACAGAGCAACTAAGCGAAGTAACCGTTACATCTACTGGGACAAAACGAAACATAAAAGATTTTACGGGTACAGTGAATGTTGTTTCTGCCAGTCAAATAAAGGAACTTGCCATTCCATCGGTAGGAGATGCTGTGCGTTTTATCCCAGGAGCTAATTATCAAGATGAAGATGGAAGGGGATTGCGTCCAAGCATTGGGCTTCGGGGATTAGACCCTTCTCGAAGTACAAGCACATTGGTTCTTGTTGATGGAAAGATTCCTATTGGACAAAGCTATACCGATATGGCTACTTATTATATGATGCCTGTGGGTGCGATAGAAAGTGTAGAAGTTATCAAAGGAGCATCTCCTGTTCTTTATGGTAGTGGTAGCATTGGTGGAGTTCTAAATATAATCACCAAAAAAGGTGGGCAAACTCCCAAAAGTTCTGTAAACTTACAATATGGCAATGGTAATGCTATCAATATTGGAGCAGAGACCTCAGGAAGCGTTTCGGATATGACCTACTACGCTGGATATCACAGAAAACAAGGAGATGGACTTCGAACATCAAGAAGCAAATTTGCGGTGAATGATTTAACCTTAAATTTGGAAGGTAATTTTGGAGAAAAACATCAATGGAAAATATTCTTAAATGCTTTCACAGAAGACTCTGACACCCCTGGTGGACTCAACCAAAAACAATGGGAAGAAAATCCTAAACAATCGGTGAATCCATACGATTTTTTTGAAGCAAGACGATTTAGTGGTACTTTTTCCTACAAACGAATTTTTGATGAGAACAATTCCTTAACATCAGCTGTTTATGGTAGTTATTTAGAAAGGGATTGGTGGCTTGATAATAGACATTCAGACCCTGCAAAAAGAAAATTCACAGCTGCTTTGCGAAACATTCCAAGTATCGGCATTTTCTCTGATTATGAACGCCTTAATGATTTATGGGGACATAAAAATAAACTTTTAGCAGGAATTCGCCTTCACGGTGATATTACGAATATGATTTCTGTTGCAGGAGATGAATTTGGAGTAAAATCTGGAAAAGAAACGTCTTCAAGTGTTAATGCTATCTCAGTAATGGAAGGATATATTTTTGATGAATTTTTCTTGAATGACCAATTCTCTATTAGTCCTGCCTTACGCTATACACACGCTGATTATGGCGTTAAAAACTATACTGCTGGAAGTTGGAGATCTGCTACTGAAAAAGCCTTAACTTATTCTTTTGGAGCTTTTTATAAGTTTTCTGAACAATATAGAATATATGCGACATATTCAAAAGGATATCAAATGCCTCGTTTTCGAGATGCAATGGAAGCATCAGAAGATTTGAATGCAGAATCATCAAATAACTATGAAATAGGATTTAGAACACAACCTGCAGAATGGATTGATTTGGACTTAAGTGCTTATATTCTTGATTTTGACAACAAAATTGTTCGGGAAAGTGGGCTTTTGAAAAATGGTGTCAAATCATTACATCAAGGAATTGAAGGGTCGGGAAATATTTATCTTTCAAAAAATATAAAACTATATGGTAATGCTTCCATACAAAAAGCCACTTTTTCTACTGGAACATATAAAGGAAATAGATTGCCTTATGCTCCAAAATATATGGCAAGTGCAGGGATTCGCCACCAAATAGAAATTGGAACGGGGGTTCTTAGCACAAATGTATATGGAAATTTTGTAAGTACTCAATTTTCAGATGTAGCAAATACTGAAGCTGGGTCTGCAAATGGAAATATCGGTGCTATTCCAAGATATTATTTACTAAACGCTACAATTAACTATCGTATAGGGAATTGGAATTTTAATGCTAATGGATTAAACTTACTAAATCGAACATATTTTACCTCTCGACATAGTTCTTGGGGAGGTATTATGCCCGCCTCTACTATAAATGTTGCCGTAGGAGCAAGTTACTCTTTTTAAATTTACGTTACTACAAAAGAGGCTGTCCGAAAAGGTCAGCCTCTACTTTTTTATCATATTACTCCACGATGGTCATCTCATCGACAATATGTTTTGCCCCTGCATACTTGTCAATCACCCACAATACGTAACGAATGTCCACATTGATAGTTCGTTGTAATTTCGGGTCAAAAATCACATCTCCCGCCATAGCTTCGATATTTCCGTCGAAGGCGAGACCGATAAGCTCCCCTTTCCCGTTCATAACAGGTGAACCTGAGTTACCTCCGGTAATATCATTATCAGTCAAGAAATTAACATGCATTGTTCCATCTTTATCCAAATAGCGCCCAAAATCATTTTTATCATACATTTCCACCAATCGTTTTGGCATATCAAATTCTGAATCGTTTGGTTTATATTTTGCTACCATTGACTTGAATGTTGTGTAGTTATTCAATGAAGCATCTGCGTTGCGAGGATCGGCAGGTAGCGATTTAACAGTTCCGTAAGTAAGTCGCAACGTTGAGTTTGCATCTGGATATTGAATACGACTGATACCTGATTTACGCAAACCATCTACATATTTTCTGTATGCCTTACTGTAAGCATCTTCCAACGCGTTTAATTCTTCTGAACTTTCTCGCAACTTGGCTATTAATGATTTAGACAACAAAATCAACGGATCATTTTTAAGTCTTTCTGCATTTGGATTGTCCATAAACTCTTGTACACGTTCTTTACTTGCTACCACGCTCACTGAAAAAGCTTCTTCAACAAAGCGGTCGAAATCACCTCGATATTCTCTATTAATTTTTTCAACTTCATCTGCTAAATTTTTGCCTTTCATCGCGTACAACTTCAAGGTTTTTGCTAAAATAGCTTTTTCCGCAGGAATATGCATATTATCGTAAACAGCTGAAAGCCTTTCATCTATAGATGCAGCCATTGTAATTCTCGCCATGTGTGGAGCTTCAACTAATTTCCCTAATTGGTTGTTCAACTCGAATGGAAGAACACTAAAATTAGTGGCACGGAACAGCGTTTGTAGATAATTTCTATCAGCTGAACGCTCATTGGTACGCTCAAAATAGGTTGCAATGGTTTGTAGCACATCTCCGTAAGTGGCTCTATTAGCTTTTTTTCTTGCCCATTTTGCAAATTTTGCTTCGTAAGAACGTTTCACATCAGCAGTCTTGTGGAGAGTTAAAGCCTCAATCATTCCCTGTCTGTTTTTCCAGTAGTTCGCAATTTGAGCATATTTTGAAGCATACATCAAACGAACTGCAGGATCAGCATCCATAAACGGTTTCATACCGTCCATAGCCGCTTTTGAAGATTCAACCCATGCAGGGTAGGCATATTTCACATTTTGATCTACCCAATGCGATGGCACCCAACGGTTAGTACGTCCTGGATAACCTAAAATCATTGCAAAATCATTTTCTTTAACCCCTTTGATACTGACTGCCAAATGTCTTTTGGATTTCATTGGAATGTTATCAGCTGCGTATTCGGCTGCATTTCCATTTTTATCGGTATAGACACGGAATAAAGAAAAATCTCCTGTTTGACGAGGCCACTCCCAGTTATCGGTATCACCCCCAAATTTACCAATACTTTCCTCTGGCGTACCTACCAAACGTACATCCTTAAAATCTTGGTAAACAAAATAATAGTACTCATTTCCTTGAAAAAACGGACGCACTGAAACCACATATTTTCCATTTTCACTATTTTCTTTAATAATCTTTGCAGTTTCGCGATTCAAAGCTGCTTCTCGATCTTTTTCCGACATTTGATCATTCACCACTGCCAACATACGTTCAGTTACGTTATCCATACGCACAAAAAAACGTACGTAGAGCGAGGAAGGTTTTATGTCGTCTTGGTCACTCTTTGACCAAAAACCATCACGCAAATAGTTGTTTTCGGGAGTAGAAACTTCAGCAATTTGACGGTAACCACAGTGGTGATTTGTCAACACCAACCCTCTGGGAGAAATAATACTCGCTGTACACCCTCCGTTAAACTGCACAATAGCATCTTTCAAACTATTGTTATTGATGTCATAAATCTCTTTTGCCGTGAGCTGTAAACCTTTTTTCTGCATATCACGTTGGTTCAAACGTTCAATAAACATCAAAAACCACATCCCTTCATCGGCACGAATCACACTCGGAACGAATGTAAAAGCCGCAACAATTGCTACAATTATTTTCTTCATTTTACTGATAAATTTATATTAAAGGCTTAAAGGTAAATATTATCTGCAAATTAAATCATACTTTAAGATTATTTAACTTTTATCGGAGAGAATTCTTTACAAAATAAACTAATTACTATACAACTTATTGCGTTCCTCCTGAGGCATTTTTTTGTAGGAATACCACGCAAAAACACTTATGACCACTAACAACGCTACTACAAAATAAACCCATTTAGGAATAGGAATAGGATCCCCTGTAGCATAAGAATGAAGCCCTACTAAATAGTAATTCACCCCAAAGGAGGTCATTACGATAGTGGAAAATGCCCACATAGTCACAAGATAATAAACTAACGCATTTCTAAATTTTGGAATGAGTCGCAAATGTACCACCACACTGTACACAATAATCGAAATCAATGCCCAAGTTTCCTTAGGATCCCAAGCCCAATAACGTCCCCAACTTTCGTTTGCCCAGATTCCTCCCAAAAACGTCCCCGCAGTAAGCAAAAATAAACCAATAGTAACTGCCATTTCTTGTACAACAATCATTTCCTGCATACCTCGCCACCACGTTATCTTGGGTTGTAATGGCTTGAATATTAACAAAATCATGGACAATAAAGCAATAACAAAGGACAAGCCTAAGGGTGCATAGCTTCCAACAATCACAGTCACATGAATTTTCAGCCAATAGGAATAGAGTACTGGTTTCAATGTGGTAATTTCAGGATTAAGCCAGTCCAAAAAGCTCACTAAAAGCAACGTCCCCGAAAAAAGCAAACCTAAAGGTAAGGTAAACGAGGATTTTCGAACAAAGAGCAATCCAAAAAGCAAAATCCCCCATGAAACAAATAACAACATCTCAAATCCATCGCTCCACGGTGGATGTTTAGCAATATACCAACGTAACCCTAAATCAAAAGTAAATACCACCCAAATAATACAAGCCAAAATAGACCCTACTGTCAGTGTCTTTTGCAACCATTTAGCCGACAGAAATAAACTTAAAATATTAAAAATAAGAAGAACTCCTCCTAATAAAATACATATTCCAAAGAGATAATTCCCTATACGAGTACGAGTGTAAAAAATCTCAGCTTCTACTTCGTTCTTGGTGGGATATACATTTTTTCCTGCTTCTTTTTGATATGTTGCCAAATAAGAAAGAGCCTGATCGGCTTCGGAAAAATCGTTGGTTTGCATTCCTTTTTCTAATCCTGCAATGTAGAAATTATGTATGTTTTTCACAAAATCAGCATCTTGCTCTTCAAATTCTGAAAACTGGTCAGCTGTTAACCATTTATTGTTTTGAGATTTCGTATTAGGATATAGTCGTAAAAAATTACCCGTAAATACATTGTAGAGAATATTAAAACGTTCGTCTACTTTGAGTAATTCCTTCTGACTTTCAGAACGCTGGGCAGGTTTCAACCGATTGGTTTCTTCTACCACATCCTTGAGCAGATACGCACCACTGGCATCTAAGAAATCCGTAAACTGGAGCATTCTTTTTTGATTGATATTCAGAATATTAAATACAATCGCTCCTTTATCAGTATTTATCTTTATAAGTGGCTTTTCAGCAAAAGTTTCTGGACTTTTCTGTAAGGCTATCAAAAATTGTTCTGGCGATATTTCAATTTTTTTACCCTCATGTGTATTGAGGTTCACACTAGTTTTTCCTGTTAACTTTCTGGTAATTTCATAGGCTAAGGTAGTTAACGGCTTCATTCGTCCATCAAAATCTTGAACAATCAAACGTCCATACTCTTGAGCTTTTTCTTGCGGGATAATATGTTCCTCTAAATAACCTCCGGACTGAGCAAACGAAGGTAACATAAAAAACATGAACAATACAGAATGCAACTTACCTACATCTACTGCCTTTATTTTTTTCAATTTACGATTTAGAAAACTAAAACGACTTCCATAAGCGAATAGTAACCAAAACATTGCAAAGAATAACACCCCATAGCCTAAATAAGTGATTATAGTTCCTTCACGGTCTTTATTGAGTGACAATAACGTACCTTTTTCATCCTTGTCATAGGACGATTGATAAAATCTATACGACTGATAATCAAGAACATTATTCATAAAAATATTATACGAAAATGACTTATCTCCGTCAATGACCTCAACATAACTCGTGTAGCTTTCGGCACTTTCACTTCCTGGATAACGTTTCAAATGAAACTTATTAAGTTTCAAAGCAAAAGGAAGATCTATTTGCTTGGAAGCGTATGTATAAGCGTATCTTTCACCCTGATAATCAAACCATTGCCATTCGGGAATATTTTTAGTAGCTGAAAAATAGCTCTCCGTGATTAATTTTCCTTCATTTCTGACTTCTAACTTAACGACACTTACCTCTTTTTCCGCTTTATCATTCTTACCTAAAGGTTCATAAACCAACTTTTTATTATCATGGATAGCTTCAATCATGAAAGAACCTCCCGACCAACGATAGACCGTATGTGGCATAACATTAGTCCATTGTTGTGGTGAGAAACTGGACATCTGCTGGGATTCCAAATGAATTGTATGCAGTGGAATAGCACTCCACAATTGCCAATTATTTTCGTTCTTTTGTATTTTAAACACATGCTCTTGATCAGATTGAAAAGCTAAAGAATAATTGTCAACCTTCTGGCTCTGTCCAGATTTCATTAAATGATAGCTACTTTCTTCATCTGTTTCCAACATGACAATTTCGAGAAATGACTCCTCCCCATCAACAAATTTTTGGACAGCTTTCGGTAAATACTCCGTAAGAACACATTCGAAGTGGTTATCATTGTCATCAATTTGCATGGTTTCTTCCGAAAAAAAATATGGAATAGGTTGTGATTTTTTGTAGAAATAGGTATTTTCGGTTTGAAACTGAATATACTTTTCATTGGTAGTATAGGAAGTTACAGTTTGATTTTCACGGATATGCACCATCCCTTCTTTACTAAAATAACGGGTTACACCTGCTCCTATAATAATAAGAATAAACGCCAAATGTAGTAATCCTACAGGAAGTTTACTTTTTGAAAACAGCCTATACCTTTTGATATGAAAAAGAAAATTAATGGATAACCAAATCATTATAAGTTCAAACCACCATGCCTCATAAACGAAAGCTCGAGCTACAAGAGTACCGAAATCATTTTCAACAAAAGTAGCTACTGCCATCGACAACGCTAATAGCAGTAGCAATATAACAGACATCTTTATGGAAACCAAGCGTTTCATAAGCTAAAGTTTAAATAACCACAGCAGTACCACTGGCAGTAACCATCAACATTCCTCCGTTACTTCCTAAGGTTTCATAATCCAAGTCTATACCTACAACGGCATTTGCTCCCATAGCCATGGCACGTTGCTGTAATTCAACAAGTGCAGTATTCTTAGCCTCTACGAGTACTTTTTCATAGGTTCTTGAGCGTCCTCCAAAGAAATCAGTCAACCCAGCCATAAAATCCTTTATAGCATTCGCCCCAATGATGGTTTCCCCTGTAACAATACCTTTGTATTCCTTAATAGGCTTACCTTCTAAAGTTGGTGTAGTTGTTAAAATCATTTATGTATATTTTTATGTACAGGCAAATTTAATGATTTTCTTTTTACTTTTCAAATTTTTAAAAAGAGAAAAGCTCCCAGGTTACCAATTCAAGGCCTTTTATCGTACTTACGGTTATCTGCTTTTGTCAACAACATTAGAAGATTGCTTGTAATCTGAAATAATAAAGGCTGACCTAAAAAGATCAGCCTTTACTATTCTCTAAATTTTACTACCTATAAATGGTGAAGTTTCCTTTAAACTTACGTGGATCTATATCGCTATTAAGCTCTAATAGATACCAGTAATCTCCACTTGGAAGAGGTTTCCCGTTATAGATTCCATCCCATGACTCACCTACTTTAAGGGTTTTTATTTTGCGACCATATCTGTCGAAAATATGCGTTCGAGCATACGGATATTCATCAATATATTTCGGAGTCCATGTATCATTGTTTCCATCTCCATCGGGAGTGAAATAATTTGGAATTGTAATGTCATGGAACAACTCTTTGATAGTAGCTGTAACGGTACAACCTACTGCATCATAGATAATCACATCAATCACTTTGTAACGTTTTCCATCTTCGCCAATCTCTTCAGGATCAGTTATTTTTAATTTATACACTCCGTTACCTCCTTGATTTTGTCCGTTGAAGACATAGGTGTACGGATATTGACCATCTTTTCCTGCTACTTGGATAGTGTTGATTTCATCATTTGCTACTCTTTTGACTTCGTCCAACTGCATTAAATTCTCTATCTTCACTGGGTCGCCCAAGGTGTAAGAACACAGTACAACCTGTCCTGTTACTGCGATCTCATCTCTATGGAAAATAGTCAACACTTGCAAAGGTTGTGTTTGGTCAATTCCATTAGCATTGATTATTGCAACATTTCGTTTTGTGTCAAACCTTGCAAATACACGTTCTGATTTACTTCCTAACTTGTAGCTCAACTTCATTGGATCAACGGTATGCTTGAATTTCACCTCAATCCAAGTTGTGTACTTATTGTCTTGACAGTCGTGTACCTGAGTTGCAGTTGCTTCTAAATTCGGAGTTTCTTGCACTTCAAACTCATAAACTGGTGACATCGTACAGCCTTGTGCATCGGTAACATGTACCTCATATTTACCTTTTGATAAACCTCGAGCTACATTTCCAAGAAATGCCGTATCGGTGCTTATTACTGCCCCTGTAACTGCTTTTACAATACTTACTTCATAAGGAGCTGTTCCTCCATGTACCTCATAATTGATCCAAGCAGTAGCTTCACCATGGCACACCACTAGCTCAGCACTTACCACTTTGAGCGATAGCTCTTCAGGTTCAGTTACATTCAATTCGCCTATTTTCTGATCACAGTTCCAAGCATCCATGACCCATACTTCATACTCACCTGGAGCTAAGTTTTCAAATCGTGGAGATTCTTGAGTAATCACGGTGGCTGTTCCCTGACGTAATTCAAAGAAATAAGTAGGTGAACCTGAACCTCCTGCTACATTTGCGATTTCAATGATTCCGTTGGCTGCATCTTTACATGTTACATTCTGAATCACAGTTGCTGTTGCCGTAATAGGTGTTGGATGTACCAAAGTAATGGTTACCGAGTTATCCTGACAACCGCTTCCATTTCTATCTATAACCTGAACAGTGTAGACTTGTGACGAGCCATTTGAAGTTAATCCTGTGAATAAGAATTCTCCTTCATTTGTGATAATATTTCCTCCTATTTGTGGCGACGAAACGTATCCACTCGAACCATGTAAAATCACCTGATATGGAGCTTCACCTCCAGTAACTTTGATCAAAATCTCTCCTTTATTATCCAAGCAAGTTACTCCATATGTTTGAGTAGCTGTAGCCGCTAACGGACGTTCACTTTGTAAGATTTCAAAAGCTACAGGTTCTGTTGAACATTGATTGCTCAATGCTTTTGCAATCATTTGATAATTTCCTGCTAACAAGTTTGTCACTGTAGTAACAGTTCCTCCTGTGACAGTTCCTGTTACCGTTGAACCTGCTGAACCTGTCACTGGACTGATGACAAATTCAAATCCTGCTGCGGCATGATTTCCATCACCTAAACGCATATCTGAGAAATTCAAAGTTACTGCTCCCGTCGCTTCTCCATAACATTTCACATTGACAATATTTGAAGCAGTAAATAAGAATGAATTCGGTTCATGAACGTCATAAGCTGTTGTAACAAAACAATTGGTTGCTGGATTTGTGACCCTGATAGTGTAATTACCTATTGGCAAACTAAACACCTGTGTCGTAGTTGCTACACTTCGTGTAAACTCCGTAGTTTCTGTTCCATTGGCATTTCGTTTGATTACCTCATAAAGAAGTGTTTCTCCGTTATATACACTTGTTGTTACAGTTACGCTTACTACCTCTTGATTGGTTGTACAATCTATTTCAACAGAACGGGTAGCCGTTACACTCGACAATACCAAAGTTGGTGTTACGGTTACTGCTGGTGTGATTACCTCACAACCATTAGCATCGAATACTTTAACAGTGTAGGTTTGCGTAGCTGCAACATGGTCAGTAAGCGTATAGGTGTACGATGTTGTTCCTTGACTGATAACCTTTATGTTGACAGGTGTAATAGAACTTTGTTCATAGAACTCTACTCGTGTGTAGCTCTGTGTTCCTCCACTCACTTTTGACAAATCAAAAGTCAAGGTCGGTAACGATGTTGTATTTCCTACACATTGGTAACTTTCCATTGTCAAAGCATTTGATGCTAAGACAAGTGGTGCTGGAGTTGTAACTACAACCGTTTTTGTTACCACACATCCATTAGTTGCTACTGCACTAACGATGTATGTCTCTCCTGTTAAAGAACCTGATAAGCCGTCAAACACAGCGTAATCAACACCTGAACTTGTAGCTGGTAACACCGTACTTGTAGTTGAATTTTCAATAGTAAATGTATAAGGAGCTAATACACTCGGACTTACTTTCACTCGTGCGGAACCTGTTCCTGTGCTACAAGTTGGGTTAGTTAAGCTCAACACCTCCATCTCTGGAATTTCAGGAAGGTCAATCGAAAAGTTTCTTACCTCTGGACATACCGATGTCTGGCTACGGGTTGCCTCGTCATACAGACGAATAGCATATGAACCGACAAGAACTGCTGGTGAAATAGTCACCGTTACGGTACCTGCCGTTGTTGTTTTCACTCCTGTTATCGGCACAAAAATCTCCGAAGTGGTGTGATTGATAGGATCCAAAACAGTTTCCACCTTATTGATCGTATAAGCATATTTGCCTGAACCTCCTGTCAGATTTTTGATAACAATATCAGCCGACACAGCTCCACAGTGAATCAACGGTGTTACCACTTCATATTTCACCTGCGAATACAATTTAATATCCCCTGAGGTTGGACAATCATTAGCATCTTTCAACTCAATGGTATATGTTTGTGTAGAGGGCTGTAAACGTACTGGCAATGATACAGATGTAGCATAAGGAGACACACTCATAGGCATCCAATCTGCAGTAGGCGTTCCTCCAAGTTTCACTCGGTAGTAGTGTTGTCCTGTTCCTACTTTTGTTAGATTTAAACGCACTGAATATGCTGTTTTATCGCTTGTACAAGGATTATCCAGAACCACAGACGAAATCTCTGGAGCTTTATCTTCATCTACCGTAACTGTTTGCGTTTTTATACATCCATTATTATCACGTACAAACACATGCCACGTTCCTCTATCTAAACCTGAAACTGTATGTCCATCAGTTGAGTTATTTATAAGCGTTGTCAATGCTGGCGACCCAACTACTGGTGGAATTCCTAAGGCAGATTCATTATGATAATAATACTTGTAAGGAGCTACTCCATGACGCACATCAACCGAGATACTACCTTGCCCTCCTGCCTGACAGTTATCATTGATGACGGACAAATCTTGAATTACTAACTCCATTGGAGCCTGTGGCACTACGACAGGTTCAGATGCTTTTCTACAATAAGTTCCTCCTCCACCTGTATTTTCTGTGAATACAATATATAACTTACCTGCAGGTAATCCTGTGATAGTTCCTATCTGAGTGGTTGCTGGTGTTACAGGTCCAGTGATTGTTACTGATCCTACTGCACCAAGCACAAGCTCGTGAGTTGCATAATAATAAACTTGATACTCCAAACTCTTAATCGCAGAATTCATACCTTTGACCTCAAAATCAATTTTTCCATCGTTTGAACCTCTACATGTAGTAGTTGTTGGAGCCAATGTAATATTCAATTTAGATTGTGGGTTCGGCACTTCAGCTACCTCTTCAATTACATAACAGCCTGTTGATGAATCATAAACAATAAATCGGTATTTAGTTCCTGGTATCAAATCTGGAATGGTAGCTGTTGTTCCTGAAACAGTTGTTCCCGACACAGTTGTTACATCAGTCACTGTTCCTGCATACCACGTGTTCCTTCCGTCTATCCAAGTTGGCGATGATGGAGGCGTTCCTGAAGGAATTGTCATACCTTGTTTATAGATAGCTACCCAATGAGAACCTGCAGCAATGGAACTTCCTGCCGCACTACTGTAAGCAGACACCTCTAATGATGCCGTATCACACCCTGGTATAGTGGTTGCTTTTGCAACAATTCTATCTGATGTACCAAAAATCTCAAAGGTTTTTGTTGTTACACATCCATTAGCATCAGTAATCGTACCAATATATTCATGCGGAATCAAATTTGGTGCAACAAGTATGTCGCCTGTGTTCACATTTGATCGATTGAGCAATGCCGCTCCATGTGGTACATCTTTGTAATGCAATTGGATAGAGAACGGAGCTGTACCGCCACTTACAAATTCAAACTTAGCTTCTCCATAACTCATACCTCCTGGGGTACAACTAACATCTACTGTTGTTACTGCAACATTTAACTGAGGAGATTGTCCTATAGTAATATTCTGTGAGTCTGAAATACAGCCATTTGCGTCACGCACCGTCAATTGATAGGTAGCTGCTTTCAAGTTTACAATATTTCCTACTGCTTGTGTTGTAGTACTAACTCCATCAAACAGTAACAATTGGTATGGAGCTGTTCCTCCTTGAATATCGTTCAACGACACATTAATTCGACCTGTTTCCGATCCGTGACAAACCGCATCAACTTTGGTCAAGGTTGTTTTGAACTGAGGACGCGATATTTTCACTTCCTGTCTTGATACTATTCTTTCACAAGAACCTACTACCACTTTAAAGTAGTAAATTCCTTCAACATTGGTTGTAAATGTAGCTCTATTTCCTGAAGCAGTCATGGTTATACCCGCAGCATTCGTACTTACATAGCTAACACCATCGTTGCTCCACAAGAATTGTTTCGGCTGTGCAGGGTTTCCTCCCGAAGCATTCAACTCAAAAACGGCATTAGAACCCGTAGCACAGGTCAAAGCTCTTGTTGGCTGAACGTTCAGAGTCAACGGTTCAGGAATATCAACAGTGATGGTTGTTGAACAATTTGCTCCATCAATTACCTTAAACACATACACTCCTGGATTCAAATCCTCGAATGTGTACTCTGCAGTGGCTGATGGAGGTGTGAAGTTCACGCCATCTTTACTATATCGATAGCTTCCATTTCCGTCAAGTACTTGAATGGTAACCTCTGCCTTTTCACCCGGCAACAAACAACCATTATTGCTATTTGCTTGTAAGGTCAACGTTTTTGGCGCATCCACCTTCAAAGTTGAGGTAGTCACACAACCATTGGCATCGGTCAAACGTAACTCATATGTTCCTGGTGCTAATGCCCTTGCTCCGTCAAAAACAGCCTCATTATTTACCATATTTGCTACAGTTGAAATTCCTCCCGAAGGTACTGCAGTAACGGACTGATATGGTCTTGCTCCTCCAGTAGCCGTAACTTTAACATCTGCGTTCATCGGATTACAACTTGCCACTCGAAGCAATTGTGTAGTTATTGAAACGGTTTCTAATGCATTGATGGTATAAGTTAATTCCACCAAACAACTTGGTTCATTCTGTTTTCTGACATACACAGTACCGCTGGTTACTGCTGCTAAATTAGGAATCACAGCCGTATCAACATTGGACACGCTGGTTGCCGTCGGC
>NZ_CDOI01000058.1 GCF_000827555.1 Capnocytophaga canis
TACTTCCATATTCAAGGTATAGAGAGATATCCTAATAATACGGTTCGTATTTACAATCGTTGGGGAGTTAAGGTATTTGAGACGAAAGGCTATGATAATGTTAATAGAGTATTCCGAGCGATTTCAAACGGACGAGTAACGATTGAAGCTCCTGAGAAATTGCCACAAGGTACGTATTACTATATCATTGAATACACCGATAACAACAACAAGAAACATACGAAAGGAAGTTGGTTG
>NZ_CDOI01000059.1 GCF_000827555.1 Capnocytophaga canis
GCATCTACATAAGCATAATTCTGATACAAATCATTCGCCTTCTGTAATTCCTTTTCCTGTGCAAAAATATTTGCCGTTATTCCTAATAATAGAAAAAACAATAATTTATGGTATATTTTCATAGTATGATTACCTTCAAGATTTAAACTTTAATTAGAAGAAACGCGGAGACACAACCTTTTTGTACATCTTCACCAATTCATAGCGTAAAAAGATTTCATGAGAACCTGAGTTGTAACGAGAAAGTTCTGTCGTCTCAAAATCATAACCGTAGCCTATAAACCAACGATCATTCACCTGAAAACCTGCCATCAAACTCACTGCAGCTGACCAACGCCAAGCAGCTCCAAACACAAAACGCTCATTAAACATGAAATTTGCAGATACATCCAACTGCAAAGGAGCTCCATAAGACATCTTTGACAATACAGCAGGTTTGAACTTGATATTATCACTCAAATCAAAAACATATCCCCCTATCAAGTAAAAATGTTGAGTGTTTTTCAATACAGAAACCCTACGATCCTTTGACTCGTAAATCTCTGTCTCCAACAAATTAGGAACCGAAAAACCTATGTAATACTTATCCGAATACCAAAAAACACCCGCTCCTACATTCGGTGAAAATATAGTACTATTCTCCGAAAAATGTGTGTCTGATGGATCGTACAAACGAAGTTTATTATAATCCAAACTAAAAATCTCTGCTGTACCCTTTAAACCAAAAGCTAACTTCGAATTATCAAAATTCAAAGTATACGAGAAATCTAACATAAAACTCGT
>NZ_CDOI01000060.1 GCF_000827555.1 Capnocytophaga canis
CTGAAAACACAGGTTTTACATCGTCTTTTATCGTAATAGTTTGGGTATGTGTAATGGATTTTCCACAATCGTTAGTAGCTGTCCAATAGCGTGTTAGCACGTAGTCGTTTTTGCATTTTTCGTTGGATTTTGTCTGTCCATTATAAACCACTTTCGGACTGCAATTGCCTGATACTTGCAATGTAGGAACTGACGGTATTTCTTTTTCGCAGGAAATAGTCATGTCTTTAGGTAAATCTCCTGTA
>NZ_CDOI01000061.1 GCF_000827555.1 Capnocytophaga canis
GTTAGCCGTACCGGAAGGTGCGGCTGGAACACCTCCTTTCTAGAGAAATACCTTTACGAGAGTAATTGTAGGATATTCTTTAAATCTTGTGCAGTCGATATTTCTAGGCTAATTAGAGGTTAGTGATTAGTGTTTAGAAGTTATATAGACTAATTGCTATTTGCTGATGGCTAATAGCTAAAAAGATGCAGTCTCATAGCTCAGCTGGTTAGAGCGCTACACTGATAATGTAGAGGTCGGCAGTTCGAGTCTGCCTGGGACTAC
>NZ_CDOI01000062.1 GCF_000827555.1 Capnocytophaga canis
ACTAAACATAGGGGACGCTTCTTTAAACGTAACTTCAATAAATCTACCGAGTGGTTTTAGTACAGATGTTACTTCATTCTCGGTAGCTCCTGATAGCTCACGTGAGGTTAGAGTTTCATTTTCAAAAAATAATCCAGGTACGTATTCTGGGGATATTATGGTAAATTCTAATGCAGCGAACGGTAGTGCTAAGATTGCTGTTTCTGCACAAGTGGAAGAAGAACAACAAAAAACAGAAGCAAGAATTTCCTTGTCAGGAAACTTGAACTTTGGAACGTTGAAAGTAGGCGAACAGAGTTCACGTACGCTAAAAGTTCACAACACCGGCGATGCTACCTTGGAAGTTACGTCTATTAGTTTACCAAATGGTTTTAGTGCCAACTCAACATCGTTTTCGGTAGCACCAAATGGTTCACGTGATGTTCAAATATCATTTTATTCAAACAACGCGGGTACATATTCAGGGAATATAACTGTTAATTCGAATGCTATAAGCGGTAGTAATCGTATGGCAGTGTCTGTTGAGGTTGAAAGAGAGCGACAACAGCAACCACAACCGACAACTAATGTAAGAGTAAACCCAGAAATAGGGACATACACACCTGAAATTTATCAAACCGATCGTTGTCACTTCTATAAAGCAGGACTTTCTGTTGTGTTGGGCAGAGTGAAATCATATAATTCGAACACGAATACGGTAGTATTCTCAATCAAAAAATCTAATGGAACGGCTTTTGGTCAAAAAGCAGAGGTTTTTGTGAAAGATTACCTATGTTCATACAATCCATTAAGCAGAGTCAATGCAGCTGGAAAAACGGAAGTGGATATGTCAGTAAGATTAAATTCAAGAACAGGTACACACACTTTTTACGTAACCGTAACAAGTATCGATGGTAACGGCAATACACACGCTTATTATTCATCACCAATAATAATTACATTTAGATAATAAGTTAGTAGCACTTACAGGCAATTTAAATAATCAAAACTTTGCCAAAGTTTGAAACTTTGGCAAAGTTAATCAGTAGCACTGACAGACCCAAAAAGTCAAGATGATTTCAATGATAAATTTTATATAAATAATTAAAAATAAATTACTTATGAAACAAATTTGGTAGTGTTTCCCAAAGTATGATACTCAAATCCACCCAAAATTGATGTAGAAAAACACAATTTCAAAGGCTTTTATATGGTTT
>NZ_CDOI01000063.1 GCF_000827555.1 Capnocytophaga canis
GCTGAAGTGTGCATCGCTCGTATTTCGCTTACGGTTTTCTCAACGTAAGTAGGTGTACTTGGATCTCCTGAACCTCCACAATCTTGGCGAGTTTCAGTAAAGTTTACATCAGTTACATTTCTCATTATGAGTTGAATAGTAGAGTTATGGACAGCCATTACCCCAGTGATTGTACCTTTTTTATCGCTAACGTCTTTTCCTGCAAAAGATGCTTCTTTTCGAGTGTATACAGCCAAATGATTGGTACAATCCGTAGTGATAGATTGAGTTCCGCTGTAGATTTTTAAAACATCCGTAAACTGAGCATTTTCAATACGCACCAATTGGCTCTCGTAGTTTCCTGTCAAAGCCTCTGCAAT
>NZ_CDOI01000064.1 GCF_000827555.1 Capnocytophaga canis
ATTTTGAAACCCGTTGTAGATGAATATATTACATCGGTTAAATTTCCTGAGTTGAAAATCCACACCTCGGATATTTTTTAACATAATGAATAATTCTTATGGCTACTATTAATAATATCAATCAGTTAGATTTAGTAAACGGTGTGTATACATACGCAGACTACCTTCTTTGGAAGTTTGAAGAGCGTGTGGAGCTTCTCAAAGGAAAGATTTTCAAGATGTCACCTGCACCCAGTTTGAAACATCAGAAAGTTTCTTCAGCATTACATGGAGAATTTCATATCTATTTTAAAAATAAAAAATGTCAATTGTTTTCAGCTCCGTTTGATGTACGTTTGCCTAAAAAGGACGAAAAAGGTGATAATATTCACACGGTAGTTCAACCTGATTTATGTGTAATTT
>NZ_CDOI01000065.1 GCF_000827555.1 Capnocytophaga canis
TACAGGAGATTTACCTAAAGACATGACTATTTCCTGCGAAAAAGAAATACCGTCAGTTCCTACATTGCAAGTATCAGGCAATTGCAATCCGAAAGTGGTTTATAATGGAGAAACAAAATCAAACGAGAAATGCAAAAACGACTACGTGCTAACACGCTCTTGGACAGCTACTAACGATTGCGGAAAATCCATTACACATACCCAAACTATTACGATAAAAGACGATGTAAAACCTGCATTTTCAGGGAATTTACCCGCTGATATTTCGGTAGAAGAAAATAAAATCCCAGAACAGATGGATTTAACCGCTACGGACAACTGTTCTGAAAAAGTTCAAGTTATCAAATCAAAAGAAGAAAAACAGGAGGGAGAGAACAAAGTAATTACCTATAAATGGGA
>NZ_CDOI01000066.1 GCF_000827555.1 Capnocytophaga canis
TTGATGGGAGGACATCAGGCGAGTAATGTGTTTTGCCAAAATAAGAAAGTGCTTCCCCAATCCAAACATCTCTATGACAGTGAGGTGCATAGCTTATCGCTTGCTCAATTACAAACTATTATGATAGACTATATCAATAGTATTAGAAAAAAGCATAAACTTCCTCCTTATACCATTTTTGATCATCCTCTGGCTCAGGAACATTCTAAATATCTGTTTGAGAGTGGTAAGGATAAAGAACTTGATTGGAATGATCATTTTGATGCAGAAGGAAAGTCTATTTTTTGGAGAATGAAAGCTACTAAGATACGTTTTAAGGATGTGGGGGAAAATATTGTCACTGTTCCTCCTGGAGCAACGGTCAGGCAACTTGTAGATGCTTGGATGGGAAGTACTATGGGACATAGAGAGGCACTACTTTCAACAGAATATAAGCAAGTTATTATTGGGCATCATCCTGGATCCAATAATGTCGTGCTTGATCTTGTTACATTAGATGATGAAAAATAAGGTCGTGTAGTAAAAAGTATGATGCCTTAAAAAAGGAAATATCTTTGTCAGGCTGTCGTGGTCAAAGCCTAACAATCAGAACTTTCATCATACTTTTTACAACACGACCAAACATTCATAATAATAATTTCATACCTATGTACAAAACTTTTTTAACCTTAATTCTTGCCTCTGGGTTGATGGGAGGACATCAGGCGAGTAATGTGTTTTGCCAAAATAAGAAAGTGCTTCCCC
>NZ_CDOI01000067.1 GCF_000827555.1 Capnocytophaga canis
GCTGAAGTGTGCATCGCTCGTATTTCGCTTACGGTTTTCTCAACGTAAGTAGGTGTACTTGGATCTCCTGAACCTCCACAATCTTGACGAGTTTCAGTAAAGTTCACATCAGTTACATCTCTCATTATGAGTTGAATAGTAGAGTTATGGACAGCCATTATCCCAGTGATTGTGCCTTTTTTATCGTTAACATTTTCATTTGCAAAACTTGCTTGATTTCGGGTGAAAATGGTCAAAGCATTAGTACAGTCGGTAGTAATCTCTTTTGCTCCATTGTAGGTAGTTGATGTTGCTGTAAATTGAGCATTTTCAATACGCACCAATTGGCTTTCGTAGTTTCCTGTCAAAGCATCTGCAATAGTGATTGTTTTCGGAGTAGGAGCTACCGCGCTGGTGTTTACATTAATAATGTTCCCCACCTTGAGTCCTTCAATTTGTAATAATTCATTGTATTTTTTCAGTTTAGTACCTTTTAGGTTCAACTCTAATTCAGTACCCAACGCATGGTGGTGTTCTGAAGCGAATCGCAAAGCAATACCAGCTGTGTTGTCTTGAACAAAAGCGTTAGACACTCCCACATTTTTTGCTCCCTTGTCAGAGGTAACAATCACTTTGATTTTGAAGTCTTCTGTAATATCTACATTTGCTGAAGTGTGCATCGCTCGTATTTCGCTT
>NZ_CDOI01000068.1 GCF_000827555.1 Capnocytophaga canis
GCGGCATCTGTAATGGCAGCTCCTGGAGCCATTGTGATTTCAAAAATATTGTATCCGCAAACTGAAAATTTTTCAAATGAATCCAAAGTATCGGTAGAAAATGTAGGTTCAAACGTATTGGATGCTATCGCTAACGGAACTACCGAGGGATTAAAATTAGCTGCCAACGTAGGAGCTATGCTACTTGTTTTTGTAGCTTTCATTGCGATGATAAACTACATTTTCGGTTGGATTGGCGATATTACTTCGCTTAATACAATCATTAGTGAGAATACTTCCTACAAGTCTCTGTCATTGGAAATGATTCTTGGAGTTCTATTTTCACCTCTGATGTGGCTCATTGGAGTAGCTAAAGAGGACATGATGCTAATGGGACAATTGTTAGGTGTTAAATTGGCATCGTCTGAGTTTGTGGCATATACGCAATTAGCAGATTTAAAGAACGTGGCTTCTGCTTCACATTTAATGTACGACAAATCCATTATCATCGCAACCTATATGCTTTGTGGATTCGCTAATTTTGCATCAATCGGCATACAAATAGGAGGCATAGGCTCGTTGGCTCCTACACAGCGGAAAACATTGTCAGAATTTGGATTGAAAGCCGTTTTAGGTGGTTCGTTAGCATCTCTTTTGTCGGCAACCATTGCAGGGATGATTGTAGGTTAAACATCTTCGGTTTCCGATAGATGTACCAATTCTACACCTGCCTTTTTGAGGAAATCAATTCCCTCATCATCTTTGTAAAGTTCTTTGTAGACAACTCGTTTAATCCCCGATTGGTGGATGAGTTTACTGCATTCTTTGCAAGGCGACATGGTAATGTAAAGTGTTGCCCCTTCTGACGATTGGGTTGAAGCCGCAACTTTCATAATTGCATTAGCTTCAGCATGAAGTACATACCATTTCGTATCCCCATTGTTGTCTTCACAACAATTATCAAATCCTGTTGGAGTGCCGTTATAACCATCGGAGATAATCATTCGATCTTTAACGATGATTGCCCCCACTTGCTTACGCTTACAGTGTGATAATTTAGCCCATTCCATAGCCATTCGCATATAGGCTTTGTCGTAACGTACTTGTTTGGTATTCAATATGTTCATAATCTTATCTTAAGAATTCTATGTTTCCGTTCGAATCAAAAAACACCAATCGAGAAGGTGACTTTACTTTTGTATCCATTTGGCGATATCGCACCACGTAATCGCAGTTATGAATAATCTCGGCTTCTATTTCCTTGAAAATCTTTGGAGTAGGTTTGCCACTAATGTTTGCTGAAGTGGAGACTATCGGTTTTCCGAACTGTCGGATGATTTTTTGGCAAAAATCATCTTGAACTAAACGTATTCCAATCGAATTATCTACTGCGATAACGTTTTTTGCTAAATTTTTTGCTTTTGGATAGATTACTGTTGTAGGTTCAGGGTTCTTTTTAATAAAATTAAACACTACATCAGCAACATCTTCTGTGTAATCACGTAACATTTGTTCAGAATCTACCAAAACGATCAAACTTTTGCTTTCGTTTCGTTGTTTTATACTAAAAATTTTAGTTACTGCTGCTTCATTAGTGGCATCGCAACCAATCCCCCAAACTGTATCCGTTGGATAAAGTATTGTTCCTCCATTAGTCAGCGTTTCCACCGTTTTTTTGATATCTTTTTCCATTGTTATTTTCGTCTGATTCTGAATACTTTTACCATAAATAGAATAACTCCAAAAACGTAACTTTTCTCCACAGCTTTACTCAAATTTCCTCTTGGAGTAACTAACCTTAGTGAAGTTTTCTCGGTTGTGAGATCTTTCGACGAGAAACTTTCGTATTTTTGTGGCGAATATACTCAAAAAAAATGTATTTAGGAATCATTTCTTTTTTTAAAAGTTTTTCTTTCTTCAAAGGCATACTCAAAACTATAGCAGTCATGGTACCTATTGGAATAGGTTGGTACTTTAATGCTTTGGAAGTAGGTCTCCCAATAGGGCTAACCATTATTGCTATTTCACCGAGTGATATTCCTGGAAATCGTAAGCATCACATCGGAGGGTTACTCGTGGCAACACTTTTGGCAATGATGAGTTGCCTTTTCGTGAATTTAGCTTTTCCATACTTTTATATCTTGTTGATAACCATATTTTTACTAACGTTTTTCAATGCCTATATTTCCCTTTATGGGCATCGAGCTTCCATGGTAGCTTTCTCAGGATTATTCAGCATTGCATCAACTTTATCGCACATTGAGCAAGGCGAAGGCATTTTTTTACATCTATTGTATATATTCATCGGTGGGGTGTGGTATATCTTGCTAGTTATGTTCTATTTATGGATAAAACCGCGTCAATACAGTGAGCAATTGTTGGGTAAATGTTTTTCGCTTACAGCGGATTTTTTTTCGGTACGAGCCCGTTTGTTGCTGTCCGAGGACAGAGATGAGGGATTTAAAAAAATGATTGATTTACAGACTCTTCTGAATGAAAATTACGAAAAATTGCGTGATGTTATTCTCAATTCACGTAGTAAATCAGGTAAAACCGATTATTTGCAGAGACAATTTTTAATGTTCATTGAATTGGTGGATATTTTTGAATTAGCTCTGGCAAATCCTGTGCAATATGAAAAAATTGACAAGGAATTTGCTGAAAATAAGGATATATTACGATTTTATTCCGATTTTTTAGAAGAACTTTCTCGGCAGTTACAACAAATGTCGGTTTATATTGGTTCTCGCAAGAGTGTTCAGTTGGATAATTCGCTACAAGAAAAGCTGTTGCTCATACAACAAAAAAATAATAAGTTTAAGACGCAAAACAATAGAGACTCGGACAAAGAAAAAGTATTAACTATTCGAAATTTTTACATCTATATTGAAAATCAGTATAATTCTATTGAAAACATACGAGTTATTTTTGAAAATTATTACCAAAGTAATATAGGCAAACGTGATGAAGAGAGCTATCGAAAGTTTGTAAGTTCCCAAAGCTATTCATGGAAACGACTGAAAGATCATATTTCGTTACAATCATCTTTCTTTAGACACTCCATTCGAATTTCAATAACAACTCTAATTGCTTTTCTAATAGGCGATTATTTTTCGATTAGTAATGCGTATTGGATTGTGTTAACTTTGTTCATCATTATGCGTCCTGGGTTTGGGCTCACCAAAGAGCGGTCCCTCAATCGAATTTACGGAACAATTTTAGGTGGAGTAGTCGCTTTTGCGGTAATATATCTCTTTCCGAATCCGACTTTACATCTTTATGTTGGGGTGCTTTGTATGCCTATTGCTTTTGGATTGATGCAGGAGAATTATATGTACGCTTCTATTTTCATCACCATTAGTGCTATTTTTATGTTTGCATTAGCTTCGCCCGATGTTTATGCTGTGATTCACGATCGAGTACTCGATACGGCTATCGGTGTAGGGCTTGCGTTCGTGGCTAACTATCTGATTTTGCCTACGTGGGAGTACCGAACCTATGGCGAAGCTATTCAGAAATCCATTCGCGCAAACATTGGCTATTTGAAGCAAGTGAAGTCCGTTTTTAATACAGATCAAGTTATTACCAATGCGTATAAAATATCTCGAAAAGAAGCATTTTTAGCACTTTCCAATCTCAATGCTACTTTCCAGCGGATGATGCAAGAGCCTAAATCCAAGCGAAATAAAACAGCCCTAACCTACGGGATTATCGTAATCCAGCAGTCGTTCCTTTCGTCTGTGGCTTCCTTGGGTGTTCGTCTGAAAGCTCATAAAACAACTTTCCCAAAAGAAGTTTTTAACCAAGCGATAGATGATCTCATTACATCGCTCGAAATGAATTTAGCTTTACTTACAAACGAATTCACTGTAAATGTTCAGAATTATGAAATTTTCGTAGAAAATTTCCATAAATCTGTTCAAAATATTATTGAAAAACAGGAGCTTTCAAAACAAAGTCCAATTTCAAAGCGTGAAACCCAACTCTATCTGGAACAGTTCAAATATCTCTTTGGACTTGCTAAGAATTTGGAACAGGAGTTGAAAAAGTTATGAAATAAAATTAAAAAAGTTTGTCTTCAAAAAGAAAACAAACTTTTGTTAAAATATTATTGTAAATCTTCAAAGTTGAGATTAATGGTAGAGTTGTAGCCATCTATACTATAGCCTTGAAATGCTCTTGTTTTGAAATTTTTTTGGTGTCTTTCTGAAATAACCTCTTCACCTTTTTCCTCGAAAACGTAGCCTGTCATTTCATTGAGAATATCTTTAAATGGCTCAAAATCTTCTTTGTACAAGTAGATTTTATGTTTTTTGTAATGGAAAGAACCGTCTTCATGTGTGAATTTTTTACTTTCTGTGATTGTCAGATAATAATCCTTTGCACGTGTAGCTCTCACATCAAAGAAATAAGTTCTTCTTCCAGCTCTTAATGCTTTTGAAAAAATTTCTTCATTTTCTAAAAATTCTTTCTCTTCCATAGTTGTTTATTTAAAAATAATTGAAAATCATCTCTGGGCAAAAGTCTAAAAAAAACCTTAATTAGACAATTTTTTTTGCAAAAACATTCTCATATAAATTATTTTTTATGATAATTTTATGAATAAGAATAAAAAATATCTGTAAATATTAAATTTATCTTAAAAAGTCTGATTTCAATCCGAGTGCTTTGAGGAGAAAGTTTTCTCAAGACAATGTTACTGAGTTAATTTTTTTGAATGTTTCATGCTGTTCAATTGCCAATTCTATTTTTTCAACTATTTGCTCTACACTTTCATTTTCGTAATCAATCTGTAAAGGGTCTTTAATTACCATGGATTGTTGAATGCCTTTTTTCTTGAAGTTTATTCCTTTTTTGTCAAACGATCTGCGAAATCCGTCAATGACAATAGGCACAACGATGGGTTTATATTGCCTGATGATATGTGCTGTTCCTTTGCGTATTGGTTTCCAAGGAGATGTTGTTCCCTGAGGGAAGGTAATGACCCATCCATCATCAAGTGCCACCCCTATGTTTTCAACATCGCTTTGTTTCACTTCTCTTTGGATATCTTTACCTTTTTCTCGCCAAGTTCGGTCAACGGTGATGGCTCCTGCATATGCTAAAATTTTAGGTAATATGCCTGATTTCATCGTTTCAGAGGCCGCTACGTAATATATGTTCAGTTTTGGATTCCACAGATAACCAAAGCCTTTGAGTGAGTCTTTTCGTCCCTTTAAACTTGCGTTGAAAACATGCAACATAGCAGCCACATCGGCAAAATAAGTCTGATGATTAGAGATGAACAAGACATTGTTTTCTGGCAATTGACGGATGATATCCGAGCCTTGTATGTTTAGTTGATTGATTCCGTTGTAGCGTCGGTGTGTGATGAATCCAAAAACCCGAATTACCCAACGTTTTATCCATAAAATATGTCCAAAAGGATTTCTTTTAAGTAATTTCATAAGCGTATCTTTTTGGTTTTTAATTAATTACTCCGCTTCCAATAAGCTCGTCATCTTCATACCACGCTGCGAATTGTCCTTCAGTAATAGCACTTTGTGGCTCTTTGAAATCAATGTACAGCCCGTTAGCTACCTTGTGGAGAGTGGCTTTTTGAAGCGGTTGTCGATAACGAATGCGTACCATGAAGTCTTTACTATCTCCTGTTTTTAGAGCCAAATCAGTTCGTACCCAATGCACATCTTCTTCTCTTATGAACAGTGCTGAACGGAATAGACCTTGGTGAGTGTTGCCTTGACCTACGTAGATAATATTCTGATTTACATCAGTTTCTATAACGAAAAGTGGCTCAGGTGTACCTCCAACATTCAGTCCCTTCCGTTGCCCTTTTGTAAAGAAATGAGCTCCTTGGTGCTTTCCTTTTATTTTTCCATCAGTAGGCTGATACGTAAAACGCTTTGAACGAAATTCTAACTCACTTTCGTACGATTCAAAATTTAACTGTTGATGCCGTTTTGTATATCCTTCCCAATCATTTGGAATTTCAATAATTTTTCCTTCTTTCGGGAGTAATTGTTGTTGTAAAAACTCAGGAAGACGTATTTTTCCAACAAAACATAAGCCTTGCGAGTCTTTCTTTTCAGCAGTTATCAGCCCTTGTGCGGACGCGATGGCACGAACTTCAGATTTTTGTAACTCACCAATTGGGAAAAGAGCTTTACTTAATTGATTTTGAGATAATTGGCACAAGAAATAGGATTGGTCTTTGTTGCTGTCCTTTCCTGCTAAAAGTCGGTATATTTTTTTTCCTTCAACATCCGCTTCCTCCTTACGACAATAATGCCCTGTTGCCACATAATCAGCACCTAAACTGAGGGCTAAATTCATGAAAACATCGAATTTTATCTCTCGATTGCACAGCACATCAGGGTTTGGAGTACGTCCATTTTCATACTCACTGAACATGTAATCGACGATACGTTGCTTGTAAGGCTCACTCATATCAACCGTTTGAAACGGAATTCCTAACTTTTCGGCCACTAATAGTGCATCATTACTATCCTCTAACCATGGACATTCATCTGAGATTGTTACTGAATCATCATGCCAATTTTTCATGAAAAGTCCAATAACCTCGTATCCTTGCTGTTGTAGCAAATAGGCAGCTACACTGCTGTCAACTCCACCACTTAAACCAACTACAACTTTTTTCATATTTTCTTATGCGAAAACTACTGTTTATTGTTAAAGAGTATGGAATAAGTAAAGATTATTAGCAACTACATTCCATACCGTTGTTTTTAATAAGCAACTTAGAACTTGCTTCTATACTTAAATTATTTTCGAAACGACTAATTTTTCAACCTCCACGATTTGTTGATTGATATTGTTTAGATCTATTTTTATGGGTGTATGCACGTAAAAGGTTATTTTATTTCCCAATCCCATTGGAAAAGCACCGTATTTGAGTACTTTCCATGAGTTGTTAATTGTCAAAGGCACTACATATCCATCAGGCATTTGTGACATAATGGCTTCTAATCCTTTGGTTTTGAAAGGTTTTGGTTTTCCGTCACGCCTTCGTGTTCCTTCAGGAAAAATAAACCCAGCATCATTGTTTGCTTGTAATGATTTACCAAATTCTATTAGCTGAGGTATAGCATTTTGTGGCTTACTTCGGTCAATTAATACTGAGCCATTATGGCGTAGGTTTATTGTTATACTTGGAGTTCCATTGCCTAATTCTTTTTTACCTACGAAGCGAATCGCATATTTTCGTAAAAACCAAATCAAGGGAGGAATGTCATACACACTCTGGTGGTTGGCAACAAAAATCAGCGGTGTGTTTTCAGGTAAAGGAGATTCAAATGTTAAATAAGAACGATTGCCTGTCATCCACATTACGTGTACTAACAAGAAATTCAAAAAATCGACTACTGCTTTATGCGTTTTTCTACCAAAAGCGTGAATCGCAATCCATTGTATTGGATGGAAAATAAGAAGTAAACTCCCAAAAATGAGATAATGCAAAGCACTAAGCGGGTAGGATATTATTTTCATAGGATATAAAATAAAACAGTTTATCCCAAAAGGGTTGGTTTCATTCCAAATTTGCGAGGAATATTTGCATTATCGACTTACAAAAATTCCTCGCTCTTTCGGAATGATAGTGCTATACAAATTTGATTTTTCTAACACCTGTGTGGATTTCTGATTAACAGAACTCGTCGTAAGCCTGTTTCAAATTATCCGAAATAGTTTCAGCATAACGTCCTTCGATGTGATGACGCTCTAACATATGCACTAATTCTCCATCTTTAAATAAAGCTATGCTAGGCGATGATGGAGGGAAAGGGAACATGAAATTACGAGCTTCTTCCGTTGCCTCACGGTCAACTCCTGCAAAAACGGTTGTTAAATGATCAGGTTTTTTTGCGTTTTGAAGACTCTCAATCACTGCTGGACGTGCGTTACGTGCCGCACAACCACACACCGAATTCACTACAACTAAGGTTGTTCCCGATTGTTTCAATGCTTCCTTAACGGCATCAACCGTTTTTAATTCTTGAAAACCAACATTTGTTAGCTCTTCTATCATTGGTTTTACCAACTCTGGTGGATACATAATTTTACTTTTTTTTAGTTAGGGAGCAAAGATATGAAATTAATTTGAATTATAAGTTTTTTGTGATAGTAGGGTTGCTGGGAGAAGAATATATCTATTCGATTTTGTTCGATTCGCTTCGTTTTTTTTGGTTTTTCAAAAAATATCCTTACTTTTATCGCAAACAAATTGATTCTGATTATGAAATACGAAAAAAAATCTACCGGAAATCTTCAAAATTTAGAGAACTCTTCACAGAAAATCCACGAGTCGCTCAAAGCCTTGAACGAACGTTACTACAACATTAATTCCTTGGCAAGATATATCGATATTTATCGGCTTTCTCAAAATGACCCCATTGAATTTTGGGAAACTATTGCCAATAACAATTTCCAATGGCGTAAGAAATGGGACTCTGTGTTAGAATGGGATAAAGAGAAAAGCGAGGTAAAATGGTTTTCAGGAGCAACGCTCAACATCACCGAGAATTGTATTGATCGACATTTAGCACATCGAGGCGAACAAACTGCGATTATCTGGGAACCAAACGATCCTAAAGCTCCTGTTAGAAAGTTAACATACAATGACTTAGCCAGAAATGTTTACCGAATGGCAAACGTACTGAAATCCCAAGGTATAAAAAAAGGAGACCGCGTGTGCATTTATCTTCCAATGATTCCAGAACTAGCAATTGCTGTGTTAGCATGTGCGAGAATTGGAGCTGTACATTCGGTAGTCTTTGCAGGGTTTTCATCGTCTTCATTAGCATCACGTATCAATGATGCTAACTGTAAAATGGTTATCACGGCAGACGGTGGATTGAGAGGAGAGAAAACAATACCTTTAAAAAATATTGTTGATGAAGCTCTTAAAGAATGTCAATGTGTTGAAAAAGTGTTAGTGGTGGAACATACGCACCAACAAGTTACAATGCACTCTAATCGTGATATGTGGTTAGCACCTTTATTTCAAGAGGCTTCCGAATTTTGTCCCGCTGAAACAATGGAGGCGGAAGATATGCTTTTTATCCTATATACTTCAGGGTCAACGGGCAAGCCTAAAGGAATCGTACATACAACCGCAGGATATATGGTCTATTCAGCTTTTACCTTTAAGAATATTTTTCAATATTCGGATGGCGACGTGTATTGGTGTACGGCCGACATTGGCTGGATAACGGGACATAGCTACATCGTTTATGGGCCACTTTTGAATGGAGCTACAACTGTAATTTTTGAAGGCATACCTTCTTACCCTGATTTTGGACGTTTTTGGGAAGTTGTTGAGAAACATAAAGTTAGTCAATTCTACACAGCTCCAACTGCAATCCGTTCCTTAGCTAAGCAGTCGTTGGAGTTTCCTCAGAAATACGATTTGTCATCATTAAAAATTTTAGGATCGGTTGGAGAGCCTATCAATGAAGAGGCATGGCACTGGTACAACGATCACATTGGTAAAAAACGTTGTCCAATTACTGATACGTGGTGGCAAACCGAAACAGGCGGTATCATGATTGCTCCTATTCCGTTTGCAACACCAACCAAACCAACCTACGCCACTTTTCCTTTACCTGGGATTTTCCCTGTTCTGATGCAAGAAAATAAAGAAGAAGTTACTGAAAATTCTCGAGAAGGACATTTGTGTATTGCATTTCCTTGGCCGGGAATGGCTCGAACCGTTTATGGAGATCATCAGCGATATATTGACACTTATTTTTCGGCATATGAAGGAAAATATTTTACGGGTGACGGAGCTTTTCGTGATGAGGTTGGTTACTACCGAATTACGGGACGTGTGGATGATGTAATCATTGTTTCTGGTCATAATTTAGGAACAGCTCCTATCGAAGATGCTATCAATGAACATCCTGCTGTTGCAGAGTCGGCCATTGTAGGTTTTCCTCACGACATCAAAGGAAATGCTCTTTACGGTTTTGTGATTCTTAAAGATGAAACACGTGTGCATGACAATGTGCGTCGTGAAATCAATCAACTCATAGCTGATAAAATTGGAGCTATTGCTAAATTAGATAAAATACAGTTTGTTACTGGTTTACCTCGTACCCGTAGTGGAAAAATCATGCGTCGTATTTTACGAAAAATAGCATCTAATGATGTGTCAAACTTAGGCGATACAACTACTTTGGTGAACCCTGAAATCATCGAAGATATTATCAAAAATGCTCTATAAAGTTAATGGAATGTTTTAGTTACAAAAATTGTATTTGATACACGTAATTTTTCTGTATTTCAAGTTATTTTTAATGTAATGTAGCTCAGTACGACAAAAAAATGCCGTATTGAGCTATTACATATACGCAACTGAAACATATCCGATTAACATTCCAATAAAGAAAGATGTTGCAAAGTACAAGAATGTGAGTATCAATGATTTAAATATAGTTTTCGAAATGGGTTCCTCATATAAAATTTTGTTAGAAATTGTAAAATAAGTGACCAGTCCAGCCATGCAAATCACATACAATATCCAAAAAAAGGTATTTAGTCCACTCCATAAAAATATTCCCATCAAAATGCTTGTAAATAAATAGATTACCGTATGCAAATGCAAGGAATGAATTAGGTGTATGTACATTTTTTTGTATTTTTTTCGAAAGAAAATAAGCAACAATAGGGACACAAAAGGCATCATTAAAAGCATAGTGTAGGATGTGATAGATAAGTATTTCGCTATTTGTGTATCCGTAAACTCCGTCATCTGGGTTACAGTTCCGAAGGTAAAAACACCCACTTGCTTGATCGAATTGCGGAGCCTGATATGCTCAAAACGGTCAAGCTCTTTCCATTTTGTTGTAATTAAGGAATCTGTTTGGAAACTATTCTCGTAAACAGTTTTTAATTCTTTGAGAGTAAGTTGATATTTTCCCACCCAAATAGTATCAAACTCAGGTTTTTTATTGAGAAATACTGCATAGCTGGAAGCAATTTTTTGACTTCCTATACTAAATTGATTATCCCAAACTCCTACTCGAAAATCTGAGAATATATTTTTATCCGCCCAATTGTTGAAAGTTTTCCTGTTTAGATTATTCCATTTGTTTTTATGTTTCAAAATACTGTCAATAAATGATTTAATTTGGTCAGAATTTGCATCTTTTAGTTGCATATATTCAGCCTCCGTAATTTTCAATTGCGTGGACGTTACCGACTTATTAATACTTGTGAACATACGTTGCATGAAACCCGAATGTGAAGCTTTTTGAAAAGAAAAACTCAAAATCACAAAGAAAATGAAGGAAAAAAATAAATACAATTTGAAAGGAGGTACAAAACGAATACGTTTTCCTTCTACGTATTGTTTGGTAATTTGTCCTGGGCGTAAGATTGTTTTGAGTGTGTTCCAAATTTTATTGTCAAAGTTGATGAACGACCCAAAAAAATCACTTGTTAATTCTTTGATAGAGAAATCATTATAATGGTTCTCCTGTCCACAATTATGGCAAAAATTATCCTTTGCCGAGAGCATCGTTTGGCAATTTGGACATTGACTAATTCGTTTTCTTCTCTTCATAAGTACTATCGCAGACTTTTATTGATATCTTCAATATACTGTAATAGCTCTTCTTTTCCCAATCTGCTCTCCGATGAAGTGACAAAATATGGTGGAAATTCCTCCCAAGTTTCGAGTAGAGTTTGTCTGTATGCTTCTACATTTCGCTCAATAGCATTGGGTTTTAGTTTGTCGGCTTTGGTAAAGATAATTGCGAACGGAATGCTATTTTCCCCTAACCAGTGCATGAATTCTAAATCGATTTTCTGAGGTTCGTGACGCACATCTACCAAAACAAAAGCACAAACCAACTGATGGCGTTTTTCAAAGTACTGTGTAATAAACTTTTGAAATACTTTTTTGGTGCTTTTTGAAACACGTGCATACCCATATCCAGGCAAGTCTACCAAAAACCAATTATTATTGATTTTGAAATGATTGATAAGTTGTGTTTTTCCAGGTCTGCCAGAAGTTTTTGCCAGATTCTTGTTGTTTGTGAGCATATTAATCAACGAAGATTTCCCTACGTTTGATCTTCCAATGAAGGCATACTCTGGAAGTGGTTCGTTAGGGCATTTACTTACATCGGAATTACTGACGACAAATTCGGCTTTGGTAATAATCATTTTTTTTCTAAAAGTTTATTGGATTAAAAGCGAAAAATCACTGTATTTAGTGATTTTCCTTCTTAATTTAATGTATATTCTGTTTAATAAGCCAACTGTTTAGCAGTTCGTTAAACTTATCTGGATGTTCCATCATAGGGGCATGTCCACACTTGTCAATCCAGAATAACTCTGAATTGGGTAATAATTCGTGAAACTCCTCAGCCACACGCGGTGGCGTTACAATATCGTTTTTGCCCCAAATTAGGCAAACGGGAGTCGTCATCTTTGGTAAATCTTTTGCCATATTATGGCGAATAGCACTTTTAGCAAGAGCCAATGTTTTGATGAGTTTTCCTCGATCGTTGACGTCTCTAAATGCTTCATCTACAATTTCTTTGGTAGCGATAGCAGGGTCGTAAAACACCTCTTCACACTTCTTTTTGATAAACTCATAATCACCTCGGCGAGGGTAGCCATCGCCCATAGCACTTTCGTAAAGACCTGAACTTCCTGTCAATATAAGGGCTTTCACACGATTTGGGTGTAATTTAGTATAAAGCAAACCAACGTGTCCGCCTAAGGAGTTCCCCAACAGGATTACTTCCTCAAAATTTTTGTGCTTTATGAATTTGTGTAAAAATTTCGATAAAGTTTTAACAGATGTGGTAAGTAAAGACATTGAAAACAAGGGTAACTGAGGAATCACTACTTTATAGTTAGCTTTCGAAAAAAAAGAAATTACACCTTCAAAATTACTTAATCCGCCCATCAGCCCATGTAAGAGGATTATTGGGGTTCCTTCCCCTTTTTCAATATATGAAAATTTTCCTTCTTGTTTTACTTCTGTTGTCATCTATTTTAAATGGAATTTTGTAAGCAAATATACTACTTAAATTCAAATTACACAGAAAAATCACATGTTTTTTTATTCAAAATCACATATTTTTTTGTTTTCTGTCATTTATTATGAAATTAACCGCTGATTTTTAACATTTTAAGTGTTTAAAAGTGATTTGTCTCAATGTATAACCATATTAAATAAAATTGTAAGCGAAATTAACAGACAGAATATTTTTAATGATAGTAATAGACGTTGTTAACGTGTGATGTGGTGGTAATTGAATTATGCAATACTCTGTTTGTCAATTATTTATTTTATTTTTTATAAGTAAGCCGACCACTAAGTTATAGCTTTTTATACCGTGTTGTTGTTTGTTTGCTTTTAGAAAAGCGTCGTAACTGGCTTTAAAAATCGGCTCGGCTTTGTTTTCGTACTGCATCCAAAATTCTCGAACTTCTTTATAATTTTTGAAAATTCCCTTGTTAACTTTCGATGTAAATTCGTCGTATTTTTCAGGATTTACTTTGTAGACTTCGTTCAGTAGATAACGTAAGCCAAACAGCGAAGCACTGTATTTAAAATATTGATTTTCACTTTTTTGTGCAGATAAATATCCCAAATAATTAGCTTCATCCTCAGCGGCATACCCCATTTGGTGAGCAATTTCGTGACAGGCTGTAACTGGAACTGAGTAGCCTATGAGTTTTCCATTAACTTGAGTTTCGTTTGTGAATGGATTCAAGTAACCGCTGTAGCCCATGTAGGTCAAAAAGGTGCTGTACAGGGAAGGTTTAACGCTTTTTATACTGACAAAATCGGTGATTTTTTCGTAACCTAATGGATAACTTTGGTATGCAAGTTTATATATTTCTTTGTGAGAAAGCGTAAAATCTACCTTAACAGAATCCTCTTTTGCTAAGATTTTATGCAGGTTATTTGCTTCATTAACAAATAGTTGTGTAGCTTTATAAAGCTCTTTTTCGGTGTACTTTGTGTCTATCTGTAAAGTTTCAGACAGAGGTTTTCGAAAATAATTGAACCCCCAAAGGAAGAAAAAAACAAACATCACCAACGCTACAAAAAAAAGTAATTTATCGAAAAACCAAAGTGGGCGTTTCCATAGATTCTTTCCCTTTCTCAGGATAAAATAAAGGATGTAACCTATTGAAATTGTGTAAAAAATGTCACCGAACGAAAACGGTAACCACCCCCATGTATAATGTTGAATGATGGCGATGTATGGATATATTCCTGTACTGTAAATGGATTCGGTCAATTCAGAATTGTTGCGAAAAACAATCCAGATACTCACAAAAAAAATGTAAAAAACATACTTGAGTTTCATTGATGATTTTAAGGTTTAGTATATAGATTTGAAATATTTTTCCAAATTAAGGGAGCTTCCAAGTAGCAAATTAACTTCTAAAGCACTAAAATTCACTCCTCAATTTCCAAAGAAACGATACGCTATAAACTGGTTTATTTGCGTGTATTAAAAAGTGACTTTTCTTTTGTTTTTTGCAAAAGTACAGATTTTTATGATTAACTTTGTACGCATATACGAAAAATAATTTATTAAACAACATTATATGAGTACAGAAATACGAAATTTAGATCCAAAGGCTTTGTGGGAGAATTTTGCAGATCTTAATGCAGTGCCACGTCCATCAAAAAAGGAGGAGAAAGTTATTGATTTTATGATGGATTTTGGAAAAAAACTGAACCTCGAAACATTAAAAGACGAAGTTGGTAACGTAATTATCAAAAAACCAGCCACCAAAGGGATGGAAAATTGCAAAACAGTAGTGTTGCAATCTCATCTGGATATGGTGCATCAAAAAAATAACGACACTATTTTTGATTTTGACACGGAAGGTATCAAAATGAGAATTGATGGTGATTGGGTTAAAGCAGAAGGAACTACACTTGGTGCTGATAACGGAATTGGTGTGGCTGCCATTATGGCAATTCTGCAAAGTACTGATATTGCTCATCCTGCCATTGAAGCTCTCTTTACTATTGATGAAGAAACGGGTATGACTGGGGCGATTGGACTCAAGGGAGGGTTGCTCAAAGGTGATATACTTCTGAATTTAGACACTGAAGAAGATGATGAAATCGACATAGGATGTGCTGGAGGAGTGGATGTTACTGCCTATCGCGAATATGACGAAGAGCAAACGCCTGATAACGTAACCTCCTATAAGATAACTGTAAAAGGATTACAAGGTGGGCATAGCGGAATGGATATTCATAAAGGATTCGGGAATGCTAACAAGATTATGAATCGCTTACTTTTCGACGGATTTGAAAATTTTGGACTTCGAATAGCCGAGCTTAATGGAGGAGGTTTGCGTAACGCTATCCCGCGAGAGAGTGTTGCGACTATAGTAGTAGATAAGGTGCAAAATGAGGCTTTTCAGTTTGAATTTCAACAACTTGTTAAAACTATTCAACACGAACTTGCTGTAACTGAACCGCAACTTGTTATCACGTTGGAAAACATAGCTACGCCTGAAAGGGTAATGGAGTTAGGAGTACAAGAAGGAATTTTGCGATCAATCTACACTGCCCATAACGGAGTATATGCCATGAGCCGAACCATAGAGGATTTGGTAGAAACGAGCAATAACATCGCAAGAGTAATTATCAAGGACGGAGAAATCAAGGTGTTATGCTTAACACGTTCATCTGTAGAGTCAGCAAAATTCGATTTAGCAAATGCGTTGCGTTCAGCTTTCGAACTTTCAGGATGTGAAGTAACCTTTACAGGGAGTTATCCAGGTTGGGAACCAAATGTCAATGCTTCGATATTAAAGGTTCTCAAAGAGCAATACGAAATCCTTTTTGGTGAAAAACCTAATGTAGTAGCTTGTCATGCTGGGTTGGAATGTGGAATTTTAGGGCAAAACTATCCTGAAATGGAGATGATTAGCTTTGGGCCTACTATCCGAGGAGCTCATTCACCCGATGAAAAGGTAAGCATCTCTTCTGTACAGAAATTCTGGAAATATTTGTTAGAGATTTTGAAAAACACTCCACAGAAATAATCCCAATTGATGCGGAAGAACTGTTTTAAAAGGATTGATTTTTAGTAAAATGAGATGATTAAATAAAAAATGGCGCTTTTTTCGAAAAAAAAGCGCCATTTTTACATTTTTTGTATTATAGTTTAATGGTTAATACAGGTTTTGTTGCATGATTTACCAAATCACTGCTGATGCTTCCATTGAAGAAGTGAGCAATACCACGGCGTCCACTTGGGAACATACAAACCAAATCAACGTTATTTTCTGCAACATAGTTCAAAATTCCTGTTTCTACACGAATGTCGTTGTAAACATGTGTTTCAAATTTCTTAGCCGACACCTTATCCGTGGATGAGAGGAATTCTTTCATACGTTCGTTAATTTCCGTAGTAGTCAAAAACTGGTATGGAGTGTTCACATACACCAAATCAACCTTAGCGTTGAACAATTTTGCAAACTTCACTGCTTTCTCAAATGGTTTTAAGAATTTTTTTGAAAAATCACATGCGAACATAACGTGCTTAATTTGTAATTTTTCTTCTGGATTTTTGATTACCAACACAGGAACACTCGCCGAACGAATCACCTTTTCGGCATTTGATCCAATGAAAAGCTCCTTAGAGCCGGATGCCCCGTTGGAACCCATAAACACCAAATCTATATTATATTTCTCAATAGCCTCTTGAACAGCATCCGTTAATGGCTGTGTTTCTATAATATCCTTAATTTCAACATCCTCACCAATTTCTTTTTTAATGTCAGAGAAACGTTGTTTTGATAAGTTTAGAAAATACATAGCTTCGGGAATAGAAACCTCACTTTGAGTTACTAATCTAAAGGGTAATTCAAGAGCATGCAACAAAAAAATTTGTGCTTTTTGGCGTTTCGCTAAACCAATTGCCACTTTCAAAGAGGCGATTGATTTCTCAGAAAAATCGGTAGTAACAAGAATATTTTTCATTTCATCAGTTTTTACACATTAATAATCAGTTCATTCGGAATGATAAATCTCGTTAGTTTTTACCTTTCCTTTTTCGTGTATAAAGATACGAATAAAAATCGGAAAATAAAAATATTGATGATTTTATTTTTTTATTTTTATTACTTTCGTTTTGCTTGGATTTCACATTGTATTCAAACATATGACGGTAGACCAGACCTTCAGTGATCAGTAAAAGGTGAATTGGTCATTAATACTAACACTTATCTACAAAACAAATATTTTTAGTAATAAAATACAAAATAGAGCAATTAAAAAGTTAAATAAGTGTAAAAAATATAATTTATAAAATTATTTTCGTACCATTGTAAAACAAATTTAAAAATCATTTTATGAAAAGAAACTTGTTTTTAGGTTTAGCATTAGTTATGCTAACAGCTTGTGGAGGCACAAAATCACCAGAATTGAAGCGTTTGGAAGCCAAAGAGGAAATTTTATCTTTGAATACCAAACTTAATAACTTAAAAATTGAATTAGAAAAAGAACGTATCGCAACAGCAGGATTTCGTGATGAAGTAGCAAAAATAAATGCTAATGCCGACGAGAAAACTTCTTCTTTTTCAAATTCTGATGACGCTTCGGATGCAGCACAAAAAGCACGAAGAGCACGAACAGCTTTGAAAAAGGCACAAAAAGCTAATAGAAATTTGGCAAAAAGTGAAAGAAAAATGCAAAAAATACAACGAAACATTAGTAAGGTAGAGACCAAATTGGAAAAGCTCAATAAAAGCATTGAATTTGTGCCCAATTCTGAAACAAACCCTGCTAACCAGTAATACAAAAAGAGGCTGTCCGAAAAGTAAAGTTTTGATAATTGAAGAAAATAAGATGTTTATATTCAGGATGTTGAATATAACTTTTCTTTAGGATTGACTTTTAAGGACAGCCTATTTTAAAGTTGAAATTAATGTATAAACATATGAGAAATATTCTTTTTGTACTAACACTTCTACCTATATTCGGACTAAAAGCTCAACAAAAAGGGAAAATCACTTACGAATTAGTGGTTACCAAAAATCCTGATGGGAAAAAGAAAAAAAACTCCGAACAATTTCAGTTAAATACAGAAGAAAATGCATTACTTCTGAATAAAATGGAGATAGAGGTTTTTTTTGATGAGGAAAATTCTTATTTTCCAGCTATTATGGGATACGATGATAACAATGCCATGGCAGCTTTTGGTTTGAAAAAGGATATTTTTGTTTCCAATAGAGAAAAGGCGTCCTTTCTTCCAACTGACTATAATGGAGAAAAAGTCCTTAGAAGAAAGGGAAATTATGACTGGAAAATACACTCCGAAACGAAAAAAATTGGTAAATACATTGTACATAAAGCCACCGCAAAATATTACAACAAAGAACTCATAGCTTGGTATGCTCCTGAATTTCCCTATTCCTATGGCCCTGTAGGTTTTTTTGGTTTGCCTGGTCTTATTTTGGAGATAGGCGTTAAAGAAGAACTTCTTTATGCTTACCGCTTCAAAAAACTACGATTTAGCAAAAAAAATCAAGTAAAAAAAGCACCAAATTTGAGAGTTGTTAGCTCCGAAGAAATGAACAAATACTACATCGAATATTACAAAAACCTAAAATTAAACTACCAAAATTTAATTGAAGAATCTAAGGAATAATATTGTTTTTTTTATTTTCTGTTTTGTTAGTGTTTCAGTGTTTGGACAGGAGCTAAATGGGTATGTAACAGATACTTTGAACAATCCATTGCAGAATGCCAACGTCATTGCTTTTCCGAAACAGCATGATGACAACACTCCCGTTTTCTCCATTTCGGATGAAAAAGGGAGATATCGACTGTTATTAAAACCAAAAGTCACATACGAAGTGAAAGTTTCTTATTTAGGATTTACTTCGCAAACATTTGTGTATGAATCTACTAAGGGAGTGACTATTCATAACTTCCGATTAGTTCCTTCCACCGAAACCTTGGATGATGTTGAGGTTACCTACCAACGTCCCATAACTTTTCAAAAAGATACGACCACTTACTTGGTGGAAGCGTTTACCACAGGCAAGGAACGAAAATTAGAGGAGCAATTGCAAAAACTTCCTAATGTAGAGGTTAATTCACAAGGAAATATTACGTTCAAAGGAAAGAATGTCAGTACTTTATTGATTGAAGACAAGCCTTTTTTTAGCGGAAGTACCACTTTGGGAGTGAAAAACATTCCTGCCGATGCGGTAGATAAAATCCAATTTATAGAGAATTACAACCAAGTCAGTTTTTTAAAGGATGTGACTGATAATAAGGAAATTGCGATCAATATAAAATTGCGAAAAAATAAGAAAGAATTTATTTTTGGAGACCTACAGGCGGGGTATGGAAATACTGACTACGGGTTGCTTCATGCTGCGTTGTTTTCGTATTCACCTGATTTTAGTGCTAATTATATTGGAGATTACAACAATTTTGGCTCTCATGTTTTTTCAAAAGAAGATGCCCGACGCTTTCAAGGAGGCATGAGTGCTTTCATCGAAAATCCTCACAGGAAAGATAATTTGGTTGAATTCACAACCGAAAATAACAATGTAATAAAAAATGAATCTTTACTGAATGCATTCAACGTAAACTTCATTCTAAATAGTAAATTTAATATCTCTGCATATGCCATTGTACATAAAAATACTATTGAAGAAAAAAGAAACTATTTTTATAATTATCTGGAAACAAATATTTTAGAAAATAGGCAACAACAAAAACAATTCAGAAATAATCTCGCTATGTTCAATTTTGAGTTGAATTTCACTCCAAAAATTGGAACAAAATGGAAATATAACATCCATAGTAATATCACTGAGAGTAAGGACATAAGTGACTTGCTATCAAATTACTACAATTTATCACAAAGCATATATTTCCCTCAAAAAAAGTTTGATATTGACCTGAAACAATATCTCGAAAGACATCAGTCTCATCACGCAAAATTAAAAACTACCTTTGTTGTTAATCACTCTTTTGAACGAAAATATATTGACAATCAATGGCTTTCTAATAAGCCAATGATGAATGATTTGCTGCCTATTTCAGTAGATAATTCGTATGATATTTCAAGTATAGAACGCACTGATAATCAATTATTCAATCTGTTATATAAACAATATCGAATAATTGACAACCGAAACCATGTTTACTTTTCGATTGGGAATAACTTATCAACAGCATCTCATCAATTGTATAGTTTCCAATCACTTACAAATGGGAGTACGAATGATTTTACTTCATCTGTGTTCACTAATTCCGTTGATTACTTGTTAAATGATAGTTTTTTCAATGTTGAATATAAGATAAAAATAGGTAAATGGATAAATCGTTTCTCAAACAAAATAAGGTTTTATCAACTTGAAAACAAGTCACTTATAGGAAATGTGTCTTTTAATAAATGGGCTTATGAACCTGAGGTAAACTCCGAATATGATTTTAATTCCTCTGAAACTGTAGAAGGAAATTATAAACTCACAAATGAACTACCCAGCTTCAATAATCTAACGGAACATTACACTTTGAAGGATTTTAATATGCTCTTCAAAGGGAATAGCTTATTGCGTAATGAAGGGTATCATATTTTTAATTTAATGTATTACAAATCAAATATATATAAAAATTACTTTCTAACATCACTATTTAATTACACCCAAAAGAATAACCCTATCAGTTATGACGTGGTTCAGCAAAACGTCAATCAGTTTTATAGTCCCATACAGATGAAAACTCCCGAAAAGATGTGGTTTTTCAATCTGGTGGCAAACAAAAAAATAAGCGTTTTCCGATTTTTAATTTCCTCTTCTTTTAGAGGATTTTATTACAATCGTAATATAAATACAAAATCAGCGAATATTTCTCACAATGTTCAATCAATAAATTTGATAACCAAAACGTTATCCTTAAAAAACTACGAGTTTAACGTAGGGTATTCACATCAATTTAACCAATTTAAAAGTAATTTTTCGGATAGTTTTCAAAGGCAATCCTTACAAATTGAAACCAAAATCAGTGCTGTGAAAAATTGTACGCTCGATATTGCCTACAAATGGCATAATCTCATAAAAACGAATGCTAAAAACCAATATAATGATTTAAAAGTAAGCGTTTTGTATCGAAAAGAGAAATCTCCTTTGGGTGTTGAAGTTAAAATTCACAATCTGTTAGATACCAAAGTAAACTATCAAAAAACAACGTCTGATTATTTGATTAGTGAACAAGAGATAAGTGTTTTACCTCGACTTTTCCTAATTTCATTGATTTATGACATATAGTGTGTGTATGTAAATCGTCTTTCTTTTCAAAATTCGATGATATGATCAAGCACATGTATGCACTTTATTCTTTGATTTGAAAGTCTTTTGTCTTCAGGTCCTCTTTCTTCTTAATGACCATTTTCTTCTCTTAAAATCCATTGCCTATTTCTTGCAAAATTATATTTTTAGTCGTAGCTTTGTGCTTAATTTCAAAAGATTTATTTATAATTATGAATACAGAAAATTTTAGCATACGCCACATCGGTATCTCAAAAGAAGACGCGGCTGAAATGTTACAAACCATTGGTGCTGCAAGTTTAGATCAACTTATTGATCAGACAATTCCCAAAGACATTCGCTTGAAATCTGCTTTAAATCTTCCAAAAGGTATTAGCGAACATCATTTCTTACAACATATTACTGAATTAGCTCAAAAAAATAAAATCTTCAAATCGTATATCGGTTTGGGATATCACGAGGCATTGACTCCTTCTGTGATTAAGCGAAATATTTTTGAAAATCCAGGTTGGTACACGGCTTATACTCCTTACCAAGCAGAAATTGCACAGGGTCGTTTGGAGGCTTTGTTGAACTATCAAACTGTAGTTATTGAATTAACAGGCATGGAGATTGCTAATGCATCTCTTTTAGATGAGGGAACTGCGGCAGCAGAGGCGATGGCAATGGTGTTTGATTTGCGTTCACGTGAACAAAAAAAGAATAACGCTAACAAATTTTTTGTTTCAGAAACAGTGTTGCCACAAACACTTTCTGTTTTACAAACACGTGCCAATCCTTTCGGAATTGAGTTAGTGGTTGGAAATCATGAAACTATCACATTGGACGACACTTATTTTGGTGCTATTGTGCAGTATCCTGCCACTAATAATGGTGAGGTGTTTAATTATGCGGATTTCGTAAACAAAGCTCACGATTTAGGAATTAAAGTAGTAGTTGCCGCCGATTTATTGAGTTTAGTGTTATTGGAAGCTCCTGCAAAATTTGGTGCTGACGTTGTAGTTGGAACATCCCAACGTTTCGGTATTCCGTTAGGATATGGAGGGCCTCACGCAGGATATTTTGCTACCCGTGAAGAATATAAACGTTCAATACCTGGTCGTATTATCGGGATTACCATTGATGCAGATGGAAACCCTGCGTTGAGGATGGCTTTGCAAACTCGTGAGCAACATATCAAGCGAGATAAAGCGACTTCAAATATCTGTACAGCACAAGTGTTATTAGCAGTAATGGCAGGAATGTATGCCGTTTACCATGGTCCTAAAGGATTGCAGTTTATTGCAGAAAGAATCCACCAAACGGCGGTTACATTGAAAAACAGTTTGGAAAAATTGGGTGTTACTGTTACAACAAAAACATTTTTTGACACCATTTCTATCAAAGCAGATGCACAAAAGGTAAAAGCTATTGCGGAGAAACACGAAATAAATTTCTTTTATCCAAATCAAGACACTGTTTTGATTTCTGTTAATGAGGCTACGGGAGTTGCTGAGTTGAACCAAATCATTACTGTTTTTGCAGAAGTAGTTGGAAAATCAGTAGAAGAAGTAACTACTTTGGATACAGCGAACGCCATTCCTTCGGATTTAGTGCGTACCTCAGAATTTTTAACCGCTCCTGTGTTTAATTCATACCACAGTGAAACGGATATGATGCGTTATATCAAGAAATTAGAGCGTAAAGATTTAGCATTGAATCACTCGATGATTTCATTAGGTTCTTGTACGATGAAGCTGAATGCCGCTACTGAAATGTTGCCCTTGAGTATGGGACAGTGGGCAAACATACATCCATTTGTGCCTAAAAATCAGGCTCTTGGATATCAAGAAATGCTCACGGAATTAGAAAAATCCTTGTCCATCATCACAGGTTTCGAGGCTACATCGTTACAACCTAACTCTGGAGCAAATGGTGAATACGCGGGATTAATGGTCATCCGTCAGTATCATATCTCAAATGGACAAGGACATCGTAACATCTGTTTAATACCTTCATCGGCTCACGGAACCAATCCAGCATCAGCAGTAATGGCAGGTATGGAAGTAGTAGTAACTAAAACGGATGCTCACGGAAATATTGATGTTGCTGATTTAAAAGAAAAAGCTGAAAAACATAAAGATAATTTAGCTGCAGTGATGATTACTTATCCTTCAACGCATGGAGTGTTTGAATCATCAATCGTAGAAATTGTTAATATTATCCATGAAAATGGAGGACAGGTTTATTTGGATGGAGCAAACATGAATGCACAAGTGGGGCTTACCAACCCTGGAACTATTGGAGCAGATGTGTGCCACTTAAACTTACACAAAACATTCGCTATTCCTCACGGAGGAGGAGGGCCAGGAGTTGGACCTATTTGTGTAGCCAAACATTTAGCACCTTTCTTGCCTACGAATCCAATTGTTTCAACAGGAGGAAATGAAGCCATCACAGCAGTTTCATCAGCTCCTTATGGAAGTGCTTACGTATGTTTGATTTCGTATGCTTATATCAAAATGCTAGGAGCAGAAGGATTAGCAAACGCTACACGTTATGCGATTTTGAATGCTAACTACTTGAAAGAAAATTTGAAAAATTACTATGAAATCCTCTATACGGGAGAGCAAGGACGTGCTGCCCACGAAATGATTTTGGACTGTCGTCCGTTCAAACAAAACGGAATCGAAGCTACTGATATTGCAAAACGATTGATGGACTACGGATTCCACGCTCCAACGGTTTCTTTCCCAGTGGCAGGAACCTTGATGGTAGAACCTACTGAAAGTGAAAGTAAAAATGAACTAGATCGTTTCATCAGTGCCATGATTTCTATTCGTCGAGAGATTGAAGAGGCTACACCAACAGATGAGGCTAATGTGCTGAAAAACGCACCACACACCTTGTCAATGATTACTGCCGATACTTGGAATTTACCTTACAGCCGTCAGAAAGCTGCTTTCCCTCTGGAGTATATTGCAGAAAATAAATTTTGGCCTACTGTACGTCGTGTAAATGAAGCGCATGGTGACCGTCATTTGATTTGTTCATGTGCTCCAATTGAAGCGTATATGTAATTGAATATCAATAGGTGAAAAGAAAAACTTTGTTGAAATCTTTTGATTTTGACAAAGTTTTTTTCTTATTGTAAAGAAGAGAATAGACGATACTGTAAAAAGAAAAGTGTTAAAAATTAAGTTCTTACTAATGTAAAAGTTATATGCTGTTTTGAAATGAAGAGAAAGAAAAATTTGTAATGTTCAAGAGTGAAAATCTTAAATTAAGCAAAATAAATCTGCTTGAGTGTTGAAACTCAAACAGATTTAATATTGAACTTAATTTAGTTGAGTTTTTAAATCAACTATTTTCGGAAAGAGTATATTGTTTTCTAAATGAATAGATTGGAGTAAATTTTCCTCAAATTCTTGGAGCATTGCAAAAGCTACACGATAAGTACTACAAGCATCCATAGGAGGTGTATACTTGTCAGTTAGTTGTGAAATTGATTCAAAACGATGAGCCTCCGTAGTAAACATCTCTTTTATTATTGAGATTGTGTTTGTGATTTTTTCAAAATTTAGGTTTAGAAAAGCTTGATTATTTTGTTGGCTATGTGTCAATTCTCCGATGAGAGGGAATAAAACCTGCTCTTCTTTTTCCATACGTTTTTCTAATTCGTACGTATTTTCTGTGAATAGCTTGTTTATTTCAATTAATTCAGGATGTCTGCCGCCGTGAACTCGACAAAGTTTATCTAAAAACTGCAACAAGTAAGGCGTTTTCTCTCTAACGTAATTGTGGTGTTTACGGACGATGTAATCTGTTAAAAGGTCAAGAGACCAATCATTTACTTTTAAAGAATCATCTTTTTCTTTAGTGATGGTGTTTAGGTCATTGATGAGTTGATTTTCATTTAAATCTTTTTTGTCACAGGCCTCTGTAATAGTTCTTCCGCCTTTGCAACAAAAATCAATTCCGTATTTTTTGAAAATAGCGGCTGTCCGGAAGTCCTCAGCTACAATCTCTCCAATGGTTTTGTTTTTTAGTTCCATGTTTAACTTATTTAATCTTGCGCAAAGATACAATTATTTTTCAAATAAAATACTTTTTTGTCTTTTATTTTATTGAGGTATAGAAAAAGCCACACTACAAAAAGGTGGCCTCTTAAAAATTACATTTCAATAAATAATTACTTTACTTCTTTTTCTTTAGAGCAAGACTCCTTGTCTTTTGCTGCTCCGCTTTTACAACAAGATTTTTTCTCTTTAGAAGAGCAAGATTTTTTCTCTTTAGAACAAGATTCTTTATCTTTCGATTTTCCACTTTTGCAACAAGATTTTTTCTCTTTATCTTGTTTAACTCCATCCTGATCCTGTGTCGTTTTTTCAATTGACACGTTCACTTCTTCACCCAAAGTTGTAGCTTGAACATTAGTTATAGCAAACATAAACAATGTAGCTGTTGCAATTCTTACGATTTTCTTCATTTATACTAAAATTTTAAATTAATAATATTATTATTTAGGTTTATTTTTTTTATTCAGTGCCCAAGCAGAGAGTATGCCATTGAGGCAATTCCTATATTAACATTTTTAGCCTTGACCAATTGGGTGTAACAACTTTCGATAGTAGCCCCCGTAGTGATTAAATCATCGACTAATAAAATTTTGCAATTTTCAATTTTTTCAGTATTTTGTACTGAGAAAATGTTTTCACTATCCTTGAAACGACTCCATAAGTCTTTTTTTGTTTGCGTAGTGTTGGCTTTCACTTTTATAAGTACATCATCTACGTAGTTAGCCCTCAAAATTTGAGCCAACTTTTGTCCAAAAAGAGCCACTTGATTGTATCCTCGCATTTTTAACTTTTTTTTATGCAACGGAACGGGTATAACTACATCAATTTCTTGAAAATGAGGAACGTTTTTTATTTTTTCACCTAACCATTCGCCTAACCACCCACCAATAGATTCCTTTTTTTGGTATTTTAATTGGTGAATCAAATGCTGAACCACACTGTCCTTATGGAAATAAAACAAAGAGGTAGCTCCAAACAACTCACATTGACCGTAAAACCGTTCCAACAATCTATTGTCTTTGTGCAAATGTAATTGTGTTTCAATGAGTTTTCCTCTACAATAAATACACAGAAATGTCTCCTCATGTCCTAAAACCTGACCACATCCTGAGCAGTATTCAGGAAATATCACAGATAGTAAACCTGAAAAAGACATATTTTGTTATTTTATCTACGGCAAATATAATAATTTTTGAAATATATTTACTAAGTTTGCAGTTAAAATATATTTTTTATCACCATAATATATTAGGACAAATGGCAAATCAAGAAGAATTATTTAAACAAGTTATTTCACACGCCAAGGAATACGGCTATATTTTTCAATCAAGTGAGATATATGATGGACTCAGTGCAGTATATGATTACGCTCAAAATGGAGTGGAATTAAAGAAAAACATACGGGAGTATTGGTGGAAAGCAATGGTGCAAATGCACGAAAACATAGTAGGAATTGATGCAGCAATTTTTATGCATCCAACCACTTGGAAAGCCTCAGGACACGTTGATGCATTTAACGATCCTCTTATCGATAACAAAGATTCTAAAAAACGTTACCGCGCTGATGTGTTGGTCGAAGATTATGTAGCAAAAATTGAAGATAAAATAGAAAAAGAAGTAGCCAAGGCAGCAAAGCGTTTTGGAGAATCTTTTGATAAACAGCAATTTGTGACTACTAATGCTCGAGTTATTGAATATAAAGAAAAGGCGGATAGTATTCTGAAGCGTTTGGCAAAATCACTTGAAAATGAAGACTTAGCCGATGTAAAAGCTTTGATAGAAGAATTGGAAATCGTGTGTCCTATTTCGGGAAGCAAAAATTGGACAGAAGTGAAGCAATTCAACCTGATGTTTGGAACAAAATTAGGTGCTACCACGGACACTGCAATGGATCTATATCTGCGTCCTGAAACAGCACAGGGAATTTTTGTAAACTTTTCTAATGTGCAAAAAACAGGGCGTATGAAAATTCCTTTTGGAATCGCTCAAACAGGTAAAGCGTTTAGAAATGAGATAGTTGCACGGCAATTTATCTTCCGTATGCGAGAGTTTGAACAAATGGAAATGCAGTTTTTTATCAAACCAGGAACGCAACAACAATGGTATGACTATTGGAAAGAGACGCGTTTAAATTGGCACTTATCATTAGGTTTAGGGGAAGAAAATTACCGTTTTCACGATCATGAAAAATTGGCTCATTATGCCGATGCGGCTTGCGATATTGAATTCAAGTTTCCGTTCGGATTCAAAGAATTAGAAGGTATTCACTCGCGTACTGATTTTGATTTAAGTAATCACGAAAAATATTCAGGTAAAAAATTACAATATTTCGATCCAGAGGAAAATAAGAGTTACGTGCCTTATGTATTAGAAACGTCCGTGGGACTTGATCGTTTGTTCTTAGCGGTGTTTTCAAATGCCTTGCAGGAAGAAACTTTGGAAGGAGGCGAAACCAGAACCGTTTTACGTTTGCCTTTTGTATTAGCTCCTACCAAAGTAGCTATTTTGCCTTTGTTGAAAAAAGACGGACTACCTGAAATTGCCCGTGAAATTTTTGATGATTTGAAATATGATTTCAACGTAGCCTACGACGAGAAGGATGCCGTAGGTCGTCGTTACCGCCGTCAAGATGCCGTAGGGACTCCTTTCTGTGTAACGGTTGATCATCAAACTAAAGAGGATAATACAGTTACTCTACGCCATAGGGATACAATGGAACAGACACGTGTAGATATTAGCGACTTACGCAATATCATATTTAAAGAAGTAGATATGAACCAATGGTTGCGTAAAACACAGAAGTAATCTATTGGTATTCATTTATTTGATTTTTTGTAATTAATAAATTAATTCAGAGGATTGGGAGGTAAAGAAAGTTTTTCTCCCAATCTTTTCGTGCGTTGATAAGAATTTTTATGTCAAACCTATCCCAAAAAGAAGATTTTTTAAAATATCAAGCTCCTACATCGCCCTATCCGATGTTGTTGGAGGTTTCACATGCCAAGGGAAACTATATTTTCACCACCGACGGTAAAAAATATTTAGATTTTGTAGCAGGGGTTTCGGCTTGTACTTTAGGACATTGCCATCCAAAGGTAGTGGAAGCAATTCAAAAACAGTGCGAAACCTATATGCATGTGATGGTTTATGGTGAATATGTTCAAAAACCAGCTGTAGATTTTTGTAAATTGTTAGCAGAGCATCTGCCTGAAAATTTGAATACTACTTATTTAGTAAATTCTGGAACGGAAGCCATCGAAGGCTCTGTGAAACTTGCCAAACGAGCCACGGGACGTACCCAACTTATAGCAGCTAAAAATGCCTATCATGGAAATACCCAAGGTTCCATGAGTTTGATGGGGTACGAAGAGCGTAAGCAACCTTTTCGTCCATTATTGCCTGATGTGGATTTTATTGAATTTAATAATGAATCTGATATTCAGAAAATTACTCACCGTACAGCAGGAGTTGTTTTAGAAAGTATTCAAGGAGGAGCGGGATTCATAGAACCGCAAAATGACTATTTAGTAAAAGTTAAAAGACGCTGTGAAGAGGTAGGAGCATTGCTTATTATTGATGAAATTCAGCCAGGTTTTGGGCGTACAGGGACGTTGTTTGGATTCCAAAACTACGGTTTCGTACCTGATATCATCGCCATCGGTAAGGGAATGGCGAGTGGATTGCCTGTCGGAGCGTTTGTAGCGTCCAACGAGTTGATGAAGTTGTTATCCCACAGCCCAAAATTGGGACATATTACTACCTTTGGAGGAAATCCCGTCATAGCTGCTGCTTCCTTAGCTACCTTAAAAGAGTTGCTGACTACCGATCTTATGGCACAAACTGTAGAGAAAGAAAAACTATTTCGGAAATATTTACAACACCCATTGATTGAAAGTGTTAACGGGCGAGGATTGATGTTAGCAATAATCTTGCAATCGGCTGAAATTGCTGATTTTGTAGTTAACTATTGTCAAGATAAAGGACTGATAGTCTATTGGTTACTTTTTGAGCGAAGAGCCGTTCGTCTGTCGCCTCCATTGACATTGACTGAAGCAGAAATCGAAATTGGTTGTGAGATTATTATCGAAGCACTAAATGCTTATAGATGTAGATAAGGAACTCTTTTCTAATAACAATCACTGAATTGGAAAATGTATTCTAATTGTTGCCAAAGTTATGATTCTTAAGAATCATAACTTTGGCGAAATTGTTTATAAATCTTTTCAATGAATAAAGATAATATTCCTAATAAAAAGTAGGCGTCACACCTCTTTTTAGTCAACCTCAATCACAATTTGGTTGAATATTTTGAGAATCAATGCTCATTCCCAAGTTCCCAGCGGGATTTTGCTGTAACTTCTTGGCTTGTAAATAGTTTTTCTCTATACTTATGGTATCCAACAATGCCAATCATAGCAGCGTTATCTGTACAGTATTCAAACTTTGGAATGTAGGTTTCCCAACCGTATTTTTCTCCCAAAGATTGTAATGTTTCGCGGATACCAGAATTGGCAGACACGCCGCCACCGATGGCAATCTGTTTTATATTAGTCTGTTTTACTGCTTTTTTTAGCTTGGACATTAGTATGTCGATAATGGTATGTTGTACCGAAGCACAGATGTCGGGCATGTTTTCCTTAATAAAATTGGGGTTTTCCTTTGTCTGTTTCTGGACGAAATATAATACAGCTGTCTTTAATCCTGAAAAACTGAAATTCAATTCATTTGTTTGAGGTTTTGGAAAAGAAAAGGCTTTCGGATTTCCTTCTTTTGCATATTTATCAATAAGAGGTCCTCCAGGGTAGGGGAGACCTAAAATTTTAGCAGTTTTATCAAAAGCCTCTCCTACAGCATCATCTAAAGTTTCACCCAAGACTTCCATAGAAAAAAAACTATCAACTCGGACTATTTGCGTATGTCCACCACTGATAGTCATCGCTAGAAAAGGAAATTCAGGTCTTTTAGTTCCCTCATCAATGAAATGAGCTAAAATATGAGCTTGCATATGGTTCACCTCAATAAGAGGAATGTTGAGCCCCATTGAAAGGGATTTAGCAAAAGAAGTGCCGACTAATAGTGATCCCATTAGTCCTGGCCCTCGTGTGAATGCAATTGCTGATAGTTCGTTTTGTGATATTCTGGCTTCTTTTAACGCACGGTCTACTACAGGTACGATATTCTGCAAATGTGCCCGAGAAGCTAATTCGGGAACTACACCGCCATACTTTCGGTGAACATCTTGATTAGCAACAACATTTGAGAGTACACAATCATTTTTTAGAACTGCTGCAGAGGTATCATCACACGAAGATTCGATAGCTAAAATATATGTATTGGTCATTTCTCTGATGATTTTATCAATGATAAAAAAGGTACTCGGGAATTGATTCTATATTTTTGGTTACTTCAAACCCCGAGACTTTTAAATTTTTATTATATGGAACTTTTTACTGAATTATTCAGGTAATCGTTCGTATAAGCAACAATGATGTAGTTTTTCATACGTTTTTTCATCAGCTTTGATTTTACCCGCATCATGCCCTATTTTAGCAATCGCTTTTTGTACATCTTCCACCGAACATTTACGCTCATCAATAACTATTTTCATGTTCCCGCTATCTACATTCCAATCTGCACTTTTCACCCCCTTAACCGAATAAGCAGCTTTTTCAATACGTTTTTTACACATTTGGCAATTCCCACCCACAGGGAATTCTGCTTTTTTGTTCTTGTTGATTTCTTTCGTTTCTTGTGCGTTTACTAAAGTTAAGCAGAGTAAACTTGTGATTAAAAATAAAATATTTCTCATAAATGGGTATAAATTTAAATTAGTGTTTAAAATTTCTGATTTTTAGGCGTAAACCTCCATAAATCATTCTGCCAAATGCAGGAGCATACAGCATTGTAGCATCAAAAAATGAGCCAAAAGGATCGTTAGCAGCTAAAATTCCGTTATCTTGTTTATAATTACCTATGTTTTCGCCTCCAAGATATATTTCGAAGTTATGTGAAAAAACTTTGGTTATTTGAGCATTAAAAATTCCGAAAGAAGGAGCGTAATCTTCTAACCTATAAGGGATTGGGTTTTGTTTTGTAGAAGGAAGTCGTTGTGTTCCCACCCAATTGTAGGTGAAGTCAAACTTCCATTTACGATGATTTTTTTCATGATTTTCTTCGGTCTCATATCCAATATTCACAAAGAAACGATGTTTTGGAGTTAGCGGTTTTTCCATTTGATTTTTAATGTATTGTGTTTTAACATCGTAATATTTGTACGCACTTTTAACATCTAATCCTTGTATTGGAGAAAGACTAAATTCCGCTTGAAATGAATTGGCGAAACTTTTCCCTTCTAAATCATAAAACCAAGCTTGCTGAGGAGAATTATCTAAATCGATAACTACTTGATTTTCAAAAGAAGTGCCGTACCAATCAATTACGAATTCCGCTTTGCGGTTTAATATATGGAAAGATTGAAGAAAGCTAATTCCGTAGTTCCAAGCGATTTCAGGGTTCAAACCGTATATTTTATCATTTTTTTGAATGATATTGAAATCTCTGTTTGATATGAAAAGATGTTGATTTTCAGCGAAAATATTAGCCATTCGTTTTCCTCTTCCTGCCGAAATTCGCAAAGTTGATTCATTCCAAGGGATATATCGTAAATGGAATCGAGGTGTGATAAAATTTCCTAAATGGTTATGACTATCGGCACGAATTCCAGCTACCAAACTCAAATTATCCAAATTGTCGTACGTATATTCAAAAAAAACACCTATTGATTTATCAATTCGAGAGTAATTTGCTTCAAAATTTGAGTCAATCCATTCGTAAAAATCATCGTAAACAATATTGAAACCAGTAGCAAATTTGTTTTTCGTATTGCTGATGATCGAATTGTATAATAAATTTGAATACCAACTTTTTTGATGTATATCATATTGATTCATACCAAAATACGAGTTTTGACGATGGGATAAGAACGCATTTTGGAATCCGAAACTTTTGTACGAAGCATCAGGGAAAACGTATCCTATTTTATTTGAAACACTTAGCTTTTCGGAATCAATTTCGCTTCCCCAATTTTTTTTAGATTTTTTTTCTTTTGAAGGGTCAAAGTTTAGTTGCCCAGCTTGACGCTCATCCTTCATATAGTTCAGATTTAAGAAACTTACCCAACCGTTCTCATTATCAGTATATTGCCATCTATTTAATACATTGATTTGATTGCCTATTGGCATATCAAGAAAACCATCATGATTATGGTCATTTTTTTGGCGGGTTATATTTCCATGAGTTAAGATAGAGGTACTTAATTTAGGGGAAATTTTATGATTCAAATGAGCATTAATTTCGAATCGACTGTCCTGTGAGCCGTATAAATTCAAAAAGAAAGGAATATCAGTTGCAGGTTTCAAAAATTCGTAATTAATTTGTCCTGAGATGCTTTCATATCCATTGATAACACTTCCTGCTCCTTTGGTAATTTGAATACTTTCAATCCAAGTACCAGGAACGAACGACATTCCATAGGCTTGTAGAGCCCCCCTAAGCGTTGGTATGTTTTCTTCTGCCATTAAGATATAAGGACTTGTAAGTCCAAGCATTTTAATTTGTTTATTTCCTGTTACGGCATCTGAAAAATTTACGTCAATAGAAGGGTTTGTAGAAAAACTTTCTGAAAGGTTACAACAAGCAGCTTTTAAAAGTTCACCACTACTCATTGTTTGTAAATTAGCAATTTGATATTTAGCACGAATAGTGGTGGCTCTTTTATGAGTCACAACCACTTCGTCTAGATTGTTTTCAGCTTTTAATATAACCTCTAAAGGGGTTGATGAAGTTATGGTTAATCGTTCTGTTTCAAATCCTATGTAACTAATGATTAATACATTCGTTTTTTCAGTTCGTTTTATTGTAAATCCACCTTCATCATTAGTAGAAACACCTATGGAAGTTCCTTCCCAATAAACATTTACCCCTGTCATAGGCTGTTTTTCTTGGTCAAAAACGTTTCCTTTTACATACTCTTGGGAAAAAATGCCAATAGGCAAAATGCCTAAAAGCATAAATATATATTTTTTCATTATTATTTTGTATTTTATGTATTTTTTACTTTTTAAATTATAATCAAATGTACACGAAGTCATAAAAAGCATATTATCAATGAGATAAAATGTTTTATGAATTTGACGCAATCATACTAAAAAGTAAATTTATGCATAAAATACGAGCTGACAATATAGCTTATAAAGAGGAGGAGCATTCGAATCTACATAAAATGAAGGAATGCTTTTTTTTGTTTTTTTGGTTATTATAAATGGAGGTTGAGCGACTGATATTTGTGTTAAAACACATGGATACAAATGCCACTCAAAAGATTTTGTGGTAATTTTTCCGTTGTCATAATCCGATGACTCGAAAAAATCGCCATCACAACATTCGTCGTGAAGATCTTCACTTGATGAAAGATTATCATCATAGATAATACAGCAATCTTTTGATAAAGAAGAACATATGTCCTCATTATCTGTTGCGTATATATATTTGAAAGAAATGTGGGTCAGCTGTTCTTGACAAAAATGCAAATCAAAACCCCATCCTGAATTTGAAAATAGGATGAAAATAGTTAATAATATGCTTGTTATTCTGCGAACCATAGCGAATGCAAAGCTAATGATTTTTTTTGAAATAAGGTAAAATAAAACTGTTTTTTTGTTGCTTAGATTCAATTCCCAAAGAAATCTTGTATTTTTTAGCACAACTATTCGAAACTTTTAAAATAAAAGTTGCCTGAGAATGTCGTATATTTGAAAAATCCCCATTTTTTTTCAATTATGGCACTCCTCAGGCGAGGCAAAAATACAAATAAACCCGTAATCAGACAAATTTTAGATCTCATTCCTACGCATATTTTAAGAGCCGAAATCGCTAAACATCAGTCCGATAAGGGAAAGTCTACCTATAAAACTCGCGATCAATTGGAGGCACTAACTTTCGGACAGCTGAATAAATGCTATACGTTATCCGACATAAGTTGCGGATTATCAGTTAGTAGCACCTTCCTAAGCGATCTCCAACTCAAACAAAGTCCCGCAAAATCAACAATGAGTGATGGAAACAAAGTAAGACATTATGGAGAATTTAAAGATTTGTATTCCAGTCTTTTAAAGTATTACAAACACTCTTTAAAAGCCAAACATCAAAGTCATATCATCGATGAAATCCAAAACCACAAAATAAAAATCATTGACAGTACTACCATTAGCCTGTGTTTAAGTCTTTTCAACTGGGCAAAATTTATTCACAAAATTTTATTTGTTTCAAAGGTGTTCATGATACGCTTCGCTTGATTCGGACAGCTAAAGGCGGACTCAAAATTCACACCGTTTGGGACGATCAACTTGGATTGCCTGATGAAAAAGACCACGACATCCTCAAAGATGAAATCATCGTTTTGACTTCAAACAAGGCTATGAAGTAAAATTTACAGATAAAAACTTTTCTTGGCACGAGTGAAAATGCGGTGAAATCACAGATTTATGTAGCTTTGATTTGCTATCTTCTG
>NZ_CDOI01000069.1 GCF_000827555.1 Capnocytophaga canis
ATCAGGGGTCGCTCCATTCTCACAAATCTTATACGTCAACGTATAAACTCCGCTCGAAACATTCGTTCCTACCGTTACTTTTCCGTTAGTAGCATCTATCGTAATGCCCGTTGGAGTAACTATTGGAGTAAGCGTTACCTTACCTACTTCTGTGCCTATAACCACAGGTACACCATTGAGCTTGTCATTACTAATAACCGTTTGCGTAGTGGTGCCACCCGATACTACCGTACCTAAATCATCGTTATCAGCTACGATGCTGTTTTCAACCGTGATCGTTACCGTAGCATCATCACAATTATCAGGGGTCGCTCCATT
>NZ_CDOI01000070.1 GCF_000827555.1 Capnocytophaga canis
TTTTACAGAAAATATGAGTATTATGACAAGAGAGCTTCGTATGCGAAAGGAGTATATCGAAGCAATGTGTTTATAGTGTTTACCTCCGATTTAGAAAAAGATTACATTCCTTGCTATGAAGTGGATGTTTTAATAAGTACAATTGAAGAATATTGTGATTAAAATGAAACTAATTCTAACACTAATTTTATGTGCTTGTGTAAATTTTGCACAAGCACAGTTAAATCCTAATAATTTATTTTTGGTATTTGATAACAAAGATGGAATTATAAAAACCGAAAGAGAAGACATTAAAAATGAACGAAGTGATTTTCAAAGAACCACTCATCATTACAAATATCATCAGGAAATAAAAGAGTTTGATAGAAAAACTAAACGAAAAAGTACGTCTTTCTCATATCAATATCGAAATAAAGAAATTTGGGGAGTAACACTTTCTCATTTGAATGCAGAAGAAAGTAAACATAATAATTACATACTTCTTTTGCCTAAACAAATGTTTGATTTATACAAAGAAACGGATAGGGTAAAAAATATCTCAGAAATGGAAACAATATGGGAAACGCTTACCCAAAATTCATTTTCGATGTTTTTTAGGAACTATCAGTACTTTTTTCAGATGCCTGTTTTTGATGGAAGAAGTTTTAGAAGTAATGTTTTTATGGTTTTTTCTTCTGACTTAAACAAAGACTATATCCCTTGTTATGAATTGAATGTCTATACTATGGATATTGAAGCACATAATGATGTTGTTGAGGACAATGGTAATTTTTAGAATAGAAGGTAATGAGGTATTTAATCCTACAATCCATTTTCTGTGCTTGTACAAAACTTGCACGAGCACAGAAAAACTAAAACTACAAATAATGAGAAACAAGTTAATTATAGCACTATTT
>NZ_CDOI01000071.1 GCF_000827555.1 Capnocytophaga canis
TTTCAAAAACTCTTTGTAATTACTTAGTTCTCCGTTTACATATAGTTGTAGAATCAAGATATTATCCGAATCAGAAAACTCATATCGAAATTCATATACTGAAGCGGAAACTTTAAAACCAGAGCCAGGGTTTAACACATAGAGTCTATCTCCTTTTGTATAATAATATTCTATTCTTTTATTTTTTTCTCCTGTCTCTCGATA
>NZ_CDOI01000072.1 GCF_000827555.1 Capnocytophaga canis
CAACCAACTTCCTTTCGTATGTTTCTTGTTGTTGTTATCGGTGTATTCAATGATATAGTAATACGTACCTTGTGGCAATTTCTCAGCAGCTTCAATCGTTACTCGTCCGTTTGAAATCGCTCGGAATACTCTATTAACATTATCATAGCCCTTCGTCTCAAATACCTTAACTCCCCAACGATTGTAAATACGAACCGTATTATTAGG
>NZ_CDOI01000073.1 GCF_000827555.1 Capnocytophaga canis
AATATTCCCCGTAATTCGTAATTAACTATCGTAATTTGTAATTAATCTCTTACAGAGTCAATTACGAATTTGAAATTACGATTTACGAACATCTCTCGTAATTTATAATTAATCTCTTACAGAGTCAATTACGAATTTGAAATTACGATTTACGAATATTCCCCGTAATTTGTAATTAACCATCGTAATTTGTAATTAATCTCTTACAGAGTCAATTACGAATTTGAAATTACGATTTACGAACATCTCTCGTAATTTGTAATTAACCTCTTACAGAGTCAATTACGAATTTGAAATTACGACTTACGAATATTCCCCGTAATTCGTAATTAACTATCGTAATTTGTAATTAATCTCTTACAGAGTCAATTACGAATTTGAAATTACGA
>NZ_CDOI01000074.1 GCF_000827555.1 Capnocytophaga canis
TTTTTAGCCGATGATGATGATTTAGGAACGGTAGTATCGGGTGGTACGACTACACGAACGGTTATTAGTAATGATAAGCTCAACGGTACGCCTGTGGTTATAGGCACAGGAGTAGGTCAGGTAACCCTTACACCAATCATTACCCCAACGGGCATTACTTTGAATGGCGACGGACAAGTAACGGTAGGAACGAATGTTTCGAGCGGAGTTTATACGTTGACCTATAAAATTTGTGAGAATGGAGCGACCCCTGATAATTGTGATGATGCTACGGTAACGATCACGGTTCAAAACAGCATAGTTGCCGAAGATGATGATTTAGGTACGGTAGTATCGGGAGGTACGACTACGCAAACGGTTATTAGTAATGACAAGCTCAATGGTACGTTTGTGGTTATAGGCACAGGTACGGGTGAGGTAACGCTTACACCAATCATTACCCCAACGGGCATTACGATAGATGCTACTAACGGAAAAGTAACGGTAGGAACAAATGTTTCGAGTGGAGTTTATACGTTGACCTATAAAATTTGTGAGAATGGAGCGACCCCTGATAATTGTGATGATGCTACGGTAACGATCACGGTTGAAAACAGCATCGTAGCTGATAACGA
>NZ_CDOI01000075.1 GCF_000827555.1 Capnocytophaga canis
GCTCCATACTCTGAATGCTCTGTGTTGATATCCGTATGATACAATTCCATACGATTCGAATTATCTTTGATAATCTCTTGATAATTCCTGTTCTCTTGGAATAATACCGCTCTTGTATCATTCGCATCTGTCAACTCAACAAACTTAACCATCATCCTATCAGCCTCATCATAACGATCCGCCGATTTTAACGAAAGTGAATAACGGTAGTAATATTCCGGCTTTAACTTATACTCCGGATTGGCAAACAATTGCTCATACCAAACCAATGCTGCCGTATAATCAGCATTGAAATAATACGAATTACCCAAACGCTCCAACAACTCCTGATTCACAAAACCCTTCTTAGCTATACTTTCGTATATCTTAATCGCATCTACATAAGCATAATTCTGATACAAATCATTCGCCTTCTGTAATTCCTTTTCCTGTGCAAAAATATTTGCCGTTATTCCTAA
>NZ_CDOI01000076.1 GCF_000827555.1 Capnocytophaga canis
TTTCTGATTCGGATAACATTTTGGTTTTACAAGAATACACAAACGGAGAACTAAGTAATTATAAACGATTTCTGAAACGTAAATAATACTTTTATGAAAAAGTTTTGTTTTATATTCGCATTATTGGGTGTATTCGCTTGTTCGGAAGATGAAAACATGACGGCTGATTATTTTAAAGCCCAACAACGGGATAGCCGTTTCTTTGGGAAATGGAAGGCTGTAAATCCTAATACCTTAGAAGAGCAAATAACATCCTTTTATAGTGAATATACCGAAGAAGGGGTGTTTGATTTGATAGACCGAGAAACAGGAGAAAAACACGAAAGAGTGAGATATTATTATACAAAGGAGAATACATTGTATGTATTACACCCAGGAGCTGGTTTTAAAGTTTCCGCTTCGGTAAGTGAATATAAGTATAAATTCTCTGATGACAATAATATTTTAATCATTCAAACATTAGAGGAGTATCGAAAAGGCGATAAAGGAGAATTTTTCAAACGTAAATAACACTTTCATGAAAAAGTTTTATTTTATACTCGCATTATTGGGTGTGTTCGCCTGTTCGGAAGATAAAGATATGACCCCTGAACATTTTAAAGCCCAACAGCGAGACAGCCGTTTCTTTGGGAAATGGGCAGTAATAAA
>NZ_CDOI01000077.1 GCF_000827555.1 Capnocytophaga canis
GATCCCCCGGGCCATACTAGTACTGGATGCATCTGCAGGATATCGCGGCCGCGAGTCACTGTTAGAAGTCCCGTATCGTTATTGACATATTTCCTGGCCCCACATCCACCTCCTGGTGTTAAAAGTGGATGACTTCTACATGACACAGAAAATCTCTGGCAAGCTATAACTAAAGTAGGCTTCCCTGGGTGAAAAAATAGTGGGGCCCAACAGATCTCTTTCTACATGTAGCCTGGGAAGGGTATGCTAGAAGATAATGGAGTTGCCTCCACTTAAACCAACCAAGTGAATGCTTAGCGATAGTTGGTAGAT
>NZ_CDOI01000078.1 GCF_000827555.1 Capnocytophaga canis
GTAGTACCATCTGCGCTAAAAGGTTTAACTGCTCTGTTCGGAATGGTAAGAGGTGAGACCTTTCGCTATAACCACCTTAAATCGTTGAATTAGTCGCTATAAGCTATAAGCAATATGCTTTAAGCAACCAACCATAATATTGTAACATACTAGGATAAAAACACGTTATAATAATAACAAAAAAAGAATCTGCGACGCAATAAGTCTACGGGTTATTAGTATCACTCGGCTATGACATTACTGCCGTTACACCTGTAACCTATCA
>NZ_CDOI01000079.1 GCF_000827555.1 Capnocytophaga canis
AACAACATCTGATGTAACGATAACTGTAACGTCAACCCCAACGGGAACAATCGTACCGAACTTAGACCCATCGACAGGAAATGTTACGGTATCATCAGGCACACCAACGGGAACGTATGTTATAGGCTATGAAATCTGTACAAAATCAGGAACGATTACTTGTGCTACGGCTACTGTAGTAATAACAGTTACTGAGGTAACGACACCTACGATCAATACGACTGTAGCGAAGGATGACTTTAGAACTACTTATGTAAATACTCAAGTTTCAGGAAGTGTAGCAGCGAACGATTTAGATCCTGAGGGGGATACGCAAGTATGGACAATACAAACAAATACAGTAGGAGGACATAGCTTTGTGTTGAACTCAGACGGAAGATATACGTTTACTCCTTCTACAGGTTTTGTAGGAACGGTATCTTATACATATGAAGTATGTGATGATGGAACACCTCAAGCATGTGCAACGGCGACGGTTTACATCTCAGTGAAGCAAGTAGCTACGCCTACAGCGAATACAGATACGTTTACAGTTACCACTTCGACCAACACGCAAACAGTAGGAAACGTATTGGATAACGACAAGCTTGGCACGAACACACCGACGACATCTGATGTAACGATAACGGTAACGAAAACTCCAACAGGAGCAGTTGTGCCGAACTTAGACCCTGTAACAGGAGATGTTACGGTACCATCAGGTACTCCAACGGGAACGTATACGATAGGATATAGCATCTGTACAAAAGTAGGAACGATTACCTGCGACACAGCTACGGTAACGGTGGTAGTTACAGAGGTAACAACTCCAACGACCCCTACGGTAGTCACCGCTACTGATGATGTAGTCACTGTAACGACCACAGAAAGTGGAACTGTAGTTAACGTGTTGGATAATGATAAAATTGGCACGAACACACCAACAACATCTGATGTAACAATAACGGTAACGAAAACTCCAACAGGAACAATCGTACCGATATTAGACCCATCGACAGGAAACGTAACCGTACCATCAGGTACACCAACGGGAACGTATACGATAGGTTATAGAATCTGTACAAAATCAGGAACGATTACCTGCGACACAGCTACTGTAGTAATAACAGTTACGGAGGTAGTAACACCAACAAATACGACCGTAGCGAAAGATGACATTAATAATACTTATGTAAATACTCAAGTTTCAGGAAGTGTAGGAACGAACGATTTAGATCCTGAGGGAGATACGCAAGTATGGACAACTCAGACAAATACCACAGGAGGACATACCTTTGTGTTGAACGCAGACGGAACATATACGTTTACTCCTTCGACAGACTT
>NZ_CDOI01000080.1 GCF_000827555.1 Capnocytophaga canis
TAGGGGTTAGGCAATAGGGAATAGTTTATATCAATCCCAAAACTCTTACCTATCTTAAAAGCAACAACCTCTAAAATTTCCTTTCAATATTAATATCAATGAACCTTTTTATAGCTATAAGCAACAAGCTTTAAGCATAAAACATAATTCGTAGTCCCAGGCAGACTCGAACTGCCGACCTCTACATTATCAGTGTAGCGCTCTAACCAGCTGAGCTATGAGACTGCATCTTTTTA
>NZ_CDOI01000081.1 GCF_000827555.1 Capnocytophaga canis
AGCTCCGTTTGATGTACGTTTGCCTAAAAAGGACGAAAAAGGTGATAATATTCACACGGTAGTTCAACCTGATTTATGTGTAATTTGTGATGAAAGCAAATTGGATGAACGTGGCTGTATTGGAGCTCCTGACCTTATTATCGAAATTCTTTCGCCCGGAAATTCGAAAAAAGAAATGAAAAACAAGTTTGAGCTTTACCAAGAATCGGGTGTGGAAGAATATTGGATTGTAAACCCAACGGA
>NZ_CDOI01000082.1 GCF_000827555.1 Capnocytophaga canis
GCCACTGTTTTGGATTTGAAAAAACGTATTAACGCTACTGCTTTCAATACTATTAAGGTTTATAGCGGAAATATGCTACTGAACGACGCTACGCCATTAACACACGCAACTACCTATCAGGCAACACAAACACAGGCGGGTCAATGCGAAAGTGTGAAAGCTAATGTGTTGGTAAATGTCTATACCAAACCGAGTGTTCCTGTGGTACAAGTGGCTAATGCCCAATGTGGAATAAATGGTACGACAGCTACAATCACTAACTACGATAGC
>NZ_CDOI01000083.1 GCF_000827555.1 Capnocytophaga canis
TAGCTGTATCGCAAATACCTGTATTTGCCTTATCACAAATAGTATAAGTAAACGTATGTGTACCCGATGAAGCTGTATTTCCTATCATTAACGTACCATCCGAATTAAGTGTTACTCCAATTGGTAAATTATTTGGGGTTACACTTACCGTCGCACTCGTTGGTGATACTCCATTCAATTTGTCGTTTTCAAACACTGTCTTGGTGGTCGTTCCTACAGTTTGAATTCCAAAATCATCATCAACAGCGTCAATAGTTATTAATCTAACAAACGCCGTTTTAGTCGATATATTACCAAAAGTATCTGTTGCTGTGATGGTTACCGTTATCGTATTACCTGTTACATTACACAAATCCATAGGCTTAACTGCAGAG
>NZ_CDOI01000085.1 GCF_000827555.1 Capnocytophaga canis
AAAGATGATGTTGAACAGACGGTAGTTGATACACCTGTTACGGTTAAAGTAGTATCTAATGATGAGCATGTACCTACGCAAGGAACTTTGACTATTGTTACGCAACCTAAAAACGGAACGGTTGTTATCAATGACAATGGAACGACTAATGATCCGTCGGATGATGAGGTTGTTTACACACCTAACCGAGGTTATGCAGGAGTAGACAGTTTCGAGTATGAGCTTTGCGATACGATGG
>NZ_CDOI01000086.1 GCF_000827555.1 Capnocytophaga canis
TTCTTTCTCGATTTAATCAATCTTATTTGATCTCTCGTGTTTTTTATCCCAATATGTCAATGAACTCTTTATAGCTTTCCGCTATTAGCCATTAGCTAAAGGCTTTAAGCATCATGTGGAGAATAAGGGAGTCGAACCCTTGACCTCCTGCGTGCAAGGCAGGCGCTCTAGCCAGCTGAGCTAATTCCCCATTAATATAGGTATTAGGGGTTAGGCAATAGGGAATAGTTTATATCAATCCCAAAACTCTTACCTATCTTAAAAGCAACAACCTCTAAAATTTCCTTTCA
>NZ_CDOI01000087.1 GCF_000827555.1 Capnocytophaga canis
TACTGGGCTGCAATACAGCAAAGAAAATCCCTCTTTTAATATATTAGACAGACCCATGTGAGGTGGACCTGTCCAAGCAGAAAATAAATTTGGGCTTACCTGGTGAATTTGTGAAGCTCAACTCCTACTACATCAGTACCTAATGCTCCCCGTACAGGCTCAGAAGAATCAGTATAAGGAGTACCCTACAACTGTACTTGGAAAAAAATATCAAATAGTAGTTTGCATTGCCTAAAAAAACTGTCATGAGCAAGTAGTGGCAACATCAGGCGGGGCAACAACCTGCTACTTCGAT
>NZ_CDOI01000088.1 GCF_000827555.1 Capnocytophaga canis
TGATGCTAACCTTCTCAATTTCAGCAATATCACGAATACCTACATTTCTTGCCAAAAGCAAGAGAATTTTCGCAGTGATATGCGAAGCCCAACCTTTGTAGGTCAGATTATGATCGCCAATAAATTGGCGTTTACAGGTTTTGCAAAGATAGTTGTTTTTTGTTCTTTTTGTTCCCATTTTTGACTATCTTTGTGCATTGACAATTGGGGCAATGGAGTGTAATTGTTATTAGCATTCAACAAAAATACAACTTTAT
>NZ_CDOI01000089.1 GCF_000827555.1 Capnocytophaga canis
TAAAAAGATGCAGTCTCATAGCTCAGCTGGTTAGAGCGCTACACTGATAATGTAGAGGTCGGCAGTTCGAGTCTGCCTGGGACTACAGAGCAGATAGCTAATGGCTAATATCCAATAGCTAAAAGCTAAAAAGTTCATAAAAATAGAATGAAAGGAAATTTTAGAGGTTGTTGCTTTTAAGATAGGTAAGAGTTTTGGGATTGATATAAACTATTCCCTATTGCCTAACCCCTA
>NZ_CDOI01000090.1 GCF_000827555.1 Capnocytophaga canis
TGCCGCTGCCAATATGGGAGCGAAAACCTTGCTCATCACAATGCAATTGCAAAATATAGCACAGATGTCGTGCAACCCAGCGGTGGGCGGAATTGCCAAAGGACAAATCGTGCGTGAGATTGATGCTTTGGGTGGATATACAGGCATCATTACCGACAAAACCGCCATTCAGTTCAAAATGCTCAATCAATCGAAAGGTCCTGCAATGTGGAGCCCCCGAGCTCAAAGTGACCGAATGCGATTTGCCGAAGAATGGCGTCTGCAACTCGAACGATTGCCCAATCTCGACTTCTATCAGGATATGGTTTCCGACCTAATCATCGAAAATCATCAGGTAAAAGGTGTAAAAACCTCTTTGGGAATTCCTATTTATTCCAAATCGGTGATTCTTACTAATGGAACATTTCTGAATGGAGTTATTCATATCGGAATGAAGCAGTTAGGAGGCGGAAGAGCCGGAGAAAAGGCTTCCAAAGGGATTACCGAATGCCTTGTTTCTCACGGATTTGAGTCAGGAAGAATGAAAACAGGAACACCACCGCGTGTGGACAGTCGTTCGCTTGATTATTCCAAAATGATTCCCCAACCCGGCGATGAAAATCCGGAGAAATTTTCCTTTTCGGAAGAAACACAACCGCTTCAAATTCAGAAAGATTGTCATATGACCTACACCAGCGAGGAGGTACACGACTTGCTCCGCACAGGATTTGACCGCTCACCGATGTTCAATGGGGCAATTCAGGGCGTGGGGCCACGTTATTGTCCATCAATTGAGGATAAAATCAACCGATTTGCCGATAAAGACCGACATCAAATTTTTGTAGAACCCGAAGGTTGGAACACGGTCGAGGTGTATGTAAATGGATTTTCAACATCGCTTCCAGAAGAAGTTCAGTTTGAAGCAATGCGAAAAATAGAAGGCTTTGAAAATGTGAAGTTTTTCCGTCCAGGGTACGCTATTGAATACGATTATTTTCCACCGACACAACTCAAACATACATTGGAGACAAAACTTGTTGAAAATCTGTATTTTGCAGGTCAAATTAACGGAACTACAGGCTATGAAGAGGCTGCCGCACAAGGAATTATGGCAGGAATAAATGCCGTACAGAAAATTCGTGAGCAAGAGCCTTTCATTCTGAAACGAAATGAGGCTTACATCGGTGTTTTGATTGATGATTTAATCACCAAAGGAACGGAAGAACCCTACCGAATGTTCACCTCACGAGCGGAATATCGTACTCTTTTGCGACAAGACAACGCCGATGCACGACTTACGCCACTTGGTTTCTCATTAGGATTGGCATCGCAAAAACGAATGGACGTTTTGGAGAGAAAACAAGCAAAAACAAATGCTTTTGTGGAGTTTTTTAAGGAAACGAGTATCAAACCTGAAGAAGCGAACCCGATTTTGGAAAAATACGATTCGTCTCCAATGAAACAAGGCGACAAAATGTTCAAAGTGCTTTCGCGTCCGAACATTACCATCGCCGATTTGCAACAATTGGAGAGCGTAAAATCATTCGTGGAAGCCAATGAAATTGATAAAGAAATCATTGAACAAACGGAAATTGAGGTAAAGTACGCAGGATACATCGAAAAAGAAAAAAACAATGCCGACAAACTTAACCGCTTGGAAGACATTCGCATACCTGAAAACTTCAATTACGATAAACTAACTTCCATTTCGTTTGAATCTCGCGAAAAGCTGAAAAAAATCCGCCCGACTACGCTCTCACAAGCCTCGCGTATTAGTGGTGTTTCCCCAGCAGATATCAGCATTTTGTTGGTGTATATGGGGAGGTAGTATAAGAATTATTTTAAGAATCTAATCTGTGAAATATTATGAGATGTACAGAATTTTACCCAACAATTGAAATTTGCCAAAAAGCATTTGATTTATTGCAATTAAAAGGTTATTTCAATGACGAAATGTGCCTCGGCTCTGTCGTTATTGAACATCACGATAGAGAGCTTATAAATTTTCTTAAAGAAAAAATGGGATATCAAGGAGATTTAGTGCCTCGCGGTTATTTTTACCCTCAACACGGAGCTGTTTATTACATTTTTGATATAAACAAATTATCCGAAGAGGAAGCTAAAAGAATAACAGATGAATGGGTCGAAAATCATAAATTCTAAAGCAATGCAAAAATACTCCGTAAATCAATATCTTATAGAGGTTATATTAGCATCTGTAAAGGCAGGTGAAATTGCGATTCCTGAAATTCAGCGTCCTTTTGTTTGGGATAGCTCAAAGGTTCGTGATTTGATGGATAGTTTGTATCAAGGTTATCCTATCGGATATGTGATTGCTTGGAGAAATCCAAATGTAAAACTCAAAGACGGAAGTTTAAGTGAGGGAAAGAAAGTTTTAATTGATGGACAACAACGAATAACGGCTTTAACGGCGGCTCTATTAGGGCAATCCGTTGTTAATAAAAATTATCAATGTGTAAAAATCAAAATTGCCTTCAATCCTATTGAGGAGAAATTTGAAGTTCAAAACCCTGCTATTTTAAAGGATAAAACTTGGTTACCGGATATTTCACAAGCTATTAACGGAGACCTTTTTGAGATTGCTGATAGCTATTTTGAACTCAATCCTGAAGTTGATAAAAAACAAGTTCGTAACGCTTTCTCTAATCTGATAAATATTCCTAAAAAGCAAATAGGACTTATTGAACTTGCTCCCGAATTAGATATTGAAACCGTAACCGAAATTTTCATCCGAATCAACTCAAAAGGTGTGGTATTGAGCCAAGCCGATTTTGCAATGAGTAAAGTCGCCTCTGATACTGAAAACGGCGGAAATGAATTGCGAAAAGCGATTGATTATTTCTGCCATTTGGCGGTAGCTCCTGAATTTCATCAGCATATTGTGGAGAATGATAAAGAATTTGCTGAAACCGAATTTTTCAGAAAAATGTCTTGGCTCAAAACCGAAAATGATGATTTGTACGACCCCACTTACAACGACTTAATTCGCGTGGCATTTACCTCACAATTTGGTAGAGGACGGCTTTCCGATTTAGTTAGCTTACTTTCAGGACGAAATTTTGAAACCCGAACTTTTGAAACAGAAATTACTGAAAAATCGTTTCAAAAATTGAAAAGGGGAGTTGAAAACTTTATCAATGAAACTAATTTCAAAAGATTTTTGATGGTTGTAAAATCAGCAGGATTTATTTCGCCCAAACTCATCCGTTCGCAAAATGCTTTAAATTTCGCTTATATTCTTTATCTGAAATTAAAAGAGCTTCAAGTGAATCCCGTTTCTATTGAAAGTTATGTTAAAAGATGGTTAGTTTATTCTATCTTAACGGGAAGATATTCGGGGTCGCCAGAGAGTATGTTTGATTTTGATATTAAGCAAATTTCTCAAAAACCTTTTGAACAATATCTTAGAGAAAAAGAGGAAGCTGAATTGTCTGATGCTTTTTGGAACGCCTCACTACCACAAAGCTTAAATACCTCAGTGGCAAGTAGTCCTTACTTTTTAACTTTTTTGGCTTCACAAGTCAAAGCTAATGATAAGGGATTTTTATCAAAAGATATCTCTGTACGTGAACTTATTGAACACAGAGGCGATATACATCACTTATTTCCAAAAGATTACTTGAAAAAGAATGGATTGGAGAAAGGGCAATACAATCAAATAGCCAATTACGTGTATATGCAATCGGAAATAAATATCAAAATTGGAAATAAATCACCAAAAGATTATTTTGAATTGATTAAACAACAGTCCATAAGCGGAATTTCAAACGAGCAAGAATTTTTGGAAAATCTGAAAGTGAATTGTATTCCTCCCGAAATTATACAAATGAATATTGAAGATTATCAAGATTTTTTATCTTTGAGAAGAAAGCTAATGGCTCAAAAAATCAAAGAATATTATTTTTCACTATAAGTAAACTCCTATCTTATCGGTGGTGCTTTCCCTGCAAAGGTTAGGGTCAATTTTGGTAACGATGTCATTTTTTATGATGACCATTTTTTATTTGAACAATGGAAAAAAGCAGCAAAAGTAGAACTTGATAGAACGAATTATTCAGGATATAGAAGAGCCCATAATCCTCTATATTACAGATTAGTTATGGATTTAGAGTACAGAAAGAAAATATTGGATTTGTGTGATTGATAACTATTTAGTTTTTTGATTATATGAAAACAACAAGCCTTACGTATCAGCAGTGTTTCCTCTTGTATGTATTAATCTTCTACTAGCTGAAGGCATTGGTTTTGATAGGTAGAGCTAACCTATATTACATATATCACAGGCAAAAATATAGAAAAACTTATAGAAATATATAATATATGACAAAAAAAATACTACTTTTGTTTGTTGGAATATTTTTCATGAATATTTCAGTAGCTCAGGAACTTCGTTTAGGTATAAAAAGTGTTGTCCCTCCGTTGAACGGAAGTTTAGCAAAGGCAATAGAGGATGAAACAGGCAATACCGCTTACAACGGATTCATGAGTCGTATCAATATGGGCGTGTTTATGAATAATGCGTTCAGTAAACATTGGTCTTTACAGATAGAGATGCTCTACCGTCGGCAAGGATTCGAATACAAGAGTAGTGATGCTATCATAGACATTGCTCGGTGGAACGGTTCTTATAGGTTTGATTATGTTGAAGTTCCAATGTTGGTACGTTACAAAAATGGTCGAGATTTCGAGTGGTTTGTACAAGCAGGATTTTCGTCAAAAATTATATTACAAATCTATAATTTCGGCTATGAATGGGATTCTGAGATACATAGATACACGGAGAAATACGTAGGAACATACGCTACCGAGCGAGTTGATGAACATTTTCATCCGTCTTCAATTACAGCATACGGTGGGGTAGGGGTTATCTATAATTTTTCGGATAGTTTTTTTGCTATTGCAGAAACCAATGTCAGTTATGACCTGACACCTTTATCAAATAGGACTAAAATTCTTAATAAAAAATGGTCTTTTGATAAGGCAAAATTGTTTAATATAGCTTATTTTTCAATAGGTTTTGGATTTAAATTATAACCATAAAAAAATAAAAAATGATTGTTGCGCATTTAAACCATAGTGAGCGTTACGAAAAATTGCATCCAGCTTTCACAAAAGTATTTGCTCATATCAAACAAACAAACTTTTTAAATTTGGAACTCGGAAAAATAGAGTTCGATGGTGAAGATGTTTTTTTTATAAACGCGGAGCCTGAATGTCTTAGTAAAGAAAATCAGGTGTTGGAATATCATCAAAAGTATTTGGATATTCACGTGCTTCTAACAGGAGAAGAAACAATTGGATGGAAGAGTTTGACAGACTGTAAACATGAGAAAAAAGCCTTTAACACCGAAGAGGATTATGGTTTATATGAAGATCAACCTACGACCTACGTAACACTACAACCTAAACATTTTGCTATTGTTTATCCAGAAGATGCACACGCTCCCATCATTGGTCAAGGGAAAATACGCAAAATTGTGGTCAAAATTAAGGTTCTGTAAGCCTATACCGCATTCATATTATAGAAAATTCATTCCAGACGAATTTTAAAATTCTAAATAGTGAAAGTAACCACACGAATAAAACAACCCATACGAGAGGAAATGGAACTTTTTGAACAAAAGTTTCAGGAATCAATGTCGTCAAAAGTGGCTCTTTTGAATCGGATTACGTATTATATTGTAAATCGGAAGGGTAAACAAATGCGTCCTATGTTTGTATTCTTAGTGGCAAAAATGGTGTCGGGGACTGTCAATGAACGTACTTACCGTGGAGCCTCCGTCATAGAATTGATTCATACAGCTACTTTAGTACATGATGATGTAGTAGATGATAGTAACAAACGACGAGGCTTCTTTTCACTCAATGCTCTTTGGAAAAATAAAATTGCGGTGTTGGTTGGCGACTATCTTCTTTCAAAAGGATTGTTGCTTTCTATTGATAATGATGATTTTGACCAATTGAAAATCATTTCCGTGGCAGTGCGTGAGATGAGCGAAGGAGAGTTGCTACAGATTGAAAAAGCACGGCGATTGGACATTGTTGAATCAGTTTACTACGAAATTATCAGACAAAAAACGGCTACTCTTATTGCGGCCTGTTGTGCAATGGGGGCTTGTTCTGTTAAACCTCATGATCGCGAAACCATCGAAAAAATGCGACAGTTTGGTGAATATATTGGTATGGCATTCCAAATCAAAGATGATTTATTTGATTACACAGACGATGCCATAGGTAAGCCCACAGGAATCGATATCAAAGAACAAAAAATGACACTTCCCCTTATCTATACACTGAATAATTGCTCCGAAAAAGATAAAAAATGGATAATTAATTCTGTTAAAAATCATAATAAAGATAAAAAACGAGTGCGAGAAATTATTGATTTTGTAAAAAACAACAATGGGTTGTCATACGCAGAGACAAAAATGAAGGAGTTTCAACAAAAAGCATTGCAGATTCTGAATGATTTCCCTGATTCAGACTATAAAGACGCCTTGATAATGATGGTCAATTATGTTATTGATCGGAAAATATAGAATTAGACTGAATTCATATTGCAATAAAAATTTCTAATAAAATACAAGGAAAACGTTTTCTTCTATAAAAAGACTTTTTTTGAGTCATTTGTAACATATTTTTTGTACCTTTGCGAACGGGTTTACCTTTTTTTGAGAGTTTGGTGTGTGATCGTAGATGTTAGAAATATTAATTCTTTGGAAGTTAGTGTGGTAAACGTTTTCACACTCAAGTCAGATGAGATGAAGTAATGAAAATAACAATTATAGGCACAGGATACGTTGGATTGGTTTCAGGGACTTGTTTCGCTGAAGTTGGTAATGCGGTTACCTGTGTTGATGTGAATGCGGAAAAGATTGAAAAGTTAAAAAAAGGAATAATTCCTATTTATGAGCCTGGGCTTGAAGCGATCTTTTTAAGCAACGTAGCTAACAAGAACTTGAACTTTACAACGGAGTTATTAGAGAGTGTTGCTTGGAGGTAATTTTTGTTGCACAAAAAAATTACACCGAAGAACGATAAATTATGAGATAGGATTTCTTATTAAGGTGAAGTAGAATTTTTAAAAAACTAATAAGATGTATATAAACTAATAAGATGTATATTTGCCTAAATGAATTTTGTAAACGTCGTTTTCGAATGTAAATGATGAGTGCTATTTTGTAAATTAAATTTAGTTGTACATGAATGATTTATATTTGTTATGAATCTATTGTCTATCGCAATGGAACAAAGTAGAGAATGAAAGGTTTTTTCATAATTCTTAATACAAAGAATCACGTTAATAGATATTGGTAGAATGGTTGGATTGTCAAATATAAGGCGAGTACTGAATAATAATGGTGTATTAATCTCTAACTTTTCGTATTTGTCGCTTTTACAGGTAGTTAATTTGTTAATACCTCTTGTGACATATCCTTATTTGATACGAGTTTTAGGAAGTGAGTTATATGGGTTAGTTGTTTTTACTCAGGTTATTTCGGGGTATTTTACTGTTTTTATTTCTTTTGGATTCTCAACAATTGGGACAAAAGATGTTAGTTTATACAGGTTAGATACTAGAAAAACATCGGAAATAGTGAGTAATATAACGGCGATTAAGATGCTTTTTTTATTTGTTAGCTTTGTAGTTTTACTTAGCTACCTTGTACTAATGGATGTCAATCACAAATGGTTATATGTTTTTTCTTTTTGGGTGTGCATACTTGATGTTGTCTTTCCTGTTTGGTTTTTTCAAGGAATTGAAAAAATGAAGTATGTAACTTTAACTTCGTTGTTTACACGAGGTATATTTGTATGCATGATATTTTTTCTTATTAAAACAAGAGAAGATGTATTATGGCTTCCCATATCGAATTTAATAGGATCGCTACTTTCAGGACTAATATCTTATCACTTTATGAAAAAGGAGGGTATATCTTTTGTCAGACCGTCTTATTCTACATGTAGATATTATTTAAGGGAATCGTATCATCTTTTTTTGTCAAATGTTCTAATACAGTTTTATGCTAATTCTAATAGAACTATTGTCGGTATTTTTTTGGGAATGAGAATGTTAGCATACTATGATTTAGCAGATAAGATAGTGGGACTTATAAGAATACCCCACAGTATACTTTCTCAAACGGTTTTTCCTCGTATTAGTAGCCAGAGGAATATAGACTTTATAAAAAAAATATTTAAGATTTCGTTATTATTTAATATTGTTTTATATTTTTTACTGTTTTTTTCTGCTGAGTACGTAGTTTTGTTATTAGGAGGTAAAGAAATGCTATATACAGTTACTATTATTAAAATCTTAGGACTATTAGCCCCTATAGTAGGTATGAACAATGTGTTATCTTTTTTAACTCTAATTCCTTTTGGACACAAAATTTTGTTTTTTAGACTTGTATCAATTTCATTAGTCGTATATTTAGTGTTTCTAGGAGGAATTTGGTCGCTTGATATGATTTCATTATATACGCTGAGTATTGTGACGGTGTTGGTTGAGGTATTTGTGACTATTGTTGCTTTTTATTATGTTTATAAAAATGTTATATGGAAAGAAAATATGATTATTTAGTTGTGGGTAGTGGATTATTTGGTGCCATTTTTGCTCATGAAATGACAAAAAAGAATAAAAAATGTTTGGTTATAGAACGTAGAGGACACGTAGGGGGAAATATATATACCAAGGAGCAGGAAGGTATACAAGTTCATGTATATGGTCCTCATATCTTTCACACAAGTAATAAAAAGGTTTGGGACTATGTAAATTCTTTTGTGGAATTTAATAGATTTACTTATTCTCCAATGGCTAATTATAAGGGACAATTATATAATCTTCCCTTCAATATGAATACATTTTATCAACTATGGGGTGTGAAAACTCCTAAGGAAGCTCAAATTAAGATAGAAGAGCAAAAAGGAGAATTTGCACATATTTTAGAGCCTAAAAATTTAGAGGAGCAAGCTATGATGTTAGGAGGGAGAGATGTATATGAAAAATTGATTAAGGGCTATACGGAGAAACAGTGGGGGCGTCCTGCTACCGATATACCTGCCTTTATCATTCGAAGACTTCCTTTTCGTTTTACATTTGACAATAATTATTTTAATGATATATATCAGGGAATACCTAAAGGGGGGTATACATTGCTAATTGAACGTATTTTGCAAGGAATTGAGGTGATTCTTAATACTAATTATTTGGAAAACCGAGAGTATTGGGATTCTATTGCAGATAAAATTGTCTATACAGGAAAGATAGATGAGTTTTTCAAAAATTGCTTTGGTTCACTAGATTACAGGAGTCTTCAATTTGAAACAGAAGTGTTAGATATACCGAATTATCAAGGTAATGCAGCAATAAATTATACAGATAGAGAAACCCCTTATACTCGAATAATTGAGCATAAGCATTTTGAATATGGGAATCAACCAAAAACAATTATAACTAGAGAGTATCCTTCTGATTTTTCTTGTGATAAAGAGGCATATTATCCTATAAATGATGAAAAAAACATGAGAAAGTATCAAAAATATAAAGAATTGGCAGAGCAAAACAAAAGGATTATTTTTGGAGGAAGATTAGCCGAGTATAAATATTATGATATGCATCAGGTTATAGAGAAGGTATTAAATTTGGTAGAAAAAATATAATTTTTTAAACAATGAAAATAGTAGTAATAGGAACAGGATATGTAGGATTAGTGTCAGGAACTTGTTTTGCCGAAATGGGCAATAAAGTAACCTGTGTAGATGTAAATACAGAAAAAATTGAAAAACTAAAAAAGGGAGTGATCCCCATTTATGAACCAGGGCTTGAAGCGATGGTTCTGAGTAACCTAGCTAACAAAAACTTGAACTTTACCACCGAGTTGTCGGAAGTGATTACTGACGCAGAAATTGTTTTTATAGCTGTAGGAACTCCGATGGGGGATGATGGTTCAGCCGATTTACAATATGTGCTTTCTGTAGCGAAATCTATCGGACAAACGATGCAAAGCAGGCTCATTGTTGTGGACAAATCCACTGTGCCCGTAGGAACAGCCGATAAGGTAAAAGCAACCATTCAAGCCGAACTTGACAAGCGAGGTAAAAATATTGAATTTTACGTGGTTTCAAATCCTGAATTTTTGAAAGAAGGTAAAGCTATACAGGATTTTATGAAACCCGATCGCGTAGTGGTGGGTTCTGACAGTCAGTATGCAATGGAAAAAATGAAAGTTCTGTACGCACCTTTCTTTATGCAACACGATGGGTTTATCGGTATGGATATTCGTTCTGCGGAGATGACAAAGTATGCCGCCAATGCGATGCTTGCTACCAAAATTTCGTTCATGAATGAAATTGCCAATATTTGTGAACGGGTAGGAGCTGATGTTAATAAGGTACGTATTGGTATCGGTTCGGATAGCCGAATTGGGTATAGTTTCATTTATCCAGGCTGTGGTTACGGAGGCTCTTGTTTTCCAAAAGATGTACTGGCTCTCAAAAAGTTAGCGGAAGAGGTTCAGTACGATGCAGAACTTATTCAGTCAGTAGATAACGTGAATAATCGCCAAAAATTTGTGATTGCTCAGAAAGTTGTCAAAAAATACGGTGAAGACCTTTCAGGTAAAACCTTTGCTGTGTGGGGGCTTTCGTTCAAACCCGAAACCGACGATATGCGAGAAGCTCCAGCTATCTACGTCATCAAAGAATTGGTAAAACGAGGAGCTAAAATACAGGCATATGACCCCAAAGCAGTTAACGAGGCGAAAATTTGCTACTTGAAAGGTGTTGATGTTGAATATGTTGATAGTAAGTATGACGCTCTAAAGGGAGCTGATGCAATGATTTTACTTACAGAGTGGAAAGAGTTCCGAGTACCCGACTTTGAAGAAATTGCTAAACTTTTAAAAGAAAAAGTTATTTTTGACGGACGCAATCAGTACAATTCGTTTGATTTGTCGAATAGAGGATTTGAATATATACAAATAGGAGTAGAATGATATGAAAAAGAAAATATTAGTAACAGGAGGTGCGGGTTTTGTTGGCTCTAATTTATGTGAAGCATTGGCTCAAAATCCAAATAATGAAGTATATTCATTAGATAATTACTTTACAGGAAGTCGTGATAACCATATTGAAGGAGTAACTTATATTGAAGGAAGCACTGAACATATTTTTGAGTTGGTAGATTTCAAGCCTGATTTGATATATCATTTGGGAGAGTACTCTCGTGTAGAACAAAGTTTTGAAGACATAGATAAAGTGCTTTTATTCAATAGGATAGGTACTTCTAAGGTTTTGGAATTTTGTAGAAAGCATAAAAGTAAATTAGTTTACGCAGGAAGTAGCACTAAATTTGGAGACGGAGGAATAGGTAAAAATCAGAGTCCATATGCGTGGTCAAAATCAGCTAATACAGAGATGGTTAAAAACTACGGAGAGTGGTACGGTTTAGAATATGCTATAACATATTTTTACAATGTATATGGGAAAAGAGAGATTCGAGATGGGAAGTATGCTACATTAATAGCTCTTTTTTCCGAAAAAATAAATAGAGGCGAACCATTAACGGTAGTTAGTCCAGGTACACAGCAACGCAATTTTACGCATATCGATGATATTGTTGCGGGACTTCTACTGGTAGGAGAAAAAGGACAAGGCGATGAATATGGCATTGGTTCTCCAGAGGCGTATTCAATATTAGAGATAGCACAAATGTTTGGTGGAGAAATACAAATGCTCCCAGAGCGTAAAGGAAACCGAATGACAGCCGAGGTAGTTACAGAAAAAACACAATCCTTAGGATGGAAGGTTAAAAACAGCGTTAAAAGTTATATAGAGAATACAATACAGAAGAAGTAAATGATAACAGATAAAATTTTAAATTTCACTCCTTATGCCTGTGGTATTAATGATGGAGGTCCCTCAGGAGTTGTTGCTCACAATTTGTTAGATAAACCTAGAGATTTTTTTAATTTATCATCTGATTTTATAAACGACAAATCTTTTAGTTTCCGTGTACAGAGAAAGTTATATTCTCTGGTAACAAGAGAGAGTTATTTATCTTTTCTTTATAGAAAAATAAAGGCCTATAGATTCAAATATGTTTATTTTCATGATCCTATTTCTCTTCATATGTGTAGAAAGGTGATCCCAAATAATCAGGTAGTAATATTGCAGTCATATAGTCCACAATTACCATCCGAAGAATATGCGGATGCTTTTCCTAATCAAATTGAAGAAATAGCATTTAGAAGAAGTGCAGAGACAGATGCGTTTAAGCGGGCTGATGTTGTTGTATTTGCTACTGAAGGATGTAGGGGTATATACGAATCTCTTTTATCTGACAATAGCGATATATATTATACTCCTTATGGGGCAAAAGAAAAATATAATATGTCAAGTATCCCAGATGGAGTTATCAAAGAAGATAAAATTAACTTAATGTTTATAGGTAGACGAATGCCTATAAAAGGTTTTGATATATTGATGAATACATATCGTGAGGTATATAAGAAAAGAAATGACTTGAATTTAATCGTATTAGGCAAAAGAATAGTTATAGGAAATAATGGTTTGGTAGAAGTTGAGAAAATAGAAGAGGAAGGAATAGCTGATGTGGGATTTACAAAAGACCCAATAAGTTGGTATAATTCAGTTGACTATCTCATAAACACAAATAGACAAAGTTATTTTGATTTGTCTATTTTAGAAGCTCTTTCAACAGGAGTACCCATTATAATGACAGATAATTTTGGGCATAATTATTTTAAAGATAAATCACCTTTAATAAATACCTTTGATGTAAACTCACCTAATGTATTGTCTGAAATTCTTTTAGGCAACCTAAAAAAGAGAGACAAAAATAATAGGGAGAATAGGATGCTGTATGAATCTCATTTGACGGATGAGTGTTATTATAAAAGATTTGAACAGTTTGCTCGCAATCTACTATAGTGAAAAAGTTATTTTATAAAGGTATATATTGTGAAACATACGATTGTTTTTTCCGTTGATGATAACTATGCATAGCATTTGGCTGTTGCTCTCACATCGTTGTTAGATAATAATAAAGATATCTTATTGGGAATATTTTTATTATTAACAGATAATCTGTCTAAAGATAATGAAAAAAAAATATTAGACACCGTTATATATGAGAATAACGTACAGTTTGAAACTATTATTATTGATAAACGCCTTTTTGCTACGTTGAATACTGGAGTTAAGCATCTGTCCATAGCTGCATTTTCAAGGATATTGATACCTAATCTAATAGAAAGAGACAGAGTTTTGTACTTAGATAACGATCTCGTTGTATTAGATTCTTTAAAAGAACTTTTCGAGATAGATTTTAATGATAAATATTTATTAGCCATACAGGAAATTGGTAGTAGCGATTTTCTCAATGAAGAAAAGAAAAAGTTAGGAGTGGATATTGGTGCAAAGTATTTTAACTCAGGAGTGATGATGATAAATTGTTCGAAATGGAGAGAAGATGGGTTGTGTAAAAAAATAATAGATTGGAGTATAGTGAATACTGAAAAAATATCTTTTGCCGATCAAGATGGTTTAAATGCAGTAATAAATGGCAGGTGGAAGCCTCTCCCTATCAGATACAATGTTCAAACTGCTTTGGTTTTAAGAGAAAAAATGACGATTGAAGAAGAAGAAGCTATAAATAAACCTTGTATAGTTCATTATACAGGTGCATATCCTAATAAACCTTGGTTTTTGGCAAATACAAATCCTTTTAAAAAAGAGTATTGGAAATACTTGAAAAAGACGCCCTTTGCAAATTATAAACCCTCTGATTATAAAGGATTCGTTTTTCATAGGTTGTGGAGACCATTTAAAGAAAAGATACTTCGGTTATTTTAAGTAGAATAGTCACAAAATATCACTGAATACTTATAAAATTTAATGTACGATGAATTTTAGAACACCTATACTTTTTTTAATTTTTAATAGACCAGATACCACATTACGAGTATTTGAAGAGATAAAAAAGATAAAGCCCTCTTATCTATATGTAGCTTGTGATGGAGCTAGAAAAGAAAGAGAGGGAGAAGAAGAGAGGGTAAAAAACACACGAGATGTAGTTATTAAAAACATTGATTGGGAATGTGAGGTTAAAACTCTGTTTAGAGAAGAAAATTTGGGATGTAGAGAGGCTGTAAGTTCTGCTATTACGTGGTTTTTTGACAATGAAGAAATGGGAATTATTTTAGAAGATGATTGTTTGCCAAGCCAGAGTTTTTTTCCTTTCTGTGAAGAGCTTTTGTCTCGATATAGAGATGATACTAGGGTTTGGCTTGTTGGGGGAACAAACTTCTTATCCGAAGTAACTTCCAAAAACGAAGAAAGCTATTATTTTTCAAAATATGACAGAAGTTGGGGGTGGGCATCTTGGCGTCGTGCTTGGGAAAATTACGATAAAGAAATGAAAAATTGGCCAAAAATTAAAAAGGAAAAATATTTGGAGAATATACTTTATAGTAAAAAAGAAGCAGACATATTTACTAGAGAATTTGACGCTGTGTATGAGGGAAAGATTGATACTTGGGATTATCAATGGCTATATACGATCTTGATTAATAGTGGAAAAAGTATTATCCCTAATGTTAACCTGATATCGAATATTGGTTTCGGAGATAATGCAACTCATACTTTTGATTCAGAGCATCCTTATGCAAATTTAAAGCGTGGAGAAATTAAATTTCCTCTTGTTCACCCCACATATGTAGTTGAAAATTTTCAAAATGATATTTTGTGGAGTAATACTCTTGTCCGACAGAAAAAGAATGCACTGCGAATTGTGTTGGAAATGATACAAAAAGGGAGGATAATAGATATTTTCAAAAAAATAATTCGTAAATTGAAATGAAAATATTACATATAAACACAACTGATATAGAAGGAGGAGCAGCTCGTGCAGCGTATCGTTTGCATAGAGCGTTACTTGAAAATGGAGTAGATAGCAATATGTTAGTGCAATCAAAAAAAAGTGATGATTATACTGTTAAAACTGTCTTTAAGTCAAAAATAGGAAAGTTTATCGGTGCTTTACGTCCCTTTTTAGATGTACTTCCATTAAAAATTTTCTATAAAAAAAGAACAAAAACCCCTTTTTCCCCAGCTTGGGTGCCTTTCAGTAAAGTAGCTGATAGAATCAATGAGTTAGATCCCGATATTGTTCACTTACATTGGGTAGCAGGTGGAATGCTAAGGATAGAAGATTTAGCTAAAATTAAGAAAACTATTGTTTGGACATTGCATGATATGTGGGCTTTTACGGGAGGCGAACATATTGATGAAGGACAAAGACATTATATAGCAAATTGTGGAAATTCAAAAGTTTTAAACTCAGGAAAGGAAAAAGACCTAAGTAGGAAAGGTTGGGAGCGAAAAAAAAAAACATATCAAAAAACACAAAATTTGGTTATTGTTAGTCCAAGCAAATGGATGTATGATGAGGCAAGAAAAAGTTCTTTACTGAGAAGTAAAAAGCATATACATATGCCTAATGTTCTTGATACTAAAGTTTTCAAGCCAATCAACAAACAAATAGCTAGAAGTTTATGGAATATACCTAAAGACAAAAAAATTATCATTTTTGGAGCAATAAGTGCAACAAATGATCTAAACAAAGGCTATGATTTACTGAAGGAAGCTATAAAACGTTTACAAACAGAAAATGTTGAGATTGTTATTTTTGGTAGCTCTACTCCAAAAAAAGAAGAACAATTAAACTATAAAATTACATATGTTGGTCGACTATACGATGATATAAGTTTGGTAACTCTGTATAGCTGTGCCGATGTGATGATTGTACCTAGTAAACAGGAAAATCTTCCACAAACCGTCACAGAAGCTATGGCTTGTGGTGTGCCTGTTGTAGCGTTTAATACAACGGGTATACCTACGATTATTGACCATAAAATAGATGGGTATTTGGCTTCGCCGTTTGATAGCGAGGATTTAAAGAACGGAATAGAATGGGTTTTAAACAATGAAAGCTACGAACAACTCTCTAAAAATGCCAGAGAAAAAATTGAGAGGCATTTTTCAAACGAAGTTTTAATTTCTAAATATATAAGTCTTTACAAAAAGTGTCTCAATGAAAAATAATATCCCCTTAATTTCTGTCGTTACCGTTTCATATAACGCTGTGAGTACTATTGAGGAAACCATTTTGTCGGTTATTAACCAAACTTATCCCAACATTGAGTATATCATCATAGACGGAGGAAGTACTGATGGTACACTTGACATTATCAAAAAATACGAAGATAAAATTGCCTATTGGGTTAGTGAACCTGATAAAGGAATTTATGACGCAATGAATAAGGGAATTCAAAAGGTAAGTGGAGAGTGGATAAATTTTATGAATTCGGGAGATGAGTTTTATGATAGAGATATTTTAAACAGAATTTTTCTTTATGGTGATTGGAGTAAAACAGATGTTATTTGTGGTGATGTTTCTATAAAATATCCAAAGAGAGAAGTAGTAAAAAAAATGTTGCCAATGCAAGATATAGAAAAGGGAATGGTTTTTTGTCATCAAAGTTCTTTTACCAGAACAGAATTGCATAGAAACAAACTATTCAATTTAACATATAAAATTTGTGCTGACTATGATTTTTTCTTGCAAGTTTACAGGGAAGGATATTCGTTTAGCTACATAAACGAGACTATTTCAAAATTTCTGTACGGAGGGCTTTCATCTGATTCGATGATAAGTTTGCTGGTTGAGGTATGGCATATTTCAGGAAAGAAATATAACAAGCATTTTATGTATGTGATTATGAGAGAATTTTTGTTAGGTAAAATTAGGAGGTATTATTTAGAAAGATAATGTTCTATATTATAAATTTATTTATATCCGTAGGGTTGTGTCTATTGTCTTCAAATCATAGATTGAATGAATTGAGTCGTGTTTATGCTTTATTTCTTTTTTCGTTATTGTGGATCTTGGTAGTTGGTGGACAATACGATGTAGGGGCAGATTATTTTTCGTATTTAGGTATTTTTACTCCCGATACTAAAGCAATAGATTTTTATTCTCACACAGGTGAAATTGGTTTTTATTGGTTTGTAAAGTTTTTGTTTTATATAGGTGTAGAAGGGCAACATATTTTTTTTATATTAGCCATGTTATGGGTGCTGTTGTTTTTACTAATAATTTCAAAGGTTACACAGTTTAGGCAATACGCTCTTTTTTTCTTTCTAATAGTTTGTTTTAATGGTGTTTTTCACAACCAGATGAATGGTTTGAGACAGTTTACTGCGATGTATATACTAACCTATGGGGTAGTGCTATTTGTTTATAAAAGGGCTTGGTTGCCATTTATTATTTGTATATTATTAGCTCAATCTATTCACCAGTATGTCTTTTTGGCGGTGATAGCCATATTGATAGTTTTATTCCTGAGAAAAGTATTTGACAATAGCGAAAGAATGTTAATGATATTAATATTCTGTTTCATTGTTTCATTTATTGATATCAATCAATTAATATTAGATATGGTGGCATATACAACTATAGGTAGTGCGGTTTACTTGAATTCTGGATTTGGGAATTTTGATATCCCTATAACAGCTAAACTTGTTAAATACGTTCTTATGTTTACATATGTGTACGCTATTGTTAACTATAGAAAGATTAATTTATCTGAAAATCAGAAAAAACTTTTTATACTTGGTATTGTAGGGGAATTTTTAACGATTTTGTCTCTGAATAATTTTATTTTACAAAGAGTGAATATGTATTTTAATATTATTTCGCTTTTTCCTATATTTTTTCTATTGACAAACATGAAAAATAGTAATAATCGAGTAATAATATTATTGTTTTTATTAATTATTTATACTGTAAAAGTTACTATTTTTGCAGATAAAGAATATGTATATGAATCTATTTTTTTTAATTAGGTATGTTGGAAAATAAATACAAAATATCAGTTATTGTACCTGTTTATAAGGCTGAAAAATTTGTACAAAGGTGTGTATATTCGTTACTTAATCAAGACTTAGATAGGGTAGAGTTTATATTCATAAATGACGGTACACCTGATAAAAGTTTTCAAATAATAAGGCAAATAACGTCGCAAAGTCATAGAAACGGAGATGTTGTGTTACTTGAAAATAAAAAAAATATAGGAATTGCTCAAACAAGGCGAAAAGGAATGCTTGAGGCTACAGGTAAGTATGTGATTCAAATAGATTCGGATGATTGGGTAGAACCTACAATGTTAAGTTCTTTGTATGCTAAAATAGAAGAAGAGGGAAGTGATGTTGTAGTATGCGACTATTACATAAGCTATAAAACAACAGAACGATACATGAGAGAGGAATACAAAAAGGATATTGAATATAATATTAAAAACATGATGCTTGGTAACCTTCATCCAAGTTTTTGTACCACATTAATACGGAGAGCATTTTATATGGAAAATGACTTGATTCCTACAGGGGAAATTAACATGGGAGAAGATATAGAAACAATGTTAAGATTGTTTTCACTTACCTCAAAAGTATCATACTTACCAAAAGCTTTTCTGCATTACACTCAATATAATACTTTGTCATTAACCAAAACGATGGGTGAATCATCTATCAACGATGCGATTGTATTTATTAGTAAACTGGAGGATTTTGTTAGAAAAAGCGAGATTAACTATGAACAAGAATTTTGTTCAATGATTGTGTTTTACAAAAAAGTGTTTACACTCAATAAAAGATATACAAAATATTTTTATACAATTTATCCAGAAGCAAACAAGTTTAAATATATTTTTATGTATAAAAGTTATGGATTGCCCCAAAAGATAGCAATGTCTTTTATGTTAATAAAAATGCCATTTGTCACAAGGGCTATCTATAAAACACATATGTGGATTAGAAAAAAAATAAGGTCATAAGTTTATGCAAGAAAATTTAGTATCAATAATAACTCCAATGTATAACGGAGCCAAATATGTACGACAGACCATAGAATCCGTACTAGCTCAAACTTATCAAGATTGGGAAATGCTAATCGTAGATGATGGTTCAAAAGATAACTCGGCGGAAATTGTCAAAGAACATACCGTAAAAGATAAGCGGATTAAGCTTATCCAACAGAAAAATGGAGGTTCAGCTTCTGCACGTAACAACGCTTTACGAAATGCACAAGGTCGGTACATTTGCTTTTTAGATTCAGATGATTTACTAGAGTCTTCTTTTTTTGAAAAACAGCTTAGTTTTCTCAAAGAAAAAAATGCAGCTTTAGTATTTGCCTCCTATAACCGAGTAGATGAAAATGGAACTCAAAAATTAAAACCTTTTATAGTTCCTGAAAAAGTTACCTATAATTCTCTTCTAAAAACATGTCCTATATCTTGTTTAACAAGTGTTTATGACAAAAGCATAGTAGGGGAACAATTTTTTAGAGAAGAATTAAAAAGTTTGAGAGATGATTTTGCTTTTTGGTTAGAAATGCTAAAAAAAATTAAAGTTGCTTATGGTAATAAAGAAGTATTGGCGTCTTATCGTGTTTTTGCATCAAGCACAACGGGAAATAAAAAGAAAGTAATAAAGCCTCAATTTCTTATTTATTATAAAGTTGAAAAGTTAGGGCTTTTCAAGAGTTTATATTATTTAGCACATTGGGCAATTAACGGATTTTTTAAATATAAAAGGTAAAATATGGATTTAATTGTAGGAGCAGGTATTTCTGGAATTGCATACGCAACTTTCACCGACAATGATTATTTGATGATAGATAAAGACCAAGAAATTGGAGGCTATTGTAAAACCATCAAAAGAAATGGGTATGTATGGGATTATTCTGGGCATTTCTTTCATTTTAGAGATGAAAAACTAAAAGAATTAGTTTGTAGGCACATAGCATCCGAAACACTTAAAACAGTAAAAAAAGTAACAAAAATATATTACAAAGGTAAATATATTGATTTTCCTTTTCAAAAAAATATTCATCAGCTTGAAAAACACGAGTTTATAGAGTGTTTATATGACCTGTTTAATACAGAAAGTATTCAGGTAAAAACATTTAAAGATATGGTTTATGCTAATTTGGGTAAAAGTATATCTGACAAGTTTTTAATCCCATATAATGAAAAACTCTATGCTTGTGATTTGAATAACTTAGATGCAGAGGCTATGGGACGTTTTTTTCCAAAAGCAAATAAAGAAGAGATTATTTTGAATTTCAAGAAAGAGAATAATAGTTCATACAATGATAATTTTGTTTATTCATCACAGGGAGCAATAGAATATGTTAATTCCCTATTTAGGAATGTAAAACAAGAAAATGTTTTTTTACAAGAAGAACTACAACGAATAGATATAGTAAATAAGGTTGCATATACAAGCAAAAGAGAAATTTCTTATGATAGGCTTATTTCAACAATGCCTTTCCCTAAGTTGCTCAAATTGTGTGATATTGGTTATGATGAGTCCATCTTTACTTGGAACAAAGTAATGGTATTTAACTTAGGGTTTGATAAAAAAGGGAAGGACAAGGAAAGTAGTTGGGTGTATGTTCCCGATAAAGATATTTGTTTTTATCGTTTGGGGTACTATGACAATATCATAAAGTCGGATAGAATGTCTTTATACGTGGAGCTTGGTTTTACAAAGGATGCCGTCATAGGAGATACAGAAAAGGTTTTGGAACGTGTTCTTTCTGACTTAAAGAAAATAGGTGTTGTTGCCGATGAACAATTGGTGGATTACCATAGCGTGGTGATGGATCCTGCTTATGTTCATATTAATAAGGAAAGCACGAAAGTAGTTGAGAAACTAAAAAAAGAACTATCAAACAGTGACATACATTCTATCGGACGTTATGGAAGTTGGACGTATTGTTCCATAGAGGATAATATTATGGAAGCAAGAGAGCTTGTTAAAAAAATAAATCCTTAAAAAAACACTTTCAATTTAGTTGTATTTATACCTTAAAAAAATATGTCAAAAAAAGCGCTTATCACAGGAATTACGGGGCAAGACGGTGCATATCTCGCAGAATATTTGCTCAAAAAAGGGTATGAGGTACATGGAATGAAAAGAAGAAGTTCGCTTTTCAACACCGATAGAATTGATCATATATATCAAGACCCTCACGTAGAAAACAGAAATCTGATATTGCACTATGGTGACCTCACCGATAGCATGAATATCACCAAAATTATTCAGGAAGTACAACCTGACGAGATTTACAATTTGGCGGCGATGAGCCACGTCCACGTGAGTTTTCAAACCCCTGAATATGTAGGTAATGCAGATGGGTTGGGAACACTTCGTATATTGGAAGCAGTTCGTCTTTTAGGGCTAACTGGAAAAACACGAATTTATCAGGCTTCAACTTCCGAATTGTACGGATTGGTACAGGAGGTTCCCCAATCAGAAAAAACACCTTTTTACCCACGCTCACCTTATGCAGTTGCCAAAATGTATGCTTATTGGATTACTGTAAACTACCGCGAGGCATATAACATGCACGCATCCAATGGGATACTATTCAATCACGAATCTCCCATACGAGGAGAAACTTTTGTAACTCGAAAAATCACTCGTGCGTTAAGTCGTATCGCTTTAGGGATGCAAGATAAGGTGTATATGGGAAATCTTAGCTCTCAACGCGATTGGGGACACGCCAAAGACTATATTAGAGCAATGCATTTGATCTTACAACAAGAAAAACCGAGCGATTATGTAATTGCAACTGGAATTACCACTTCCATACGTGATTTTATTATTTTATCAGCCAAAGAAATAGGATTAACGATTGAATATCAAGGAGAGGGAGTTGATGAGGTAGGATATTTTACGGCTATTGATAAAACTGTTTTTTCAGAAAAAGTAGGTGAGAAGTACATTTCAAATATTGAGAATAAAATAAAAAGTAAAGCAGAAATTGTGTTAGTCGATCCGAAATATTTCCGACCTACAGAAGTTGATTTACTTATAGGGGACCCTACCAAATCTAAAACAGTTTTAGGTTGGGAACCAAAATACGACCTTAAAGGGTTGGTAGCGGATATGATGCAAAGCGATATAAAATTGTTTAAACGAGATGCTTACCTCAAAGAAGGAGGCTTCACAATAATGAATTATTTTGAGTAATAAGAAAATTTTTGTTTCGGGTTGTTACGATATGTTGCACTCGGGACACGTTGCTTTTTTTGAAGAAGCATCGCAGTTAGGAGATCTATATGTTGGAATTGGTTCAGATAGAACTATTCAGGAACTCAAAGCTCGAAAAACGATAAATCCAGAGCAGGAGCGTCTTTATATGGTTAAATCGTTGCGTTTCGTAAAAGATGCTTGGATAAATTCAGGTTCAGGAATCTTAGATTTTAAGGAAGATATGCTTCGTCTAAAACCTGATGTTTTGTTTGTTAATGAGGACGGACACTCTCCAGCCAAGGAGGCTTTGTGCAAAGAATTAGGGGTTGAATATCACGTAAGTAAGCGTATTCCTCATGGGAATCTACCTGCTCGAAGTACAACAGCTTTGCGAAAAGAATGTTTGATTCCCTATCGGATAGATTTGGCAGGAGGATGGCTTGATCAACCTTCCGTATCGAAATTCTGTCCAGGGCCTGTGATAACCATATGCATAGAACCTGATTATGAATTTAATGATCGAAGTGGGATGTCCACTAGTACTCGCAAAAAAGCGATAGAGCTTTGGCACACAGATATTCCTGAAGGAGATAAAGAACATCTCGCAAAAATATTGTTTTCCTATGAAAATTTTCCAGGGGAAGACTATATTAGTGGTTCACAAGATGCTTTGGGGATTGTACTCCCGGGACTGAATTATTATTGGTATGATGGTGGATTTTGGCCAGAAAAAATAGAGAAAAATCTGTCCGAAGATCTACTTGTATGGATAGAAAACCATTTATACTTATTACCCTTACAACCACGGCATAGTGAATTGCATGTCACTGAAGGGGCGGATATCTCTCCTGAAAAGGTTAAAAAGCTTTCAGATGCGGCACAGCAATTTTGGGATGCTCTATTAGCAAAAGATATTAATGCTACAGGGGAAGCAATGATAGCTTCATTTGAAGCTCAAACTTCCTTGTATCCCAATATGTTAAATGAGGAAATTAAACAAGAAATAGCTACTTTGCCTAAATCTGCAGTAGGGTACAAACTAAGTGGAGCGGGTGGAGGAGGCTATTTAGTAGTTTTATCCGAAATACCCATTGAAAAAGCCTTAAAGGTAAGGATAAGAAGGTAGTATGAAATGCTTCGGGAGAGGTTAAACAAGGCAGATAGAGGCTTATTTTGGAACATATACTTCATATAAAGTTAAAATCATGAAAAAAGACGCAAAGATATACGTTGCAGGACATCAAGGTTTAGTGGGGTCTGCTATTTGGAAAAATCTTGAAAATAAAGGTTTTGTCAATTTGATAGGCAGAACTAGTTCCCAATTAGACTTGACTAATTCCCAAGATGTGGCTAATTTTTTTCACGAAGAAAAACCTGAATATGTTTTTTTGGCAGCAGCAAAGGTAGGAGGCATTTTAGCTAATAATACTTATCGAGCTGATTTCATCTACCAAAATTTGATGATACAAAATAATGTGATTCATCACGCATACAAAAACGGAGTGAAAAAGTTACTTTTCTTAGGAAGTACATGCATTTATCCTAAGGAAGCTCCACAACCAATGCCCGAGGATTGCCTTTTGACTTCACCTTTGGAGTACACCAATGAGCCTTATGCCATAGCTAAAATTGCGGGTATAAAAATGTGTGAAAGTTACAATTTGCAATACGGCACAAACTTTATTTCAGTAATGCCAACCAACCTTTATGGACCAAACGATAACTTTCATTTAGAAAAATCACACGTTTTACCGGCGATGATCCGAAAAATTCACTTAGCGAAAGCATTACTTAAAAATGATTGGGAAGCTCTTGCTATGGATTTAAACAAACGTCCAGTGGAAGGTATTTCAGGGAAAAACTCTCAGCAGGAAATCAAAGCAATCCTTGAAAAACATGGTATTTTCGGTGATAGAGTTATTCTTTGGGGAACAGGAATGCCCATGAGAGAGTTTTTATGGAGCGAGGATATGGCAGATGCATGTGTTTTTGTCATGCAACATATAAATTTTAATGATACGTATGACAAAAATACAACTGAAATTCGTAATACTCACATCAATATTGGCACAGGAAAAGATGTTACTATCAATGAATTAGCACAATTGATAAAAAAAACAATCGGGTTTTCAGGAGAAATACATTTCGATACTTCAAAACCCGACGGAACAATGAAAAAGTTAACCAATCCTTCAAAGTTACACCAACTAGGTTGGAAACATTCCATAGAGTTAGAGCAAGGAATCGAACTGATGTATGCGTACTATTTGAGATAAAAATCTTAAATTCCTTAGTTTGGAATTTTTAGAAATTATTTATACTTTAGCTACCTTAAAACAGAGTTATACATAATGGACAGAGAATTGAGAATTTCGGTTATCGGCAGTGGAAGTTGGGGAACCGCTCTCACAAAGATATTAACATATAACGTCTCAAAAGTATGCTGGTATGTTCACAACGAAGTTGCTATTGAGCATATTAAAGACACTTCGCGTAATTTGAACTACTTGAGCGATGTGGAATTTGATACCGACAGATTGATTTTAACCAACGACATCAACGAGGCGGTTGCCTACGGAAATTGTTTAGTACTTGTTACACCATCTGCTTTTTTAAGTTCTGAATTAAGTAAACTTACTGTATCCTTGGAAGATAAAACCATCTTCTCGGCTATCAAAGGGATTGAACCCAACAGCGGACTTATTGTAGGGGAATATTTACATAAGTTTTATAATGTCCCGTACAGCAATATAGGTGTAATCGCAGGGCCTTGCCACGCAGAGGAAGTGGCTTTAGAACGCTTATCTTACCTAACAATAGCTTGTATTGACAAACAAAAGGCTAAAATCTTTGCCGAAGCAATGACAACATATTTCGTAAAGACAAAAGTTTCTGATGATGTTATCGGTATAGAATACGCTGCAGTGCTGAAAAATATTTACGCTATCGCTGCTGGAATTGCACATGGACTGGGATATGGTGACAATTTTCAAAGTGTACTGATGAGTAATTCCATACGTGAGATGAGACGATACATTAAACGCATCCATAAAATCAAACGAAATATTAACAATTCAGCTTATTTGGGAGATTTGCTTGTAACGGGATATTCGCTTTTCAGTAGAAACCGAACTTTCGGAAGCATGATAGGCAAGGGATACACGGTGAAAAGTACTATGATGGAAATGAATATGGTTGCCGAAGGGTATTATGCCGTGAAAAGTGCATATAAGATTAATAATAGCCACAAAAAGAAAAGTCACACTCCAATTTTAGATGCTGTCTATCAGATTTTATATGAAAATAGACGAGCTAAAAAAGTTTTTGCTGAATTAGTGAATCATTTAGATTAATCTTTTAAACATATATACATATGAAAAAATATTTTTACACGTTCCCTTTGGCACTTGCTTTACTGTTTGGATGCAATCAGTCCCATGAGCCAAAGTCCACTTCAACGGAGGAAACTTCTGTATCAAAAAATAAGGAGTTTACCCTTTCCACATGGATAACCTATAAACCTGAACGTACTGATGAGAGTTACCACGAGGAGTTTAAAAAATACAAGACACATGGTATTTCCGAAGTACTGGTAAATACCGAAGCCGATGTAGAAGGATTAAAACGTTTGGTTCCGATAGCCAAAGAAGAAGGAATCAAATTACACGCTTGGATAATGACTGTAAACCGCCCTGGAGACAAAGAAGCTTTGCAACACCCTGAGTGGTACATGGTCAGTCGTGAAGGAAAATCCTGTTTTGACCATCGCCCATACGTGGATTACTATCAATGGCTTTGCCCCACTCGGAAAGAATCACGTGAGCATATTCTGAAACTGGTGAGTAATTTGGCGGATGTTGAAGACATTGCAAGTGTACATTTGGACTATATTCGTTTTCCTGATATTTATCTACCTATCGGATTGTTACCTAATTATAACTTAGTTCAAGAAGAAGAATTGCCACAGTTCGATTTTTGCTATTGTGATGTTTGTGTGGCAGAGTTTGAGAAAACGCATCACAAAGATCCACGAAAACTTAAAAACCCTGCTCTTGATTTGGAATGGCGACAGTTTCGCTTGAACAAAATCCGCAATTTGGTAAACGATGCCGCTGAAATTGTACACAATAAAGGAAAAAAAATAACCGCAGCTGTGTTCCCTTACCCTGAAATGGCAGGTCAAATGGTACGTCAACGTTGGGACAAATGGAACGTTGATCGTGTTTATCCTATGATTTATCACAATTTCTATAACGAAGAGGTCGACTGGGTTGGTTTTGCTACACAACAAGGAGTTGAAGATATGAAAGGCAAAGAAACAGAACTTCACACAGGGATTTACGTACCTCCTATATCTGCTCAAGAACTAAAACAAGCTATCGAACATGCCAAGGCAAGCGGAGCTACAGGAGTTTCATTCTACGATGGTCCAGATATTTCGGAAGATCAATTAAAAGTAATTCAGGAACTTAGTAGATAAGCTATTCTGAATACAAAAATTATATTCAAAGTTTTACATCATAAACCTCTGAAAAAACAACACTTTCAGAGGTTTTAAATTTATTCTTAATAATTCGATACGAATTTAAGCCCCACGATGGAACCTATCAACGTAGTAATAAAAAACAATCTCCAAAAAGAAGCTGGTTCTTTAAAAATTAAAATACCTAATAAAGCTGTCCCTACAGCTCCAATTCCTGTCCAAACAGCATAGGCCGTACCTAACGGAAGAGTTTGTGTAGCTTTCGTAAGTAAGTACATACTAACAAAAGTACAAGTAGCAAACCCCGCATACCAAGCGTAAGAAACATTCCCTACAGTCATCTTGGCTTTTCCCAAACAAAAAGTGAAAGCCACTTCAAACAACCCCGCAATGACAAGTGTTATCCAATTCATTATAAATATTTTAGGTGTTTATCTTTTTAAATTTGGCAAAAAGTACGCTATTAATCCAATCAACGGTAAAAAAGAACATAAGCCATACACGAAGTAAATATCGGTAAGATCTATGACTTTTCCTAACACAGCCGACGCCAGTCCACCCATTCCGAAAGCAAAACCATAGAAAAACCCTGAAATCATACCGATTTTCTTGGGCAACAATTCTTGTACGTACACTAAAATAGCTGGAAAAGCAGATGAGATAATAATCCCGATAAGTACTATCAAAATAGCTGTCCAAGTTTCATTTGCATACGGAAGCAGAATAGCAAAAGGAGCAGCCCCTAAAATAGAAAACCAAATCACAAATTTACGCCCAACTTTATCACCAAAAATTCCTCCGAGTAAGGTACCCAAAGCGGCAGCACCCAAAAAGTAAAACAAATACATTTGAGCCTGTACTTCGGAGACTCCAAACTTCTGAATGACATAAAATTGGAAATAATTCGTAATCCCAGCGGTATAAAAATATTTTGAAAATATAAGTACCATCAAAATTACTACCGACATATTTATCTGAAAAGGAGTTAAATTAGGTAGAACTACTTCCTTTTTCTTAGTCTTCCGATGTATCTTTAGTACATTACTTCGCCATTTCCCAACAAAAGCTAAAATGATGATGGCAATAAAAGCGAAAACCAAAAACCAAAGGCTATAAATTCTTCCATTGGGAATAATAATCAAAGCTATGAGCAAAGGTGCAATAGCGGTTCCTGAATTCCCTCCTAATTGAAAGATGGACTGTGCTAAACTACGTTTTCCTCCCGAAGCTAAGAAGGCCACTCTCGATGATTCAGGGTGAAATATAGAAGATCCTGTTCCTACCAACAAAACTGCGACCAACACCCAAGCATAGCTAGATGAGTAAGCTAAAGTAATAATTCCCAAGGCAGTGATAAACATTCCGAAAACCTGTGCATAGGGCATAGGGCGTTTGTCAATGTAATTGCCTACTAAGGGTTGAAAAATGGAAGCCGAGATTTGATAACAAAATGTAATGATCCCTATTTGGGTCATTGTCAAACCGAATTCTTGTTTCAATTGCGGATAACTTGCGGTGATAACCGCCTGAAGTAAATCATTGAGCATATGAGCTATTGCAATTGCAAAAAGAATGGAGTAGACAGTTTTAGGTCTTGTTTGTTCCATAAATACATTAAAATAAAAAACCTTAACTTGTTGGTAAGTTAAGGTTTTAGGTTGTGCGGGTGAAGGGACTCGAACCCCCACGCCGTGAAGCACCAGATCCTAAGTCTGGCGTGTCTACCAATTTCACCACACCCGCAAGTGGTGTTTTGCGGTTGCAAATATACGTATTTTTTTTATAACACCAAATTTTATTTAAAAAAGATTTTTAATTTCTAAAAAATTACGCGTTTTACCATCCTCCAACCCCATTCTTAACCAGAATTTTGTTTAATATTTTCCCTTCAATTAGCTTCTCTATTTTTTATTTTTTTTATAAATTTGCGAGTTGATAATATAAAATATGGCTCCAATATACAACCAATTATTAATTCCTTACATAATTGCGATGGCGTTGGCTATTACGATGGGAGGAAGTGGAACAGCTCCTGCATTTTCTGCAAGTTACGGAGCCAATGTGATTCGTAAAAGCTTGATTCCAGGTATATTTGGTATAGCAGTATTTTTGGGAGCTTTCATCGCGGGAAAGAATACGGCAAGTACTATGGGAGGTGGTATTCTTGATGCAAACTATATGACCTTTGTAGTAGTTTCAATCGCTTTGTTTTCAGTGGCTATCACATTGTTAGTCTCCAACATTTTAGGAATTCCTCAATCAACAAGTCAAGCTGCCGTTCTTTCAATCGCTGCACCTGCATTCTACTTCGGAAAGTTAGACACCGTTAAATTGTTTGCTGAAATTATTCCATCATGGTTTGTACTTCCCATCATAGCTTATTTCTTGTCGTACTTAGCAGGAAAATACATCTACAAACCTATGCGAAGACGTGGTTTGACCATGCTCAGAGCTCAAAATGAGAATTTAAGACCCGTTTGGAGTACTATTTTAATTTTAATGTCGGTATATGTGTCCTTCGCCATCGGATCAAACAACGTGGCTAATGCTGCAGGGCCTATTTCAACAATGACTATCAACGAATTAGGACTAAAAACAGAAAGTGACTTTACTGTAATACTGATGTTGTCGGCGTTGATTATTGCACCTTGCTTTGGTATCGGAAGCTCCCTATTCGGTCATAAAATCGTTAAAAACACAGGCAAAGAAATCATCTTATTCGGAAAGTTTGAAGCTGTAATCATTGCATTTATTTCAGGAAGTCTACTCTTATTAGCCTCTTTAGTTAAAGGAATTCCAACTTCCTTAGTTCAAATGAATGTAGCAGCAATTTTAGGTATTGGCGTGGCAAAAATGGGAGCTAAAAATATCTTCCGTAAGTCACAAGTGAAACGCTTTTTCACTATGTGGATGATTGCCCCCACAATCTGTTTCTTCCTTTCTTTACTTTTAATCTATTTAGCAGATATATATGGATTCATTCTGCTACATTGATATATACAAAAAGTAATGTATTACTAAAAATATAATACGATAAATGTACTGATGATAAATTACATGCAAAATAGAGAACACGGATAAAAGATTACTCTCAGACTAATGAATAAAACATTCGCCTAATATCCTTAATCGATTTTTAATCAAAGTAATAGTCTATATACTTACAAATAAACAATCCTATGTTATGGCAACCAATAAAAATGCACAGTTGCGCTATAAAATCTTAGATGAGTGCTTTTCAAATAGATATAAAAATTTTTTTATAGAAGATTTAATACATATTTGTTCAGAAAGAATATCTGAACATTTAGGTAAAGAAGTCAGTGTATCAAGAAGACAATTGCTTGATGATATCAAATTTATGGAAAGTTCCGATGGATATGAAGCTCCTATTGAACACATTAGAGAAGGTAGAAAAGTTTTTTATAGGTACGAAAATCCTAATTTTTCGATACGAAACAGACCTTTTAATCAAGAAGAATCGGAAAGTTTAAGCGGTGCAATGGAAATTCTTTCTCGTATAGGATTAAATTGGTTGGAACCTTTACAGCTGAAATTACAGTCTATCATAAGTTTTAAGCAAGAGAAAATAATTGATTTTGAAGAAAATAAATTTCTAAAAGGGCTTGATTTTTTAAATCCGCTATACCATTACATTATTAATAAACAGAGTTTATTAATTCACTACAAACCTTTTGTTGAAGATGAAAAAGAATTTTTGATTTCTCCTTATTACCTCAAACAATATAATAACCGATGGTTTTTATTAGGACAAAATCATACGGAAAATTATCTACAAGTGATAGCTTTGGACAGAATTATAAATTTGGAACAAACAAAAGAACACTATATTGAACATTCTATTGATTTCGATGAGTATTTTGATGAAATTGTGGGAGTTACTCATATAAAAGGGAATGAAATAGAACAAGTAAAAATAGAATTATCAAAAAACATAATTCCTTATGTGATGTCCAAACCTCTGCACGGTTCACAAAAAATTAAGGGGAATATACTTACCTTTGAGGTACGATTAAATTATGAATTAGAAAACCTAATTTTATCGTATGGAGAAAGCATGAAGGTTTTAGCTCCTGAAACCCTGAAAAATAGAATTTTACATCGATTAGAATCATCTTTAAACCAATATTCTGAATAAAAATTACAATCAATGCAGTTAAATCGCACAAGTGCATTATATCTTTGCAGTGTAAAAAATAAAAAAGTTCTTTGAAATACCTATGAAAATATTGATTCGTTAGTTTTTAGGTTTCCTTTAAATTAACGTGATTGCTGGATTAAGCAATTAATCAGATCGGCAATTGGCTCGGCTCGCAACCGAGTAAAACAATGTTATCTTAAAAATTGTTTTTAGCTTTCAAAAGAGAAATATAATTTATTAATGGTATATGATGATTATTTTCTTTAAGCATAAAGTTTAATATAACATTTAACCTTTAATTAAATTTACAGAGGTTCATCCCATATTTTACTTTCACTAATACAAGGAAAGAAGAATAAAGTAATAGGTATTTCAAGGATTTTTTAAAACATTGGAGTTATGAAAACGCTAACAACAGAGGAAAAACAAGAGCTTAAAAACCGGTTTGAGAACATCTTATCGATAGATGATTTGGTTGAGGTTATCAACTATGTGTATCAGGAGTTGTTAGCAGGTAACGAAATCAGCAAAGACGATGTTTTGTCCAATGCCGATTTGTCTAACAAAAGATACCATACTTTTTCTATCAGAAAGAAAACAGGAGGTGAACGCGTAATTAACAGACCTATGGGTGCATTGGGAATGATGCAAAAAGCCTTGAGTGTTATTTTTACAATTTGCATGAAAATACACCCAAAAGCAATGGGGTTTACAGAAGGAAAATCAGTGGTTACCAACGCCCAATTGCACATAGGAAAAAATTATGTGTATAATATTGATTTAAAGGATTTTTTTCATTCGTTTAAAAAATGGCAGATCAAAAGGATTTTTACTCAAACTCCATTTCAGCTTCCCGAAGAAATTGCAAATTATTTAGCAAGTCTTTGCGTACATACAATAGACATTGATGGCAAAAAAGAACAAGTTTTACCACAAGGTGCACCGACTTCTCCTATTTTGACCAATATTCTTTGTAAGAAAATGGACATTGCTTTGGATAAATTAGCAAAAAAATATAAGGCTACTTATTCAAGATATGCCGATGATATTACATTTTCTTCTAATAAATCGGTGTTTAATAATCCAATTTTTCTACAAGAATTGGAAGCGATTATTCATAAAAATAAATTGCAAATCAATCCTAAAAAAACAAGGCTGCAAAAGAAAACAAACCGACAAGAAGTTACAGGCATTACCGTGAATGAAAAACTCAACACCACACGCAAGTACGTGAAGCAAATTCGTATGTGGCTCTATTTGATTGAAAAATACGGAGCAAAAAAGGCGGAAACCATTTTCCGAAAGGATTATATAAAGGAAAAAGGACACATCAAATACAATCAAAACCCAATGTTTTCAGTCATTGGAGGGAAACTCCTATACCTAAAAATGGTAAAAAGTCAGGAGGATAGTACTTATCAAAAATTAGCCCAACGATTCGACAAAATTTGTGGATTTAATGTTGATGCTATTTTAGATGTTTGGGAAAAAGAAGGTAAAGAAAAAGCTATGGAAGTTTTTGAAGCAACAAAAAGTGAAAAATGGAAAAAAATCCAAAATATTAGGAGCTTCTATTTTTGAACTTTCGATGATGACGAACTATCAGAAATGATTTTAGATAAAGACATATTATGAATGATTTTGTAACAGAATTTTTAAAGATAGGCAATTTTAGCTCTCGTCAAAAAGACAAGATGATTGAGTTGATAGCAAAAGATTTAACTAAACAAAAGGTTGGCGAAACAACAGAAAATGTACCGGTGTCTGTTATTGAGCCTGATGAAAAATCTGACAAGTCAAAAGATAAAGATTATTTAGGTGAAACCTTCAAAGATTATAATAATCCATTTGGAGAGAAATCGTTATCCAAGTTTTTACTTGCTTATAACCAAGACCCTTTGTTAAAATACACTTGGCATTCCATTGATTCAGAAACAATAGACTATAAAGATGAAATACTCGCAGTTAAGGAATATATAAAGAAATTAAGTGGCTCATCTGAATATTCCGTACGAGAACATCAAAGACTATTATTGGAAAAATTTGAAATTTTAAACAACAAATATTACGCTGATTCTCAAGCAAAAACACTATTAAAAGTGTATCTATCGGGTACGAACTTCAAAGAAGAAAAAAAGGAATGGAGCTCCAATAGAATTGACATCAATTGGGCGAGTGAGCAATTATTAAAATGGTCAGATGAAAATCCTGATTGTGTTCCTAATGCAAGCGGAGAATTAAAACAGCAGCAAAATGGAAAAATTTTCAAACTACCTAAGCAATTCAATTCGTATATGAATGGAAAAAGAGTTCGGGATTTTTCCGAACTCATCATTCACTGTAAAAATCTATTTCATATAAGGACTGATAACTCTTTAAAAAGTATTTTAGAATATAATATTGCTAATAACGAAAATTGGAAAACAAACTTTGATTTTCAATTTAAAAATTTTGCAGAAAATATTGTTTTATTTACTGATGTTGATAAGTTGGTTCAATTTTTTAGAGAATATATCAATTCAATAGAGACCTATTTTTCTGAAGAATACAAAACCGAACAAAAACAAAAAATAATTTTATCCTTCATAGAAGAAACGGGAGGCTTTGTTTATTTTACGATTCATCACATTCATCCCGAAAAGCCTTTCTATGGAAAAAGCTCTGAAAGTACGATTGATAGAAGAGGAAATACATTGACTAGTATGATAAAAAAAATCAACGGGATATGTGAATTGTACCTCGAAAGTGATTTTGAAAACGAAACAAGTTATAGAATTAATCTTTGGAATGGAGAATGGAATGATGGAGCAAAAAAATATACTCCAAAGCTGATGAAAAAAGAAAAAATAGAAAAAGTAAACGGTGTTAAACATATTTTAAAATTCAAACGATGATTTATTTAATTGACGAACAGGTTTTCCGTCAAGAAACCTACGGCTGGAATATCGAAAAACTTAATGAATATCAAGGGATTATAAGTACACATAAGGATAGTAAAAAGCTCTCCATTGAAAATATCAAGAAAGAAAAGATTGTGTTTTTGCACGAGTCTTTCCCTAATGAGGGATTAAAAAACCAACTCTATGAACATAACGCTCAAAATAGAGATTTTGGATTAGTGGTTTTTAGTGGAAGCAAAAACGAACGCCGAAAAAATGCAACGGGAAATCGAGTTGATTTACCTGTAAGTGTTTTCTATAAAAATTTAGAAATTTTCCTACAGGAAATAAAAAAAGGGAATAAACCCAATGTCAATTATCTACTATATGGCAGAAATCCCGAAGAAGAGAAAATAATTATTGATGAGATTGATAAACGAAATAATGAAGTAGATGCAGATCCCATAGTTGCTAAAAAAGAAAATATTATTTTTTTAACAGCCGAAAAATATATTGAAGATCCTTTTAGTAATATGGAATCAGAAACATTGTTTTCAGAGAAAAAAGTTTTTTCTGATAGTTTTTTACATCGTGATGTTGTTTTGCATTTTTTAAATGACAAAGTATTTGATAATTTGTACATTCCGTTATGTTTTGGCAATACGCTTTCCGACCTAAACGGGCTTCGGTTAGCGGCTCATATTCGCTGTACGCCAACTCCAAATCAACTAAAAAATATTTTTATTTACGGGGTTGTTCCGTATGAAAAATTGATACAAAATCCGTATTTCGACATTCTGAAAACGAAAAATGTATTTTATATTGACTATAGTATAAAAGCCTTACAAGAAGCTGAAAAAAGAGTAACAGAACCTTTTCTGCAAAGTGAATTAGCCAATGAAATTAGAAAAATACAGCTCGTAGCACCGAAAGATAATCACAGTATTGCCAATGAATGGGCAATTTATCGTTGGGCGAAAACTATTGAAAGTTCAGATAATGATATCGAAAAAATCAATGCGAAAATAGAATCTGATTTGTATTATAAGTATCTGAAAACCATTTATCCGATTTCGGCAACAGATACTAGTCTACAGAACCTAGAAATACAAATACCTCAAGACGAAAAACCTAAAATTCTTTATATCGATGATGAATCGAAAAAAGGATGGTCCGAAATTTTTGAAACGATTTTATGCCATAATAGTAAAATCGAACAATTTGACTATTTAGATATTGATTTTTCGCAAAACAGAGAAGAAATTGTGAATCAAGCTGTTCAAAAAATAAAGGCAGATGATATTGATATAGTCATTTTGGATTTTAGATTACATCATTCTGATTTTGAAAATAATGACCTAAAAGGAAACACGAGTATAAGAATATTACAGGAAATAAAAAAATACAATCAAGGAATACAGGTAATATATTTTTCGGCAACCAATAAAATTTGGAATTTGCAAAAATTACAAGCATTAGGAGCGGATGGATTTATCATTAAAGAAGCACCCGAAAATAGTATTGATCCCCAATTTACTGCTGATACCATTGGCAACTTTAAAGAAGTAATGGAAACTGCTGTAAAAAGAAAGTTTTTGAAAATAATATTCTTAATTTGTAAACAAATCAAGAAAAATATTGAAAATCAGATTGCTTTAAATCCGTTCGAAGAATACAATAAGTTTCTAAAAATTTTAATAACACAAATAAAAATTATAGAGCAAGCTATTTCTAAAATAGACTTAAAAGTGAAAATGTCAATGGATATCGTATTTCTGAGTGCATATAATTTTTTAGAACATTTCAAAAACTATTATTTTAAATATGATAACAAAGATTATAGATATTACATAGGAGAAAAAAAAGAAGATGTAAATAATTATTATTTTGATAGACAAAATAAATTTATTAAAAACAAAGATGTTATCAAAGATTTAACTTGGTTTTGTGCAATGGCAAATCTATTTATTGATTATTTTGAAATCTGTAGTCAAGAAGATAAAAAAGTGGAATACCTCAACAAGGTAAAAGATAAAAGAAATAACTATATCCACGAGGATAAATCATTTTTTGATGAGAAAGAAGTTATTATGGTTCTGTCTCTTTGTGAAAATATAACCAGCAAGTTAAAACCTTGATAAAGTTTTGATTTAACCTCAGAAAACAATATATTTGCTTTTCTGTAACCAACCTTTACTACTATGAACCCTCTCACACAAGAACAACAAGAAATAATAAACACCCTATTCTCTTTTCTAGAAAAAGAAAATGAGCATATCTTTATTGTAAAAGGAGCTGCGGGGTCGGGAAAAACAACTTTAATAAAGTACCTTATTGATAAATTAAAAGAAAATCAAAAATTGTTTAAAGTAATGGCTCCCACAGGAAGAGCTTCCAAGGTACTTCGTGATAAAGGTATTAATGCCTCTACCATTCATCGGGGAATTTATAATTTTGAAGATGTTATCATTAAAGAAGTGGAAAATCCTGATGACTCGAAAAAATCATATCACTATATTTATCCACTTCATTTCCCGAATGAAAACGGAGAAATAGTAATCATTGATGAGGCATCAATGGTTTCGGATGTAGAAACAAAACACGAATTATTTACTTTCGGTTCAGGAAAATTATTAAGTGATGTCATTCAATATGCTAATTTTTCTAATCGCTATTCCAAATTAATATTCGTAGGAGATAATGCCCAGCTTCCGCCAGTAACAGACAATGAGTCGAAAGCGTTGTCTGTTGAGTACTTTCAATCGGAACACAAACTGAATGTTCAAGAAGCCGAACTAACCACCATTCATCGGCAATTAGTAGATAGCACAATTTTGCAGAACGCTAATGAAATACGAAATTTATTAAAAAAGCCTAAGGAACAACGAAATACCTTTGAACTACTTATCAAAAATGAAGTAGAAGAAATTTCAAATATTGACCTTACTTCGCATTTCACCGATAAATTTCCAGAACCTAAAATCGGCAATGGGGTTATCGTATGTTATTCTAATCAAGGAGCTTATCAATACAATCAATCTATTCGTGAAAAAATATTTCCCAATAGCCCTAATGTGAGTATTGGAGATATTTTGATGGTTATTAATAACAATTATAATCAGGGAGTTTTCAATGGAGATATGGCAACGGTTACCGAAGTATCTGCGGATGTAGAAGAAATAAAAAACATTCCTGTATATGAAAAAGGGAAAAAGATATATGTAAATTTTTCTTTCCGAAATGTAAAATTGAAATTCCCACATCTATCAGAAGAAGTTTCCTGTAAAATCATTGATTCACTATTAAATTCTCCTTATAGAGACTTGAATGTTACGGAAATGAAGGCTTTGTATATCAATTTCGTAATGCGTTTTCGTGAAAAATACCCTCAATACAAAGAAGGTTCGCAGGAATTTAAAGAAGCTCTAAAAACAGATCTATATTTCAATGCTTTACGCGTGAAATATGGCTATGCTATCACCTGCCATAAATCGCAAGGTGGCGAGTGGGACAGTGTTTATGTGGATTATTCGGGAAGAATTGGACTATACGATGATGCCCTAAGATGGTGCTATACGGCAACTACTCGGGCAAAAAAAGAACTATTTGTTATCAATCCACCTAAAATAAATGGATTCCATCGCTTAGAAATAAGACCGATTACCAAAATTGGAAAAATTGGAAAAGAATTTTATCAAAACACACACACTTTTTCAACACCTTTTCACACTGAAAACGCACATATTGCACTGCGTTTGAAATATCAAGAGGTGGAAAGTAAACTCCGTAGCACGCCTTTTTCCATTGATAGGATAGTCTCAAGCAACTATTTAGAGAAATATTTTTTCAAGATAGAAAATGAAATCATTCAGATAGATTGGTATTATGACGGAGCAGGAATATTTAAAACCTTACAAAATCGCCATTATGAAATTGAAAATCAACTTATTGAAACACTTAACGCTCCTTTTTATCACGAATTTGCAGTGAATTACTCAACGGAAAATTCACTTTTCAAAGAATTATACAACCGAATATTAACCGCTTGTAGTGAATGCGAGGTTCAAATTACCAATATTGTGGAACACGAAGCAAATTTTCACATCAATTATTACCTAAAAACAGACGCAAAATTTGCCTATCTACAATGTTATTTCACAAAAGATAAAGGTTTTACCTCGGTGCTTCCTTTTTCTGAACAAGGGAGCGAAGATGTTGAATTACAAAAGCTAGTGAATTTCATCAACCAAAATTAAAAACTTATGACAACCGTTACCGAACTCAGAAAAGCAGGAAAATTAAAAGAGGCTTGGGAGTTAGCAAATAGTCAATTAGAAAAAAATCCTAATGATATTTGGGTTAAGAGAGATTTGGCTTGGGTGTATTATGAGTATTTGAAACAATACGCTTCTGTGCAAACTTTCACTCAATTCAATAAAATTATAAACAAACTACTTGTTCTACAATTGCCTGAGGAGGAAAATATATTGTATGAAACGGTAGGTTGGCAATTTGTAAAAATAGTAAATAATATTTGTAGACAGGGAAATATTGATTATTCAAAGATAAATACACTTTTTGAACATTGTAAATCCTTGTATTTTCAACAACCATCAGATTTGTACTCTGCTATACTAAAAAATTTTCATAAGGCGTATAAAAACAATCATCAAAAATACATTGAATTTGTTGATTGGTGGGATTTAGATAATTTACAAGAGAAAGATTTTCAGAAAGAACATTATGATGGGCAAGACATAGCTGCATTAGCTGACCAAGTATATTGTGCTTATGCAAAACATCTGTTGCCTTTCAAAAATATTTATCAAGAGACTATATTTGACAAAGAAAAAGCGGAGAATTTTCTGCCTAAATTAGAGGAAATAGCAGCCAAACATCCAAATTATCAGTACATTTCGTATTATCAAGCGAAAATACTTTTAGCTTTGGGAAATAATGAAAATATGCTTTCTGCCTTATTGCCCTTTGCTCGAAAAAAGAAAAACGATTTTTGGGTTTGGGATATTCTTGCAGATGCTTTTTATGAGGATAAGGAAAAAGTTTTTGCTTGTTATTGCAAAGGATTGCTTTGCCCTGCTGATGAAAAAATGACGACCAAACTTCGTGAAAAAGTAATTCCTTTCTTTTTAGAAAGACAACTTTTCAATGAAGCCAAAGCAGAAGTCGATACAATTATTAGGATCAAGAAAGCTAACGAACATAAAATTCCTGTCCAAATAAGCTCCTATCAAAATACACAATGGTATCAAGGAGCTAATGCTAATCAGCATAACCGTTCAATATACCGACAATTTGCTACTTCTGCCGAAGATATTTTATTTGGAAATCTTGCAGAAGAAGTAGTCATTATTGAGAATATAAATTCTGATAAAAAAATAGTGAATATAATCACACAAAATAGCGAGCGTCTATTTTTTAAATACGACAAATTTTTGAAAAATCCTCAAATAGGCAAAACTTATAAAATTCGTTTTACACAGAAAGAAATAAATGCCCCAAGCAAAGTAGCAACACTGTCAGAATATCAGGATACTAAATTAACCGATAGTTACATTAAAGAATTTTCAGGGAAAATAAATATTCCAAAAAATAAAAATTTTGGTTTTGTAGATGACATTTTTATAAATCCACAACTTTTCCAAAAATACGACTTAACAACAGGCGATTATGTAACAGGAAAAGCAATACAAACCATTGATAAAAAGACAGGAAAACCCACTTGGAAGGTGTTTTCACTATCTAAGAACCACTAAATTGACTTCCATACTTAAATCTCTATATAAACAAGTTATCTGTCAATCATTCCTTTAATAAGATTATTGAGCCGTGTTTTAAAAAGTATCATGACATAAAATACCATTCCACATTACCTAGATCAGCGATTTTAGTAGTTGGTAATTAATTCTAATCACTATACTAGTTACTATCTGTTTAGATAAGATTCTTTTGCTTTTTTGATTTGTACCAAACGATAGTTTTTCGTGGATATTGGAAAGGTTGCCAATTGGTTTTCACCGATTATTTTTTGTAATTCAATGATAACACTGTCGGCTGAATCTCGGTTTTGAAGCCCGTGAATTACGAACCACGTTTCCTTGACGTTATATACATCTTGTGAAATGCTGATTTTATCTGAAATTACTTTCAGTTTTTCGACAAGTTGCGTCTTTATTACTTCTCTTCTACCTTGTGGAATATCCATCAAAACGACTTTCCACGAACTAGCCTTAGCATCATCAACAAACGATTCTTTCTCAACGTCAATTAGATTTTCTAAAAGCTCTTTAGCTTGATTACTTTCGTCCGTCTCAGGGTAGTTCATCTGTATTTTTAAAAGCTCCTCTCGATACGGTAAGATACCTTCCAAACGAGCAACAACATTTGCCCGAAGCATATCCAGTTTTGAAGCCATAGCTGTTTCCCTAAATGTGGTACCTTCCTCGTTCAATCGCTGTAAAACCTCGACTATTTTACCGTTATTAAACTCTACGGTAAGCTCTTGTAAAAACTGTTGAGCTTCTAAATCACGTTGTTTTCGTGAGGTGTCATTCCCTTGCAGAAGCTGTGCATAATCTGATTGTGGATAACGTCCCAACAAGTGATTTTTCACAGTTTCCGCCTTTGGACTATTCAAATATCGGTAATTCTTATAAAGTTCATAGAGCACTGCAGACTCAACAATTGGTTCTGGGTTAAATCCAAGTACTCGCTCCAATCGATCAATAGCCAACTCGCTATCATTAAATTTAGCTTTGTACAAAATCCCTAATTGAAGTAACGCCTGATTTCTATCTCTTTCCAAACGTTTTATTTCTTCCTCATTTTTAGGTAATTGTGATGAATAAAAATCGGGGGTTATATCTTTTTTAGGTACATTTTCCTCTCGCCCTGTGGTGGCTGGATTTATTTCTATTTCTGTTTGTTGTTTTGCAGACCAACGCCAATTATCTTCCAATTTTCGATTTCCCCAATACTGCTGAAATTGTTGCTTTCCGTAGGCAACCGCCATAGGATTGTAAAAATAAAATTTTCCTCCTTTTGTCTCAGTCGCGTTTTGCAAAGAAAAGCCCATCCCTTGATTAACTGTTGAGGAACTCTTCATTTTTTGTTCTGTTTTTTTCTTTAGAGAATCAATATGTCTTTGAAAAAATGCAACTCTATCGCTATCCGACATTTTAATGATTTTCAGAATACTATCATTTTGTTTTACAGTATATTCTAATTCGGTGATTTTTGCTAAGTTTTCTTTCTTCCGTTCCACATAAAGATGTTCAAACGTATGCTCAGGAATATAAGCTAAGGTACTATCCAAATGGTGATATGCTCCTGTATAATCCTTCTGCTCAAAAAAAATATCTGCTAAACGTTCATGAGTTTTAGCTTTCAACGGATTATTTTCCTTATTATTTTTTAAAGACCTGCGGTAGTACTCAATAGCCATTCTCCTACTATTCTCTTCAATGAGAAAAGCGTGAGTGAAATAAAGTACGTCCAAATAATCTTTATGTTCGTACCGATTTTCTAATTTAGTCAAATACGTTAGAAATTCCGTTTTCTCCTCGGGAGTAAAATCTCTGTTACGAGCTTTTCCTGCCTGAGCCTCAACCCATAGTTTACGAGGAATTTTCCAATTTAGTTTCACAACCTTTTCAAAAGCTATCGTTGCAGAATCACGTTGCTTTTGGTGCTCATAGAGTTGAGCGGCAATAAAATAATATCTCCCACGGAGTGTTTTGCTGGATGTATATTTACCTGCTAAATAAAGTGATTCGGCTGCCTCGGGATACATTTTTTGATTGATATACGCCTGACCCAAAGTAGCATAGGCTTCAGCTCGATCTCTTTTGCGTAACTTTTCTTTAGAAAGTAGTTCATTCAACTTTTCAATAGCAATTTTATCTTTGCCTAAACGCATATTGGTCTTTTGTGCCCATATCGCAGACTCGTTAATGCGTTCACTCTTCCCATAATTAGTAAGTAGGTGATTAAACGCCTCCAAAGCTGGTAAAAACCGTTCGTTGTAGTAACGAGCCTTACCAAGCAAGATATAGGCATCGTCAATCTTGTAGTTACGTTGTTCGCCTTTAAATACCATCGAGTGAAGTTGAATAGTTTTGATGGCTTTTTCTTCAGCACGTTCAAAATTTGGGTTCTCAACCCCTTCCAACTGAACTTTACCCGTCATACGTATGGGTTCTACTGGCAACAACTGACTGAAATCATCCTGATATTGCTCATGCAACTGTTTCAACCCCGATTCAAAAGCCTCTTCTCCATTGAAAAGCACATTGTATTTGGTTACAATCGGCTGCATTTGTCGATTGTAATAGGTATTTGCTTTGGTTGTACAAGCGTTGATTATCAATAAAATAGATATAAAAAAGACAGTATATATAAGACGATACTTCATTTTGACATTTTTACCAAGTCACGAAGTTACTATTTTTTCGGAAATAAAAAAGCAAAATCAGTCATAATATGTTGTTAAATCGAATTTACATATTGGCTTACAAGCTTTTAAAAAAACAGTCCAGATACGTACTTATAATAGTCTATCTTTCGATTTTATGCTTAATCCTCTAATTCACAATATTCTAAAATATTTTTTACTTTAAACTCAAAAAATTTCTGCACTCTTCTTACTCCGCAGGATTATGTCATGTTTGTACAAAAAAAAGGAGTGCCTCAGGCACTCCTTCCGTATCAAAAAATTTCTTATTATGAAACAAAATCTTATTTGCTTTCTTCTGTACTGTCAATCAACACCTGACCACGATAGTATAATTTTCCTTCGTGCCAATGTGCTCTATGATACAAGTGATTTTCTCCTGTTATAGGATCTTTTGCGATTTGAGGAACAACTGCTTTGTCATGAGTTCTTCTCTTATCTCTTCTCGTTCTCGACTGTCTTCTCTTAGGATGTGCCATTTCTTATTTTTCTTTATCAGTTATTATTATTTTTTTTAAACCTTCCCACCTCGGATCAACGATTTCCCTTTCGTCTACATCCCCTTTGGGACTTAATTCTTCCAATTTATCTAATATATCAAGATGTAATGTACCATTTTGAACATCCGGATGAACGCGTTTGGCAGGAATTGATAATACTACTAATTCATAAATGTATTGAGCTACATTTACTTGATGTTCTCCGTGTGGTAGAATCAACAATTCATCGTCTTCGTCATTAAATTCCTCTCCAAATTTCACAACTAAGAACAACTCACTTGCTACCTCCAAATCAAAAGGTTCATTGGATAAATCGCAATTCACATTGACTGTTCCCTCATTTCTAAAATGGAGTTCCAACAGATTTGACTTTTTGTCTAAATCAACCGTCACCTTTTGATGTACATCATTCACATCGTCGTACGCAAACAAATCCAAAAAACTTTTGTCTAATTCATAAACGAACTGATGTTTTCCCAATTTCAAGCCAGCAAAAGATATGTTGTATTTCTTTAACTTATTCATTTTCTGCAAGTTTGATGAGACAAATAGTTTTTTAGCGTGTGCAAATATACAACTTTATTCTGAATGGCAAATATTTTTAATAAAAAAAGTACACACAAATTTACCTTTTAAGGGTTGATTCTTAAAACACAAGAAATCTACAGACTCAGTGGAATCAGAAAAAACTATCTCCCTTTATACATCTGGTCGTAATATTTTTGGTAGTCGCCACTGGTGATGGTATCTAACCATTCTTGATTTTGCAGATACCAAGCTACGGTACGCTGAATCCCCTCTTCGAACTGTAAGGAAGGCTCCCAACCAAGCTCTTCTTTAATTTTTGTAGCGTCAATAGCATAACGAAGGTCGTGTCCTGCTCGGTCAGTAACAAACGTAATGAGTTTTTCCGAGCTTCCTTCGGGGCGACCCAACTGCTTATCTACTTCCTTGATGATGACGCGTATCAAGTCGATGTTTTTCCATTCGTTAAAGCCTCCGATGTTGTACGTATCGCCAATTTTACCCTTGTGGAATATTACGTCAATTGCTCTGGCGTGGTCTTCAACGTAGAGCCAATCTCGCACGTTTTCACCACGTCCGTAAACGGGTAGCGGCTTATTACTGCGAATGTTATTGATGAATAAAGGGATTAATTTCTCAGGAAACTGATAGCTTCCGTAGTTGTTGGAGCAGTTGGAGATAAGTGTCGGAAGTCCGTAGGTGTCTTGATAAGCTCGAACGAAGTGGTCGGACGAGGCTTTCGATGCCGAATAGGGCGAATGGGGGTCGTACTTTGTGTTTTCTGTGAAAAGTGTGTTGTCCATCTGCAAAGCACCGTACACCTCATCGGTGGAGACGTGATAGAACAGCTTTCCGTTCCAATTGCCATTCCAAACCTCACGTGCTGCCTGTAGGAGCGATAGCGTACCCATAACATTGGTCTTTGCAAAGGTGAAAGGGTCTTTAATGCTGCGGTCTACGTGGCTTTCTGCTGCCAAATGGATAATTCCGCTGATGTTTTTGCTCTCGATGAGTTGCTTCATAGCCTGAAAGTCGCAGATATCAGCCTTTACGAACTCGTAGTTAGGTGATTTCTCTATATCTTTGAGGTTTTCTAAGTTTCCGGCATAGGTTAGTAAATCCAAATTGATGATTCTGTAGTCAGGATATTTGTTTACAAACAACCGAACCACGTGTGAGCCTATAAATCCAGCTCCGCCTGTTATTAAAATGTTTTTTTTCATTTGAAGTGTTTTTTAAGTAACCAAAAACCAATTAACAAGTACCAAGTTAGTTTGATGTGTATTGATTTCTATTTTTTTAATTTCATTTTATTATAGATTGAAGCTAAAATATTCTTCAATTCGTTACTCTCCTGTTTTAAAGTTTCCCAATCTGTCTTTTCATTATGGTAAATTGCAATGATAATTCGTATCCAATAGTTTGTCTCTCTGATTTCTTTTAGGCATAATCCTATTTTATTAGTAAAATCAGCCTGTGACACTGCTCCTTGTGCTTCCTGATAATTTGCTCCTACTGAGGTTGCTGATTTTATCAGTTGGTACGCAATTACCTTGTATTCTTTTTCATTGGGCAGTTTGCGAACTCCGTTAATTACACGGATAGAAAAATTAAATAATCTGTCTTCTAATTCGTTTGCCATTTGTCGGTTGATTTCCTTTCGGAAAACTTGTTTCTTGTTCCTTGTAACTTACTTTATCTCTTTCAAAGCCTCTTTCCAATGTGAAATTGTATAATTAAAATCGTTTTTTAGCTTTGATTTGTCCAAAACCGAATAACTTGGACGTTTTACCTTACTTGGGAATTCGCTCGACAAGCAGGGTTTAATCAGACAATCATTCCCTGACATACGAACGATTTCGGTAGCGAAGTCGAACCACGAGCATACGCCTTCATTTGAGAAATGATACACCTCGCGTTTTTTGTACAAATCTTTCTCAATGATATGGACGATAAATGCAGCTAAGTCACGAGCATTTGTGGGCGTCCCAACTTGGTCGAAAACTACTTTGAGTTCATTGCGTTCAGAACTCAATCGTTGAATGGTTTTGACGAAGTTATGCCCAAAGGAAAGCGAGTACAACCACGAGGTTCTGATGATAAGATAATCAATATCCGCATTCTGAATGGTTTTTTCGCCCTCTAATTTCGTTCGTCCGTAAATTCCCAGCGGTTCCGTAGGGTCTGTTTCGGAGTAAGGTGTGTTTTTAGTGCCTCCAAAAACGTAATCCGTTGATATATGAATAAGAGAAGCGTTGTTTTCCTTGCAGACTTCTGCCAAGTAGCCTACTGCGATGTTATTTATCAGGTTGGCGGTTTGTATGTCGTCTTCGGCTTTATCCACGTTGGTGTATGCGGCACAATTAACCACAATCTGAATGTTGTTTTTCTTTACGAAATCCGAAATTGCCTGTCGGTTGGTAATGTCTAAGTCCGAAGCATCTGTAAAGAAGTAATTTTTGGTTTTTCCTTGAATATTCTGAATTTCAGAGCCTAATTGTCCGTTAGCTCCTGTAACTAATATGTTTTTCATTGTCTCAAATCGCATTATTCGTATAGGTTTACATCAAAATCGAAGTGAAAAGCATCTTTCAGCAAGGGGCTTTCTTTGTCTTTTTGCGAAAGAATAATATTTTGATGAGGGATTTTCCAATCGATTTGCAGTGCAGGGTCGTTCCACAGAACGCTTCCTTCCTCCTTGGGATTGTAGTAATTGTCGCACTTATATTGAAAAATGACTTCCTCGCTCAGCACGGAAAATCCGTGAGCAAAACCTCTGGGTACGAACAATTGTCGCTTGTTTTCGGCAGAAAGCTCAACAGCTACGTATTTGCCAAAAGTAGGCGAACCCTTACGGATATCGACCGCAACGTCCAAAACCTTTCCTACTACTACGCGTACCAATTTTGATTGTGAAAACGGAGGTTTCTGAAAGTGCAATCCCCTTACCACACCGTAACGCGATTTTGATTCGTTATCCTGTACGAAAGTTGTTTTACAAACTTGTTCCACAAACTTTTCTTGTGAAAACGACTCAAAAAAGTATCCGCGTTCATCACCGAAAATTTTAGGTTCAATGATGATAACGTCTTTTATTTCTGTTTGGATTATGGTCATATGTTGATTATAATCAGTAATTTAACTTAAAATAATATTTTTTTAGCCATTCTCGATACAGCGGGTCTTGAAAGGTTAGAATCCCCGCCATATCATCTAGAATATCCTTATCTACTAAAGCTCTTTTTAGCTTAACCACATTGGCTGAGGAACCTAATTTATAAGTATCCATCACTTCTTTGGAACTCAAATTCTGCTCTCCGTTAAGTAATGCCTTTAAAAACCCTAATTGAGTATTAGTTAAGGTTTCCGTCAGTGTTATGAAGAGTAAGCTAAGTTGTTGTATCAGGCTTTGATGGGTATTTTCTATAAGCTTTTTATTGCTTTTTTGTGTTGTTCTAAGCCATACTTGTTGAGCTAATTGCTGTACGTAATATGAATGATTATCAACAAGTTCTACGATTTTTTTAGCTTGACTATCTGTGATTTGCTTGTTGGTTTCTTCAAAACGTTGCTTAATGAAGTTTACCCATTCTTTAGTGTTAATTTTTTCAAGAAAAATAATATCACCAAACTTATAAAAAGGCATTGATGTATCTGTAAAAACTTCTATCAGCATATGTCGTTTACTACCATAAAAGCAGTATGAAACGTTCTGATGTCGCTGAAAATGAGCTCTTAATTTCTTTTGAAATGACAGACTATCTGAAAAAGAGGCTATATTCTGAAATTCATCAAAACAAACCACAATTTTGATACCTTTCTTTTGTGCGATATTCTCTGCTAAGTTCAAAATATCATCCGGATTTTTCTGTAATTCTTTCCACGATATGCCAAATTGCAATGTAGTTTCATCATTTGAAGCTAATGAAACTTGTGGCAACAATTGTGAAAGAAATTGCTTTGCATTTGTTACAAAATCATCCCACCGTGAAGAAGTAGCTTTTAAAACTGCGTTGGTGAAAGAAATATAAAACTCCTCTTCGGTACGCACATTAAAAAGATCTAACTTGCATATTTTTAATGTTTTATCATTTTTAAATGATTCAGCAACCTTTTCCACCAAGGAAGATTTCCCCCATCTACGGGGAGAGATCAGAATTACATTCGTCCCTGACAAAAAACATTGTCTTAATAATTTTATTTCCTTTTGTCGATTGACAAAATCTGTTTTCAGAATAATTGTTCCAAACGTAAATGGCACATTTGTAAATTCCTCGTGCATAACCGATATTTTTGCAAAGGTAATAAGAATTTTACGTCTTACCAAAAGGTAAGTTACCAAAAGGTAAGTTGCTAAAAGATGAAGAAAAATTATTTCAATAAATTAATGAGATATTGCCCGTATTGATTTTTGAGCATTGGTTGGGCTAACTCTCGGATTTTTTCGGCAGAAATCCAACCTCTTTGGTAGGCAATTTCTTCCAAACAAGATATTTTAAGCCCTTGTCTTTTCTCAATAGTTTCCACGAAGTTGGAAGCCTCTGAAAGTGAATCGTGTGTGCCTGTGTCAAGCCACGCAAAACCTCGCCCTAATAGCTGTACTTTCAGCTCGTTATCTTTCAAAAACTGTTGGTTTACTGTGGTGATTTCCAATTCTCCTCTTGCCGAAGGTTTTATGTTTTTGGCTACATTTACAACTTTATTCGGATAGAAATACAGCCCCACCACAGCATAATGCGATTTTGGTTTTTCGGGTTTCTCTTCGATGGAAAGTACGTTTCCTTCTGCATCAAATTCGGCAACTCCGTAACGTTCAGGGTCTTTGACGTAGTAACCGAAAACGGTTGCTTTACGCTCTTTTTCAGCGGTTTCAACGGATTGCAGAAGCATTTTGGTAAAACTTTGTCCGTAGAAAATATTATCGCCCAATACGAGGCAAACATCATCATTTCCAATGAATTGCTCTCCGATGATGAAGGCTTGTGCCAGTCCGTCGGGTGAGGGTTGCTCAGCATAACTAATCGAAATTCCGTAGTCGTTGCCATCGCCTAAAAGTCGCTGAAAACCAGGCAAGTCTTGCGGGGTCGAAATCACCAAAACGTCACGAATACCCGCCAACATCAGCACCGAAAGCGGATAGTAAATCATCGGTTTGTCATATACGGGTAGTAACTGCTTTGAAACACCTTTTGTGATCGGGTAAAGCCTTGTTCCTGAGCCTCCTGCAAGAATAATTCCTTTCATAATACTATTCTATTCCGTGTGAAAAACCTGTTCCATTGTGTGCCACCATTCGCCTTCCTTAAGTTCTAAGGGTTGTTGACAAGGATCGGTTTCCGCCCACCAACGTTGTGTTTCGGGATCGGCAGCCATTTTTTGCATATCTTCTTGAAAATTATCTCCAGTATATTCAAAATATGCAAAAAGAAGCTCATCATTCAATAAAAAAATGGAGTAATTTCGGATATTACATTCGTGAATTTTATCCAAAACAGATTGCCACGGATTGGCATGTAATTCTCGATAATAAGCTAATTTTTCAGGTTTTACCTTGATTACTTGTCCGAAGCGTTTCATAATTTTAATTTTTACTATTTTATATTTTTAGCAATTCCTTTGGTAAAAAAATAGAAATGTGATTTCAATCTTTTGTAAAGATACTCATCCTAATTTACATGAAATAAGGGTAGTATGTATTTTCTTAAAATTACAATTATATTTTTTATAAACAGAACATACTACTAAACTCTTGATTATTTGTAAGATGGTATTTTTAAACTTACTCCGTCATTCGAGTTTTTCGTTTTTGTTCGTTGCGTTCAATTTTGTGGGTTGGACGAGTCCATTTTGGATTCTCACCCAAGTCAACATACTGAGAATCTTTAGCTTCAACCGTAACGGGTTGTTTATGTTTTTCAAAAGGTTCTTGGGGTCTAATTCCTAATATTTCAAACATTTGCATATCTTCATTGATATTAGGGTTTGGAGTAGTGAGCAATTTATCCCCCGCAAAGATAGAGTTTGCTCCTGCAAAGAAACACATCGCTTGACCTTCACGACTCATTTGGGTTCTTCCTGCAGAAAGACGCACCTGAGTTGTAGGCATTACGATACGTGTTGTGGCTATCATCCGCACCATATCCCAAATTTCAACCAATTCTTGATCCTCCAAAGGAGTTCCTTCCACAGGAACTAAGGCGTTGATTGGCACCGATTCTGGTTGAGGGTTTAAGGTTGATAAGGCTACCAACATCCCCGCACGATCTTCCAAAGACTCTCCCATTCCGATAATACCTCCACTACAAACAGTGATATTTGTTTTACGCACGTTCTCAATGGTTTGTAACCGGTCGTCATAACTTCGTGTAGAGATAATTTCTTCGTAATATTCCTTAGAAGTATCCAAATTGTGGTTGTAGGCATATAGCCCTGCTTCTGCTAAACGTTTTGCTTGGTTTTCGGTAATCATTCCCAAAGTACAGCATACCTCCATGTTCATCTTATTAATCGTACGCACCATTTCCAACACTTGGTCGAACTCTGGACCATCCTTTACATTTCTCCATGCTGCCCCCATACAAACACGAGAGGCTCCTGATGATTTTGCTCGTAGTGCCTGTGCCTTTACGTGTGAAACGCTCATCAATTGTTCTTCCGTTTCCACATGAGTATGATAACGAGCAGCTTGCGGACAGTAACCACAATCCTCGGAACATCCACCCGTTTTTATTGATAATAAAGTAGATACCTGCACAGTATTAGGGTCGTGGTATTTACGATGAACGGTAGCTGCTTCATAAAGCAAATCCATTAAAGGTTTGTTGTAAATCGCTATGATTTCTTCTTTTGTCCAATTATGTCGAGTTTCGCTCATATACCTAATTATTTATGTTCCGAAAGGCAAAGATAATAATTTATTTTAGATAACTGAATGAATATAGTTCAAACACACGAAAATTTATAGCCCTATACTATTGGATTTATTAAGTTATTTTTAAGAGTTTCAAAACGATAAACAATCTACAAATAGTAAAAATATTTATTCTTTTTAACTCTTAAACTCTATAACCTTAAAAAACATACGCTCAAAAGTCTCACAAAAAATATTTTATACGAAGAATACGCACCTCCAAAATTCAATCATCTCGGAAATTCTATAACCTGAACATTCTTTATTTCTTCTTTCTCAATCTCAAACCGAATCATAGTACGAACGGTTTGCCAACCGTGTTTACCTACTGCTCCTGGATTTAAATGTAATAGCTGGAATCTCTTGTCATACATCACTTTTAAAATATGCGAATGCCCTGATATAAAAATTTTAGGAGGATTCTTCATAATCTCTTTTCTAGCTAAAGAGGTGTATTTGTCAGGATAACCTCCAATATGAATCATTAAAACTTCTATCCCTTCACAGAAAAAACGGTTCACTTCCGGAAATTGGCTACGAATATCGGCACCATCAATATTACCGTAAACCCCTCGCAGAGGTTTCTGTTGAGCAAGTGCTTTAGCAACTTCCATCGAACCGAAATCACCACAATGCCAAACCTCATCCACTTGTGAGGCGTGTGATAAGATTTTATCATCCATGTAAGAGTGCGTATCGGAAAGTAATAAAATTTTCATAACATCATTTATATCTAAAAACAAACAGAACTCAACAATACAAATTGAGATTGTCAATTATGGTGGCTATGCTACCAAAAGTAGAATTTTAAACAATAGATATGAGCTAAATACGTCGAAAAGTTTTCTTATGTATAAGTTTAAATCAGAATAAAGGTAACAGCATTATCTTAAAACCAAAACCAATACGCCATCGTAGATATAAATATGACACTCAATATGTTAAGTACGAATCCTATTTTGATCATATCATTTTGATTTACCATCCCAGTTCCATAAGCAATGGCATTTGGGGGAGTTGCCACAGGTAACATAAAGGCACACGAAGCTCCCAATCCAATGATGAGAGAAAGCCCTAAAGGATTCATTTCCAATTCTTGAGCTATGGAAATAAAAATTGGAACAAGCAAAGCGGCACTTGCTGTGTTTGATGTGAATTCTGTAAGAAAAATGATAAACACCGCTACCAATAAGCCTATCAGATAGAAATGTTTTCCTTCTACCAAAAAAACAACTCCATCGACCAAAGCTTTACTCGCTCCTGAACTGGTCAATACGGCACTTAAAGTTAATCCTCCTCCAAAAAGCAATAGTACACCCCAATCCGTATTATCTTGAACCTCTTTCCAGCTTGCAACACCTGAAAAACAAACCAATACGGCTGCAATCATAGCAACAAGAGCGTCAAACTCTGCAATTTTTGCAATTCCTAAGATGGAAGATATTGTACTATTTAAAAAATCTCCAAAAATCCAACTAAGTGCTGTGACTATAAAAATAATGATTGTAATATATTGTTTTCGGGTTAATTTGTCGACCAAGTTTTCTGTAGTCACTTTAATTTTAAAATTTGGTTTAAGTACGATATACATAGCCAGTAACATCAGTGGCATCAATCCCATCATTACAGGTATTCCGTATTTAAGCCAATCGGAGAAAGTCAAATGCAACTGCGAAGCTACGATGGCATTCGGAGGAGACCCCACAAGCGATCCCATTCCTCCAACACTCGCACTGTAAGCTACTCCCAAAATGACAAAAACATATGTGTTTCTGTTCGTTTGATAGTCCACATTTTTTAGCATCCCAATGGCTAATGGAATAATCATAGCAGCAGTAGCTGTATTACTTATACCCATTGAAAATAAGGCTGTTACGGAAAAAAGTAATAGAATAGCGACAACAAAATTACCCCGAGCCAATGAAATTACGCGATTGGCAATATATTGATCCAACTTTTGAACACTCAAAGCGGTAGCGATAACAAATCCTCCAAAAAAAAGGAAAATCGTAGGATTGGCAAAAGCCTGTAAGGCTGGTTTAGTCTGTTCAAGACCCAAAAGTATCGCCAAAATAGGAATCAACAACGCCGTAACAGTAATGTGAACAATTTCGGTAAGCCATAAAATAGCTACGAATACCAACAGAGCTAATCCTTTATTGACTTTATCTTCATAGGGAAGTAAATAATTCAAAAGTAAAGCTATGAGAATTGACAAACCTATGATAAAAGCCTTTCGAAGAGTTTTTTGCATGGTCGATTTTTTTACGAATACACCACAAAGTTAAGATAAAATTTAGAAAATAAAAAAAGAGACTATCTAAAATTTAGATAATCTCTTTTTTATTCCTTTACTAATATCCTTCGACTATGCTTCAAATGGAACTATTGAAACATACGATTTATTGTCTCTTTTTTTCTCGAACTTAACGATTCCATCCACTTGAGCGTGTAACGTATGGTCTTTACCGATGTATACGTTTTGCCCTGGATTGTGTTGAGTTCCTCTTTGTCTAACAATAATATTCCCTGCGATGGCAACTTGACCACCATAAATCTTCACTCCTAAACGTTTCGAGTGAGATTCTCTACCGTTTTTCGAACTACCGACACCTTTCTTGTGAGCCATTTTCTTCTTTTTTTAAGTGTTAAAAATTATTTTTGAACGCCACCATTCAGTTCGTCCTGCCATTTTTTCAACTCATCCCATTTTCCGTCAGCTGCCAATTGTGCTTGTGCTGCCCATGTTTGAGGATCTAAGTGTGATAAAGTTGAACTTGCTTCTGTTAATATGGCTTTGATTTCGTCTACTGATTTTTTAGCCAATTTTGCGAAAGTATCCACACCAGCTGCTACGAGAGCCTCAGATGCTTTTGGTCCAATACCTTCAATTTTTTTCAAATCATCAGCCTTTGCAGATTTTGCTTCTTTCTTTTCAGTTTTTTCAGCTTTTACCGTTCCAGACGCTACGATATTTTCGATAACAATCTCTGTCAAATATTGTCTGTGACCGTTTTTAACTTTGAAACCTTTACGTCTTTTCTTTTTGAAAACAACGACTTTGTCTCCTTTTAAATGTTTTAATACTTTTGCTTCTACAGAAGCTCCGCTTATAGCTGGGGCGCCTACAGTGATTGCACCTGCATTGTCCAAGAGAAGAACGTTATTGAACGTAACTTTCTGACCCTCTTCATTTTGCAAACGGTGTACAAACACTTTTTGGTCTTTGCTTACTTTAAATTGTTGCCCTGCTATCTCTACAATTGCATACATAGCTTAATACGTTTTAATTAAAATTGGGTGCAAAATTACTACTTTTATTCCAATCAACCAAATGTTTTGGGATTTATTTTTAGGTCTGCTTCTTTCTTTCATATACCACTTTTTTACTAGTAAGAAAGTTTTTGGATGCGTAAGTCAAAAAAAAGTATTTGCGGAATATTACAGATTATTTTTAAAAAAGTACCTTAAAAATTTGTTTGTGTAAAAAATATTACTACATTTGCACCTGAAAAGCATTAAAAATTAAATATCAAAAAGATTAAAATAGGAAATATTTTCTTTTTATTACAAATGAATTAGAAAAGAATTTTAAAACAAACAAAAAATAATAACGAAACAGAAAATAATACTAAATCAATAACTATGAGTAATTTAAAACAAGCAACAAAGGCACTTCACGCAGGACATAACGTAAAAGAACATAACGGAACTCGTGCCATTCCGATTTATCAGACAACGTCTTATGTTTTTGAAAATTCAGACAATGCTGCTGGACGATTTAACCTTACGCAACCGGGCTATATCTATACCCGACTGAATAACCCTACCAACGATATTCTTGAGCAACGATTGGCAGCCTTAGAGGGAGGTATTGGAGCGGTGGTAACTTCTTCAGGAACAGCTGCTATTTCAACTACCTTTTTGACGTTATTAAGAGCTGGAGAGCATATTGTAGCCTCGAACAGTCTCTATGGAGGAACCTACAATATGCTGAATGTTACGCTTCCGCGTTTGGGAATTACTACAACTTTTGTTGATCCGAAAGACCCTAAAAATTTCGATGTAGCAGTAAAAGAAAATACTCGTGCAATTTTTGTCGAATCGTTAGGAAATCCTAAACTAGATGTGTTAGACATTGAAGCAATAGCTAAGATAGCTCATGCTCATAACCTTCCTTTGATTGTAGATAATACAGTTGCTTCACCAGCTTTGCTACGTCCAATAGAGTATGGGGCGGATATTGTAATTCATTCTCTTACAAAGTACATCGGAGGAAACGGAACTTCTTTAGGAGGAGCTATTATCGATGCAGGAAACTTTGACTGGAGTAGTGGGAAGTTCCCCGAATTCACACAGCCTTCAGCTGGATACCATGGGTTAGTACTTCACGAAGTGCTTGGAAATGCGGCATTTATTGCTAAAATCCGAATCGAAGGATTGCGTGATTTGGGAGCTGCACTAAGTCCATTCAATGCCTTCCAAATTTTGCAAAGTTTGGAAACCTTGGAAGTTCGTATCAAAAAACACAGTGAAAATGCATTGGAATTAGCCAAATGGTTACAGACTCAACCCGAGGTGGCATGGGTAAACTACCCTGGATTAGAGGACAGTCCATATAAAGAACTGTCAAATAAATATCTACCAAAAGGGCAAAGTGGTGTTGTTACTTTCGGATTGAAAGGAGGTTATGATGCAGCTAAGAAAACCGTTGATAACGTAAAGATTTTCTCACTTTTAGCAAATATCGGAGACACCAAATCATTGCTTATCCACCCTGCGAGTACCACGCACCAACAGCTTACGGAAACACAACAGAAAACAACGGGCGTTACTACCGACCTTATTCGTTTGTCTATTGGTTTGGAAGATATCGAAGATTTGAAAAATGATTTGAAACAGGCGTTTTCCAGCGCTCAATAATTTTACAATGTACTGAAAAGGCTTGTTTTAGGGATTAATTACATATACTCTCTAATTCTACAGAAATAGAACTGATCCTTTTCAGTACAGCTTTCATACCTAAAATTGGTTACTAGTTTATATAGAGTATCGGCAGGTGTGAGATATGGAATGTTCATACTACACTCAGCTACAAAATAATTTATTTTGTAGTTTTGCGATTAACCTGATTGTCTAAGAAAAACGAACATTCACAGATGGATACAAATTTTGAAAAAGCCTGTTCAGGCTATCGGTATATTGACATTTTAGATTTTTCAACTCTTTCGGGTGAACATTATAAAGAAATACGGTTGCAGTATCAGGTTTTTGGGCAAGAACTTGGCACTGCACCGCTTGTTGTGGTCAATCACGCTCTGACGGGTAATTCACAAGTGATGGGGGAAAATGGTTGGTGGAACGAAGCTATAGGGTACGGAAAGCCTATTGATGCTCAACGATATAGCATTCTGTGCTTTGATGTTCCAGGTAATGGTTATGGAGCTTCCATGTTGATTCAAAATCCCTACAAATGGGTAGCTCGAGATGTGGCTCGTATCTTTCTACAAGGTTTAGAAATATTGAATATTTCAAAGGCTTTTGCATTGGTAGGAAATTCGGTAGGAGGAGGTATTGCGTGGGAAATGATTGCTTTGGCACCAAAACTTTTTTCACATTTCGTTGCTGTTGCAACCGATTGGAAATCATCGGATTGGATTATTGCTAATAGCTTAATTCAAGAACGAATCTTAGAAACTTCATCCCAACCAATGCACGATGCTCGGTTACATGCAATGCTCTGCTATCGTTCGCCACAATCGTTTAAAATTAAGTTCAATCGTACGTTACATCATGAAAATCAGTCTCTTCACAACGTAGAAACATGGCTTTTACACCATGGTGAAAAATTAGAAAAACGTTTTTCTCTTGCAGCGTATAAACTTATGAATCAATTAGTTAAAACAATTGATATTACCAAAGATAGAGGCAATTTTGAACAAGTTATGCAATCGGTTGAAACACAAATACATATCATAGGAACTAACTCTGATTTGTATTTTGTTCCCGAAGAAAATATAGAAACTCATCAATTATTACAAAAAATGGGAAAACAAAGTACCTATCAAGAAATAAAATCTATCCATGGGCATGATGCTTTTCTTATTGAATATCAACAACTTGATATTTTTTTGAGAGAAATTTTCTTCCACTGATGTTTTTCATATAAAAGATAATTTTTAAGCATAAAATAAAAAACTGACATAATGAATATCAATACAATAAAACGTATTTCTATTTTTATAGCACTAATTTTTGGAGGGATAGCATTGGGGCAAAATAGGCTTCAATCGGTGATTGTTGATGGTGAAACAAAAAATCCGTTAGAGTTTGTAACTATTTATAATTCAGATGGTTATTCTATTTCAAATTCCGAAGGAAAATTTGCTTTTTCATCAAAAGCTGATTCGCTGTATATAAGTATTTTAGGATATGAAAAGGTACAAGGTTTGATAAAAGATTTTGCTCACAAAGATACTATTTATCTGAAACCGAAGGCTTTTCTATTAGATGAAGTGGAAGTTTCTTATCAGACATTGTTTTCTAAAATGGTAGAGCAGGTGAAACGGGATTATGCGTTAATTCCTCATAAAGAAAAATTTTTCTTACGATGTTTGGTAAAGAAAAATGGAGAAATTCATACATTAGTTGATATTTCGGGAATTTTAGAAAAGAAAACATTGTATAACACTAAATCAGCTCCGATGCCAAAAAATAATTATATTGTACAAGTGGATAACATCCGAAAAGTAAGTGATTTTACAGAATATGGCTTTGAACTGTATGGTTTTAAGTATTTTTTGAATTTAATAGCATCAAACAACACACCAACGGAGAATTTTAGCCATAAAAGTGAAGTTTTTCAGGACAAAACATATACAAAACTAACCATATCATCTAAAAAAATAACAGAAGAAGATAAAAAGCAAGGTGAAAATTTCACAGGTTACTATTTAATTAATAACGAAACCTTACATTTTGATAAATTTTATTTGGAATACACCAATCCTAATGCAGATTATAAGGTAGGTAATAAGAAATTGAATCTTAAATTTAGGTTTAGAGAACGTATCCTATCCGTATTTTTTCATAAAAATCCTTTGAATGGAAAAAAACAAATCAAAAATGCGATTCTAAACGATAGAAGAGAAGTTCTAAAAGCGAATGGAGAGAAAGATATTTTTGAAATAAGTTCCTATTTTGATGCTTTTCCGATTGATTATAACACACCGATTAAGAATAATATTGATTTGGAAAAACAAATTTTTGAAATAAAAGGAAAGTATAATGCGGAATATTGGGAGAATAATAAAATATTACGTTTGACCTCTGAAATGCAAGAATTCGTCAATAAAATGAATAAAAATACAGATAAATCACACTTTAAGACAAATATTCATAAATAAAAATACAAAATAATAAGATGAAAATATTAAAATTTGGAGGAAAATCCTTAGCTAACGGAAATGGATTGGACACTGTACTTAACATTATCCGTCAGAAAGTACAAAATAAAGAACAAGTAGCGGTTGTAGTTTCAGCACGAGGAAACGCCACCGATGAACTAATCACATTATTGGAGAAAGCTCGTAACGGGGTAGATTATCAATCTGAGTTAAAGTCTTTTAAGTCATATCAACTATATAATTTTAATGACAATTATCAACAAGAAATAGCAGAAAATTTTGAGTTACTTGAAAAATTGTTGGAAGGAGTTTCCTTACTTGGTGATTACAGCCTAAAAATCAAAGATTTAGTTATTGCTCAAGGGGAATTAATTGCTGCTAAATTGATCGCTGAATTGTTGCGTGAGCAAGGTGTCAAAAGCTCGTTTGTGGATAGTCGAAATATTTTTGTTACGGATAGTGAGTTTGGTAATGCTCATATTATCAGTGATGTATCTAAAAAGAAAACTCAAGACCTTTTCTTAAGATTTTCCAAGGATGAAGTTCCCGTGGTTACTGGATTTATTGCTTCCACCCAAAAGGGAGAAACCACAACATTAGGCCGAAATGGGAGTAACTATTCCGCAGCTCTATTAGCTAATTTCCTAAATGCAACTGAAATGCAAAACTACACTCATGTGGATGGTATTTTTACAGCCAATCCAGAGTTAGTTCCCGAAGCTAAAATCATTCGTCATCTGTCGTATGAAGAGGCAAATGAATTAGCGAATTTTGGGGCGTCAATTCTACATGCTAAAACTATTATTCCACTGATAGAGAGAAATATACCATTACGTATTAAAAATACATTTAAGAATGAGGATTCAGGAACGCTGATTCACAACGAGAGTTCAGAAGATGGTATTAAGTCAATTTCTGTGATTGAAAATAATGCTTTGATTGTTTTAGAAGGCCGTGGACTATTAGGAAAAGTAGGGGTTGATGCACGTATTTTTCGAGCATTGGCAAACAAAAACATCAGTGTAAGTATTATTTCACAAGGGTCTTCGGAGCGAGGTATTGGTTTTGTGGTACATTCAAATGATGCAAACGCTGCAAAATTGGCTTTGGAAGAAGAATTTTCACAAGATTTTTACACGAATGATGTAAGTAGCGTTTCCGTAATTGATAACGTAGCGGTAATTTCCATCGTAGGACAGAATTTGGATACGTTTCACTATCCATATAATGCACTGATTCGCAATCAGATAGTTCCACTGCTTATCAATAATGCTATTACAGGTAAAAATGTGAGTTTGGTGCTAAAAACTAATAAATTACACAAGGCATTAAACGTTATCCACGGAGAGATTTTCGGGGTGTCGCGTCGTATTAATCTAGTAGTTTTCGGAAAGGGAACGGTTGGAGCAACGCTTATCGATCAGGTGATAGATGCTCATGATAATATACTGAAACGTAAGAATATAAGTCTACGAATTGTTGCAATTGCTAACTCTTCACGCATTTTAACTGACGCTTCTGGAATTTCAACAAATTGGAAAGAACAATTTGAGCAAGAAGCTGTAAATTATGACTTCTCAATCCTGCAACAATTCATTGAAAAAAATCATTTGGAGAACCTTATCGCAGTGGATGTAACGGCAAGTAAAGCTTTTGTAGAAAATTATATTCAGCTCATTAAGAGTGGATTTGATTTGGTTTCAGCTAATAAAATTGCGAATACCATTTCCTTTGATTTCTACCAAGAACTGCGGGAGAACTTGGCAAAATATCAGAAAAGCTATCTTTACGAAACCAACGTGGGAGCAGGATTACCATTGATTGATACTATTCGATTGTTGCACCATTCAGGAGAAAATATCACGCGTATTAAAGGGATTTTCTCTGGAACTCTCAGCTACTTATTTAATACATTCTCAGAGGAAAATAAGCCTTTTGATGAGGTGTTGCAATTCGCTATCGATAGTGGCTATACCGAACCCGACCCACGGGAGGATCTTTGTGGAAATGATGTTGGACGTAAACTGTTGATTCTGGCTCGTGAATTGGATTTAGGTAACGAATTTACGGATGTTAAAATCCAAAATCTTATCCCTGAGCATTTACGTGAAGGGTCTGTATCCAATTTCCTTGAATGTTTGGAGGAGTTCAATGCTCATTACCAAGATATTAAAGACGGACAAGCGGATGACCATGTGTTGCGTTATGTAGGAGATTTGCATGGTGATTTATCAGATACAGCAACCGCTAAGTTAGAAGTTTCTTTGGTATCTGTTCCGAAAAACAGTGCATTGGGACAGGTAAAAGGAGCAGATTCTATCTTTGAAATATACACGGAGTCCTATGGGAATAACCCTATCGTAATCCAAGGAGCAGGGGCTGGAGCTGCAGTTACTGCCCGAGGAGTTTTTGGCGATATTCTAAGATTAGCAGAACGAAATAATTTTTAGAAAAATAAAAAGGTTCAGTGTGAAATTCCGATTACATGCTGAACTTTTAGTTAGTTACTGATAGTAAAAACCGTGATTGAAAAACAAGACTTGCACAATGTTGGTCGTACTGAAACTATCATGTTGTCATGAAAAGGAAGTGATGCAATATGTGAAGTTTAGAAATTTATCACGATATTGAAACTTCCCCAAATAGTAGTATATTTCGTAGACATTTGGATGTTTCATAGAGAAACTGACTGGATAAGATCGTATGATGTACAAAAATTAGCTTCCTTTTTAGATGTTTATCGCTTCTATCTCGGTAAATCTTAAGTAGAAATAATATTTAGACATGAAAAAAGCGTTGTAATGAAGGTAGTTTCATCACAACGCTTATAACTTTAATAACAACAAGTTAAGATGTTCTTAAATGTTGTTTTTATTACATTTAGTAAAATATAAATTATTTTACAAACTCAATGGCTTTTTCAAGAGCTTGGTCGAGTCCTGCTGGATTTTTACCACCTGCTGTCGCGAAGAAAGGCTGTCCACCTCCGCCTCCTTGTATATGTTTACCCAGTTCGCGAACAATTTTACCAGCGTCTAAACCTTTATCGGCTACCAAATCTTTCGAAATATAGCAAAGCAATAAGGCCTTACTTTCTTCCTGAGTAGCTCCGAAAAGGATAAATGCTTTTTCGACTTCATTTCCTAACTGAAATGCCAAATCTTTCAGCGAAGCAAGGTCTAAATCCAATCGTTTTATTAAAGAGTTGATTCCATTTACAGGTTTAAACTCGGATTTAAGTTCTGATTTGAGATTTTTCGCTTGTTGACGTTTTAACTCTTCAATTTCTTTGGTCAAACGCAGATTTTCATTCTGCAAATGTGATATGGCTTTCAAAGGGTCTTGAGCGTTTTTAAGACCATGCCTTATTTCTTTGACCAATTTCTCTTGGTCTTTAAAATACTGTAACGCTCCATGCTTGGTAATTGCCTCAATACGACGTATGCCCGAGGCTACGGCTCCCTCTGAAACGATCTTGAAATACCATATATCCGCAGTGTTTTTGCTATGCGTACCTCCGCAGAGTTCCTTGCTATCACCAAACTGAATTACGCGTACGTTATCACCATATTTTTCACCAAACAAAGCCATTGCACCCATGTCCATTGCTTGTTGGATAGGTAAATTTCGGTGTTCTTGCAAATTGATTTTCTGTCCGATGAGTTCATTTACGCGGAGTTCGATGCGTTCTAATTCCTCGTCAGTGACTTTCTGAAAATGCGAAAAGTCAAAACGCAATGAGTGCATATCCACACGTGAACCTTTCTGTTCCGTATGCGTACCTAACACCTCACGTAATGCTTGATGCAGTAAGTGAGTTGCTGAGTGATTGGCAGCCGTGAGCGAACGCCCTAACGGATGAACTTCTGCTTTGAATGGGTCAGTTACGTTTTCGGGAAGCGTTTCGGATATGTGTATAATTAAGTTGTTTTCCTTCTTTGTATCAGTTATATAGGTAACTTCTCCGTTTGCGGATTGTAGTGTACCTTTGTCGCCTATTTGTCCACCTCCTTCAGGATAGAATGGTGTGGTATTGAATACTAACTGGTAGTATGTTCCTTCTTTAGAACTTTCTACCTTTCGATATTTTACTAAGCGTACGAAGGCCTCGAGAGTATCATAACCGATAAATTCTTCTTCATCGTCATCACGAAGTACCACCCAATCACCTGCTTTAACCTGTGCGGCAGCCCGTGAACGTTCCTTTTGCTTACGGAGATTTTCCTCAAAATCTTTTTCGTTTAGTGTGAATCCTTTCTCGCTTAATATCAATGCAGTAAGGTCAATAGGGAAGCCGTAAGTGTCATAAAGTTCAAATGCTTTAGCACCCGAAAGTTCCTTGTCCATGGAATTATTCATCATGGCATCAAGCATCAATAAACCTTGCTCGAGGGTTCTAAGAAAAGAAGCCTCCTCTTCACGGATGACGTTTTCCGCCAAAATTGCATTTCTTTCTATCTCAGGGAAGGTTTTTCCCATCTGTTGAGAAAGAGTCGTAACAAGCTGATGGATAAAAGGTTCTTTTTGATTTAGGAATGTGAATCCGTAGCGTATAGCTCTTCGCAAGATACGGCGGATAACGTAACCAGCTCCGTTGTTAGAAGGTAATTGTCCATCAGCGATGGCGAAAGCCACGGCACGAATGTGGTCAGCAATTACACGAATGGCTATGTTAATCTGCTCTTGTTCATCGGATACATTATTTCCTACCACATATTTACTTTGAGTGATTTCTTCAATCCGATTAATAAGCGGAGTGAAAACATCAGTGTCGTAGTTCGACTGTACTCCTTGCAATACCATACAAAGTCGCTCGAATCCCATACCCGTATCTACGTGTTGTGCAGGAAGTTTTTCAAGAGAGCCGTCAGCCTTACGGTTAAATTCCATAAACACGTTGTTCCATATTTCAATAACTTGTGGATGGTCGTTGTTTACTAATTCCTTACCATCGATTTTTTGTCGTTCATCATCGGAGCGTATGTCAACATGTATTTCGGTACAAGGCCCACAAGGCCCTTGGTCACCCATTTCCCAAAAGTTATCTTTTTTGTTTCCTAAAAGTATTCTATCGGTTTCGATCAGATTTTTCCAAATATCGTAAGCCTCTTGGTCAAAAGGTACATTATCCTGCTGACTTCCTTCGAAAACGGTTACATAGAGTCGGTCTTTAGGGATTTTATACACTTGGGTAAGAAGCTCCCACGCCCATTCGATAGCTTCTTTTTTGAAGTAATCACCGAAAGACCAGTTGCCGAGCATCTCAAACATGGTGTGGTGATAGGTATCTTTACCTACTTCCTCTAAATCGTTGTGTTTCCCCGAAACACGTAAGCATTTTTGAGTGTCTGCAATACGTTTACTATTTGGTTTTCCATTGCCTAAAAAATATTCTTTGAATTGGTTCATTCCCGCATTTGTAAACAACAAAGTTGGGTCATTTTTGATAACCATAGGGGCAGAAGGCACAATCGTATGTCCTTTGCTTTGGAAAAAATCTAAAAATTTCTGTCTAATTTCTTGTGAAGTCATATGCTTTCTAATCAATAAGTTAGGAGGTTTTTTTGAATGAATACACTCTAATTACAGTTATCACTATCATTCAAACATTCCTAAGGTGCAAATATAGAAAATTTTAAAACATAACCAAAGTAGATATGCTATACGCTAATCAGGTATAAGGGTTCAGTACCACTTCAAAATATATAAAAGGTAAATTTTATTTTGTTATAAATGTAACTTTTTGTATGAAATATTTTTTTTATTTCTATATTTGCCTATCAATCAATATGAAATGGAAAGAAAACCAATTTTTAAGATATCTCTTTTTGAGGCTTTTTTACCGATTATCATCCTGATAGTGATGTTAGGATACAATGTTTTTTACGTTTATGGAGACAATGCTTTGGGTGGTTCGAATCAGTTTATTCTACTGTTGGGAGCTGCTATTGCAGTTTTTATTGGTTTTATTAATGGAGTACCGATTCGTACAATGACACATGAAATATACAATAACATCAAGTCCACCAGTGGGGCGATTTTAATCTTACTTTTGGTAGGAGCTCTTTCTGGCACGTGGCTTTTGAGCGGTATTATCCCAACAATGATTTACTACGGCCTTCAAATTCTGACGCCTTCTATCTTTTTACCAGCTAGTGTGATTATTTGTTCTGCCGTTTCGGTAGCCATTGGTAGTAGCTGGACAACCTCTGCCACCATTGGTATAGCTCTGGTTGGTATAGGAACGTCTTTGGGTATTCCTTTAGGACTTATCGGAGGAGCAATCATCTCAGGAAGCTATTTCGGAGATAAGATGTCGCCCATGAGTGATACAACAAACTTGGCACCTGCATTAGCAGGGACGGATATTTTTACTCATATCAAGTATATGACCTACACCACAGTACCTTCTATTATCATTGCTTTGATTATTTTTACTGTAATTGGGTTTACAATTGACACTCATGGGATTTCTGATACACAGGCAATTCAAAATGCTATCTTGGAACGATTCAACGTAACTCCTTGGGTATTTGTAGTTCCTGCGATTATCTTAGTTATGATTTACAAAAAGGCAGAGCCTTTGGTAGCTTTGTTCTGTGGGGTAATACTTGGAGCATTGTTTGCGTTGGTTTTTCAGCACGATTTACTCCTGGAATTGACACAAACCATGAGTATGGAATTTGCCTCTACCTATCGCCTTATGATGGAAACGATTACTACATCCACACAGATCCCTACAGATAATGAAATTTTGAATGAATTATTTTCTTCGTCAGGAATGAGTGGTATGCTTCATACTATATGGTTGATAATCTGTGCTATGGCATTTGGAGGTGTAATGGAAGCTATTGGAGCATTGGAACGGATTACGGATTTTCTTCTCAATTTGTTTTCGTCCGTTTTTGGACTGTTCGCCAGTACAGTCATGAGTTGTATGGCATTAAATATAACGACTTCTGATCAATACCTCTCGTTGGTGGTTCCAGGAAAAATGTTCTCAAAAGCTTATGCTAAAAAAGGGTTAGCTCCTGAAAATCTGAGCCGTACGCTCGAAGACTCTGGAACCGTAACTTCAGTTCTCATCCCATGGAACACCTGTGCAGCATATAATAGCGGTGTGTTAGGAATTCCAACTTTGACCTATCTACCTTATGCATTTTTCAACATCATCAGCCCTTTTATGACATTGATTTTCGTTGCTTTCCGAATAAAAATTAGACGAATCACTGAAAAGGATATTTAATTGTCTTATAATTAATCATTTAGTTATTTTTTGCAATCCACAGATTCCAAATTTGATAAATGAATCCTGGAATCCACTCGTGGAAGGTCTTTCTATTGATTAGACTATCAAAAATTTACCTTTCCAAGCTTTCTTTGTAGATATATATAAAATATCTGTTCGAAAACATTCACAAAAAAGAAGTTTATTACAGACATAGTATTATAGACGAACTATCCAAACAGGAAGTTTTTGAAAGACAGATAAAGGTTGGTTTATCTATTTGTGAATTAATGAGTTGAAAACTATAACATTATTTTAACCTTTTTGAGATATTTTTGATTGTTTCTAAACCGAATATTTATGCTACTTTTGTGGTCTGGGAAGAGGTATAATTACAGAAAAGAGTTATAACTATAGAATGAGTTATAAAATAAGCTTTTCTGGAAACACATCAGGTAGCGAATTGAAGTACATTTCTGGATATTATTAAAAATCCCATTAAAACGACCATACCATAAACGTATATTCGATATAAAAAATGAAAACTTTAAAAGTGATAATAGCACATCATTTAAAAAAATTAGGACACACCCCTCGGTGGTTGGTTCTCGTTATTGATCTACTAATAAACACTATTTCGTTGTGGATTACTGTTTTTCTTTTTGAAAAAATTGGGATTAAGGCTCAGTCATCAGGTTACGAAAGGATGGTGTTAATACTCGCGATAAGCTTTTTATTCTTATGGCTTTTCAAATCACAACGAGGGCTTGTCAGACATTCAACTTTTCGTGATATTTGGAAAATTTTTTTTATAACAATTAGCATTTTATTTGCTTCAAAGGCAGTTAGTTGGCTTTGGCAGAGAGTATATGGCTACCCAATTTTTTTAGACATACATTTGGTTGTAAATTTTGTATTGTCATTTTTCCTATTATCTTTCTTTAGGATAACCGTGAAAGAGTTTTTTAGGAAAATTAATGAGTGGAATAACGGAAAGAAACAGCATTGGAAAATTATAGCCTTAGGGACTGATACTGAAATGGTTTCCGTAGCTAAAGTCATTAGAGACAATCCATATACTCCTTACGATTTGGTAGGTTTTTTGGTAGATGGTAACATAGGGAAAGCTACTTTACTAGGTAAAAAAATAATAAAAAAGCAGAGCTTTCTTGCAAAAAGTAAGGCTCAACTACAAATAGATGGAGTTTTGATTAACCAAAATGCACTTTCACGGTCGGAAATTGCCGAGTGGACAAATATCTTTCTAGACAAAGGGCTGAAAGTACTAAAAACACCAAGACTTCAAAAAGTAAGGTCAAACCAAGATGTAAAACTTAAATCTTTACAAATAGAGGATTTGTTGCATCGAAAACCTATAGTTATTGAAAATCAAGAAGTTATACAAAAACATTTTCAAAAAAATATATTAGTAACGGGAGGAGCGGGATCCATCGGGAGTGAGCTCATTCGACAGATAGCTACTTTTAAATCAGCTCAGATTGTGGTTTTGGATCAGGCTGAAACACCTTTGCATGATATTGAATTGGAATTAAGAGAAAAATTCCCTACGGTTTCGTTTAAATTTGTTCTTGCTGATATATCAAATAGAGAACGATTAGAAAGGATTTTTCAAAAATATCATTTTTCAATCGTTTACCATGCAGCAGCTTATAAGCATGTACCATTAATTGAAGAAAATCCCTATGAGGCTATTTTGGTTAACATTCAAGGGACTCGCAATGTAGCCTTATTGTCAAGTAAGTACAAAGTGGAGCGATTTGTGATGATTTCCACAGACAAGGCAGTGAATCCAACCAATGTGATGGGTGCTTCCAAAAGGACAGCCGAACTTTTTGTACAAGCGTTGCAAAAGGAAACTACCAACACAACAAAATTTATCACTACGCGTTTCGGGAATGTTTTGGGGTCGAATGGTTCGGTAATTCCTCATTTCAAACGACAAATAGAAAAAGGAGGCCCTATAACCATAACGCATCCCGACATTGTCCGTTATTTTATGACCATTCCTGAGGCTTGTGAGTTAGTGCTTCAAGCAGGAACGATGGGTATGGGAGGTGAAATATTCGTTTTTGATATGGGAGAACCTATCAAAATCTTGAATTTAGCTATTCGTATGATAAAACTATCGGGCTACGAACCTGAAACAGATATCAAGATTGTTTATACAGGACTTCGTCCAGGTGAAAAACTCTATGAGGAACTATTGAGTGATAATACAAAAACGTTACCAACACACCATGAGAAGATTATGATTTCAAAAGATCCTTCGGTGCCCTTTGACCAAATTAATCAATTGTCGGAAAAAATCGTAGCTGTCGCACAGACAGGAGATAAACTTCAAATGGTACGTGTTTTAAAAGAAATCGTGAAAGAATTCAAAAGCAATAATTCCATTTATGAAGAGTTGGATAAGTAATAAAAAGGATACTTATGGGCATAGCAACAAAGATGAAACTTAAACTAAGTAAAATAAACAAATTGCTGATAATCATTCTGTTACCGATATTTTTGCAAATTTTTGCTTCAATGCGACATGCTAATCGGTCAGTGAAAGAAGTCAATGTCAATCATTTAAGTGATGAGCAGTTTGTTACGGATGAATCTATACGGCGGATTTTACTCAAAGATCCACAGGCGCTTACGCCATTGCAATTAGTAGATTTGAAGGACTTAGAAGAAACCTTGAATAATCACCAAATGATTGAAAAAGCTGAAGTATTTTACACCATTGATGGAGTGTTAGAGGCTACGGTAAAACAACGACAGCCCATAGCCCGGATTTACGAGAATGGTGCTTTTTCCTATATGGATAGTCAAGGGAAATTAATGCCTTTATCCAACATTTATTCAGCAAGAGTACCTTTGGTGTACGGAAACGCTCAGAAATTTTGGGAAACTACCTATCAGCTGGTACAATTTATAAAAAAAGATGATTTTCTAACCAAAAACATTACCGAAATCAAAGTCACAAACAAAGGGGATTATCATTTTCGATTAAGAATACCTAATTTCGTAGTTATTTTTGGGAAATATGAGAATATTGAACAAAAAAAGGCAAATCTGAAAGCTTTTTATCGACAGATGGAGAAAGATGATCGGTTAAATGATTATAAAATTGTTAATTTAAAATATGCAAATCAAGTGGTTTGCACAAAATAATTATTTATCTTTGCAAAAAATTATTTTCTTGCGTAAAAAAATATTCCTACATTTGGGGATTAGAAAATAATATGGAAAAGACTTTAAAATAGAGAAAAAGGCTAAAAGACTCATTATCAATATGAAAAATGCTTTGAACGATAAAAAATATTATGTAGGTTTAGATATTGGCACCACCAAGATTGTCGCTATGGTTGGGACAAGAAATGAATATGGAAAAATTCAAATTTTGGGCTATGGACAATCAAAAAGCGATGGAATAACAAAAGGGGTTGTTCAGAATATCATTAAAACCACACAATCCATTTTAGAGGCTATCGCTGATGCTAAAACCAAAACTGGTTTGGAAGATATTCAAGATGTGATGGTTGGTATTGCAGGGCAACATATTTTGAGTCGCTCTCACAGTGATTATATCATCCGTCCAGATGCCGATAAATTGATAGATATTGATGATTTGGAGCAATTAAAACAGCAAGTTTATCGGATTGGACTAACTCCAGGTCAACGTATCATTCATGTGTTACCCCAAGAATATCGGGTAGATGATCAGGAACCAACGTCCGATCCCATCGGAATGATTGGCTCTCGGCTGGACGCTTCCTTTCATTTGGTAATTGGACAGGTAAGCTCCTCTACAAACATAGAGCGTTGTGTGACATCTTCAGGACTCAATGTTGTTGATCTTACGTTGGAACCGTTAGCTTCTGCTGAAGCTGTTTTGACGGAAGAAGAAAAAGATGTAGGAGTAGCATTGGTAGACATTGGAGGAGGTACCACAGATGTGGCAATCTTCAAGGACGGAATCATACGTCATACCGCTGTAATACCTCTGGGAGGAAATATCATAACAGAAGATATTAAGGAAGGATGTGCTATCCTTAGTAGACAAGCGGAAAAACTCAAAGTCGAATTTGGTTCTGCTTGGCCAGGGGAGAATAGAGATAATGAGATTGTCGCCATTTCTGGAATTATAGGAAGAGAACCTAAAGAAATATCTCTGAAAAACTTATCCAAAATTATTCATGCGCGTGTAAGCGAAATTATCGGGATGGTTTATAACGTGATTAAAAATTATGGTCACGAAGAAAATAAGAAAAAACTCATCGCAGGGATTGTACTCACAGGAGGAGGAAGCCAGTTAAAGCACATCGTTCAACTAACGGAATACATCACGGGTATGGACGTTCGTATCGGTTATCCAAATCAACATTTGACCAGCAAACCCGATGCTAAAATAAGTTCTCCGGTTTATGCTACATCTATAGGGTTGGTTATGAGTGCTATAGCTCATGAATCCGAAAAATTGATCATGCAACAACTCGAAGAGAAGAAAAAGCAAGAAGCTGAGGAAAAAGAACGAGAGCAAGAGGCCTTAAAAGAACAAGTGAAACAAGCACAATTGAGGGTTGCTCTGGATTCGGAGGAAGTTAGAAAGGAAGAGGAAGCTCCAAAAGAAAAATCTGGAGGATTTTGGGGACGCGTAAGAAATCTCAAAGATAAAATGGATAGTTTTTTTAGTGAAGACTATGACGACGACAAAGATTATAAGTAAAGTGGAAAACGAACAATTATGAATACAAACGATACGGATAAAGATTTAGGATTATTTGATTTGCCCAAAGGAAAAAGCAATGTAATCAAAGTGATTGGTGTTGGCGGAGGAGGATGTAATGCCGTGAATCACATGTTCTTAGAAGGAATCAAAGGCGTGGATTATGTGGTTTGCAACACCGATGCTCAGGCTCTTGAAAATAGTCCTGTTACCAATAAAATTCAATTAGGAGTTACTTTAACAGAAGGATTGGGAGCAGGGGCTGACCCAACCATAGGAGAAAAAGCTGCTGAAGAAAGTTTAGAAGAAATAAGCAAGGTGTTGGAAAACAATACTAAGATGGTTTTTATTACCGCAGGAATGGGAGGAGGAACTGGAACAGGAGCGGCTCCCATCATTGCTCGAAAATCCAAAGAATTAGGAATACTCACCGTAGGGATTGTCACTTCTCCTTTCATTTATGAAGGGTTAAAGCGAAGCCGACAAGCCAAAGCAGGAATTGAAAAACTGCGTGAGAATGTTGACTCCTTGATTGTGATTAACAATAACAAACTCACTGAAATATACGGTGATATGGGAATTACCGAAGGTTTAGCAAAGGCTGATGAGGTATTGATGAAAGGCGCAAAAGGAATGGCAGAGGTAATCAGTAAGCACTACACACTAAATATAGATTTGCGTGATGCTAACACAGTCCTCAAAAATGGAGGAACTGCCATCATGGGGTCTGCCATTGGTGAAGGAGAAAATAGAGCATTTCAAGCTATTGAAGGGGCTTTGAATTCTCCTCTCTTGAACGATAATAAAATCACGGGAGCAAAAAATGCTTTGGTTCTCATTGTTTCGGGGTCAAAAGAAGCTACCACACGTGAGGTTGAGGAAATTAACTATTATATTCAAGATCAGGCAGGTGATGATATGGCCGATATCATCATGGGAGTAGGAAAGGACGATAGTTTGGGAGAAGCTCTTTCTGTAACAGTTATCGCAACAGGGTTTGATGCTGACCAACAACGTGAAATAGTGAGTTCTGAAACCAAAAAAGTAATCCATGTACTTGATGAAACAAAACCAGTAGTTCATGACTTAACGGAGAGAAAAACGGTTCCCGTAGTCGATACTACTTGGGCAAAACCAGCTACCCCTGAAGCTCCAAAAGCTCCTCAAAATCAGAGTGCGATTACTTCTATGGTCGACCTTTTTAATATTTGGGTGAGTCAGGAACTTGTTCTTCCAGAAGAAAAATTTACAATCATAGAAAAACCACAGGTTGCGAATAGACCACAGCAACACATGCAATCAGGGCAATCATCACGTGCTGTAGAGTCAACTAAAAAACAAGATTCTTCAGAAAGAATTGTACATCAGTTGGGTGATACTGAAGAAAATCAGCCTCGTAATTTCACAACGAAGGCTCACATAACTACTTCAGGAGAGATTCGCCATTCTTTAAATGACTATATGGAGTTAGAAGAAACTCTTACTCAAGCACATCCTTCGGAAGTTTCTGATAATGAAGTTATTCTGTATAAAAGAGTGGAGCCTTTAAGCGAAGCGGGACAGCAAATGGATATGTTTACTGAGAGTGAGAGCAACGATCCTTTCAATAATCCGATTCCTGCAAATATTATGAAAACTCGTTCAAATCGCCTACAAGATTATAACTATAAGTTTAACACATCCAATTATACGGATAGTAATTCTCATTCAAGAACTTCTATCAGTAGAGACAGTTCGGGGGAGATTCAATTCAGAAAAAATAATTCGTTTTTACACGATAATGTAGATTAGCGATAAGATTTCTATACATAAACTAAACGAGGCTACCGAATATATTTCAGGTAGCCTCGTTTATTTGGTAGGACGTTATGCCTAAATTAAGCTAAAATCGTGTTTCTAATTTAATGTACTCTAAAAATTCTTTTCGAATCTGTGGGTCTTTGAATTTTCCGCCAAATTCTGCTGTCACAGTGCTACTTTCAATATCTTTAATACCTCGCGAATTGACGCAGAGGTGTTTCGCGTCAATCACACAAGCTACGTCTTCCGTACCCAAAGCTTGTTGCATTTCTTGAACAATTTGCATAGTCAAACGTTCCTGAACTTGCGGACGCTTTGCGTAATATTCTACTATACGATTCATTTTTGATAGTCCGATAACTCGACCATTTGAGATATATCCCACATGGGCTCGACCAATAATCGGCAACAAATGGTGTTCACAGGTAGAGTAAACTACAATGTTTTTTTCTACTAACATTTCACCGTATTTGTAGCTGTTGTCAAAGGTTGAAGCCGATGGTTTTCGGTCAGGATGCAATCCGCCAAATATTTCTTTTACAAACATTTTTGCTACTCGTTTTGGGGTTCCTCGCAGACTGTCATCATCCAGATCCAATCCTAAGGTGTGCATGATTTCACGTACATTTTTTTCAATTGCATCAATTTTTTCAGAATCTGATTTGTCGAAAGCATCGTTTCGTAAAGGTGTTTTTGCCGATGTACATACGTGGTTATCACCTAAAATATCTTCTTCAGAATTGTGTTTGTCAATCATTTCTAAAATATTAAACTTATGTTTTAAAACCGCAAATATAATCTTTTTCTCCCGATATATCTTTATTTTTCTAAAATTGATATACAAAAGCGTTGATGTTCATTCCTGCTCCAACCGAGGCAAACAATACTACGTCCCCTTTATTAATCCGATGTTCATCCAGTTCTCCTTTCATAATCATTGCCAGTAGCGAAGGTATTGTAGCTACGCTGTTATTACCTAATTTGTGAATCACCATGGGCATGACATTCTCAGGGGCATGTAAATTGTAGAGTTGATAGAAACGATTCACGATGGCTTCGTCCATTTTTTCGTTTGCTTGATGGATGATTATTTTTTTTAACTGTTCAATACTAAAGCCACTTTTGTCGAAACATTCTTTCATTGCTTGTGGCACGTTCGATAGTGCAAATTCATAGATTTTTCGTCCGTTCATTTTAATATATCGTACTGAAGAACAGCTATCTGTGTTATATGATTTTCCGAAAAATAGATAGTCTTTTTCTTTAGCAGTGAACGAGGCCGAAAGATGTGATTTCAATCCTGCGTTGTCATCACTGAATTCAATAACGGCCGCTCCAGCTCCGTCGGCATAGATCATAGTGTCACGATCATGGATGTCCACCACGCGTGAAAGAGTTTCTGCTCCGATGACCAAACAACGCTTCGCGATTCCAGCCTTGATAAATGCGTTAGCATGAATCATACCTTCTACCCACCCTGGACAACCAAAAATAAGATCATATGCCACACATGAACTATTCTCAATTCCCAATTTATGTTTTACTCGTGCTGCTAAACTTGGCAACATATCCGACTGAATGGTTCCGAAAGCTACGTCTCCAAAATTATGAGCAAAGATGATATAATCCAGCGTATTCGGGTCTATTTTTGCGTTTTCAATAGCTTCTTTTGCTGCAAGAAACCCTAAGTCAGATGTGTTTTGCTCTTTCTCTGCATAGCGTCTCTCCTCAATTCCTGTGATTTCTTTAAGTTTGTTTGCTATTGTAGAGTTGTCTTGTTTCAAGATATTTCCGCGTTCATCTAAAAAAAGGTAGCTATCGAAAAACACGTTGGTGATAGTTTGGGTGGGAATATAGTTTCCTACGCCTATAATTTTTGTTGCCATTTCAATAAACACTCTCTTCCATAATCCCCTTCGTTAGGGAATCTCGTAAAGTGAGTCACAAAGGTACTCATTAAATAAAAGCAACATTATTTTTTTAACGAAATTTATGAACTCTGAACAAATACCTCCACGAATGTTCATAGATAGCCATGTCTGTGAATCATTTTATATCAAATACTATCGTATATGAACCCCGTTGATATTTAAAATCAATTTTATATATTCCTGATAAAAACGATTCAAAACATTGTGTTTCTGTATGTTATATATTTATCTTTGTCACTTAACATGTTGTATTTAAAAATATTAGACAAAACATATAATATTCTTAAAAAATATTGTAGCTTTGCTATTTTAATTTTAACATATTAATTTTATGAAAATCATAAGAGGTTTAGCAGTAGCTTTATTGCTTCCTGCTTTGTTGCAAACCACTATGGCAACAACCAAATTGGAAGAGCAGCATATTTCGGTGAAAGATTCCGTTTCTTTCAAAAAGCCACTTCCTTTTGATAATGAAGTGAAGGTAGGGAAATTACCTAATGGATTCCAGTATTTTATCCGTAAGAATGTTGAGCCTAAGAATCGTGTTACGATGTATTTGGCTGTGAAAGTAGGCTCGATTTTAGAAACTGAATCGCAATTAGGATTAGCTCACTTTTTGGAACATATGAACTTCAATGGCTTGAAGCATTTCCCTAAGAATGAATTGGTAAACTATTTGCAAAAAGTAGGAGTACGTTTTGGAAGCGATTTGAACGCTTACACAGGTTTTGACCAAACGGTTTATCAATTGCCCATTCCTTCGGATGACCCCGAAATATTGAAGAATGGATTGCAAGTGATGCGTGATTGGGCTCAAGACGCACTACTTACTGCTGAGGAAATTGACAAAGAAAGAGGTGTAGTACTGGAGGAAATGCGTGGAGGTCGCGGAGCGATGCAACGTATGCGCGATAAATTCTTCCCATTGATGTTTAATAACTCTCGTTACGCCAACCGTTTGCCAATTGGAACTGAACCTATTATCACTAATTTCCCATATGAGGAGTTGCGCAAGTTTCATAGAGATTGGTATCGTCCTGATTTGCAGTCTATAATAATTGTGGGAGATATTGATGTAAACCAAATAGAGAATGAGGTAAAACGGCTGTTTTCGGATATGAAAGTACATCCTAATGCTCCAAAACGAGAAGAATATCAGGTGCCTTTCTTGAACAAAAATCAGTTCTTAACGGTTACCGACCCTGAAATGACTGCAATAGTTACTCAGATGTTTATCAAACATCCGAAGACTAATATCAAAACTGAGGGAGATTACCGTAAATCATTATTAAAAGCGGTTTATAGCCGAATGATTAATAATCGTTTGAGTGAACTTCGCCAAAGTGCTAATCCACCGTTTTTATCGGGAACAATTTCTATTAGTGACTTCTTGGCAAATATGCAAACCTTCGGAGCTTCGATGGTTAGTAAACCAAATGAATATGAAGTTGGGTTTAAAGCTATTCTTCGTGAGTTGGAGCGTGTGCAACGTTTTGGTTTTACGCAGACTGAGCTTGACCGTGCCATCGCTTCTATCAGCAAAGGTAACGAAACAGCGTATATTGAGCGAGATAAAAAGAAATCCGATGAGTACGTAAACCGTTATTTGAACTATTTCTTGGAGGACGCTCCTGCGTTAAGCAATGAGGATTCATATAACATTACCAAGAGATTGTTACCAACATTAACATTGAAAGAAGTTGTTGCTTTAACAAAAGAATATTATACGGATGTAAATCGCGACATTATCATTTTGGCTCCTGATAGCCAAAAAAATTCGCTCCCAACAGAAGCTCAAATTAATCAATGGATTGCTGAGGTTGAGGCAGAGAAGGTAACTGCATATGAGGATAAAGTTTCTGATTTACCATTATTAGCAAAACAACCTGTTAAAGGAAGTATCGTAGCAGAGAAGAACTTGACAAAAGTTGCCGCTAAGGAATTGACTTTGAGTAACGGAGTTAAAGTAGTATTGAAACCAACAACTTTCAAAAACGACCAGATTCTCATCAATGCGTTTAGTCCAGGGGGAACCAACATGTATGCTGATAAAGACTACCATTCAAGCAGTTACGCTAGTAGCTTAGTAGGACAAAGTGGTGTTGGTCAAATGAACGCTATTGAACTCAAAAAATATTTGACAGGTAAAAATGTGCATGTAGGAACTTATATTGGTGAGCGAGAGGAAGGCGTTTCAGCTTTCTCTGACAAAGAAGGATTGAAAACAACTTTTGAGCTTATTTATGGGTATTTCACTGAGCCTCGTATTGATGAAGACATTTTCCAAGGAACGTTAGCAAATGTCATTTCAGGGATGTCTAACAGAGAAAATGATCCTAATTTTGTTTTCAGACGTGACATCACTAATAAGCTCTACAAAGGAAATATTCGCCGTGTACCTAATACGGAGGAAGATATTAAATCAATCTCCAAAGACAGAGCCTTGAATATCTACAAAGACCGTTTTGCAGATGCTTCCGATTTTGTGTTTGTTATCGTAGGTTCGTTCGATGAGAAGGATATCCGTCCGTTGTTGGAAGAATATATTGCCTCATTACCAAGTTTAAAACGTAATGAAAAAACACCAGATTTAGGCATCTATGAGCCTAAAAAAGGATTTAACTTAGTTACTAATAAAGGTAAAGAAGAGAAAGCTTTAGCAAATTTGAGATACTACGGTGATTTCAAATACGATGTGCAAGAAGTGTTGAATATGCAAGCTCTTCAAAGTGTTTTGACCATAAAACTTATAGAACGACTACGCGAAGATGAAGGAGGAGTGTATGGAACAGGAGCTCGTATCAATACATCTAAATATCCAAAAGGACGTTATAACGTGTCAATCACCATTGGGACAGGTACTGAAAAATATCGTCACTTAATCAACTTAGCATTGGAAGAGGTTGAGAAAATCAAGAAAAATGGACCTTCACAAGCTGATTTGGATAAATTCAAAATAGAAGTACAACGCCAAAATGAGCTTATGGTAAAAGAAAACGGTTTTTGGCAAGGGCTTTTGTCGGGAGCGTATCGCAACCAGCAACCCATAGAAACTCCAGAAGAAATATTGAAACGTTTGGATAAAGTCAATATAAAATCGGTTCAAAAAGTAGCTCAAAAGTACTTGAAAAAAGACCAATTATTTGAGTTTATATTACTTCCAGATGCGAAATAATCGCTTTTGAGAAATAGGAAGAGGCTATCTGATAAGATTTTCAGGTAGCCTTTCTTGTTTCCTAAAAAATCATTTGCATACCTTTCAAAAAAACATTATCTTTGGCTTCATCTAAAATAATACTCAATGAAACCAAAAATACCAGTTTTAGGAATTGTAATCACCGTATTGATTTTTATCTCGGTGATGATGTTTGGATTACCAGTTTACAACGTGTGGCAACAAGAAATGGCTGGTAAGGCTGAAATGGCAAAAGCCGAACAAAACCGAAAAATCCTTATTGAAGAAGCCAAAGCTCGATTGGAAGCCGAAAAACTTAACGCTCAGGCCGAAATTGAGAGAGCAAGAGGTATGGCAGAAGCAATGAAAATCGAAAACGGAACGCTCAATTCGGTCTATAATCAGTATTTATTTATCCGAACGCTCGAAAAGTTGGCAGACAAAGGCAATCTTCCGCAGATTATTTACATGCCTTCCGAAGGATTAGTTCCCGTGATGGATGTTTCTAAAAACAAAACAGAATAAGGCATCAATCAGGCAAAACAATGCCACAACTAAATAGTTAAACCTCTGTTTGCGTTGTTTAGGTGGATAACTATTTAGTGATGATTACCTAAGGATTGCAGAAAAACGCAATCATTTAGTTAAAGGTTTCTTCCGAAAGAAGATATAAATCACTTTTTAGTAGGAGGCTTCCGCAAGATGAAGCTACTAATGACTAAAAAATCATACGCTGAATTACTCAAAATTTATATACAATGAAACGATTATTAACAATAGTACGTGTTTCCGAATTGGCTGATATAGCTCATCGTTTGGTGGGGCTTTTTCATCAGGAAAATGAATTACAAACAGATGCTTTTTTGAAAAATCTGTTTGAGAAAATTGACACACAGGCTACGGCACTTTCGGTGGCTATCAAAAAAGAAGTTGCCGTTTCCAAGTTGGAAGAAGCGGACAATCTGCGTGACGAAACGATTATGAATTTAAGCAACATATTGCTGGGTTATCGCTCGATGCGTTCGCCTGAAATCCGTGAAAGTGCTGAAAAACTATATGCTGTTTTTGACCGTTACGGAACGAAAATTACACGTGAAAACTACTCGAGCGAATCGGCACATATCGAATCGCTTTTACGAGATTTTTCTGCTACCGAGTTGCAAGAAGCTATCGGAAAACTTTTGGGAGTATCCGATACGATAGAAGAGCTTCGCACTCGTCAGACGGCTTTCCATACCGAGCGAATGGCATATGAAAAGTCCGTTTCCGAACAAGAATTCGACGAGTCGGCAACAGCTCTGAAAAAACCTTTATTGGGGCTTATCAATACAAAATTGATTAGTTATTTGGCTGCTTTACAGGAAGAAAGTACTTACGCTAACTTCGCAAAGGTGGTTTCACAAGTAATTGATGATGCCAATGCAACCATCAATCGCCGAGGGAAGAAGTAAATAAAAAATCATAGTTTTCTGTTAGTAAATATACTGAGGTGAAAGTGTTGACGAAAGAATATATAAGAGAAATAAAATTAGATAATGCAGGTGGCTTAGAGCAGCTTGTCCATCGTAATTTGAATAATAGTGGGAATATTATTTTTATTCTTGAAAATTTAGGGAAATTACCTGTTTCATTTGATTATCATTGGCTTGTGGACTTAATAAATTATGACAATGAACAGGTGCGTTTTTGGGTGGTTAAGAATTTAGGAAAATTAAAATCTGAGAATATTATTACTCACTTGGAAAACATTTCTAAAAATGATAAAAGTACGTTGGTTCGTAGAGAAGCTATTTCTTCTATAGGGAGACTTCGTGATGAGAAAAATCAACAAGTATTACTTGGAAATCTGTTAGATGAAGATCCGAAAATTGTAAGTCAAGCTATTCGTGGATTGCTCGTCTTTAAAGGAGATAAAAAAATTGATATTGCACTAAAAGAGCTAATAAATCACGAAAATGAAATGGTTAGAAGTGTGATTTATAAGGAATATTTTGCACAAGAGAAGAAGAAAAAATCCATTCTGCCTCACCCAGAAACGTATTCTTTTTTAAAAAATGTAGTTGTAAACGGTGATGTTCGAGATGTATTGAAAAATGTCCCAGATGAGAGCATTCATCTTACATTTACTTCTCCTCCTTACTATAATGCTCGTGATTATTCCATTTATCCCAGTTATGATGCGTATTTACATTTTTTAGAGGAAGTTTTCCAAGAAACCTATCGAGTTACCAAAGAAGGCAGATTTCTTATTGTGAATACCTCTCCGGTAATTGTTCCTCGTATTAGTAGAGCTCATTCTAGTAAGAGATATCCAATTCCTTTTGATATTCATCACTTTTTAGTACAAATGGGTTGGGAATTTATTGATGATATTATTTGGCAGAAACCAGAGTATAGTGTTAAAAATAGAATTGGTGGATTCCAACAACATCGAAAGCCATTGGCATATAAACCAAATACAACAACTGAATATTTAATGGTTTATAGAAAGCAGACAGAAAAGCTGATTGATTGGAATATTAAGCAATATTCAAAGGAAATTGTAGAAGAAAGTAAGGTGGCTGATGGATTTGAAACTACCAATGTTTGGCAAATTCACCCTAAATCTGATAAAATTCATTCGGCAATTTTTCCAGTAGATTTGTGTAAAAGGGTTGTAGAATATTATTCTTTTAAAGGAGATTTAATTTTTGACCCTTTCGGAGGAAGTGGAACATTAGGGCGAACGGCAAAAAGTTTAGGGCGTAATTTTTTCCTTACAGAAAAAGAACCAAAGTATTTTGAGTATATGAAAACTTTTCAGAAAAAAGATATCTTTCAAAACCACTCGACGAAGTTTTTTACGCTAGACGAATTTAAAAAATCTATTCTATGACGCTTACAGACCAAATAGTAAAAAATATAATTACAAGAGTTATAAAATCCGAGGACTATCGGATAGAAATAGTAAACCTTATCAACGCTGAGTTTTTGCAGTTTTCTGTTGACTTCTTTAAAAAAATAGTAACAGCAAAACTTAATTCAGAAGATATTACCATAGATTGGTATAAGAGGTATTTTATGTCAGAAGGTTTATCTTCTGAAGATATAGCAATAAACTCAGGATTGAATAAGAAAACCATAAGTAATATGTATGGTTCAGCTACTCGTACAATTGTTATTGAAGCCTCTAATGAACATTTTGAATCATTATATCAAAGTATTCAAACTTTGGTAGAAATCGAAAAAGAAATTGACTTAGTTTTGACTATTAAGTTGAAAGGAGTTAGCGTTGATTTAAATGTAAGTGAAAGTTTGGTCGTTATCAATACTTTGGCAGTAAAACGAGCTGCATTAAGGGGAGGACTTTGGAGTACTGCCGGAAAAAGCGTAGAAAAATACTTAATGCTTACCTTGTGTAAATTATATCAAGTTCCTGAAAGTAATTATGATGCTAAACATTTTGTAAAGGATAAAGGTAAAAAAGTGGATAGAGAAATTGATTTTTATCTTCTTGAAAGGGATAATAAGTATTTGTGTGAAGTTAAACTTATGGGTAAGGGCAATCCTGAAAGTGCAGATGCTATTATTGCAAGAAGTACAAATATTTTTGTCGCAGATACTTTATCTCAACAAAATAAAAATCAATGTGATGAATTAGGAATTCATTGGATAGCTTTACGTGATGCTAATGGATTTAGAAAATTTAAATCAATATTAGAAAAATTGCAAATTCCTTATAATGATTACAAAGGAAATTTAGATGAAGATTTACCAAATATACTAAACACTTTATTTAATAATTAAAATGAAATACGTAAAACTTTTATTACTATTTTGCTCGGTTTCGCTTTATGCACAACAGGGCGGAATGTGGATTCCTTCGCTTTTGGAGGGAATGAATGAAAAAGAAATGAAATCGCTGGGAATGAGAATGTCTGTTTCTGATATTTATTCCGTGAATAAATCAAGTTTGAAAGATGCCGTGCCACATTTTAACAATGGATGTACCTCTGAAATGATTTCCGCACAAGGGCTACTATTGACGAACCATCACTGTGGATATGGACAAATACAATCACATTCAACTCTTAAAAACGATTATCTTGCGGATGGATTTTGGGCAATGAGCAAGTCAGAAGAACTTCCCAACCTAGGAACAGTTGCTACGTTTATCATTCGTATTGAAGATGTTACTGAGAAAATATTGAAAGGAATTGAAAATGTTTCTTCTGAAACTGAGAAATCTAATGTTATTGAAAAAAACACCGCTGAATTGGTGAAAACGTCACCCAAAGAGGCGTGGCAGGAAAATCGCGTACGGGCATTTTACAACGGAAATCAATATATTTTGTTCGTGGTAGAAAACTTTAAAGATGTGCGTTTGGTGGGAGCTCCGCCGTCTTCTATCGGAAAGTTTGGTTCTGATACCGATAATTGGCTATATCCCCGACATACAGGCGATTTTGCACTGTTCCGTATCTATGCCGATAAAAATAATCGTCCCGCGGAATATTCTAAAGACAATGTGCCGTACAGACCTAAACACTTCTTCCCAATTTCGTTGGACGGCATTTCTGAGGATGATTTTACCATGGTTTTCGGTTACCCAGGGCGTACGCAGGAGTATTTACCGTCGGTTGCTGTGGAACAAATCATCAATGTGGTGAATCCTGCTCGTATTGGAATTCGTGATGTGGTGCTGAAAGTACAAGACGGGTATATGCGTAAAGACCAAGCCATTAAGATTAAATATGCTTCTAAATACGCACGAGTGGCAAACTATTGGAAAAAATGGATTGGCGAGAGCCAAGGTCTGAAAAAATCAAACGCCGTTGCTATAAAACAACAACAAGAGGCTATTTTTGTAAAAAACATCGAAAAAGATAAAAAAACAGAAGAATATGGAGCTATTTTGCCTGAATTCTCTAAAAAATATAAAGCATTTGAACCTTATTCATTGTCAAATGAATTGTTTAATGAGTTGATGCTGAGAAATATAGATTTCTTAACCAATGGATATCGTATGTATCAACTACAGCTGATTTTAGAAAAAAGAGGGCAACAGTCTTTTAATGATAGAAAGAAAAATCTGTTAGAAACATTCAAAAATGTATTCAAAGACTACGAAAAAGTGGTAGACAGAGATGTTTTTGAAAAAGCCATCGTTTTCTATGCTGAAAATATGCCAAAGCAGTTTTTGGTAGAGAACCTACGTTCCTTTGACTCTAAAAAACTAGCGGATGAGCTTTATGGAAATTCATTTTTGGCATCTTATGAGGAAATTGAGAAAGTACTTTCGCTTTCACCACAAGATTTTGCCCAAAAGCTCAAAGATGATAAAGGAATGCAGTTTGTAACGCTTATGGCGGAAAATTATGTGAATAATGTATTACCTACTTACCAAAAATTGGATGCAGAAATTCAAGCCTTACAGCGTACGTATATGAAAGCCATTTTGGAGTTTTCAAAGCCTGAGGATAGAATTTTCCCTGATGCAAATAGTACATTGCGTGTTACTTACGGAAAAGTAAAAGGATATGCCCCTGCCGATGCGGTATATTATAGCCCTGTAACTTATTTGGAAGGTGTGATGGAAAAATACGTTCCGAACGATTACGAATTTGATGTTCCGCAGAAATTACGTGACTTATATGAGAAGAAAGATTTTGGAGCTTACGCAGACAAGAACGGAAAAATGCCTGTTTGCTTCATCGCTACCAATCATACCACAGGTGGAAATTCGGGAAGTCCTGCTATTGATGCACACGGAAATCTCATCGGGCTTAATTTCGACCGCGTTTGGGAAGGTACAATGAGCGATATTCATTACGACCCTGAAATCTGTCGTAATATTATGGTGGATATTCGTTATGTTCTATTCATCATCGATAAATATGCAGGAGCAAAACACCTCATTGACGAGATGAGATTGGTGCATCCGAAGAAAAATACTTCTTCTAAGAAATCAAAGAAAAAACGTAAGTAAAATGTTTTTGATGGTATTATAAGTGTGAAATCCGTAAAAATGAGAGTTCTATGAAATCAGATAGTTTATATTTTGAAAAACAGAGATTTACTCCTATTTGGGTAAGTATTCTACTTTTGATACTGTGGTTTTATTTTGCTATTAGAGCATACCAACAAATATTTCTTCACAAGCCTTTTGGAGATTCTCCAATGTCAAATATGGGTTTGATTTTGTTTAACCTCATTCTGCTAGTGATTATTTCGGTTTTGCTTGTTCTTAAGCTAAAATTAACAATAACGCCAGAGGCTATTCAAGTACAATTTCATCCGATATACACGAGGAAAGTTCCTTTAAAGAATATCAGAAAAATAGAAATTATTGATTATAAAATGATAAGTTCAGGTATCAGAATCAGTCTAAAATATGGAACCGTGTATAGAGTCAGGGGAAATAAAGGACTATTTATAACATTAAAAAATGGAGAAACCCTTCTAATAGGTATTCAGAATGAAGAAACTCTTTCTCAAAATGAGATTTTAAATACATATTTAGTTGCTAATTAAGGAATATTGAGGGCTTTCGTGTTAATTAATGTGGAAGCCCTCGTTTTGTGTTACTAAAAGCCTAAATTCCATTAGTAAGTACAATTTTTTGGGATAGTTTTTCTCTCTTTTTTCTTTGTTTATATTGTTCGAAAAAGTAATAAATCGTAACTTTGCGAAGTTTAATTTTTTAAAAAATCTACAACAAATATGAAACTAAATAAATTTATTGACCACACACTTCTGAAAGCTAATGCAACTATTTCAGAAATTGAAACGCTTTGCAAAGAGGCTGTTACGTATGATTTTTTCTCTGTTTGCGTGAATAGTGCATTTGTGCCGTATGCTAAAGATTTTTTAAAAGGTACAGATATTAACGTATGTAGTGTTGTTGGTTTTCCTTTGGGAGCTATGAGTTTGAAATCCAAAGTTTTTGAAACAGAACAAGCTCTTGCAGATGGGGCAAATGAAATAGATATGGTAATTAATGTAGGGCTTTTAAAATCGGGAGAGGTTGATAAAGTTCGCGAAGAAATTGCTCAAATCAAGAAAGCTTGTGGAAATAACGTACTGAAAGTGATTTTAGAAACTTGCTATCTTACCGATGAAGAAAAGAAATTGGCTTGTAAACTATCTGTAGAGGCAGGTGCTGATTTTGTGAAAACTTCTACAGGATTTGGTACAGGAGGAGCAACTCTTTCGGATGTTCAGCTTATGAAAGAAGCTGTAAACGGAAAGGCTAAGATTAAAGCTTCAGGAGGTGTTCGAGATTTTCAAACAGCAAAACAATACATTGATTTGGGAGTAGAACGCATCGGAACTTCCAACGGAATTGCCATTGTCACAGGAGGAAAAGGTGAGGGATATTAAGTTATGAATACGATTGATATCATCCTACTTGTTGTATTAGGGTTTGGTTTGGTACGAGGTCTATGGAGAGGACTCATTATTGAGTTAGCTTCGTTACTTGCAATTATATTAGGAATTTACGGGGCTATTCATTTTTCGTTTTATATTGCTGATATCTTGAGCCAATATGTTTCTTTTGAAAAATCGACAATGGAAGTGATTTCTTTTGTTTTCACCTTGATTTTGATAATGTTAGGCGTGATGCTTTTAGCAAAATTACTTACAAAAGTAGTCAAATTTGCCTCGTTAGGATTGTTAAATAGATTAGGAGGAGGTGTTTTCGGGTTACTCAAAACTGCCATTATTGCAGGGTCGCTGTTCATTGTTTTGGAGAAAACATGGCAAACTGATAAATGGTTACCACAAGAGACCTTGAAAAACTCAGTGCTTTATGAACCCATAAAAACCATCGGTGGGGTTGTTTACGGCAACGTTTTTTAAAAAACAAACCTTTTGTTATAATAATTGGAAGGTAAGTTTGGAATATAACAGACTTTCATAAAGATATGTAAAAACAAATTCTGGTTACGTTAAAAAGGAATTAATCTCTTCTTAATAGTTCGGGGTTTGTTTTTTTATTTGGTAATAAAATAATACTTTTGCACAGTTTTTGAGAAAAAAACATAGATAGAATGAAAGAAACCGATATAATCATTATAGGGGCAGGTCCTACTGGGCTTTTTGCCGTTTTTGAAGCTGGGTTGTTGAAGATGAAATGTCATTTGATTGACACATTGCCACAGCCAGGAGGGCAGTTGGCGGAGTTATATCCTAAGAAACCGATTTTTGATATACCAGGCTATCCAAGCGTTGGGGCAGGTGAATTGGTAGATAATCTCATGGAGCAAATTAAACAATTTCAACCTGAATTTACATTGTCGGAAACAGCAGAAACCATTGATAAAAATGAGGATGGAACTTTTGTTGTTACAACCAATAAAGGAACCAAAATTAAAGGTAAGGCGGTAGCCATTGCAGGAGGATTAGGAACTTTTGAGCCTCGTAAGCCCGAGTTAGCTAATCTAGTTGATTATGAAGAAAAAGGGGTGGAATATTTTGTTAGAAATCCCGAAAGTTTCGCAGGGAAGCGTGTAGTCATTGCGGGAGGGGGAGATTCGGCTTTGGATTGGAGTATCTACTTGGCGAATATAGCAAAATCAGTTACGTTAGTTCATCGTCGTAACGAATTTCGTGGAGCTTTGGATTCGGTAGAGAAAGTAAAAGCATTAAAAGATGCAGGGAAAATCAATCTGATTACCCCTTGTGAAGTGGTTGAAATAAAAGGAAAAGGTAAAGTAGAATCATTGGTGTTGGATGTTGAGGGAAATCGACAAGAGGTTGAAACGGATTATTTTATTCCGCTTTTTGGATTGACGCCTAAATTAGGCCCTATTGCTAATTGGGGTTTAGAAATTGAGAAAAATGCCATTAAAGTGAATAACGCTTTAGATTATCAAACCAATGTGGAGGGTATTTACGCCATAGGAGATATTAATATCTATCCGGGTAAATTGAAATTAATTCTCTGTGGATTTCATGAAGCAACATTAATGTGTCAAAGTGTTTACAATCGACTCAACCCAGGTAAAAAATATGTACTTAAATACACCACTGTGTCAGGTGTAGATGGTTTTGACGGAAGTCGAAAAGAAGCTGAGAAGGCCGTAGTTAAATCAATAGAATAGTAGGAATTAAAACGAGAATAGGAGAGATGAAACGATTGAGAAACTTGATCATGTTCGTCATTTTTATGACAAACACGGTGTCGCTTTGGGGACAAATAGACACGATAAGCACCAAGACCTTGCAGTTGAAGGGAAATATAAAGCAAGTACAAGATTATTCGTATTCTTTAGAACCTGACAAGGAAGGGAAAAAGACAGTTGATAGTAAAAAGTATGAACTTATTCCTTTAACAGAAGATTGGAATATTGAACGTGATAAAACCAAATATTCTAAAACCAATATTGCTTATACGTTTGATAGGACAGGTAAAAATATGAGTGTAACAACCTATTTCACTGATAGAGTTCCTTTTGGAGGTATGACTTTCAAGTACGATAAAAAGGGAAAAGTGATTGGAAGTAAAACAATTTTTACTGCCGATGATGGAGATTTGGTAGTTGACAAAGGATATTTTTATAATGAGAAAGGGCAGTTAGTCAAAATTGATGAAAACGAAGGAGGTGAATGGCTTTTGACAACAACATTCAAATATGATGACTTAGGAAATTGCATCGAAAAAAATAAAGTAGCCAGTCTTTCTGTGTTAGAAAAAGACATCCAAGAGTATGAAGAGAAGAATCTTATTTTGGAGAAGAAAATACGCCCGGAGTATGTAAAGGAAAAACATTATCGTTATAACAAAGCTAATAAAGTAACTCATTCCGAAGAACTTTATCCAGATATTGGTGTATTCTTAAGAGTTGAAAATGAGTATGATAAAGAGGGATATTTAGTAAAATCTAAATTTACCAATGAGGATGATCAAGTAACTATTTGCGTCTATAAGTACAAAAAAGGAAAGCTAGTTCAGTCCGTATGTACAGCCATTGATGATCCAGATTTTTATATGGAAACAAATTTGGCCTACGCATCTTCAGGAGGTGAAACCGAAGTTATTAAGACTAAAACGGAGACTGTCTCTAAGAAAGTTTTCGATAAAAATGGACTGTTGATTTTGCATAGAACTCCTGATTTCGATCATCAGTACAAATATTCATTTGACAAATTCGGAAATTGGAAAGAAGTTGTTCTATACGAAAATAAGGTGCCTTCCAAAATTAGAACACGCAAAATAGAATACTACTAAAATGAGTGATATTACCTTGAAAATAACCGATAGGGAAGGGGTTCTTTTTGAATTACAAGCTCCTACGGATATGAATATGAATCTCATGGAAGTCATGAGGGCTTACGAAATTGCACAGGATGGTGAAATAGGCGTTTGCGGAGGTATGGCAATGTGTGCTTCTTGTCAGTGTTATGTACAGAATGATGTAACTCTTCCTGAGATGTCTGCTGATGAGGAGGCGATGCTTTTTGAGGCATATCATGTCAAGGAAAACAGCCGTTTAGGATGCCAAATTCCTATCACAGAGCAACTTGATGGATTAGAGGTTATTCTGGCTCCCTATCCGTAATCAGGTTCAGAAATTAGATAAAAAGAAGACTTTGTCATGCACTTATATTCTTTTCAGTGAATACAAATGTACGACAGAGTTTTTTGCTTTATCAGTCGAAATGACAGAAAATTTATTGTTAATAATAAACGTTTTAAGAAAAATACGTCTGATATTTTGAAAAATGTACAGAAGTTTGACATAGTAATTATTGGTGGAGGAGCTGCAGGTTTTTTTACAGCTATTAACTGTGCTGAGCGAAATCCAAACTATAGAATTGCTATTCTAGAGAAAGGGAAAGAGGTATTGTCCAAGGTGCGTATTTCAGGCGGTGGTCGGTGCAATGTTACGCATGCCGAGTTTATTCCTCAAAATTTGGTAAAGAATTATCCACGTGGTGAACGAGAATTGCTTAGCCCTTTTAGTCGATTTATGTGTGGTGATGTTATTGAGTGGTTTGAGAGTCGGGGAGTAGCACTCAAAACAGAAGCAGACGGACGTGTTTTCCCAAAATCAAACACTTCACAGAGTGTTATTGATTGTTTTTTAGAACAAGTGAAATGTCTTGGTATTGAGTTGTTTAACTCTCATAATGTGATTGATTTCTATAGAGAAGATGCATATTGGGAAGTAAAAACATCTGATAGTATTTTTCGTGCTGAAAAACTGATTATTACTACGGGAAGTAATCCTAAAATATGGAATTTATTGGCAAAATTAGGGCATACGATAGTTCCCCCTGTGCCATCTCTGTTTACATTTAACACTTCCGATGACTTTATAAAAGACATGGCAGGGATATCGACTACTGCTGAGGTTTCTTTGTATGACATACATGATAAATCTTTAAAAATCAAAAATATAGCTCCATTGCTTATCACTCATTGGGGATTTAGTGGACCTGCCATATTAAAACTATCGGCTTGGGGTGCCAGAGTTTTAGCAGAGCGTGATTATCGCTGTGTGTTGAAAGTCAATTGGTTATGTAATGACTTGCAACAACCTAGTAAAGAGGAAGTTCTGCAATATTTGCAGGAAATTAAACAAACGCAACCTAAGAAAATGCTTCAAAACACATCATTTCCTAATCTTCCTAAGCGATTGTGGTTAAGGTTGTTAGATAGGGCGGGTGTTTTGCATAGCATACTTTGGGCAAATTTGAACAAAACTTCTTTGCATTCATTGTCCGAAGTGCTAACATCTTCAAGGTTTGTAATCAATGGAAAATCCGTGTTTAAAGAAGAGTTTGTCACAGCAGGGGGAGTGGCTCTTTCTGAAATAAATTTTAAAACGTTTGAAAGTAAGATGTTAAAAAATTTATACTTGGCTGGAGAGGTCATAGACGTAGATGCGATTACGGGAGGTTTCAACTTCCAAAATGCCTGGACAGGAGGTTATTTGATAGCCGAAGCTTTGCAAGGATGAAAAAAAAGAGTTTATTTTATAGTTTTGTAAAATAAAATTGCACTTGGGGGTTGAATCTAAGGAGAAAGAAAATAATTCAAAAATTTTTTAGTTTCCATATATTATATTACCTTTGCGAACTGAATTTTTTTAGACTTAAATATTTTAAAAAATGAATATTACAAAAGAGCAAATTGATGCTTTGAACGCTGTGATTACAGTTGCTATTGAAAAGGATGATTATGCTGATAAGGTAGAAAAAGTGCTTACAAATTACAGAAAAACAGCAAATGTACCTGGATTCAGAAAAGGACACGTTCCTATGGGAATGATTAGAAAACAATATGGAAAAGCAATTCTATTTGATGAGGTAAATAAATTATTGCAGGATTCATTGAACAAATATATTGTTGAGGAAAAATTAGATATTTTAGGAAATCCACTTCCAAAGGAACAGCAAGATTTTAATTGGGATGCAGAAAGCTTTACTTTTGAATTTGAAGTAGGCTTAGCTCCTAAATTTGAGCTTGATTTACAGCCTCAAAACGGTATTACTCGATATGAAATCTCAATTGAAGATGAACTTATTGATCGCCAAGTGGAGCGTATTCGTAAGCAATTTGGAAAATTGATTTCAAAAGGCGAGATTTTGAATCAAGACGATATTGAAATCACAGGATCGTTTTTTAACGAAGAGAAAAAGATTGATAATCAAGCAACTTTCAAGTTGGAAGCCTTGAGTGCTGATAACCGAAAAGTGTTTGTAGGTAAAAAGATAGGAGATCAGTTACAACTGCAAACCAAAGGATTGTTTAATGATGAGCACGATTTGATGCACTTTTTGAAAGTGTCACATGATGATGTGCATCACTTGGACGTTACGGTAACTTTCACAATCGAAGAGGTTAATGTTCGTGAGGAAGCTGATTTGAATCAAGAGCTTTTCGATAAGTTGTTCCCCGCAGGAACAGTAACATCAGAGACTGAGTTACGTGAAGAAATCAAGAAAAATTCTCAATTTCAATATACAGAACAAGCAGATCAGCATTTTCTAAACCAAGTTACAGACTATTTGGTAAACACTACTCAGTTTGATTTACCAGCAGAGTTCTTGAAAAAATGGTTACGTACGGCAGGTGAAAAAGAATTGACAAAGGAGGAAGCTGACGCTGAATACGAGAAATCAGAAAAAGGACTTCGTTATCAACTTATCGAAGGTAAAATATTAGGAGACAATAATTTGCATCCTACATTTGACGAGTTGAAGGACTATGCTAATAGCTATGTGAAAAATCAATTGACTCAATACGGAATGCCTGTTGATGATGATTCGTACGTAGATGGAATTGTAAGTAAAATCTTACAAAACAGAGAGGAAATGCAACGCATCAATCAGCAATTAGTATTGAACAAACTGTTAGAGTTTTACAAAGCTAATGTAAAAACGAATACTAAAAAAGCTACTTTCGATGAGTTCATCAAAGAAGTTTACAAAACAGACGAGGCATAGAAATTATTAGTGTTTTGACATACAAAGGCGTTAAATTTGGTTTAACGCCTTTTCATCGTAATATATTATCTTTAATTTTATTACCGTCTTGCATACATTTCAACAAACAGGGAGATTATCTCGAAATTTGACTTTAGTTGTCATTTTGTCAGTTTTATAAGTTTGTTTTTCATCGCGCATATGCGGTTATACTGTTGAGGTTAAGCGTTTTATATTACTACAGAAAACGTTATTCTACTAAATAAAAATAAAATACTTCATACGGCAGAGTTTTTGAAGAACTTTCCGTACAAACATAATAAAAATCCATAAACCTATGAATTTCAATAAAGAATTTAAAAAATACGCTACTAAAAAACATGGTATAAATAGTCTTTACTATGATAAAATCATATCAAGTATGACGCCTTATATTATGGAAGAACGTCAACTGAATGTGGCTCAAATGGATGTTTTTTCTCGTCTTATGATGGATAGAATTATCTTTTTGGGAACGGGTATTGATGACCATATAGCCAATATTGTAACAGCTCAGTTGTTGTTTTTGGAGAGTGTTGATAGTTCCAAAGACATCCAGATTTATATAAATTCACCAGGAGGAAGTGTATACGCAGGTCTTGGAATTTATGATACGATGCAGTTTATCAAACCTGATGTAGCCACTATCTGTACTGGTATGGCAGG
>NZ_CDOI01000091.1 GCF_000827555.1 Capnocytophaga canis
AAAAAACAAAACTATCTTTGCAAAACCTGTAAACGCCAATTTATCGGCGACCATAATCTGACCTACAAAGGTTGGGCTTCGCATATTGCTGCGAAAATTCTTTTGCTTTTGGCAAGAAATGTAGGTATTCGTGATATTGCTGAAATTGAGAAAGTTAACATCAAAAAAGTACTTTCGGTTTTGGTAAATTTTAATCGAGAAATCAAACCCAAACAAAACAAATACAAATCGTTACAAGTTGATGAACTTTGGACTTTTGT
>NZ_CDOI01000092.1 GCF_000827555.1 Capnocytophaga canis
AATTTCAATCGAGAAATCAAACCCAAACAAAACAAATACAAATCGTTACAAGTTGATGAACTTTGGACTTTTGTGGGAAAAAAGAAAAATAAAAAATGGTTAATTTATGCTTATTCTGCTGAAACAAAGGAAATTGTAGCGTGGGTATGGGGCAAACGAAATATAAAAACAGCCCAAAAACTTCGTGAGAAATTGAAGAAATTGGGTGTTAGTTTTGATGAGATTTGTACAGATAATTGGGAAGCTTT
>NZ_CDOI01000093.1 GCF_000827555.1 Capnocytophaga canis
CTACTCAACTGGCCGCCACACCAACAGTTTCACGCAATGTAACGGCTAATACAGTTACCACTAAATACGTAAGCCAAGTAAATGCAGAGGGTTGTGAGAGTGGTAGAGTTGCAGTAACCATCACTATTGATGATACTCAAGCTCCTGTAATTGATAATTTAGCAGATTTGATGATTAGTTGTGAAGCACCGAATATAGACACTCAGGTAAGTAATTGGTTATCAAGTGTTAATGTGACTGATGCTTGTGGAGTGGTGGCTACTATCACAAATAATTACTCTGCAGTTAAGCCTATGGATTTGTGTAATGTAACAGGTAATACGATAACGGTAACCATCACAGCAACAGATACTTTTGGTAATA
>NZ_CDOI01000094.1 GCF_000827555.1 Capnocytophaga canis
ACATTTCCTGTCGATGGGTCTAAGTTCGGTACGATTGTTCCCGTTGGGGTTGACGTTACAGTTATCGTTACATCAGATGTTGTTGGTGTGTTCGTGCCAATTTTATCATTATCCAACACGTTAACTACAGTTCCACTTTGAGTGGTCGTTACAGTGACTACATCATCAGTAGCGGTGACTACCGTAGGGATTGTTACAGCTGTAACTACTATAGTTACCATAGTGCTTGTACAGTTGCTCGTATTCACTCTATCACAAATCGTATAAGTACCTGTGTACGTACCTGATGGCGTGTTGG
>NZ_CDOI01000095.1 GCF_000827555.1 Capnocytophaga canis
TATCATACGGATATCAACACAGAGCATTCAGAGTATGGAGCTGCGTTCTATGGTGGAGATAAGGTTATTTTTGCAGCGAGTAATAGTAGTATGTTCAAGCAAACTTCACAATGGACAGGCGAGAGTTTTTACGATTTATACATAGCACAACAGGACAGTATTACTTTGTCAAACAAACATCTCTTTCCATCGGATATTAATACAAAATTCAACGAATCTACGGCTGTCTTTACTAAGGATGGCAATACCGTTTATTTCACACGTAATAATTAT
>NZ_CDOI01000096.1 GCF_000827555.1 Capnocytophaga canis
GAAAACAGCCGTAAGCGACATTTCTTCGTTTACGGTAAAGCTATACTCCGCTTGGGTAGAAACCACCGCTTGAGTAGCCGTGTTTATCCAATGTTTGAATTTATGCGGTGCTACGGGCGTGGCTGTTACTTTTGCTGTTTGACCCGCATTAAGGGTTTGACTTTCAGGAGATACACTACCCCAAGCCGTGTTGTTGCTCTTAATTGTTACTTTGTAGGTAAAAACGCCCTCCTCGAAAACAGCCGTAAGCGACATTTCTTC
>NZ_CDOI01000097.1 GCF_000827555.1 Capnocytophaga canis
TATTTACGTTTCAAAAACTCTTTGTAATTACTTAGTTCTCCGTTTACATATAGTTGTAGAATCAAGATATTATCCGAATCAGAAAATTCATATCGAAATTCATATATCGAAGCAGAAACTTTAAAGCCAGAGCCAGGGTTTAACACATAGAGTCTATCTCCTTTTGTATAATAATATTCTATTCTTTTATTTTTTTCTCCTGTCTCTCGATA
>NZ_CDOI01000098.1 GCF_000827555.1 Capnocytophaga canis
TTTTCCTCAAAAACAAAAGTTTCTGCCTTAAGTAATTCACGTATTTCTTTTACAGTTTTCAGAGTTGCCTCTGTATCAGGATTATCTCCTTCACATTTAGTATAATCATTTTCAAATTTCACATCAGTTACATTTCTCATTATGAGTTGAATAGTAGAGTTATGGACAGCCATTACCCCAGTGATTGTACCTTTTTTATCGCTAACATCTTTTCCTGCAAAAGATGCTTCTTTTCGAGTGTATACAACCAAATGATTGGTACAATCCGTAGTGATAGTTTGAGTTCCACTGTAGATTTTTAAAACATCCGTAAACTGAGCATTTTCAATACGCACCAATTGGCTCTCGTAGTTTCCTGTCAAAGCCTCTGCAAT
>NZ_CDOI01000099.1 GCF_000827555.1 Capnocytophaga canis
GGGATCAAGAGCTTTATTATCTTAAATTCTAAAGTCCACATCCACCATTTCCCTAGTAAAAAGAGGGGCTCTGTTATTTAGCCATTTGTGTACTTTTTGTGAGGAGGTTATGTCAATAATATCCTTTTTGCTGCTGAAGTTGCGGAGAGTTTTGGCCACATATTCTATTGTAGTCTGGATCTTCCTCGGTAGGCTAAGCGTCGTTCCACACACAACAACATCTCTCCACTGTTTGTTTAAAGTTTAGAAAGAAAATATCCATCGTTCACAAGATCGTAGGAGAAGGACACGACTTAAGGATCCCCCGGGCCATACTAGT
>NZ_CDOI01000100.1 GCF_000827555.1 Capnocytophaga canis
CTTGATATCATTCATGTTATTGGATAGTACGGCCGCCATAAATTCCGCGGGGTAGTTAGCTTTCAAAAAAGCTGTTTGATAGCCAATCCAAGCGTAACATGTGGAATGCGATTTGTTAAAGGCGTAACTTGCAAAGGCCTCCCAATCTCGCCAAATTTTTTCTAACTTTTCGGGGTCATGTCCTCTTTCGGCAGCCTGACTGATGAATTTAGGTTTCATCTTGTCCAGTACGTCCTTTTGTTTTTTACCCATTGCCTTACGTAGAGTGTCTGCATCACCTTTGGTAAATCCTGCTAATTTCTGAGAAAGGAGCATTACCTGCTCTTGATACACTGTGATTCCGTATGTTTCTTTAAGGTATTCCTCCATAGCTTCAAGGTCATACACAATAGGTTCCGTGCCATGTTTTCGGCGAATGAAACTCGGGATATACTCCAACGGGCCAGGTCGATAGAGAGCATTCATCGCAATGAGATCAGCGAAAACAGTAGGCTTCAACTCCTTCATGTATTTTTGCATTCCAAGGGACTCGTATTGAAAAATACCGACGGTTTCACCTCGTTGGAAAAGTTCGTAAGTTTTTTTATCGTCCAGTGGAAATTCCTCGGGATCAAGGTCAATTCCTTGACGTAATTTAATGATTTCCACTGTATCTTTGATAAGGGTGAGTGTACTAAGCCCCAAAAAGTCCATTTTCAGAAGTCCTGCACTCTCTACTACCGAGTTATCGAATTGGGTAACGAATAAATCCGAATCTTTTGCTAATGAAATTGGTACAAAATTAGTAATATCATCTGGAGTGATGATAACTCCACAAGCATGAACCCCCGTATTACGTACCGAACCTTCTAAAACTCTTGCCTGTTGGATGGTTTGGCTACTCAAATCATCGCCTTCTAACAACTGTTTAAGTTCGTTGACCTTAGGGAAGTCTTCGGAGCGTATTTTTTCTTTCAAGGTTTTATCATCGGCATTGAAAATCTTTTTGAGCGAAGGCATTTTATCGGGTACTAAACCAGCCAATCGGTTTGATTCTT